>CAWHPY010000035.1:0-6088 GCA_963831375.1 uncultured Actinomycetota bacterium | reverse complement strand
ACGCGCCGAGCTCGACGTCGCGATCAGCGATGCGTACGAGGCGCTGCTCGCCCTGGCACCCGAGGACCGGATCGAAGCCGCCGGCGCCATTCTGGCGCGCTGCCTGCGGGACGCCGGCAATCGCTGTACGCCCTCACCTCGCGTTCAATCTCAGTGCTCGAATCGGGACGAATCGTGTGGCATGAGCGTCGCCTGCGCCACCTCCTCCGCCTTCAGGCACTCGGCCAGTAGTCCTTCGGCGGGTACCGGATGGGCGAGTGCGAACCCTTGAACCTGGTCACAGCCGAGTTCGCGCAGCACGGATAGAGCGTCGAGGTCCTCCACACCCTCGGCCGTCACGAACAGGCCGAGATTGTGGGCAAGATCGATGGCATTACGCACCAGGATGGCGTCCCCGTGATTCGTGGCCAAGTGCTGGATGAATGTCCGGTCAATCTTCAATTCGTCCGCGGTCAAGCGCTTGAGCTGGCTAAGCGAGCTGAAACCAGTCCCGTAGTCGTCGATCGAAACCTGGACTCCGTCGCCCTGAAGTCTGCGCAGCACGGCCAACGCACGGTCGGGATCGGTCGTCATGCCACTCTCGGTGACTTCCAGCCGTAGCAGCGCCGCCGGTAGCCGATGCTCGGCGAGCGCGGAGCGTACCTGGCCGACAAAGGCCTCATCGAGCAGGCAGTTCGGGTAGACGTTCACGGACACGACCAGGGGACGGGACTCTGCGAACCACTGCGCGGCCTCGCCGACGGCAATCCGCAGCAGATGGTAGGTGAGGGGGATCTCCAGCCCACCCGTCTGCGCGACGGCCAGAAACGCGTCCGGCAGCAGCAGGCCGCGCTCAGGATGCCGCCACCGTACGAGCGCCTCGGCGGCGACGACCGTGGCGTCGTTCATGCGCACCTGGGGCTGGTAGAAGAGGACCAGCTCGCGGTTCGGATCGCCTCGATCGAGGAGCGTCCGCAGGTCGCCAAAGAGCACCATCCGATCGGGCTGGTCGGTGTCGATCTCCGGGTCGTACACGGCCACTCCCTTGCCGGTCGACTTGGCCCGGTACATGGCGGCGTCAGCGTGGCGCAGGATGCTTGGTGCGCCCGCGTCCCTGGCGCCCACCACCATCCCGACGCTTCCGCTCACCGCCGCAGAGCCGGCGGGTAGGGGGAAGTTGCGGCGCAGGGCGCCCGCTGCCCGCTCGGCGATCTCTTTCGCGTCCTCGAGCGTGGGGACCTCCGGCAGCAGCACCGCGAATTCGTCGCCACCGATGCGCCCGACGGTGTCCCCCTCCCGGCACACCTTCCGGAGCCGGTGGCCGGTCTCGATCAGAACCTCGTCCCCGGCCTGGTGCCCAAGCGTGTCGTTGACGTCCTTGAACCCGTTCAGGTCGATCAGCATGACCGCGAGTCGCCGGTACGGGCTGGCCTGTGCAGCCTCCAGCGCGGCGTCCAGCCGCCGCTCGAACAGCACGCGGTTGGCCAGCCCGGTGAGTGGGTCGTGTAGCGCCTGATGTTCGGTGGCTCCTGCGTGCGCGACCAGGCGGCGCTGGTAGCCGAGCATTGCGCGCCAGATCATCGCCACCAGTGCCAATCCCAGTGCGAACCCCAGGCTCGTGGCGACGAAGATCCTCGTCTGGACGCTCCGCAGGTCTGCGACCAGCCGCTGCGCTTCGCTGTGGTAGGCCGTGGACACCCCGTCAATGTCGTGCTGGAGCGTGTAGTAGGCGGGCGCCACCTGGAGCCGATCGTGCCTGACGGCGTCCGGGTCATTGTTTGTGACCATGTCAATCAATTGGTCGGCTGCCTGCCGGTACGCCGACTGCCGGGCCTGCAGGCGCATCGCGTCTTCTCGAGCCGCACCGGAGCTGTTCGCCACCGCACGGCGCAGCGCGTCGTCGGCTGTGTTCGCCGAGTCCATGTACCGGGCCCGGCTCGCCACCGCGGGCTCAAGTTGGTATTGGCGGGCGTGCATCTCCTGGAGCGCCACCGCCTTGCTGACGTCGCTAAAGATCGCATCGAGCACCAGGGCATGGCTCTGCGTTTCGGTGGCCCGGGTCGTTTGAAGGACGCCCCACAGGGTGAAGGCGCCGAGCCCGAACAGCACGGCTGCCAGTGCAGCGGTCATGCCGAGGCTGCGACGCGGCCTTACCCGCTCGGCTCGACTGCTTGCCTGGCCCGGCTTGCCGGCGCGCTCCGCGGACCGACCTCGAGAAGGCCACTTCATTGTTTCGGGCGTTCCAATCCGAATTGTTCGGGTGTCCCTCCGAGCCGCCGTACCAGCCGCCCCACGTCAACTCCTCGACTGCGGCGCAGAGGATCTAAAAGGCAATTGCCATTGTTCCTCCCGAATCGGACGACGATAATTCGTCCGGTGGGGAATCTCAAGGGCTCTGGATTCACACGCAAGGGAAATCGGACGGTTAGTGCCGCTTTCGCGACCTTCGCACTGATCCTTGGTGGTCTGTGGGGTTGTAGTGAACCAGACAAACCCGCCCCGGCGCCGATAGTGCGGCTTGGAACCCTGATGCCGTTGACCGGCGACAACGGAGAGGTCGGCCAGCGCTTGGTGGAGGCGCAACAGATGGCGGTCAAGGAGGTCAACGACGCCGGTGGGGTGCTCGGGCATCGGGTGGAACTCGTGACCGGTGACGACGCCTGTGATTCCGGAACCGCGGTGGTGAAGGCCAACGATCTGGTTGGCGAGGACATCGCGGTGTCGGTGGGCGGGGCGTGCAGCCAGGCGACCGTACCGGCCCTGAAGGTGTTCCGGGACGCCGGGATACCGATGATCATCCCGGCGTCCAACTCCACCGACCTCCTGGCGCCCGGGTACGACAGCGTGTTCCTGCTGTCTGGGACGACGAAGATCGAGGCGCAACGTGCCTTGGTCGGCGATGGGCAGGCTTGACACCCGCCGCCTGGCCGTGGTCGATGACGGCACGAGCTTCCCCGAAACCCTCGCCGCAGCCACCGTCGCCGACGTGCGCCAGCCCGGCAGCACGACCACCCTGGTCACACCCAGCTCAGACTCAGCCAAGGCGCGACCAGCTACCCCCGCATCGTGCAGGCCGTGCTGAGCAGCCGCGCGGACATGGTCTTCTTCACCGGCTACTACGCCGAGGCCGCCACGCTGATCCGGGACCTTCGCGCCGCCAACTACACCGGCAAGATCATGCTCTCCGACGCCGGCACCGACCCGGCCCTGTTCACCCTGCTCAGCCCCGCGGAGGCCGAGGGTGCCTACGGCCTGGCACTGCCCCTGGCGCAGTTCGAGCCACGCGCGAAGGCGTGGGCCGCACGGTACAAGGCGGCCTACGGCAAGGAGCCGGGTCCGTTCACCATGCAGGCATACGACGCCGTGCGCCTCGCGTACAACGCCATTCAACGCGCCGGCAGTCTGGACCGATCCGCCATCCGCAAAGCAATCGCCGCCACCACGCCCAGGGACATCAAGCTGCTGTCCGGGCCGCCCCAATTCAAGCCGGACGGGACACAGGTCAACCCGACCTTCATGCTGCTGCAAGCCCACAACGGCGTCTTCACCCTCGCACCCTGAGGGACCTTGCGCTGACCCTTGAACTCTCGCTCTGATGGCTTAATGTGGCCGAGCGTCTTGCGAGGCCGGTTTGTTGAGGCTGTATTCGAACCGGAGGTCTGCAGTCAGGCCTCGTCGGCGGCCACCCGCGACGCGCCACGACCCCTTGACCCCCAGGACGTTGCAGCTGGCGGTCAGGCTGGTCAGGTCCACGCGACCACAGTGGACAAGGCTCGCGCCGGCGCTTGGCGTCTCCCGGCAGGCAAAGCGTGTGGTCCCCCGGTGGTCCCCAGCTTCGGGGCGGAATCTGGTCGTGACCGAACTCGCGAAGCTCGTGGAGGATTTCGCGGCTGCCGTTCAACGGGTCGACCACCAGCCGCGGGTCACCCGAGTTGGCGGTTCACTCCTTCTTCGCAGCGGACACGTCGACGCATACGATTCCCTTGTTGCCGTCCTGGTCGGCGATCACGGTGAGCGAGGGCGCGTTGCTGTCATCGACGACGGTCCCACCCGCGGCGAGGGCGGCGGCGATCCGTTGCTCGGCCACCTCGGGCGCCACATAGACCTCGATGTGGAACCGCTGACGCGGGGTCTCGTGCTCGTCGGCGTCCCCGAACCACAGGTTCGGTACCCGTCCCGTGGCGTCCCGGATCTCGTCGCTGGGGGACCCGTGGCCCTGGGCCTCGGCGTTCCCGGTCAGCAGGGCGGCCCACACCGGGGCGATGGTCGCGGAGTGCGCCGTGTCGAGGCCGAGCTCGATCACGCTGACCGAGGCCGGGTCGGCGTCGACCTTGTGGTCGGCGGCGATCTCGGTGATCCGTCGCGCGAGGTCGACGTCCTGCTGGGTCACCCATTCGATGACGTGTTCGGTGCCCTCGTCGTCGCGGTAGATGGCGTCGTCGGTGATCAGCTTGAGGTCGACGTACCCGTTGCCGATCGACACGCGCGGGTGGTGGCCGAGCGCGTCGCCCGCCTCGCCCACCGCGGCGACGAACCGTGCGCCGGTGCCGAAGTCGCCGACCAGGTAGCGGGCATGCAGTCCCTGGGCCAGCTTGCGCCAGTCGGTCAGGTTGGCCTCGGCGATCTGGTCGCCCTTCAGCATGTCCATAGACGGGGACCCTATCTCGGATTCAGCCGCAGCGCTCGCGCTCATCGCGTCGCCCGCTTCCTGGTGCTGGTCGCCCGGGTCGCGGGGACCGTCTTGCGCATCACGCAATGGTGTATGCCCTTGCTCCGGATGTAGGTGAAGCCCGCCTGCTCGAAGAGGCTCCGCGTGGCGTTGTAGAGGAAGGACGCCGACGTCTTCTTGCCGTCGGTGTCCTGGGGGTACGACTCCACGACCCCACCGCCGGCCTGCGCGATCAGGTGCAGGGCTCCGTCGAGCGCGACGCGGGCCATACCCTGGCGACGGTAGTCGCGGTCCACGAAGAAGCAGGTGAGTCGGTAGGCCGGACCGCTGCCGATGTTGAAGACGTTGGTGTCTGTTTGGGGTGGCGATGACAACGCTAGACGGATGGCCACAGCGGCATCGGCGACGTGTACGAAGTCCCGTGTCGCCTCGCCGTTGCCGTTGACCGCCACGGGTACGATCCGCGATGCATCCAAAAGCACGCGGGGGATGATGTGGGGCTCCGTTCTCGTCATGGATGTCACGGATGCCTCCCCGTGATGTTGGAGCATCGGAGAATCGTGGCAGCGGACGCTCCCGCATTGGCGTGGTCGCGAAGTATTACCTCGGCGAACAACTTTGAGGCCGCGTACGGGTTTCTCCGCGCTCGTGGGAAGGTCCTCGGTCTGCGGCATCGCTGAATTGGAACCGTATACAGCGCCCGGTCGATGCGAACACGACGTGAACGGGGTTGCCTCTACACCTCGCCAGGTCGTCGATGGCGTGTAGCAGGTTGATGGTGCCGACGGTATTGACGTCATAGAATGCCAGCGGCCGGCCGTGGACTCCCGCATCCGCGTTAGTGCCGCTAGATGCACGACAGCGTCGCAGCTGCTGTCGACGACGGCGCTTGCTAGGGCCGTCCTGTCTGTGATGTCGACGATCATTTCGCGGACGCCGGAAACCAGTCGCCTACTCGGTCGGCGTGACGTTGTGATGACATCGACACCGGTCGCCAAGAGGTCATCGACGACGGTTCGGCCGAGGAAGCCGCCGGCACCCGTGACGAGGACGGCCATCGGGATCCCTTCCGCGCCGTCCTTCATTTCCGCCTCGCGCCTTGCCGCGCAACGTCGATCGCGCCTGGCATCGAGCGAGGGCGAAATTGGGCCTGGACTGGCTTCGGCTCCATGATCTCCGCCACGCCTGCGCCACGTTCTTGCTCGCGTCGGGGGGCATCGCCCCGCACGGTGATGAAGACGCTCGGGCACAGTCAGATCGCCCTGACCATGAACACATACGCGCAGGTGCTGGAGGAGGTGGTAGCGTGCCGCCGTGGACGACGCAGCCAGGCGGCTGTTCGGATGATCGACATGGCCGATGGCTGTACGAATGGCTGTACGCCGGAGACGATCAAGGCCCGGGCGCGACCGCCATGTGGGTCTGACCTGGGCCTTTGGT
>CAWHPY010000034.1:0-8158 GCA_963831375.1 uncultured Actinomycetota bacterium | reverse complement strand
GTGGCGGGTGCCGGACTCCGGCGGGGACACCCGTAGCACCCAGTTCGTCGACCTGCAGCGCGACGCCACGGTCGCCGACATCGCCCGCGCCGTCGACGCCGGCATGCGCACGGTCGAGCACATCAAGCGCTACACGACGATCGGAACCGCGCACGACCAGGGCAAGACCTCCGGGGTGATCGCCTCCGGCATCGCCGCCGAGCTTCTGGGCCGGCCGATCGAGGAGCTCGGCACCACCACCTTCCGGCCGCCCTACACGCCGGTCGCGTTCGCCGCGCTCGCCGGACGCAACCGCGGGTCGCTGTTCGACCCCGAGCGCACCACCGCGGTGCACGCCTGGCACCTCGCCCGGGGCGCGGTCTGGGAGGACGTCGGGCAGTGGAAGCGCCCGCGGTACTACCCGCAGCCCGGCGAGGACATGGAGGCCGCGGTCCTGCGGGAGTGCGCGGCGGTCCGCGGCGGCGTCGGCATCATCGACGGCTCGACCCTCGGCAAGATCGACGTGCAGGGCCCGGACGCCGCGGCGTTCCTGGACCTGCTCTACACGAACATGATGAGCAGCCTGAAGGTCGGCTCGATCCGCTACGGCGTGATGTGCACGACCGACGGCATGGTCCTCGACGACGGGACCGTGCTGCGGCTCGACCGAGGACCGGTTCCTGGTCTACACCACCACCGGCGGCGCGGCCGCGGTCCTCGAGTGGATGGAGGACTGGCTGCAGACCGAGTGGCCGCACCTGCGCGTGCACGTCACCTCGGTGACCGAGCAGTGGGCGACCTTCCCGGTGGTCGGCCCCCGCTCGCGGGACGTGGTGGCCGCGGTGACCGGACTGGACACCTCGAAGGAGGCGTTCCCGTTCATGACCTGGCAGGACACCAGGATCGGTGACGTGCGGGTGCGGGTGGCCCGGGTCAGCTTCTCCGGTGAGCTCGCGTTCGAGGTCAACGTCGACGCCTGGCACGCGCCGGCCGCTCTGGGAACGGCTGATCGCGGCGGGGGAGCCCTACGGCATCACCCCGTACGGCACCGAGACGATGCACGTGCTGCGCGCGGAGAAGGCCTACCCGATCATCGGGCAGGACACCGACGGCACGGTCACCCCGCAGGACCTGGGGATGGCCTGGGCGGTGTCGAAGAAGAAGCCGGACTTCCTCGGCAAGCGCTCGTTCGCCCGGGCGGACAACAACCGCCCGGACCGCAAGCACCTGGTCGGCCTGCTGCCGGTGGACCCCACCGTCGTGCTGCCCGAGGGCTCGCAGATCGTCGAGGGCCCGCACCCTGCCCGAGCCCCCGGTGCCCATGCTCGGGCACGTCACCTCGAGCTACCGCAGCGCCGAGCTGGACCGGAGCTTCGCCCTCGCGCTGGTGAAGGCCGGCCGGACCCGCATCGGGCAGACGGTGCACGTGCCCGTCGCGGGGGAGCTCGTCCCCGTGGAGATCACCGAGCCCGTCCTCGTCGACCCCGAAGGAGCCCGTCGTGACGGCTGAACCGCTGGCCAGGACCGCGCCCCTCGCGGCATGGGGGGACGCTCTCGGCGCCCTGCCCGACGGGGTGCAGATCACCCCGCGGCCGTTCGTCGCGATGGCCGACCTCCGGGTCGACCCGGCGGGGCCGGCGGCGGCCGCCGTCGCGGAGTACCTCGGCGTCGCCCTGCCCACCGCGCCGTCGACCTACGTGGAGAGCGAGACCGCCACCGCCATCTGGCTCGGCCCGGACGAGTGGCTGATCACCAGCCCGTTCCGGACCCCGGAGGAACTGGAGACCGGGCTGCGGGAGGCGGTCGGGGCCGGCGGCCAGGTTCGACGGCACGGTGGTCGACGTCTCCGCGCAGCGCACCACCGCTGCGGCTGCGCGGCGAGCACGTCCGCGACCTGCTCGCCGGCGGCTGCTCGCTCGACCTGCACCCCCGGGTGTTCGGTCGCGGCGCCGCCGCGCAGACGCTGCTCGGCCAGGCCGGCGTCGTGCTGATGGCCCTCGACGACACCGGCACCCACTACCAGATCGTGGTGCGCTCGTCGTTCGCCGGATACCTGACCAGCTGGCTGCTCGACGCCGCGACCGAGTACCGCACCGCCGGCTGACCCGACCTGACCCGACCTCCGACCACCACCACCGCAGAGCGACCAGGAGCACGCATGTCCACCTCACCCCGCGTCGTGATCATCGGCGCCGGCGTCGTCGGAACCAACCTCGCCGACGAGCTGACCGCACGTGGCGTCGACCAGGTGACGGTCGTCGACCAGGGTCCGCTCCCGCTGACCGGTGGCTCGACCTCCCACGCACCCGGGCTCGTGTTCCAGGTGAGCCCGTCGAAGACGATGACGCAGTTCGCGACCTACACCGTCGACAAGTTCTCCGGCCTCGACCTCGACGGTGCGTGGTGCTTCAAGAAGGTCGGCGGGCTGGAGGTCGCCACGACCCCCGAGCGGTTGGCCGACCTGCGACCGCCGGCACGGGTGGCTGACGTCGTGGGGCGTCGAGAGCACGCTCGTCGACGCCGACGAGTGCGTCCGGCTGCACGCCCTGCTGGACCGCGACCGTGTCCTCGGCGGTCTGCACACGCCGACCGACGGCCTGGCGAAGGCCGCGCGCGCGGTGGTCGCCCTCGCGCGGCGCGCCGAGGCGCGCGGGGCGCGCTTCCAGGGCTCCACCCGCGTGGTGGGCATCGAGCAGGCGGGCGGCCGGGTCACCGGCGTGCGCACCTCGGAGGGGGTGATCGAGGCCGACATCGTCGTGTCGTGCGCCGGCTTCTGGGGCCCGGCGGTCGGCGCGATGGTCGGCATGGACGTGCCGCTGCTGCCGCTGGCCCACCAGTACGTGAAGACGGGTCAGGTCGCCGAGCTGGTCGGGCGCAACGACGAGGCGAGTGAGATCGGGATGCCGATCCTGCGCCACCAGGACGCCGACCTGTACTTCCGCGAGCACGTGGACCGCATCGGGATCGGCAGCTACGCCCACCGGCCGATGCCGGTGCGCCTGGACGACCTCGAGGACGACGGCGAGATCACCGCGGCCTCCATGCCGTCGATGCTGCCCTTCACCGAGGAGGACTTCGCCGAGGCCGTGGGAGCAGTGCCGTGAGCTGCTGCCGGCACTGCGCGAGGCGAAGGTCGAGGAGGGCTTCAACGGGATCTTCTCCTTCACCCCGGACGGCGGGCCGCTGATCGGGGAGTCCCCGGACGTCGCCGGCTTCTGGATCGCCGAGGCCGTGTGGGTGACCCACTCGGCGGGCGTCGCCAAGGCCGTCGCCCAGCTGCTGGTCGACGGCCGGACCGAGTACGACCTGCACGGCTGCGACGTGCACCGCTTCGAGGAGTTCCAGCGCTCCGCGGAGTACGTCGAGGAGACCTCGGCGCAGAACTTCGTGGAGATCTACGACGTGCTGCACCCGCTGCAGCCGAAGGAGTCGCCGCGGAACCTGCGGGTCAGCCCGTTCCACCGCCGCCAGGAGGAGCTCGGTGCGGTCTTCCTCGAGGGCGCAGGCTGGGAACGCCCGCAGTGGTACGAGGCGAACGCCGCACTGCTGGCCGACCTGCCCGCCGAGTGGACGCCGCCGCAGCGGGACGCCTGGTCGGCGCGGTTCCACTCGCCGATCGCGGCGGTGGAGGCGTGGCGCACCCGCGAGGCGGTCGCGATGTACGACATGACCCCGCTGACAGCGCTTCGAGGTGAGCGGCCCCGGCGCGCTGGCCCTGCTCGACCGGCTGACCACCGGGAAGATGGACAAGAGCGTCGGCGCGGTCACCTACACCCTCGTGCTCGACGAGGCGGGCGGCATCCGCAGCGACTGGACCGTCGCCCGGCTGGGCCGCGACCGGTTCCAGGTCGGCGCCAACGGCCCGCTCGACCTCGACTACCTCAACCGGCAGCTGCCGTCCGACGGCAGCGTCCAGGTCCGCGACATCACCGGCGGCACCTGCTGCATCGGGGTGTGGGGTCCGCTGGCCCGCGAGCTCGTCCAGCCCCTGAGCCACGAGGACTTCTCGAACGCGGGCCTGAAGTACTTCCGGGCGCAGCGGGCGCGCATCGGCGGCGTTCCGGTGCTGGCCATGCGGCTGTCCTACGTCGGCGAGCTCGGCTGGGAGATCTACACCAGCGCCGAGCTCGGCCTGCGGCTGTGGGACGTGCTGTGGGCGGCGGGACAGGACCTCGGCGTGGTCGCGGCGGGCCGGGCGGCGTTCAACAGCCTGCGCCTGGAGAAGGGCTACCGCGCCTGGGGCCACGACATGACCACCGAGCACAACCCGTACGAGGCCGGGCTCGGCTTCGCGGTGCGCGCGGACAAGGGCGAGTTCGTCGGCCGGGCGGCGATCGCCGGGACGACGGCCGACACCGTCTCCCGCAGGCTCTCCTGCCTGACCGTCGACGACGGCTCGCAGCGTCGTCCTCGGCCACGAGCCGGTGTTCCTCGACGGGCGGCCCGCGGGCTACGTCACCAGCGCCGCCTTCGGCCACACCATCGGCCGGCCCATCGCCTACGCGTGGCTGCCGGCGAGCGCGGTGCCCGGGACGGCGGTGGAGATCGAGTACTTCGGACGACGCATCCCGGCCACGGTGGTGACCGAGCCGCTCGTCGACCCCGAGATGACCCGAATCCGCCGCTGACCGTGCTGATCAGGAACTCCGTACCGGCCGGAACTGGGCCCCCGGCCCGTCCCAGCGCCACTCCGAGAGGGCGAGACCATGCGCAACGACACCGCGGTGCGTGATCCGCGGGGGCAGACATGACCATCAGCGTCTTCGACCTCTTCAAAGTCGGCATCGGGCCGTCGAGTTCGCACACGGTGGGACCGATGCGGGCCGCGAACACCTTCGTGGCCCGGCTGGCCGCTGACGGGCTGCTCGCCCGCACCGCCGGTGTCCGCGCCGAGATGTTCGGCTCGCTGGGCGTGACCGGGCACGGCCACGGAACCGTGAAGGCCGTCGTGCTCGGCCTCGAGGGCGAACAGCCCGACCTCGTCGATCCCGGAGGCCGCCGAACCGCGCGTCAGCCGCAGCGCGCACCGAGAAGCGGTTGCGGCTCGGGGGCACGCAGCCGATCGCCTTCTCGATGGACGACGACCTCGTGCTGCACCGCCGCAAACGGCTGCCGTTCCACTCCAACGGCATGCGGTTCACCGCGAGGGACGCGGACGGACACGTGCTGATGAGCCGGGAGTACTACTCCGTCGGCGGCGGATTCGTCCTCGACGAGGACGAGATCGAGCACTCCGACATCTCGGCGGACGACAGGGCGCGGCCGGTTCCGCACCCGTTCAGCACCGGAGACGAGTTGCTGCGACGCACCCGGGAGACGGGGCTGAGCATCAGCGAGGTCATGCTCGCCAACGAGTTGACTCGGCGCAGCGAGGAGGAGATCCGGTCCGGGCTGCTGCACATCTGGTCCGTGATGCAGGAGTGCGTGAACCGCGGCATCCGGGCGACGGGAACGCTGCCGGGCGGGCTCAACGTGCGGCGGCGCGCCGGGCGCCTGCGGCAAGACCCTCGAGTCCACCGACGACAGCAAGGACCCGCTCCGAGCGATGGAGTGGGTCACGCTGTACGCGCTGGCGGTCAACGAGGAGAACGCGGCGGGCGGTCGCGTGGTCACCGCACCGACGAACGGCGCCGCCGGCATCGTCCCGGCTGTCCTGCACTACTACCGGGACTTCGTCGACTCCTTCTCCGAGGACGGTGTCGTCCGGTTCCTGCTCACCGCCGCGGCCGTCGGGATCCTGTTCAAGAAGAACGCCTCGATCTCCGGGGCGGAGGTGGGCTGCCAGGGCGAGATCGGGTCGGCGTGCTCGATGGCGGCCGCCGGACTCGCCGAGGTCCTCGGCGGTACGCCGGACCAGGTCGAGAACGCGGCGGAGATCGGTATCGAGCACAATCTCGGGCTCACCTGCGATCCCATCGGCGGCCTCGTGCAGATCCCCTGCATCGAGCGAAACGCCGTGGGGTCGATCAAGGCGATCACCGCCGCCCGGATGGCCGTGCGTGGCGACGGCGAGCAGTTCGTCTCGCTCGACAAGGCGATCAAGACCATGCGCGAGACCGGTGCGGACATGAAGGACAAGTACAAGGAGACCGCGCGCGGCGGTCTCGCGGTGAACGTGATCGAGTGCTGAGGAGACGGCAATGCCGCGAACGTTCATCCTGACGCTGAGCTGTCCGCAACGCCCCGGCATCGTCCATGCGGTCACGGCGTTCCTCTTCGGACACGGCTGCGACATCGTGGAACACCAGCAGTTCGACGATCCGATCCGAGGTGCGCTGTTCCTTCGGACCGAAGTCGTGGCAGCCGGCGACGTCGATGCGGCAGAGCTGTCCTCGGCCTTCCGGACGGAGGTGGCCGACGAGTTCGCGATGAGCTTCACGTTGTCGGACGACCGCCCGCAGCGAGTGATGGTGATGGTCTCCCGGATGGGCCACTGCCTCAACGACCTGATCTTCCGATGGCGAGCAGGCAGCCTCAACGCCGAACTCGTCGCCGTGGTGTCCAACCACGAGGATCTGCGTCCGATGGCCGAGGCGGGAGGCCTGCCGTTCTACCACGTGCCGGTCACCCCCGAGTCGAAGCCGCGACGCCGAGCAGCGGCTGCTCGAGATCGTCGACGAGCACCGGGCCGACCTCGTGGCCCTCGCCCGGTACATGCAGGTGCTCTCCGACAACCTGTGCCTCAAGCTGCTCGGGCGAGCCATCAACATCCACCACTCGTTCCTGCCCGGATTCAAGGGCGCCAAGCCCTACCACCAGGCCTACGACCGCGGCGTCAAGCTCGTCGGAGCCACCGCTCACTACGTGACACCGGACCTGGACGAAGGTCCGATCATCGAGCAGGAGGTCATCCGCATCGACCACACCTACGATCCCGCGCGCCCTGGCGACGGTCGGGCGCGACGCCGAGGCCCTCGCGCTGGCCCGGGCCGTGCGCTGGCACTCCGAGCGGCGTGTGCTGCTCAACGAGCGCAGCACGGTGGTCTTCCGCTGACCGCGGCGCCGCGGCACGGATCCGGTCGTCCCGAACGGTTTCCCGGATCCCCGTCCGGGACCACGGCGCTCGACGCAGTCATGCCGTACCTGCACACCCGAGTGACGTTCCGGGACCACCGGGCACCATCGCCGCACTCGACCATGCATGTGCGCGCCTGCGGCCGCTCGGCGATCCGCAGGACGCCTTCCGCGCGGTACACGTCGCGGGAACGGCCGGCAAGGGATCCGTTACAACATTCATCGCCGCCGTTCTGGCCTCGCACGGGTTTCGGGTCGGTTCGTCCATGTCCCCGCACGCCTACTCCATCCTCGAGCGCTTCCAAGTGAACGGCCGGCCCGTCGCCGCTGAGACTGCCGCCCTTCGATTTGGCGTATCGCACTCGATGTCGCGGCGATGGACGAGGCCGGCGGTGACTCTCCGACCTTCTTCGAAGTCACCACGGCGCTGCGTTCCAGATCTTCGCCGCCGCCGCATCGATTACGGCGTCGTGGAGACCGGATTGGGTGGACTCCTGGACGCGACCGACACGATCTCCCGCCAGGACAAGGTCGTCGTGCTCACCACGATCGGTCTCGACTACACGGAGGTGCTCGGCCTGCGCTTGTCCAGATCGCGAGGAAGGCGGGGATCCTGCCGACCGGCGGCGAGCTTCACGGTGCGTGACCGGTCGGCGGAGGTCCTGGATGTGATCGTCATCGAGGCCCGGCGCCGCCGGTGCGTGCTGGCTTGGTCGAGGTTACTGGCCTTGCGGGTCGTGGAGACGCTGGCCCAGCGTGACCACTGGCAACTCGACGGGGACGCCGTCCGGGACGGATTTGCGGCGGAAACGGCTGCCCGGCCGCGTCGAACGCCGCGAGTGGCGCGGACGTTCGGTCGTCCTCGACGGCGCCCACAACCCGATCAAACTGGCTGCTGTCGTGTCCACGTTGTGGGACCCGTACGCCCGCCGGCGGCGGTTTCCGTGGGTCCTCGCGCTCAAGCAGGACAAGGACGTCCAGGAAGTTCTCGACGTGATCGCCCCGGTTGCCTCCGCCGTCGCGGCCACAGACTTCCACACGACAGGCCTCGATCATGCGGCGGGCGCATCCGTCCCGGCGGTGGAGATCGCCGATCTCGCGCGACGCACCGGTCTCCCCGCGGAGCCCCGGCCACTGGTCGCACTCGAGCGTGCCGCCGAGCGTT
>CAWHPY010000033.1:0-19892 GCA_963831375.1 uncultured Actinomycetota bacterium | reverse complement strand
GACCGACGCCTAGACCAGTCCGCGGGCCACCGGCCATCGCGACCTGCCCCCCGACCAGCCGCCCGCGCGGCAACGGCCGGGGGTCTTTCTCATTCATGGGTCCGGAAACGCGGCGAGACTCAACGGGAAACGCGGCGCGACTCAACGGGAACGCGGCGCGCTCAACGGGGCTGGGGTCAGACGGCGTGGTCGATGCCCGGGTCGGAGGTCAGCCGACCCTCGGCCTCCCGCCTCCTGCGCATCATCGACTCCGCGCTCAGTCCCCTGACCAGCGACTCCGGCAGCCAGGTCGCGCGGACCCTGTGCTGCCTGGTGCTGCCGTCGCGCATCGCCTGGACACAGAGCATGACGTCGTCGGTGACGTCCTGCATGTCCACCGCGCGTGAGTAGCGGGCCCGCTCGAGGAACTCGACCAGCCGCTGCAGCGCAACGGTCGCCTCCGGGTTCGCCTGCGGGCCGGTGACCGGCCGGCGGGTCCGGTCGTCCTCTTTGCGGCCGGGCTCGCCGGGCTCGCCGAACGAGCCGACCAGCGACCGGGCCCGGGTCCGCAGGGTGACGCTGTCGTCCCAGGGCAGGCCGAGGTCGATGGCGCTGTCCCGCAGCTCGCTCCACGCGGCCTCGGCAACGGCGACCGGTTCGGTGGCGCGGTCCCAGCGGCGGCGGCGTACCACAAAGCGCGTCAACCGGGGTGCGCCGAGAAGCGCGAGGACGACGAGGGCGCCGATGAACCCGGTGAGCACGCTCTGTGTGGTGTTGTCCGAGCCACCGCCGCCGGTCTTGTCGACCGGGGTGGGTGCGACGCCCTCCTGCTGGTCGAACGGGTTCTGGCCCTGGTTGGGGTTCTGCGACGAGGGGTTCTGCGTCGGCTCGTCGGACGGCGTGCCCTGCGTGGTGTAGGCGGGGACGCCGGTCGCCCGGGTCTGCGGGGTCGGCTCGAAGCGGACCCAGCCGGTGCCCTCGAAGTACATCTCCGGCCAGGCGTGCATGTCGTGGGCGCTGTAGACGTACTGGTCGCCGTTGACCCGGTCGGGCCGCAGGAAGCCGACTGCCACCCGGGACGGGATGCCGAGCGTGCGACCCATCACGGCCATCGCCGCCGCGAACTGCTCGCAGTAGCCGACCCTGCCGTTCGGCTCGGTGCTGAGGAACCGCTCGAGCTCGTCGACGCCGTTGCCGGGCGACCGCTCGAGGGAGTAGGAGAAGCCGCCGTCCTCGCGGAACCACTGCTGCAGCCGGACCGCCTTGTCGAACTTGCCGGCCTCCTGCTCGGTCACCGCGCGGGCCAGCTCGCGCACCGAGTCCGGCAGCGAGCTCGGCAACGCGGTGTTCGGGGTGAACACCTCCTCCGAGGTCGGACCGGCCACGGCGAGGTCCTCTGCGGTCGGCTCGACCTGCAGCGCCTCCAGGTCGTAGCTCATGCCCTCGGTGGTCTGCCCGTCGGCGGCGCTGATGAAGTCCATCGTGCTGGTGTCGTAGCGCCAGTCGCCGGCGGCCTCGATGGAGAACACCGGGTAGGGCGCGGGCAGCCAACGCGAGTCGAAGGCGGAGCTGATGTCGATCCGGTAGGGCACCTCGGTGCGCGCAACATCCGGCTCGAGACCGGGCGGCCGCGGCATCCGGCCCTCCGCGCGCTGCTCGACCGGGATGTCGCGCCCGGACGGTTTCCAGGTCTTGCCGTCGAAGAAGTCGAGCACCGAGATCCGGAGGTACGACGGGCTGGGGTCGGGGGTGGTGACCCACACCAGGTCGACGTCCTGGCCACGGGACAGGTCGCGCTTGAGGTCGACCATCGGGTTCGAGATCGACACCGAGTCACCGCCGCCACCGGATCCCGGGCCGTTCCCGTCGAAGAAGCTCGCGCTCAGGGTCGGGATGAAGACAGGGACGATCACGGCCAGGCCGGTGGCGGTGAACCCGATCTTGCGTGCGGACGAGCGGACGGCCGCGGTGCTCACACTCGTGCCGAGGGAGTCGAACACCTTCTGGGTGCCGCCGATCTGCCGGCCCCAGTGCGCCAGCCGGCGGGCCTCGTCGCTGGCGAGCAGGAACAGGAAGCTCATCGCGCCGAGCGCGAACCCCCACCAGCTGACACCCCCGTTGAGGATGCTGGCCGGCGCGGTGTAGACCGCCAGCAGCGGGAGACCGGCGACCGGCACCCGGCGCAGGCCGCAGGCCACGAAGTCGACGACGACTGCGGTGGAGGCACCGGCCACGATCAGGAGCGCGTGGATCTGCGGGACGCTGTCGGGCACCGGGGCGGCATAGGCCTGGGCGGCTACGGCGCCGTCCTGGATCCGCGAACCGACCTCCAGCATCGACGTGGGGGTTGGGATCCAGCCGCCGAGGGTCAGGTCGCCGGCCCAGGTGCGGTTCAGCCAGAGCACGAGCACCGCGATCTGGCCGAGCGGAACCAGCAGCGTGGGCACCCGTGCCGAGCGCATCAGCATGCCGCTGACCGCGACCATCAGGCAGGCACCCAGGCACGGCACCAGGAAACCGCTGGCGCTCTCGGTGAACCCGGCCCAGGCCCACAACGCGATCCAGGTGGTGAGCCCCGCAAGCAAGGAAACACCCGTGCTGCCCGGCCAGCGCAGGTGCATCGCCTTCATGACGCCCTCCCCGAGCCCGGGGTTGCCCGCGGACCCGCGGTCTTCGCGCGGCTGGCCAGCCCGAGCTCCTGCCACACGCTGCCGATCGGGTCACGCGGCCCGGCGCTGACCGCCTTCCAGCCGTGGGCCTTGAGCCAGCCCGCTCCGGCTCCGTCGAGCTCGGTGTCCGACCGGGACGCCGCACCGCGAGCCCACGCCTGCGCCTCGAGCGCGATCGCCATGGTGCTGGCGGCGGAGTGCCGCATCCGGGAGAACGCCGGCTTGTCGTGCTCGGCGACCTCCCCGAGCACCGCGACCAGCAGGCCGGAGTGGCCGGTGTCCTGCAGCCAGCGGGTGTCGAGGTGCTGGCGCTCGACCTCGGTGAGCACCGCCATCGACTCGAGCAGGGGACCGGTCTCGGCGGCGAGCGCGCCGCGTTCGTGCCAGGAGCCGCCCTCCTCCTCGCCGGCGGCAGTGACCAGCCGGACCAGGAAGCCGCGCTGGATCAGGTGTACGCCGATCGACGCCGCGAACGACACCGCGTGCTCGAGGGACGAGGCGGCACCGCTGCCGCGGTGGGAGAACTTGCGGTTGTCGATGAACAGCGTCGCCCGCGACTGCCACGGCTGCTCCTCGCGGCGCACCATCAGCTCGCCGACCCGGGCACTGCTGCGCCAGTGCACCCGGCGCAGGTCGTCGCCGCGACGGTACTCGCGCACCGTGACGTCCTCGGCGCTACCAGTGGCGAACGCACGGGGGCGGTTGTCGCCGGACCCGGTCCACGCACCCGAGAGGGGGATGGCCGGCAGCGGCACGACCCGTGGGGTGACCACCAGCGACGCGGTGCTCTGGAACGCGCGGTTGAGCTCGACCAGCCCGAACGGGTCGGACAAGCGCACGGTCATCGGGCCGATGGCGTACTTGCCGCGCAGGTCGGAGCGCACGACGTACCCCACGCTGCGTTTCCACTTCGGTCCCATCCGGTCCACCACGAAACGGGGACGGGTGCCCAGCACGTAGGGGAGCTGGTCCTCGAGCAGGAGCAGGCCGGTCGGCATCCTGCCGTCGTTGGTGAGGTCGAGCTGGACCCGCGCCTGCTGCCCGGCCTCGACCTGCGACGGGGTGACCGAGCGGACCAGGCCGAGCCGGTAGCGGCTGCGGCCCAGGAAGAACGCGGTCACCATCGGAAGCAGGACCAGGAGTACGCCGATGCGGAGCAGGTCCCGCTGTCCCAGGACCATCGCGCAGAGCGAGGCGGTGATCCCGGCAGCCAGGAACGCCCGGCCCCGGGTGGTCATCGCGGACAGCGCCTCGCGCATCGTGGTGTTTCCTGCTCTCAGGTTGCGGAACGACGGCTCTCAGGCATCGCGACGCCCGCGACGATCTGCTGGAGGGCGGCCTCGGTGGTGCGCCCACTCATCGACGCCTCGACCGTGGGCAGCAGTCGGTGTGCGAGCACCTGCACCGCCAACGTCTGGACGTCGTCGGGGATCACGTAGTCACGACCGCCGATCGCCGCGGCTGCCTTCGCTGCGCGGACCAGGTGCAGGGTGGCGCGGGGGGAGGCGCCGAGGCTGAGCTCGGGTGACTTGCGGGTCGCGGTGGTGATCGCCACGGCGTACCGCTGCACGGACTCCGCGACGTAGACACTTCCGACGATGTCGATCAGCTTGCGGATCTCGCCGGCGTCGGTGACCGGCTCCAGGTCGTCGAGGGGGTTCGTGCGGGTGTGCGAGTTGAGCATCGCGATCTCCGCGGCCTCGACCGGGTAGCCCATCGACACCCGGGCCATGAAGCGGTCGCGTTGTGCCTCGGGGAGTGCGTAGGTGCCCTCCATCTCGATCGGGTTCTGGGTGGCGATGACCATGAAGGGGGCGTCGAGGTAGTACGTCGTGCCGTCGACCGTGGCCTGCCGCTCCTCCATGCACTCCAGGAGCGCGGACTGCGTCTTGGGGGACGCGCGGTTGATCTCGTCGCCGACCACGATGTTGGCGAAGATGCCGCCGGGCCGGAACTCGAACTCGCGGGTGTCCTGGTTGAACACCGAGACGCCGGTGACGTCTGAGGGCAGCAGGTCGGGCGTGAACTGGATGCGGCGGACCGAGCAGTCGATGGACCGGGCGAGCGCCTTGCTCAGCATCGTCTTGCCGACACCGGGCACGTCCTCGATCAGGAGGTGGCCCTCGGCGAGCAGCACGACCAGCGCCAGGGTGGAGACCTCGGGCTTGCCCTCGATGACCTGCTCGATGCTGGACCGGATCCGTCCCGTCACCTTGGCCAGGGTGTCGAGGTCGGTGATCGCGCCCCGCTCGAACGGGTTGTGCTCGGAACCGTGTGCTTCCTGCTCCACTGAAGTCACGCTGTCCTTCTTTCCCAGAGGCCCGACGGCCCGGCCCCGATTTGTGTGCCTAGTCAACAACATCCAGCAAAAGCCTGTCACCGATGCGGTGAGAAGGCCGGAGAACTGACATCAAATCGTGGCCGAACCCTCCACATTTGCTCCACTTCGCACCACCCGGGCGGCGCTTCCCTCTGATTGTCGCCGTTCGCCGGTGATTTGGCAGGTGCGAGCACCCCCGAACTCCTACGAGAAACCGGCGCAAAGACATGCGTTTCTGGTTGACGGTGGGGGGAAGTGGAGTACTGTGGTGCGCAGTGGAGGAAGGGAAGCCTTTCGCAGGGTCAGCACAGCGCTCGTCAGGACTGAGACCGGGGAGGTGTCGAGATGTTCTTCGGCACCTACACACCTCGCCTCGACGACAAGGGCCGCCTGTTCCTCCCGGCCAAGTTCAGGGACGAGCTGTCGGAGGGTCTTGTGGTCACACGCGGACAGGAGCGCTGCCTCTACGTGTGGTCCATGGAGGAGTTCGGCAAGCTCACCGACCGACTGAAGGAAGCGCCCGTCACCAACAAGGGCGCCCGCGACTACGTCCGCATGTTCTTCGCCGGCGCGTCCGACGAGACACCGGACAAGCAGGGCCGGATCACAGTTCCGCCGATGCTGCGCGAGTACGCGTCGCTGTCGAAGGAGTGCATCGTGATCGGCGCCATGAACCGGATCGAGATCTGGGACGCCACCTCCTGGCAGACCTACTCCGAGGAGCAGGAGCAGGCGTTCTCGGATCTCTCGGAGGAGGTGTTCCCCGGCGTCATCTGACGCCACCCAGATAGAGCGTCATCTGTCGAACGTCCGGCAGGAGTCGCAGCGCGTGGTCTCACGTCCGCTCCCTCCTTGTCATCTGGCACACCTTCCCCGGTGCCAGAGGGCAACTTCCCAAGGAGCGAGCGGGCTGGGACCAGGCCTTGCGAATCCGAACCGGTGAAGCAACCGCCGCCAACTTCACATCGAGGGGTCGAAACCAATGAGTGTCACGTTCTCCGGACAGCTGTCCGGCCAGCCGACGAGGCGGGTACGCGAAGAGGTGAAGGACGGCCTGGCCGTCATCGCCTTCTCCGCGGCGGCGTCCTCGGCCCTCGCCTTCGCCCTGCTGCTCTTCGTTCACCTGGCCGACTAGGCAGCGAAGATGACCAGTCCCAGCCACGTCCCGGTCCTTCTCGACCGGGTCGTTGCATTAGTCGCACCTCCGCTCCAGGACCCGGGGTCGGTTCTCGTCGACGCGACCCTCGGCCTCGGCGGTCACGCGGAAGCAGTGCTCACCCGGTGCCCGAACGCCCACCTGATCGGTGTCGACCGCGACACCCACGCCCTCGACCTGGCCGGCCGGCGGCTCGAGCGGTTCGCCGGGCGCACCACGTTCGTGCACGCGGTGTACGACGAGATCCCCGAGGTGCTCGCCGAGCTCGGCCACGACCACGTGGAAGGGGTGCTGTTCGACCTCGGCGTCTCCTCGATGCAGCTCGACGTCCGGGAACGCGGCTTCGCGTACTCCGAGGACGCGCCCCTCGACATGCGGATGAACGACACCGCCGGGCAGACCGCCGCCGACGTGCTCAACACCTACCCGGCCGCGGAGCTGGCACGGATCCTGAAGACCTACGGCGAGGAACGGTTCGCCCGACGCATCGCAGAGTCCATCGTCCGGGAACGTGAGCGGGAGCCGTTCAGCCGTTCCGCGCGGCTCGTCGACCTGATCCGTGACGCGATCCCGGCACCTGCCCGTCGTACTGGCGGACATCCCGCCAAGCGCACCTTCCAGGCGCTGCGGATCGAGGTCAACGACGAGCTGTCGGTGCTGCGGCGAGCGCTTCCCGGAGCCATCGACGCGATCGGCGTGGGCGGCCGGGTCGTGGTGATGTCCTACCACTCGCTCGAGGACCGGCTGGTCAAGCAGGCCTTCACCGAGCACACCAGGAGCGATGTCCCCCCGGACATGCCGTTCGTCCCCGAAGGTCACGAGCCGGCCCTGCGACTGGTCACCCGCGGGGCCGAGAAGGCCTCGCCGGCAGAGATCGAGGAGAACCCCCGAGCCGCATCGGTGCGACTACGCGCCGTTGAACGAGTCCACCCGAGCACTGGAGCAGCATGAGCACCCTGATGAGCCAGGCCCGGAACCGGGTCCCCCGATTCGCTGAGGCCGCGGTCGAACGGGCCCGGCTGACCGTCGTGCCCCGCCGCGCCAGCAAGGCGCCCAAGGTCCCCTTCGTCACGCTGGTGTCCCTGCTGCTCGTCGGCGGCGTGGTCGGGCTGCTGCTGTTCAACACCCACATGCAGCAGGCCTCGTTCACCACCACGGCACTCGAGGAGAAGGCGTCGATCCTCGACGCCAAGGAGCAGTCGCTGCAGATGCGGCTGGACACCCTGCGGGACCCGCAGAAGGTGGCGGCGCGGGCCAAGAAGCTCGGCATGGTGCCCTCGAGCACCCCGGCCTTCATCCGGCTCTCCGACGGCAAGGTGCTGGGTACGCCGACCGTCGCGGACCCGTTGAGCTCGATGCGGATCTCCCCACTGCCGACCCGCAAGCCGAAGAGCCTGCGCCCGGACCCGGTGATCGTCCGGGTCAAGCAGGACAAGCCCGCAGACAAGAAGTCGGCCGACACGTCCACGTCTGACGCCGAGAACGCGGCCACGACAGGTACAAAGAAGGAGCAGAACACGGAGCAACGTCAGGGGAGCGAGCGTTGACCCACGGCAGGCGCCCGGCACCCGGGCAGCCAGGACCACGTCGCCGCCCCCGCGCGCCCCGCAAGAGGTCGCTCCGGGGCGCCTCGTTGCCGCGGCTGCGAGTCGGTTTCGTGCTGATCGCCATGGTGGTCTCCGTGTTCGGCGTCCGCCTGTTCCAGCTGCAGGGGATCGACGCCGCGGCGTACGCCGCGAAGGCCGAGGCCAACGACGCCACCGGCCTCGAGTCGATCACCCTCCCCGCCACCCGCGGCTCGATCGTGGACCGCAACGGGATGCCGCTCGCGGAGTCGGTGGACGGGATGATGGTCGTCGCCGACCCGACGCTGACCTCCGAGAACGCGAACGTGATGGCGAAGATCCTCGCCAACCGGCTCGACATCGACTACTTCGAGACACTCGATCGGCTCCGCGACCCGGACACCCAGTTCCGCTACATCGCCCGCCGGGTGCCCGCAGCCACCGCGCACGCGGTCGTCGCCGAGATCGAGTCCCTGGGCCTCGAGGGCATCGACACCCGTCGTGACCCGGTCCGTGACTACCCGGCCCGGGACGTCGCCGCGAACCTGCTCGGGTTCCTCGGCACCGATGGCAAGGCGCTTGCCGGCTTCGAGCGGATCTTCAACCCGATGCTCGACGGCAAGGACGGGTCGGCCACCTACGAGCTCGGCGGCGGCAACAAGATCCCGCTCGGCGACAACAGCGTCGTGGAGCCGCGGAGCGGCGACGACCTGACCCTGACCATCGACCGCGACGTGCAGTGGTACACCCAGCGTGTGCTGCGCCAGGCGGTCCAGGGAGCGGGCGGTGAGTCCGGCGCCGCGGTGGTGCTCGACAGCCGCTCCGGCGAGGTGCTCGCACAGGCCGACCACCCGACCTTCGACGCGAACAAGCCGCTGGCCGTGCCGGAGGAGGACCTCGGCGCCCGGTCGCTGTCCGACGTCTACGAACCGGGCTCGGTGGAGAAGGTCCTCACCGCGGCCTCGTTGATCGACGCGGGCAAGGTCACCCCGGAGACGAAGATCGTGGTGCCCCCGGAGCTTCCCCGTTCGGACCGGGTCATCCACGACTACTGGGACCACGGCCGCCTGAAGCTCACCCTGACCGGCGTGATCGCGAAGTCGTCCAACATCGGCACCGTGCTCGCGGCCGACGAGTTCTCGCCCAAGGAGCTGCACACCTACCTGAACAGCTTCGGCCTCGGTCAGAAGTCCGGCATCGGTGTGCCCGGCGAGACCGCCGGCCTGCTGCCGCACTGGCGGGACTGGACCCAGATCCGTCAGGACACCATCGCCTTCGGGCAGGGCGTCTCGGTCAACGCCCTCCAGATGGCCACCGCGGTGAACGCGATCGCCAACGGCGGGGTGCTGGTCGAGCCGAGCATGGTCAAGGGCTCCGCGACCACCAGGAACGGACAGCAGGTCGGCACCGACACCGCCTCGTCGCACCGGGTGATCAGCGAACGCGCCGCCGAGCTGACCACGAACATGATGGAGGCGGTCACCGATCCCGACGAAGGGACCGCGCCCGCCGCAGCCATCGAGGGCTACCGGGTCGCCGGCAAGACCGGGACCGCGCAACGGGTCGGCAAGGACTGTGGCTGCTACGACGGCACGTTCACGGTCTCCTTCGCCGGCTTCGCCCCCGCCGACGACCCGCGCTTCCTTGTCTACGTGGTGGTCCAGGACCCGAAGAACGGGGGCGGCGGCGGCTCGATCGGCGGCCCGGCGTTCCACAAGATCATGAGCTACCTGCTGCAGAAGTACGCCGTGCCGCCGACCGGCGCGAAGCCACCCGACACCCCGCTCGAATGGTGAGCGCGGGTACCCTTCCGGCGTGCCAGACGTGATCCCGACCCGACCCAGCGTGCCCGCGGAGACCCCCCTGCACACGCTGGCCGGATGGCTCTCCGGTCGAGTCCTCGACACGCTGAACCCCGACGACGAGACCATCGTCACCGGGGTCAGCCTCAGCACGCAGCGGGTCTACCCCGGTGACCTGTACGCCGCGCTGCCGGGGTCCCGGGCGCATGGCGCATCCTTCGCGGCCGACGCCGTCGCGGCCGGAGCAGTCGCCGTCCTGACCGACCCGACCGGGGTCGACCTGTGCCGCGACCTGTCCGTTCCGGTGCTCGTCGTCGACCGGCCGCGGACGCTGCTCGGGTCGGTCGCCGCCCGCGTGTACGGCGAGCCCGCGGAGCAGCTGCGCCTGGTCGCGGTCACCGGCACCCAGGGCAAGACCACCACCACCCGGCTGGCGGAGGGCGGACTGCAGCGCGCCGGCATCGCGGCCGCGGTGGTCGGCACCGTCGGCACCCGGATCAACGGCGTGGACGTGAAGTCCACGCTGACCACGCCGGAGGCCCCGGACCTGCACGCGCTGTTCGCGGTGATGCGGGAGCAGGGGGTCGAGGGCTGTGCGATGGAGGTCTCCAGCCATGCGCTGGTGATGGGCCGCGTCGACGGGGTCGTCTTCGATGTCGCCGCCTTCACCAACCTGGGCCGCGACCACCTCGACTTCCACGCCGATGTCGAGGAGTACTTCGCGGCCAAGGCGTCACTGTTCACCCCCGAGCGGGCGCGCGCGGGCCTGGTCAACATCGACGACGAGTACGGCCGTCGCCTGCTCGAGGAGGCGACGATCCCGATGCGCACCTTCTCCGCGACGGGCGCGGACGCGGACTGGATGGCCCTCGACATCACGATGCAACCCACCGGGTCCCAGTTCACCGTGCAGGGCCCGTCCGGGGACTGGTTCCCCGCGCAGGTCGCGCTGACCGGTGACTTCAACGTCGCCAACGCCCTGTGCGCGATCGCCGTACTCGGCGAGGCGGGCTTCGACCCGGCCATCGTGGCCGACGGGATCGCCGCGTCGGCCGGCGTGCCCGGGCGGTTGGAGCAGGTCGACAGCGGCCAGGACTACCTCGCGATCGTCGACTACGCGCACAAGCCCGACGCGGTCACCGCGGCACTGACCGCGCTCCGTCCGCTCACGAAGGGCCGGCTGATAGTGGTGATCGGCGCCGGCGGGGACCGGGACCCCGGCAAGCGTCCCCTGATGGGCGAGATCTCGGCACGGCTCGCCGACGTGCTCATCGTGACCGACGACAACCCGCGCACCGAGGACCCGGCGACGATCCGCGGCGCGGTGCTCGCCGGTACGGCCGAGGTGCCCACCGACGAGGCCGCCGAGGTGCACGAGGCCGGCGACCGCCGCAAGGCGATCCGGCTCGCGGTCTCCCTGGCCCGGGCCGGGGACACCGTGGTCATCGCCGGCAAGGGACACGAGACCGGCCAGGAGATCCACGGCACCGTGCACCCGTTCGACGACGCGGTCGTGCTGCGCGAGGAGATGAGCCGGCGATGATCCCGATGACTCTTTCCGAGATCGCCGACGTCGTCGGCGGAGCCGTGCACGACGACCCCGGTGTCACCGTCACCGGGCCGGCCTTCGTCGACAGTCGGATCGCCGAGATCGGGGGCCTGTTCGTCGCGTTCGCCGGCGAGCGCGTCGACGGCCACGACTACGCCACCGCAGCCGTCGGCTCCGGAGCGGCGGCCGTGCTCGGCTCCCGGCCGACCGGCCTACCCACGGTGGTCGTCGAGGATCCCCTTGCCGCACTGGGAAAGCTCGCCCAGCACGTCCTCGCACGGCTGCCCGATGTGACGGTCGTCGCGCTCACCGGTTCGCAGGGCAAGACCAGCACCAAGGACCTTCTCGCCCAGGTGCTGGCTGCGGCCGGTACGACGGTCGCCACACCCGGCTCGCTGAACAACGAGCTCGGTCTCCCGCTGACCGTGCTCCGTGCCGACCCTGGCACCGACTACCTCGTCCTGGAGATGGGCAGCCGGGGGATCGGACACCTCACCTACCTGTGCCGGATCGCCCACCCCGACGTGTCCCTGGTGCTCAACGTCGGCAAGGCGCACCTCGGCGAGTTCGGGACCGTGGCCGACATCGCGCAGGCCAAGGGCGAGCTCGTCGACGTCCTGGCGCCGGAGGGCACCGCCGTGCTGAACGCCGACGACCGCCTGGTCGCGGCGATGGCGGCGCGCACCACCGCGCAGGTGCTGACCTATGGCGAGCGCGCCGGGTCCGACGTACTCGTGGAGAACGTCACGGTCGACGAGCTCGGCCGGCCCCGGTTCGACCTGAGCATCGGTGGCGGGAGCGCGCACGTGGAGATGCAGCTGCTCGGGGAGCACCACGCCAGCAACGCCGCGGCCGCAGCCGGAGTCGCGGCAGCGGTCGGCGTACCCCTGGAGCAGGTCGCCGCGTCGCTGTCCAGCGCCCGGTCCACATCGCGGTGGCGGATGGAGCTGCACGAGCGGTCCGACGGGATCACCGTGATCAACGACGCCTACAACGCGAACCCGGACTCGATGCGCGCCGCGCTGAAGTGGCTCGCGGCGATCGGCCGGCGCAGGGGGACGGCCGGGCGGACGGTGGCCGTGCTCGGTGAGATGCGGGAGCTGGGCGAGTCGAGCAGGGAAGAGCACGACACCCTTGGCAGACTGGCGGTTCGCCTCGACATCAGCCAGCTCGTCGTGGTGGGGGAACCCGCCAAGCCGATCCACCTGGGGGCAAGTCTCGAGGGGTCCTGGGGGGAGGAGTCGGTGTTCGTGCAGGACAACGACGAGGCCCTGTCCTGGCTGCGCGAGAACCTGGCGCCCGGCGATGTGGTGCTGCTCAAGGCCTCCCGGGCGGCCGAGCTCGAGAACGTCGCCGAGGCGCTGGTGGCCGATGACCCCGACACAGCAGAGCCGAAGGAGTCGAACCGATGAGGGCAATCCTGCTTGCGGGAGGCCTGTCGTTGGTCTTCACCCTGCTCGGCACCCGGGTCGCGATCCGGGTCCTGGTCGCCAAGGGCTACGGGCAGCTGATCCGCGACGACGGACCCACCACGCACCACACCAAGCGCGGCACACCCACCATGGGTGGCCTGGTGATCATCCTGTCGGTGGTGCTCGCCTACTTCGCGGCGAAGCTGATCACGCAGACCGGGCCGTCCGCGTCCGCGCTGCTGCTGCTGTTCCTGTTCGTGGGACTCGGCACCGTCGGCTTCCTCGACGACTACATCAAGATCTCCAAGCAGCGCAGCCTCGGTCTGCGGAGCAAGGCGAAGTTCATCGGACAGACGTTGGTCGCGGTCGTCTTCAGCTGGCTGGCGCTCACTCCGGCGCTGGCCGACGACCGAGGCGAGACCCCGGCCTCGCAGGCGGTCTCGTTCATTCGCGAGATCCCCACGCTGACCCTGCCCGCGGTGCTGGCGGCCCTGCTGATGCTGGTGATGATCGCCGGCGCCAGCAACGGGGTGAACCTCACCGACGGGCTCGACGGGCTGGCCACCGGTGCGTCGACGATGGTGTTCGGCGCCTACATGCTCGTGAACATCTGGCAGAACAACCAGTCCTGCCTGATCACGCAGGGCCCCAAGTGCTATGAGGTGCGTGACCCGCTCGACCTGGCGGTCGTCGCAGCCGCGCTCACCGGTGCCTGCTTCGGGTTCCTGTGGTGGAACGCGTCCCCGGCCAAGATCTTCATGGGCGACACCGGCTCCCTCTCGCTCGGGGGCGCACTCGCCGGCCTGGCGATCCTGACCCGCACCGAGTTCCTGCTGCTGATCCTCGGCGGACTGTTCGTGGTCCAGACCCTGTCGGTGATCCTGCAGGTCGGCTACTTCAAGGCCACCGGCGGCAAGCGGATGTTCCGGATGGCGCCCCTGCACCACCACTTCGAGCTGAAGGGGTGGGACGAGATCACGGTGGTGATCCGGTTCTGGATCATCACCGGAATCTCCGTCGCGGCAGGGCTCGGGGTGTTCTACGCCGAGTGGGTGGCCGGAGCATGAGCACCCCACTGGGCAAGCTCGGCCGGCACGACTCCTGGGAGGGCGTCCGCGCAGTCGTCGCAGGGATGGGTGTCTCCGGCTTCGCGGCTGCCGACAACCTGACGCACCAGGGTGCGCACGTCACCGCGCTCGACGAGTCCGACGCCGGCGACCGCGGCGAGAAGGCCACGATCCTGGAGATCCTCGGCGCCGAGGTGCGGCTCGGCCCCGGCTCGACCGCCGTCCTGCCCGACGACGTCGACGTGCTGGTCACCTCACCGGGCTGGTCGCCCACGGCACCGCTGCTCGCGCAGGCCGCCGCCCGGGGGATCCCGATCTGGGGCGAGGTCGAGCTGGCCTGGCGGCTCCGCGACCCGCACCACTCCGCACCCTGGCTGGCGGTCACCGGCACCAACGGCAAGACCACGACGGTGCAGATGCTCGACGCGATCCTGCGTGCGGCGGGCCTGCGCAGCGTCGCCTGCGGCAACGTCGGCCTCCCGATCGTGGAGGCGGTGATGGACCCCGAGCCGTACGACGTGTTCGCGGTCGAGCTGTCCAGCTTCCAGCTGCACTACACCGACTCGATGGCCGCCGAGTCCGCGGCCGTCCTCAACGTCGCCGAGGACCACCTGGACTGGTACTCCTCGATGGACGACTACACCGCGGACAAGGGCAGGGTCTACGAACGGGTCCAGCGCGCCTGCGTGTACAACGTGGCCGACCCGGTCACCGAGCAGCTGGTCCGGGACGCCGACGTGGTCGAGGGGGCCCGCGCGATCGGGTTCACCCTCGGCATGCCCGCGGTCGGCATGCTGGGCGTGGTCGAAGACATGCTCGCCGACCGGGCCTTCCTGGACGAGCGGGAGACCACCGCCGCCGAGCTGTGCACGATCGCCGACCTCGCCTCGGACGCACCGCACTTCATCTCCAACGCGCTCGCCGCGGCGGCGCTGGCCAGGGCGCATGGTGTCCCGACCAGCGCGGTGCGGGACGGTTTGCGGTCGTTCACCCCGGACGGGCACAGGATCGCCCACCTCGGTGAGGTGGCAGGGGTCCGCTACATCGACGACTCGAAGGCCACGAACCCGCATGCGGCGATGTCCTCGCTGAAGGCCTACGACCCGGTGGTGTGGGTTGCCGGCGGGCTGGCGAAGGGCGCCACGTTCGACGACCTGGTGCGTGGTGTGCGCGACCGGCTGCGGGGCGTCGTACTCCTGGGCAAGGACCGCGCTGTGATTGCGGACGCGCTTTCGCGACACGCGCCCGATGTCCGCGTCATCGAAGTCGAAGGCGGGGACACTTCTGTCATGGACCGCGTGGTCGGGGCGGCGGCGGACCTGGCTCAGCCGGGAGACACCGTGCTGCTCGCACCCGGATGCGCATCCATGGACATGTTCGCGAACTACGGCGCTCGCGGCGACGCGTTCGCCGCGTCTGTGCGCAGGCTTCGCGACACGCAGCAGTAGGGAGACGGGCTCTCCCGGGCACCACGACGGAAGGGCTGGATGTGACCACGGCCGCGGGGCAGCAGCGCAGGCAGAGCGCCGTGGCTGGCTGGGTGACCTCGACCAGGCAGGCGCTGGACCGCCCGCTGACGTCCTACTACCTGCTGCTCGGCGCCTCCACACTGCTGCTCACCATCGGCCTGATGATGGTGCTGAGTGCCTCGAGCGTGTACTCCTACGAGACCTTCGGCAGCAGCTACCACGTGGTGCTCAAGCAGTTGATGTGGGTCGCCCTCGCCCTCCCGGTGGCGTTCGTGGTCTCCAGGCTGCCGGTGCGGTTGCTGCGTCTGCTGGCCTGGCCGGGCCTGATCTTCGCGACGGTGCTGGTGGCGCTGACCCAGATTCCGGGCTTCGGCAAGGAGGTCAACGGCAACACCAACTGGCTTGCCCTTGGCCCGTTGACCCTGCAGCCGTCGGAGATCGCCAAGCTCGCCGTGATCCTGTGGTGCGCGGACCTCTATGCCCGCAAGGAGAAGCTCCTCGGGAACTGGAAGCACGTGCTGATCCCGATGCTGCCGGTCACCGGCCTCATCACCTTCCTGGTGGTCAAGGGCGGTGACCTCGGCACCGCGTTGGTGCTGTTCGCGATCATCCTCGGGATGCTGTGGGTGGTCGGCGCTCCGGCCAGACTGTTCGTCGGCTCGCTGCTCACCGTCGGCGTGCTCGCTCTCTACCTGGCCAGCACCAGCCAGGAGCGCCTCGAGCGGCTGACCAACTTCGCGGACCCGTTCAAGGACTACCAGGGCGCCGGCTGGCAGCCTGCCCACGGCCTGTTCGCGTTGTCCAGTGGCGGCTGGTTCGGCAAGGGCATCTCGGCGAGTCAGCAGAAATGGGGCAGCCTGCCGTTCCCGCACACCGACTTCATCTTCGCGGTGCTCGGTGAGGAGCTCGGGCTGGTCGGCACCCTGCTGGTGCTGGTCCTCTTCCTCACCATCGCGTACGCCGGGATCCGGGTCGCCGTGCGCACCAAGGACCCGTTCGTGCGCTACATGTCGGCCGGCATCACGATCTGGCTGACCGCGCAGATGATGATCAACATCGGGATGGTGCTCGCACTGCTCCCGGTGATCGGCATCCCGCTCCCGCTGGTGTCCTACGGTGGTTCTGCACTGCTGCCGTCCCTGGTGGCGCTCGGGCTGCTGATCTCGTTCGCTCGACAGGCACCCGGGGCGGAGGCCGCGCTGAAGGCGAAGCGTCGCCGCCGCACCGCAGGGGTGACCGCGGACGGCGGACTGTCGAGACGAGGACACTAGACACATGCGCGTTCTTCTAGCCGGAGGAGGTACGGCGGGCCACACGTCGCCGCTCCTGGCCACCGCCGATGCCCTGCGTCGGCTCGACCCCACCGTCGAGGTCACCGCGCTGGGCACACCTCGTGGCCTCGAGGTCCGGGTGGTCCCCGAGGCCGGGTACCCCCTCGAGCTGATCCCCCCGGTGCCCCTGCCGCGCCGGCCCTCGGTCGACCTGCTCAAGGTCCCGGCCCGGCTCAAGGGTGCCGTGTCCGCGACCCTGGAGGTGATCGACCGGCTCCGACCCGACGTGGTCGTCGGGTTCGGCGGCTACGTGTCGATGCCCGCCTACTTCGCCGCCCGGCGCCGCAAGATCCCGCTCGTCGTGCACGAGGGCAACGCGGTCCCCGGCATCGCGAACAAGGCGGGTGCCCGGATGACCCGTCATGTCGCGACGAGCTTCCCGGAGACCCCGTTGCGGCACGCGACCTACCTGGGCCTGCCGATCCGGCGGATGATCTCCACCCTGGACCGGCCCGCGCAGCGTGAGGTGGCGCGCGCCGGGTTCGGCCTCGACCCGGACGCACCCACCCTGTTCGTGACCGGCGGCTCGCAGGGCGCACGCCGGCTGAACCAGTCGGTGCCCGCGGCGCAACGTGCGCTGGCCGGGGCCGGCGTGCAGGTGCTGCACGTCGTGGGTGCCTCCGGGTCGGCGACCGTCGACCGGCGCGACGGGGACCCGGCGTACGTCGTGGTGCCCTACCTCGACCGGATGGACCTCGCCTACGCCGCCGCCGACCTGGTGGTCTGCCGGGCCGGGGCGAACACGGTCACCGAGGTCGCCGCGGTCGGGCTGCCCGCGGTGTTCGTGCCGTTGCCGATCGGCAACGGGGAGCAGGAGCACAACGCCCGACCGGTCGTCGACGCCGGTGGTGGCCTGCTCGTCCAGGACGGCGCGTTCACCCCGGAGTGGGTGGCCGCCTCGGTGCCCCCGCTGGTCACCGACCCGGCGAAGCTGTCGACGATGTCGGCCGCGGCCGCCGACCTGATCCCTCGCGACGCCGACGACAAGCTCGCCCAGATGGTGATGGCGGCAGCCCGGTGATGTGGTCGTGAGAGTCCCCGTCCCCTCCGACCTGCTTGCGGCCGACCAGCTCGGCCGGGTGCACTTCGTCGGCATCGGCGGCGCCGGCCTGTCCGGCATCGCCCGGATCATGCTCGCCCGCGGCATCACCGTCAGCGGCAGCGACGCCAAGGAGTCCCGCACGATCGAGGCGCTGCGGGTGCTCGGCGCCGCCTGCCACATCGGCCACGACGCGTCACACGTGCACGACGTGGACACCCTGGTGATCTCCACCGCGGTCCGCGAGGACAACCCCGAGGTCGTCGAGGCGCAGCGTCAGGGCCTGCGGCTGCTGCCCCGCTCGGCCGCCCTGGAGTCGGTGATGCGGGGCCGCCGGGTGGTCGCGGTGGCCGGCACCCACGGCAAGACCACCACCACCTCGCTGCTCACCGTCGCCCTGCAGCACTGCGCCGCCGACCCGTCGTTCGCGATCGGCGGGGAGCTCAACGAGACCGGCTCGAACGCCCACGACGGCAGCGGCGACATATTCGTCGCGGAGGCCGACGAGAGCGACGGCGCGTTCCTCGTGTACTCCCCGTTCGCGGCCCTGGTCACCAACGTCGAGGCCGACCACCTCGACAACTACGGGACCGAGGAGGCCTATCACGCGGCCTTCACCGAGTTCCTCGACCGGATCGATCCCACCGGTTTCCTGGTCGCCGTCGTCGACGACGCGGGCGCGGCCGACCTGGTCGACCAGGCCCGAGCCCGGGGTCTGGAGACGATCGCCGTGGGGGAGTCCGCATCGGCCGACCTGCGCGCGGAGGAGGTGACCTTCGCCGGGTCGACCTCGGCGTTCACGGTGATCTACCACGGCCGGCGGCTCGGCGAGATCGCACTGCAGATCCCCGGCCGGCACTACGTCCTGGACGCGCTGGCCGCGCTCGCCGCGGGGCTGCGGCTCGGGTTCTCGTTCGCGGACATGAAGCGTGGCCTCGAGGCGTTCAGCGGCACCCGCCGGCGGATGGAGTTCAAGGGCGAGGTGGACGGGATCCGGGTCTACGACAGCTACGCCCACCATCCCAACGAGATCAGCGGTGACCTGCAGGCCGCCCGCTCGTTGGCCGGCGACGGGCGGGTCGTCGTCGCCTACCAGCCGCACCTGGTGTCCCGGACCCGGATCTTCGGTGCCGCGATGGGTGCGGCGCTCGGTGCCGCCGACGACGTCGTGGTGATGGACGTCTACGTCGCCCGGGAGGACCCCGAGCCCGGCATCAACGGCCAGCTCGTCGCGTCCCATGTCCCGCTGCCCGCGGACCGGGTGTTGTTCGAGCCGTCCTGGTCGGCAACCCCCGGCCGGCTCGTGGAACGTGCCCTGCCAGGCGACGTCGTACTCACCCTCGGCGCCGGCGACGTGACGCTGGTCGGCCCGGAGGTACTCGAGCTGCTCACGGAGAGGTCGTCGGGGGAGGCACCGGATGCTCAAGGCTAAGTACGCCCCGAAGGCGGAGTCGTCGGCCGACGAGCAGACGATCCGGATCGCCCGCAAACGGTTCGCGCGCCGGCAGTGGGCCCGCCGCTGGCTGGCGTGGCGCGGACTGGCGGTGGTGGTCCTGCTGCTCGCCGTCGTCGTCGGCGCGGTGTGGCTGGTGTTCTTCTCCTCCGTGCTCGCGGTCTCCGGCGTCACCGTCGACGGCAACCAGGTGCTGGACCCCCGGGTGGTACGCCGGGCGGCCCAGGTTCCCACCGGCGAACCGCTCGCCACCGCGGACCTCGACGCGGTCGCCGCACGGGTCGAGGGGCTCGCCGCCGTCAAGAGTGTGGACGTCTCACGCGCCTGGCCCGACAAGGTGCGGATCGCCGTGCGTGAACGGGTCCCGGTCGCCGTGGTCGAACGGGAGGGTGTGATCCGCGGCCTCGACCGTGAGGGCGTGGTGTTCCGGGAGTACCCGTCCGCCCCGCGCGACCTCCCGCTGGTCCGGATGAGCGCGCGGACGAGGTCCGATGCGCTGGCCGAGGCAGCCACCGTGGTCGGCGTACTCCCCACCGAGCTCGCGGCCAGGGTCGACTTCGTCGAGGTGGAGACCATCGACACGATCTCGTTGAGGTTGCGCAACGGGCGGACGATCCTGTGGGGCAGCGCCGACGACTCGGAGAACAAGGCCAAGGTGATCGCGGTGCTGCTCGAGGCCGCGCCGAAGGCAAGGACCTACGACGTCAGCGTCCCCGGCCAGCCCACCACCCGTTGAGACCCGCCTCATTTTCTGTTGAAACCCGCCTCGTTCGCCGGTGAGATGCGGCCGATTCCCGAATCCCGGTGGTCGTGACGTCCTGGTGACCCCCGTGTCCCTACTTACCACTGACGGCGCCCGCGACGGGGAGGACGAGCCATGGCTCGGGTCCGTACGACGAGGCGTTCACGCAGTTCGTGGCTGCGCGCTCCTCTCACCGGCGACGCACGGCGTACCTGCTGTGCGGTCGACGAGGAAACCTGGGGGAGCGCTGAGCGACCGATCTGCGAACGAGGCGCGGGTCGAACGCGAATCTCACGCGACTGAACCGCGAACGGGGCGGGTCTCAACGAAAAGTTTGGG
>CAWHPY010000032.1:0-10000 GCA_963831375.1 uncultured Actinomycetota bacterium | reverse complement strand
GTCAACGGCAGCCGAAAATTGACCCCCTGGCGGCAACTGAAAATTGACCCCCATGGTGGTTAGTTGTCTTCGTTGGTGGCCGCGGGGACGCGGCCGAGGTCTCGGTCTTTGAGTCGGTAGGAGTCGCCTTTGAGGGCGACGACTTCGGCGTGGTGGACGAGGCGGTCGATCATCGCGGCGGCGACGACGTCGTCGCCGAAGACCTCGCCCCAGCGGCCGAATGGCTTGTTGGAGGTGACGATCAGGCTGGCGCGTTCGTAGCGGCTCGAGACGAGCTGGAAGAACAGGTTGGCTGCTTCGGGTTCGAAGGGGATGTAGCCGACCTCGTCGATGATCAGCAGCGGGTAGCGGCCGAGCCGGATCAGCTCGTCTTGGAGCCGGCCGGCGTCATGGGCCTCGGCGAGGCGGGCGACCCATTGGCTGGCGGTGGCGAACTGGACCCGGTGGCCGGCCTGGCAGGCGCGGATGCTGATCCCGGTGGCGAGGTGGGTCTTGCCGGTGCCGGGTGGTCCGAGGAAGACCACGTTCTCCTTCGCGGTGACGAAGTCGAGGGTGCCCAGGTGCGCGATCAGGTCGCGTTTGAGGCCGCGGGCGTGGTCGAAGTCGAACTCCTCGAGGCTCTTGCGGGCCGGGAACCGGGCCGCTCGGATCCTGCCCTCGCCGCCGTGCGCGTCGCGGGCGGAGACCTCGCGTTGCAGGCAGGCGACCAGGTACTCCTGGTGGCTCCAGGACTCGGCCCGGGCACGTTCGGCGAGCCGGTCGGCGCTCTCGCGCAGGGTGGGTGCCTTCAATGCCCGGGTCAGGTAGCTGATCTCCGCGCTCAGGTCCTTGCCGGCTCCTGTCTTCACACGGGTGGCCATCACACGGCTCCCTCGTCGCGAGCGACATCGAGACCGAACGCGGTGTCGTAGACCGCGAGGTCACGTTGCTCGACCGGTGTCTGGGTCGGTGGGTGCACCACCGCGAGCCGGTCGTGACGCAGCGCCACCGCTGCCTGCGCGTGTTCGGGGTCGGTCAGCGTCTGGTGCTTGGCCCAACACCGCGCGTGGTCGGCGACCAGATGGCCCTCGCAGAACACCCGGACCCGGTCCAGGTCCGCGGTGACCTCGATCCGGCGGCCGATCACGGTCGGATGCACCGAGTAGTCGTTGGAGTCCAGCCGGACGTAGTAGTCGCGCGGCAACCGCAGGCTCTTGGCCCAGCCGGTGACCGGTGGCACCGGCGGCAGCGCCAGCATCTGCTGGCGGTCGGCGGCGACCCGGTCCGCCGGCGCGCAGCCGAGCACCCGCATCCGACGCTGGTTCGCCTTCGGCAACCAACCCGCCAACTGGGTGTTGAAATCATCGGGGCCGGTGAAGGTCCGGCCGGGCAGGAACGAGGTCTCCAGATATCCGTTGGCCCGTTCGATCAGTCCCTTGGCTTCGGGGTCCGCGGGCTTGCAGACGAGCACCTTGGCTCCCAGCACCCCACGGAACGCCTGGGTTTCACCGGTGAGCTCGCTGATCCCGCGGCGCCACCGACCGATCGCGCCTTCACCGTCCCAGACCAGCGTCTTCGACACCCCCTCGAGCTGATTCGCGAACAGGCCCCACCAGCCGGTGAACAGGTCCTCGGCGGTCCGGGTCGGCAGCAACCGCGCGGACAACCAGCGGGAGTAGCCCGAGACCATCACCAGCACCGGCAGCTGCTTCGCGGTCCGGGACTGACCGAACCCGACCGGCAGCTCAATGTCGGGGAACCAGAAGTCACACTGCGCGAGCTCCCCGGCCAGATACGTGGTCCGCGATGCCGGATCCGGCGGCAGATACGCCGGACGCAAGTCGGCCACCCGGTCTCGCAGGATCCGGATCGAGTACGACCAATCCAGCCGCTCGGCGACCACCGTGGCCGGCATCGTCGGCCACGCCGCCAGCAGCTCCCGGATCCGCGGCTCCACCTCGTCGACCACCGACCCCCGAGCCGCACGCTCATACTTCGGCGGCCCGGAACTCTTCACTGCTTGCTTGACCGTGTTCTTCGAACACCCCATCACCCTGGCGATCACCTTGATCGGCATCCCCTCGCTGCGATGCAACCGCCGGATCTCCGCCCAGTCCTCCACAGACAACACCCGCTTCCTCCCTGACCTCGACTCAGATCAGGATTTCCTCGGAGGGGGTCAATTTTCGGTTGCCGCACGGGGGTCAGTTTTCACCTGCCGTCGACACCGATCACCCTCATATCCACTACTCCAGGGGACGACTACCGAAAATGCTGGGGCAACTGGGGATTCGGCCGTTTGGGCAAGGTGTCTTGTGACCTTTCCGTCGCCGAGATGAAGGATGCTGACCCTCTGATCAGCCGTATCCTGCTGTTCGACGGCCACCCAAATCTCCAGAGTCGGCTGCCTCACTCAGCGAGCCAGGCAGAGCCGGGTGACCTTCTCTAGGTGACCAGGTTCGAGCTTGTCGATAGGCCGCCCGGCGCATCACCGATTCGGCGCTTGGATCATGTGTCAGGCGTTGACGTAGTCGCTTCCGGAGCGACTCTCGCCTCGAGCGAGCCAGATCTTCATCTCGGCGTTCTTCTCCACAGGCAAGACTTCCACCGAAGCGGGGAAGTATCGCATCGTGTAGCCGGTTCGCCGTACGGGGCTCTTGTTCGGCTTGGCGCCGTGCATGATGCGGCCGTCGTGGAGCGATGACTGGCCGCGCTCAAGCTCGAAGTCGACCGCCTTGCTCTCATCGACCTCGGTAATTTCGGTGTGGAAGGTCTGGTCAGTCATGTCGACAGGCCGATACTCGGAGAACCCGTTGTCATGGGTCCCAGGAATGACGCGCATGCACCCGTTGTCCCGGTTACTGGGGCCGAGCGCCAGCCAGACCGTGACGATGCGGTCGTACTCGCTGAGCCGTCCCTCCCAGTACGCCGAGTCCTCGTGCCAGGGGGTCGCCCGCCCTACATAAGGATCCTTCGAGATGAAGTGGCTCGTCCACAGCGCGATGTCTGGACCCACCAGTGGTTCAACGAGGTCGAGCACCTCGTCGGAAAGTAGGTACTCCAAGAGCCTGGGATCGCGGAAATGTGGAGTGTCCAACTCATCAGAAAGCTTGTCGCCCTTATCGGCGAGATGTTCGTCGAAGATTGCCTCGAGCCCGTCTAGCTTCTCCGGCGAGAACAACTGCTCGCGATTCAGGTAGTAGCCGTTGGTCCGAAAAAATTGAACGTCTTCCGGGGTGAGCATGGTGCCACCCTCCTTTCCTATGCGCGCCGTATCGAACGGGACCAACGTTAAAGGCGGCTAGGCGCCTGCCGCGCCACCGTTGTTCCGCAGCGATCGACATATCTTCAGATGCTTGTCCCCAGGAACCCTTCTTGCCGGGTACCCCAGATCTCTGCGCAGAGTCCGAGATCTCCCACGAAGTCGTCCGGCGTCGTGGGAGCGGCACGGCGCGAGGCCTCGTGGAAGTGGGTCTAGAGGTACGTCAGCTGGGGTCGCTGCTCGATCGGGCGAGCATGGGTCGCCCTCGGTCTCATGCTTAATCAGCGCTGGCGGGCGGTGTCGAAACGTACGGAGTGTGTCGTATTGGATGCTCTCGCCGTAGACCCTATGAGGAGCTCTAAGTTGCTGCGGTGGGGCTCGCGAGACCGCGGCTGTCGAGCGTTCGCGAGCTCACCAGGCATGTCCCGATGGCATCGTGCACGCGGTGGGCGGCCCTTCCTGGGCTTCGCACGGTTGTGCCCCGCCGTGCGAGCCCTGGTTTCGGGAGAGGCGCGGCGCGAGGCCGCTTGCGAGTGTTAGCCACGGAACCAGCGGAAGGAAGTCGTCTTGGAACGCCGGCTGTCTAACAAGTTTGCAACGGATCATCGAGGCCCGCGACACGATTGGCACTCGGCCCCGCAGAATCGCCGCGAGAGTCTGTGGGCGTCTCCCCGTACCAGTCGCGATAGGCACGGCCGAAGTGCGAAAGACTGTTGAAGCCCGAGGCATGACAAATTTCGGTGATGCCTAGACTCGTCGAGGCCAGCAAGGACCGGGCGAACCTGAGGCGCCGTTGCCGTAAATACCTTTGAAATGAGGTGCCCGTAAACGCCCGAAAGCGCTCACTGAAGTAGTTAGGGGACAGGTGAGCTTGGGCGGCGACACCCGCCAGAGTGAGGGGTGAACGGAAGTGCCTGTCCACGTACAGCACCGCGCGCTTGATATCGGGAGCCTCGAGCTCATGACCCCAGGCCTGCCCGGATCTTAGGCCCGCGGGGCTCTGGCGCCCCAACTCAACGACAATACAGTCGAGAACGGCATGCATCATGACTACCGCTCCAGGGCGATCGGCGCGAGATTCGTGCCAGAGTCTCTTGAAGTCGGGCTCCAGAGCGGGTTGATCTGACATCATCCAGGCATGTGCTCCGAGCCAGGCATTAAGAAGTCTGCGAGACGAGTTTCCCAAAGCTGTGCGTCGATGACCACGTTGTAGCACGAGAGTGGTTCCTCCGAGTCCGTGCGTATCTCGTGGAAATCAGCCGGCGTAAGCAAGAATACGCTGCCGCGCGACAGTCGATGCTTCACGCCATTGATGATGTGCGACGCCGCCCCTGCGGAAACATAGACAAGTTCGTAATAGTCGTGCCAGTGGACACCCACGCGACGTACCTGTTGGGCCTTTGCGCTGACCGTTGTAGTTGGGGTCAGAAGGTCCACTGCGGCGTAGCGCTCGACACGGTGCTGCATTCGACCCCCTCCCAGCGGTCCAGTGCCTCACGGTTTCAAGGCCGTCTCTAGGCACGCCGAGTAACCTACGAACCTCTCCTCCGAAGTGTCAACGGCCCACGAGTTTCGAGGATGGGACCGTTTCTCAGGAGCATCGTACCGGCGGTGGTGTGGACCGCCGTGCGAGTCACTGCGGCAGTGTCAGGCGGGGCCAGGCGGCGGCTCATGCAGAGCGCCGCAATCATTTCTCCGGTCGGGCTTGGGTGACGTCGGCCGAGACACCGACGACCGGTGGCCACCTCGGCCCAGTCTTGGACAGGTGAGGGCGTACGTCGCCACCGGTGAGCCGCTCCACGTCCCGACCCCGGCTGTTGGCCACCCAGGCCGGCGATCTTGAGTTGCGGATCCCCAACTTGCCAGGGGGCGTACTTCCCGGTGATTCTCGAACCCAGGAGAAGGATCGACCAGGCGCTCTACGCGGTCGCGATGGAGGCCTACCTCAACGGGGTCTCCACCCGCAGCGTCGATGACCTGGTCGCCGCGCTCGGCATCGACTCCGGCATCTCCAAGTCCGAGGTCTCGAGGATCTGCGCCGGCCTGGACGAGGTGGTCGCGGCCTTCCCCGAACCGGCGGCTGGACCACACCGAGTTCCCCTGCATCTACCTCGACGCCACTTACCTGCATATGCGCAACGCGACCTCCCAGGTGGTCTCCATGGCGGTCGTGGTCGCCCCCGGGATCACCGCCGACGGCGCCCGGGAGTGCCGGGCCTCGACGTCGGAGACAGCGAAGACGAAGTGTTTTGGCGGGCCTTCCTCAGCGACCTGAAGAAGCGCGGCCTGACCGGTGTTCGGCTGGTCATCAGCAACCAGCACGCCGGCCTGGTCGCCGCCCTCAACCGGTCCTTCCAGAAGGCGGCCATCAGCGGTGCCGGGTGCACTTCGCGCGCAACCTCCTCGCGCTGGTGCCCAAAGACCCACGCCGACATGGTCGCCGCGGTGTTCCGCACCATCTTCGCCCAACCCGACGCGCGGAGCGGGTGGTGAAGAGCCACCGCTGCCTAGCGGCAGCGCGGCGCCATCAACATACTTGTTAAGTGAAGTCTCATCCCGGGAAGGTGGACACGCTCGGAGACTCAGTGAGAAGAAGGACATCGCGGCGCATCGTCGCGCTTTGCTCGAGTTGCCTCGCATCCCAGCGACCTTGCAGATTCCACGTCCCTACTCGCACTGGCGGAGTCTGACGGACCTGACCTACTCTCCACGACGATTCCGCTCTTCGTCAGTCCTGGGGTGTTCGGTCAACGGAGTTGATCGACCCGGTCCCCCGGACAAACTCATTGGAGATCCGTTATACCGCCGTCACATGACCTACGCAGCGCACTCACGCCGGATCGAATGGCGCGACCTCGAGCGTGACCTCGCAGGTCGCACCGGCGCGCAGGCCATTGGCCTGGCGTACCTGCTTCTTCACGGGAAGTACGAAGCGGCCCGCGGCAGCGTCTGGGAACAGTGACGTACGCCAGGTCGTGGATCCGATGGAGACCTCAACCCGGATGCTCCCGAATCCCCTGCGGGGACCAGCTTCGAGCGTGATGTCCTCGGACAGTTCGGCGGGGAGCGTCAGGAAGTGCCAAGACCCAGGGTCCCCGGGAGAGTGCTCCCAGATCTTGGCGCGAAACACGTGCTGGACCATGCCTAGGATCGTCGCATCGTCTACCCAGCCGGAGTCCAGCATTGAAGAACCACCGGGCCTGGAGATGGCTGGTGCTGAAGGCGGTACGTGACGGTGGAGGGCCACGCGCAGAGGCGGCTCGTACCGCCGCGAGCGGACCTCGGCGTGAGCTCGAAGGGAGCCGGTATATGCAAACGTAACGTGCTGAAGAGCGGGCACATGGGCACTGCTCAAGCGCGGTCACAGAGCTTGGAATTCAGCGGTGGCTCGTGGACGTTGCCGTGCGTTCTTCAGGGAGTGTCGCCCTCGGCATACCCGCAGGTGCGCGTCGTTTTGGGCACATAGCCGGCGAGGGCGCCTGTGGAGTCGGTCTGGACCTGGCAGCACGCCGTGAGCCGTTCCTTGAGCTCACGTCGGCGCGCTGCACTCGTGACTTCATCCCTGACACCGAGATGCCGAGCTGCGCCGCCGCTTGCCGGTGAGTCTGCCCGTCCAGGTCGACGCGGGTCAGGGCGTCGCGCGCGGTGGGGTGGAGCGTGCCCAGCATCGGCTGCAGGCATCGGGCGAGCTCGCGGGTGGCGTCGTTGGGCAGGTCGTCGGAGGTGTCCGGCTCGGGCCAGCGTTCCAGGTCCAGGTCTCGCTCCCACTGCGCCGCGTGCGGTAGTGGTCGATGACGGCGTTGCGGGCCGACCGTACAGCCAGGCCGCGACGTTGTCCACGCGGTCCAGCGCGCCCGAGGCGATGCTGCGCACCAAGACGTCCTGGGTGATGTCCGCGGCCAGCTCCGGTCGCCCACCCGGGCGGCGATGAAGCCCCGCAACCGGTCAAGGGTCTCGGCCCAGTCCTGGTCGCGGCGCTCGTCGTGCTGTCGCTGCGTGTGTCCGTCATCGGCATCCTCCGCGCGCTCTCCATCCTAGAAGACGAAGTCGGTCCCGGCTGGACGCAACCGCGACCAGGGCAACGAGCCTGCGTGCGTCCTTTGCTGGCCGGCTTCGTCTACAGGGGTGTCTCTCCGCAGTGGGCGGGAGCAGATCCTGAGAGGACCGATGACCAGCCGCATCCAGCTCGCGCTCAACGTCCGTGACGTCGAGGCCGCCACCAGGTTCTACACCGACATGTTCGGGGTGCAGCCAGCCAAGCAACGTCCCGGCTACGCGAACTTCGTGGTCGCCGATCCGCCGCTGAAGCTGGTGCTCTTCGAGAACCCCGGCGCCGCGTCCGCGCTCAACCACCTCGGAGTGGAGGTCGCTTCGACCGCCGACGTCGTCGCGGCCACCCGTCGCTTCGCCGCCGCCGGCCTGGCGCACACGACCCCTGAGGTCGACGCATGCTGCCACGCCGTCCAGGACAAGGCGTGGGTCGAGGCGCCCGATGTCCCGCTCGGCGCCTGGGAGTTCTACACCGTGCTCGACGATGACCCGGCCAGCGACCAGGCATCGACTGGGACGTGTTGCGTCCCAGCATCGCCGACGAAACCCCCTGCTGTACCGGCAGCGCCCGGAGGCCTGAGATGGTCACCCAGGCAGCCGTCGTCGACGTGGCCCGAACGACCGACGGATCCGTCCGGGGAGGGCCGAAAGCCCGGTCGCCACCCGGGTCGAGGTGACCCTGCTCGGCGGTTTCGAGGTCCGGGTCAACGACCGCGCCATCTCACCGAGGCATGGTCCCGTCGGCACAGCTCCGCGCTGGTCAAGCTGCTCGCACTGGCACCGGGCCGTAGCCTGCATCGCGAACAGGTCATCGACGCCCTGTGGCCAGACTTCGGATCGACGACGCTGCGCCACGCCTGCACAAGGCGGCTCACTACGCCCGGAAGGCCCTCGACCACCGAGACGCTGTCGTCCTCAACGGCGAGACCGTGCGCCTGTGCCCCTACGACGACGTATAGGTCGACGCGATGCAGTTCCAGCACCTCGCCGAGTCCGCCGGCGCCGGGGGCATCGCGGCGGCCAAGGGTGCGCTCGCGGTCTACGGTGGCGAGCTGTTGCCCCAGGACCTCTACGAGCCGTGGGCCGACCAGCACCGGCTTCACCTGCGTCGCCTGTACCCCGAGTTGTTGCACCAGGCCGAGGACTGGCACCAGGCCCTGTCTGCCGACCCCGCAACGAGCTCGCCCACCTCGCGCTGGCCCAGCGTCACGCCGAGCTCGGCGACCGAGGCGCGGCCCTGCGGCAGCTCGACCAGCTCGACCGCGTGATGCGCCACGAGCTCGGGCTCGAGCCGAGCCAGCGCGCACTGGATCTGCGCGCCAGTCGTCCAGGCGCCCTCAGGGCGCAACTCCAGCGACGAGGCGAGCGCTGCCGGTCACGATTCGCCCTGTCCCCGGCGACGGAGCTGCGCCGGCACGTTGCGTGGATGCCTGAGGTCGGCGACGACGAGCCCAAGCAGGGCCAACTGAAGGGTCTGAGCAGCGCCAGCGACGCAGGACGTCAGCAGGCGGCCTCATAGTTCGAAGATGGCGTCCGTCGATGCGCCGAAGGGCGTGAGCTCGTCCCGAGGCGCCCGTCGGTGACCTCCACCACCGCTGAGGACAGGTCCGGCGGTGGCCGGTGGGGGTGCGGACGGCGAGCGGAAGTTGCAGGGGTTCCTCGGACGACGTCGACGGTGACGTGGTGCTCGCCCGGCGCGACGTACATCCAGGGTTCGCCGAAGAAGGTAGGGCTCTCGGGGTCACCGGGGTCGAGGTACTGGTCGTCGACGAAGAGACGCAGGTTGTTGCCGGAGAGCCGCTCGGCGGCGAGGTCGTGCACGCGCCGGTGTGTGTCGTGGTCCGGGATCCAGCCGCGATCCGCTCCTTCGAGCGCCACAGTTCGTGATGCGTTTTTCCGACCGACGCTGGGTGTAGGAGCACTCGGACGTCATTCCATTGACCTTGCGTGTCGAGCGGAGCAACGATGGTTCGACGGCAACCGGGGGGACGCTCTCGACGTGCACGCCTCCGAGGAGAAGCAAATGAACACTGTCGAACGGCCTCCCAGGATCGTGCGCTGGACCTTGGGGCTCGAGGAGGCGATGGTGCTCGACCGTCCGGTGAGGGCGTTGGAGCCGTTGATCCAGAGTGGGTTGGCAGGGGGACCCGAGCGTCGGTGCTGCGCGGCGAGTGGCTCGGCCACGCTGTCCACCCGCTGCTCACCGACGTCGTGCTCGGCACCTGGACCTCCGCCAGCGTGCTCGACCTGATCGGTGGCGCTGATGCGTCAGCCTCGGCCCAGAGGCTCATCGGCACTGGCCTGCTGGCCGCCGGCCCGACAGCCTGGACCGGATGGGCCGAGTGGTCGGCAGCCGGGTCGCGCGCAGCGGGTGGGGCTCGTCCACGCGGTCACCAACGGCGTCGCGATCAGCATCTACGCGGCGTCGTGGATTGCCCGCCGGCGGGGCAGGCACCGCACTGGGGTCCGCCTTGCGCTTGCCGGAGCGGCTGTCTCGGGGAGTAGGGGCCTACTTGGGCGGCCACCTCATAGCGACCCGCAAGGTGGCGAGCCGCCATCCCGCCTACGACGAGCATCCCCAGGGGCTTCCGGCGGGCGCGTCATCGTAACCAGCAGCATGAACGCACTTACGTGCCGGCCAGAGGACGCCATGCCCACCGCACGATCACGTCCGGCCAGCTCGTCGCCGTTCCCCGCGACGATGACGCC
>CAWHPY010000031.1:0-22104 GCA_963831375.1 uncultured Actinomycetota bacterium | reverse complement strand
GTTATGTATACGCGACCCCCCCGGTACGTCGACGGGCTGCCCCGTCCCGAGCGCTGCCTGGTGATGGGTGTGGTCAACGTGACCCCCGACTCCTTCTCGGACGGTGGCCGCTGGCACGAGCCGGCACGCGCGATCGCGCACGGCCGTCAGCTGCTCGCCGAAGGCGCTGACCTGCTCGACGTCGGTGGTGAGTCCACCCGGCCCGGGGCGACGCGACCCGTCGCCGCGGAAGAGCTCGGTCGGGTGATCCCGGTGATCACCGCGCTCGCAGACGAGGGGGCTGTCGTCTCCGTCGACACGATGCGGGCGGAGGTCGCGGACGCCGCGCTGCAAGCCGGCGCGGTCCTGGTCAACGACGTCTCCGGCGGGTTGGCCGACCCCGAGATCCTCGAGGTGGTCGCGCACCGAGGCGCGGCCTACGCCGCAATGCACTGGCGTGCGCACGCCGACACCATGCAGAGGCACGCGGAGTACGACGACGTGGTCGCCGAGGTGACCAAGGAGCTGGCGTCGCGCATCGAGGCAGCCCTCGCCGCGGGGATCGACGGCAGCCGGGTCGCGGTCGACCCCGGCCTGGGTTTCGCGAAGACCGCCGAGCACAACTGGCAGCTGCTCGGCAGCCTCGAGCAGCTGCACGGCCTGGGCTGCCCGCTGCTGGTCGGGTCGAGCCGCAAGACGTTCCTCGGCAGGTTGCTCGCCGACACCGAGGGCCAACCGCGTCCGGTGCTGGACCGTGAGGACGCGACCACCGCGCTGACGACGCTCGCCGCCGCCGCGGGCGCCTGGTGCGTGCGGGTGCACCATGTGCGCGCCAACGTCGACGCGGTCCGGGTCGCCCAGCAATGGGGGGCCCATGGCTGAGCACAGTCCCGAGCGTGCCGGGGACGCCGCCGACGTCGAGGCCGTCAACGCCGCCTTCTACGTCGCCTTCGAGTCCGCCGACCTGGACACGATGACCGGGCTGTGGATCGACGACCCGGAGACGCTGTGCGTCCATCCCGGCGCCCTCCCGGTCCGCGGAACGGCCGCGATCAACCGGTCCTGGGCGCTGATCATGGCCAACACCCCGTACATCCAGTTCTTCCTGACCGATGTGGAGGTCAGCGTGCTGCACGACGTTGCGTCGGTCACCTGCACGGAAAACGTGCTCACCGCGGCGGAGATGACCGATGACGGTTCGTTCCACGGGGCGAAGGCCGTGGCGACCAATGTGTTTGTTCGCACAGGCGGCGACTGGCGGTTGTGGATCCACCATGCCTCCCCGGTACTGTCGGGAGGAGACCATGAGGACTGACACAGACCGGCTCGCCGTCTACGGGATCGAGGCCAAAGGCCACCACGGCGTCTTCGACTTCGAGAAGCGCGACGGGCAGGTTTTCAAGGTCGACCTCGTGCTGGGCCTGGACACAGGACCCGCAGCGCGAACCGACAACTTGCGGGACACCGTCAACTACGGAAGCCTCGTAGCGGCGGTGAAGATCGCAGTAGAGACTGATCCGGTGGACCTGATTGAGACGCTGGCACAGCGCATTGCAGATGTCTGTCTGACCGACGGCCGCGTGCAATGGACGGAAGTGACCGTGCACAAGCCGGACGCCCCCATCGAGGCGACGTTCTCGGACGTCGCCCTGACGATATTTCGGAGCCGATCGTGACTGAGACCCCGAACCCGAACATCGTGGACACCGACACCCTCACCGGCGAGATGCACCCAATCCGCCGGTCGGTGCTCGCGCTGGGCTCCAACCTGGGTGAACGGCTGGCCAGCCTGCAGGGCGCCGTCGACTCTCTCGCCGACACCCCCGAGGTATGGGTGACCGCAGTGTCGCCCGTGTACGAGACCCGACCGGTCGACGCACCCGAGGGCTCGAAGGACTTCCTGAACGCGGTCGTGCTCATCGACACCACCCTCTCGGCACGGACCCTGCTCGACCGGGCGCTCGCCATCGAGGACGCCTTCGGCCGTGAGCGCACCAGCGAGCGTGGCTCCCCACGCACCCTCGACGTCGACCTGATCGTCGTCGGTGACCGCCGCGCCAACGACGAGGACCTGGTCCTCCCGCACCCAAAGGCCCACGAGCGGGCGTTCGTCCTGGCGCCGTGGGTCGACGTCGAGCCTGACGCGGACTTCCCCGACTTCGGTCCCGTCTCCGAGCTGCTCGCGAAGACCGGCAGCGAGGGCGTCATCCGGCGTGACGATGTGAGTCTCGACCTGCAGTGAGCAGGCAGTTCGAGCCTGACCAGGATCCGGAGGACGACAAGCCACCCGACCCCAGCGGACACATCCGTACGACGGGCGCGGGTCCCCTCGTGTGCTTCGGGCTGACCGGCCTCGTCCTCGGCTGGCTGGTGCGACCGGTCAGCATCCGCCTGAACGACACGGCGCCGACCGTGGGATGGCTTCCCGTCCTCGCCCTGTTCTTCGTCGCCCTCATCGTGGGCTCGGTCGCCTGGTCGACGTACCGCTCCCTCCACAAGCAGCACGAACGGATCGAACCGCACCGGGCGGTGAACCGGCTCGTGCTCGCCAAGGCCTGCGCGCTCGCCGGCGCGATGGTGGGCGGCGGCTACCTCGGCTACGCGCTGAGCTGGCTGGGGATCGCCGAGGCAGACCTGGCCCAGGAACGGGTGCTGCAGTCGGTGCTGGCCGGTGTCGCCGGTCTGCTGATCGTGGTCGGATCGCTGCTCCTCGAACGAGCGTGTCGTGTCAACGGCGACGACGGCCGAGACCTACGCTGAGCTATGGCCACTTCTTCCCCGAATCGTCGCCGCCAGCGAAGCGTGCGTGTCACCGTCGCTGTTGCCCTTCTTTCCGTAGCCACACTCGTCGTCGTCCTGGCCCTGCCGACACAGTCCGCCGGGTGGCTGAGCGTCTCCTCCGTGGTCGCGCTGCTGTCCGGCTTCGCCGCCGCGCGCATCATCTACAACGAGCTGATGCAGAGCCGCCGCGAGGCTGCCACCGACCGCGCAGCGCAGGCACAGGCATACCGGAGCATGTTCTCCGAGCGTGCCGAGGAGCACGCCGAGTTCACCACCGCGATGACCGAGCGCCTCGCGAACCGTGACCGCGACATCCGTGAGCTCGAGAGCACGATCGTGATCGCCGAGAAGCGCGCCATCGAGGCCGAGACCCGCGTGCAGCGCGAGTCTCGCCGCGCCAACGAAGCCCAGGAGCGGGTCGCCGAGCTGCAGCAGGCGCTCGAGATCCGCAAGGCCGAGGAGGCCGACGAGCTCGCCAGCTGGGAAGGCTGGGACGGTACTCAGCTGTTCGACCGGGAGGCCGAGACGATGGTCGACCTGCTCGCCTGGGACGAGAAGGTCAACGCCGGCGTAGCCGTAGACCAGGCGCCGCGGAAGAAGCACGCCTGACCCCGGTTCGGACAAAGCCGGCCGGATACGGAACACTTGGTGGGTGATTTCCACCAGCGAAGACCCCACCTACACTTCTGACCTGCCTGCCGGCTGGTCGGCCACCACCCCCGACGAGGCGGACGCGGCCGAGCTGGCTGAGCTGCTCCGCAGGCACGAGAAGCACGCCCGAGGGTGGGCGAGCGCCTCCGAGGACGACATCCTCGTCGAGGTGTCCGCCAAGGGCGCGATGGTGCGCGACAACATCATGCTGCGCGACGACAAGGGTGTCGCGCGGGGATGGGCCAGCGCCCATGATCGGGCCGCGGGGAGAATGCTGCTGTTGCTCGTCGTCGACCCGCGGCTGGACGACTCCCTGGCCGACCGCGCCGCCGAGGTGCTCCTCGAGTGGGCCGACGAGGCGGCCACGAAGGTGGGTCAGGGTCGCGACCTCGACGACCAGCAGATCGACAGCGGCACCTTCGCCGGCGACGACCGGCAGCACCGCTGGCTCTCGCGCGCCGGCTACACGAAGGTCCGCACCTGGTGGCAGATGAAGCGCCCGGTGACACCGGCCGATGCGGCGATGGATGCCACGCTGAAGCCAGGCGTGGTGATCCGCCGGGTCGAGCGGGAAGGCTCCTCGGGCATGCCCGAGGAGAACGACCTGCGCATCGTGCACGACATCCTCGAGGCCTCGTTCGCCGACCACTTCAACTCGCACGAGGAGACCTTTGACGAGTTCGTCTTCCGGCTGCGTGAGGACCCCGGGCACCGGTGGGACCACTGGTGGGTAGCCGAGCTCATCGAGGAGGGCAAGGACCCTGAGCCTGCCGGCACGCTGGTCGGGACCGTCTCCGAGGGCGGCATCGACAAGGATGGCGAGAAGGCGCCCGACGGCAGCTACGTGTCCTACCTCGGGGTGCTGCAGTCCGCCCGCGGTCGTGGCGTGGCCAAGTCGCTGCTGAGCACGATCATCGCCGACGCCGCCGAACGTGGCCGCGACCGCGTCGGCCTCGAGGTGGACGCCGACTCACCAACGGGCGCGGACGGCCTCTACGTGTCGATGGGCTGGGAGACGTCGTACGTCACCGAGTCCTGGCACCGTGATGTCCCGGTCCGCGACTAGCTCTCCGAGGCCACCCCGGGTGGCTGGTCGTCCGCGACGGAGCGGCGTAGCGCCCGGTGCACGCCGTTCGGGGTGAGTACGCCGACCGGCTCCCCGTCCTGGGTGACGCCCACCCGGCCGTCGTCGTAGCGCAGCATCATCGCCAGCGCGTCCTCGAGCGACGCCGCGACGTCGAGCGACTCGTCGACCGGCTGACCATCGAGCGGCTCGAGGTCGGCCCGGTCGATCACGGTGACCGACAGCCGCCGCAGCCCGCGGCTGGCGCCGACGAACTCGGCGACGAAGTCATCGGCGGGCCGGCCGAGGATCCGGGCGGGTACGTCGAACTGCGCGAGCCGGCCCCCGGTCGCGAACACCGCCACCTTGTCACCGAGCCGGATCGCCTCGTCCATGTCGTGGGTGACGAACAGCACGGTCTTGTCCAGGTCGCGGGAGATCCTGGCGAACTCGTCCTGCAACCGGGCCCGGACGATCGGGTCCACGGCGCCGAACGGCTCGTCCATCAGCAGCACCGGCGGGTCGGCCGCCAGAGCACGGGCCACGCCGACGCGTTGCCGCTGGCCACCTGAGAGCTGGTGCGGGTAGCGGTCGCCGTACTGCGCGGGGTCGAGACCGACGAGCTCCATCAGCTCGTCGGCCCGGGCATGTGCTCTCTTCTTCTCCCAGCCCAGCAACGAGGGGACGGTGGCCACGTTGGTGCGGATCGACTGGTGCGGAAAGAGGCCGACCTGCTGGATCACGTAGCCGATCCGGCGACGCAGCGCGACGGGGTCGGCGCGGGTGACGTCCTCGCCGTCGAGGGTGATCGTGCCCGAGGTGGGCTCGATCAGCCGGTTCACCATCTTCAGCGTGGTGGACTTTCCGCAGCCCGAGGGGCCGACCAGGCAGACGGTCCTGCCGCGGGGCACCTCGAGGTCGAGCGCATGCACGGCGACGGTGCCGTCAGGGTAGGTCTTGCCCACGCCTGCAAGCCGAATCATCGGTTCTTCGCTACCGTCCATACGTGGCCATTCTCCCGCCGGTCTCGTTGGTGACCTCCGCCGAACCCAACTGCATGGTCCGCAACGAGTGGATCTGCGGTGAGTATCTCCGGAGCCGGTCGGGCGACCTCACCGAGGCTCTGGTCCAGCACATCTGGATCACGGTGGTGTCCGTCCTCATCGGTCTGGTGATCGCCTTCCCGCTTGCACTGCTTGCCAGACGCTACCGAAAGCTGGAGTGGTTCGTCGTCGGCACGACCACGGCGCTGTACACGATTCCCTCGCTCGCGCTGTTCTCGCTGTTGCTCCCGTTCACCGGGCTCCAGCCCTCCACGGTGATCGTCGGGCTGGTGCTCTACTCGCTGACCATCCTGGTGCGCAACATCCTCGAGGGCCTCAAGGCCGTCCCCGAGGAGGTCCGGGAGTCGGCGCTCGGCATGGGCTACGGCAGCACCCGGCTGCTGTTCGGGGTAGAGCTGCCGCTGGCGCTGCCCTCGGTCATGGCCGGGCTCAGGGTGGCAACCGTGTCCACCGTCGCGCTCACCACAGTCGGCTCGATCATCGACTACGGCGGACTCGGCAACCTGCTCTACCAGGCGGTGAACAACCAGTTCCGGCCGCAGGTGATGACCGCCAGCGTGCTCTGCGTGCTGCTCGCCGTCGCGTTCGACCTGATCCTGGTCGGCGCGCAACGCCTGATGACACCGTGGACGAGGACGAGGGCAGCCTGATGCTCGAGCTGCTGCAGGGTGTCGTCGAGTGGTTCCAGGACCCCGCCAACTGGCAGGGCGAGGAGGGAGTGTGGAACAGGCTCATCGAGCACCTGCTCCTCACCATCACCGCGACCGCGGCCGCCGTCGCCATCGGTCTGCCGGTCGCGCTCTGGCTCGGACACATCGGCAAGGGTGGCGTGCTCGCGGTGAACATCTCGAACGTCGGCCGCGCCGTCCCCACGTTCGCGGTGCTGCTGCTGCTGTCGATCGGCCCGATCGGTGCGGACCGGCTCGGGCCCTACGGCCGCGCCGGGCTGGCGACGCTGCTGGCTCTGGTCCTGTTCGCACTGCCACCGATCATCACCAACGCATACGTCGGGATGCGCGAGGTCGACCGGGACACCGTCGAGGCCGCACAGGGGATGGGCATGCAGGGCGGTCAGCTGCTGCGTCAGGTCGAGATCCCGCTCGCCTTCCCGCTGATCATGGCCGGAGTCCGGCTGGCCGTGGTCCAGGTGTGGGCGACCGCGACGATCGCCGCCCTGGTGGCCGGCCCCGGGCTCGGCCGGATCATCACTCTCGGCTTCCGTCGGCAGGACACCGTCGAGGTGGTCGCGGGTGCGCTGGTGGTCGCGGTCATCGCGCTGCTCCTCGAAGGAGGCATGGTGTTCCTGCAGTGGCTGCTCGACCCCGTCGCCCGCGCCCGTCGTACCACCAGGGCCCACGAAGCAGGCCAAACGCCCGAACCGGTATTGCCCTAGGGGAGTTGTCGCCGCCCGAGTATTGTGGCTGGCGCGGGTGCTGCACCGAGCGCCCACCGGACACGCGCGGGAGAGCCGCGGGACACAGAAGGCGGAGCGCAATGAAGACCTCGCGAGCCAGAAGCACAGGAGTACGACGGACGCTGGCGGCTGTCGCGGTTGCCCCGCTGATGCTGCTGGCCGCGTGTGGAGGTGGCACCGAGACGCTCGAAGGCGGCTCCGGCGACGGAGGCGGCGACACCAAGGAGGTCGTGATCGCCGGCCAGAACTACACCGAGATGCAGATCATGTCGGAGATCTATGCCGCCCTGCTCGAGGACGCCGGTTACACCGCCACGATCAAGGGCGTGGACACCCGCGACCTGTACGCCCCGTCACTGAGCGACGGCGAGGTCGATGTGGTGGCGGACTACGCGTCGTCGATGACGGAGTACCTCAACCTTGACGTCAACGGTGCCGACGCGGAGCCGGTGGCATCCCCCGACATCGACGCGACCATCGAGAAGCTCAACGAGCTCGGCGCAGAACGCGACATCACGGCGCTGCAGCCCGCGGAGGCTGAGGACGCGAACGCGTTCGCGGTGACCAAGGAGTTCTCGGAGGCCAACGACGTCACCACGCTGAGCGCCCTCGGCGAGTACGGCAAGCCGGTGGCCCTCGCGGCGGCACCCGACTGCCCGGAGCGGCCGGACTGCAAGCTCGGCCTGGAGCAGGTCTACAACATCAAGATCAGCAGCTTCGAGCCACTCGGCTTCGGCAGCCCGCAGACCAAGGACGCGTTGAAGAGCGACGAGGTCCAGGTCGGCCAGGTCGGCACCAGCGACGGGTCGCTGGAGCAGCTCGGGCTGGTGGTCCTGGAGGACGACCAGAACTGGCAGAACGCCGAGAACCTGGTGCCCGTCGTGAACTCCGGCTTCCTCGAGGAGAACCCCGACGTCGCGGACGTGCTGAACAAGCTGTCCGGCGTGCTCACCACCGACGACCTGATGTCGCTGAACGCGCAGGTCGACGTGGAGCGGCTCCTACCCGAGGACGTCGCGGCCGACTACCTCACCGAGAAGGGCCTCATCTAGCCGGTCACTTGTCGATGTCGCCGACGACGAAGAACATCGAGCCGAGGATCGCGACCATGTCCGCGACCACGCAGCCGCTGAGCACCTCGGGCAGCACCGCGATGTTGTTGAACGACGCGCTGCGCAGCTTCAGCCGCCACGGGGTCTTCTCCCCGCGCGAGACCAGGTAGTAGCCGTTGATCCCCAATGGGTTCTCGGTCCAGGCGTACGTCGCACCCTCGGGCGCCTTCAGGATCTTCGGCAGCCGCACGTTGATCGGGCCACGGTCGAGCGACCGGAGCCGGTCGATGCAGGCCTCGGCGACGTCGAGGGAGACCTGGACCTGGTCCAGCAGGATCCCGAACCGGTCGTAGCAGTCGCCCTCGCTCCGGGTGGACACCCGCATCACACCGTCGGCGACGAGCTCCTCGTAGGCGAGGTACGGCTCGTCGCGACGCAGGTCGAAGTCGACTCCCGACGCCCGGGCGATCGGGCCGGACACACCGTAGGCGTCGACCAGCTCCCGGGACACGACGCCGACGTTCTGGGTGCGTGCCTGGAAGATCTCGTTCCCGAAGATGAGGTCGTTGATCTGCGGCAGTCGGGACCGGACCGCGGCGACCGCCTGACCGCACCGGTCGAGCCAGCCCGCCGGCATGTCCTCCTTCAGGCCACCGACCCGGTTGAACATGTAGTGCATGCGGCCACCGGACAGCTCCTCCATCACCTGCTGCAGCGTCTCCCGCTCCCGGAACGCGTAGAAGATGGGCGTGATGGCGCCCAGCTCGATCGGGTAGGAGCCCATGAACATCAGGTGGTTCAGCACCCGGTTCAGCTCGGCGAGCAGGGTGCGCGTCCACACCGCCCGGGTCGGCACCTCCATGCCCAGCATCCGTTCGACGGCGAGCACCACCCCGAGCTCGCTGGAGAACGCGGACAGCCAGTCGTGCCGGTTCGCGAGCACGATGATCTGCCGGTAGTCACGGACCTCGAACAGCTTCTCCACACCGCGGTGCATGTAGCCGACGATCGGCTCGCACTCCACGATGCGCTCACCGTCCAGGGTGAGCCTCAGCCGGAGTACGCCGTGCGTGGCTGGATGCTGCGGGCCGATGTTGAGCACCATGTCCTGGGTGGCCATGCCGGGGCCGCCACCGCGCTCATGGCTCTCGAACCCGGCGGCACCGGCGCCGACACCGACGATGCGTTGTTCCGTCACGCCGCCATACTTGCACGTCGCATAGGCTCGCCCTGTGAACGATCTCTTCGCGCCACCGGGCAACGCGTGGCAGCCGGTCTCCGTTCAGCTGAGGCGGATGCGGCGCACCCTGCTGGTCGTCATGGTGGGTCTCGCCCTCGTGGCATTCGCCGCCGTTTCGTTCCTGGTCGACCTGCCGCTCTGGGTCCTGGTCACCCTGCCCGTCGTACTCGTCGGCCTGTCGGGCTTCGGCTGGATGGTGATCGGCAGCAACGCCCGGTCGTGGGGGTACGCCGAACGGGCCGAGGACCTCTACGTCAAGAACGGCGCGATGTTCCGGGAGCTGGTCACCGTGCCCTACGGCCGGATGCAGTACGTCGACGTCACCTCGGGCCCGGTCGAGCAGCTGTACGGGATCGCCACGGTCCACCTGCACACCGCCAGCCCGAAAACGAGCGCCCGGATCCCCGGCCTGCCGAAGGAGGAGGCAGCGCGGCTGCGTGACCGGCTCACCTCGCTCGGGGAAGCCCAGGCGGCCGGATTGTGAGCGAAAAGCCCTACCGTCGGCTGTCGCCGATGACCCCGGTGGCGCGCAGCTTCATCTTCGTTGCGGCCGTCATGGCCGCCACCTGGCGCGACGCGTTCCGCGGCGACCTCGGCCCGTTGGGCTGGATCCTGCTCGGCCTGCTCGCCGCCGGTGCCGTCTACGGGACCGCGTCCTGGCTGCGGACCAAGTACTGGATCGAGTCCGACGAGCTGCGCGTGGACACCGGTGTGATCAGCCGGCAGTCACGCCGGATCCGGATCGACCGGCTCCAGGGCATCGACATCGTGCAGCCCTTCGTCGCCCGCCTGTTCGGGCTCGCGGAGCTGCGGATGGACGTCGCCGGCGGCAGCGCCCGCGAAGGCTCGCTCGCCTTCCTCACCCTCGACGACGCCCGCGAGCTCAAGGACGTGCTGCTGGCGCGCCGTGACGCCGTCCGCGAGGCGGATGGCCCGGTGCAGGCCGAGGGTGCGCCCGCGCCGCGCCCTCCGGAACCGGACCGGCAGCTGGCGAGGGTGGACCTGGGCATCCTGCTGACGAGCATCCTCCTGTCGCCGGAGACCCTCGCGCTGCTGGCGACGGCCGTCGGGTTCGCCGGCATGTTCTTCGTGACCGGCCAGTGGGCAGGCTTCTCGGCAATGCTTCCGGTCCTGGGCGGCATCCTCCTGATCCAGTTCAAGAAGCTGTCGGGCAACTACAACTTCACCGTCTCAGCCACGCCGGCGGGAATGCAGGTCAGACGCGGGCTGTTCGAGCTGAGCTCGCAGACCATCGCGCTGTCCCGGTTGCAGGGCATCGTGGTCTCCGAACCGGTGCTGTGGCGGATGCTCGGCTGGGCGCGGCTGGACGTCTCCATCGCCGGCTACGCCTCGACCGACGACGGCAGCGGCGGCCCGGCGGCGTCGACGGTTCTCCCGGTCGGCGACCGGCGGCTCGTCATGCAGCTCGCCCGGCACATGCTCGACGGCGTCGACCCCGACCTGTCTCCGAGCACCGCGCCGCCGGTCGAGTCACGGTGGGTGGCGCCCATCGGTCGCCACTTCATGGCCGCCGGTGCCGACGGTCGGGTCGCGGTGAGCCGAGAGGGGTGGTTCACCCGACGGGTCCACGTCGTCCCCCACGCCCGGGTCCAGTCGCTGCGGGTCAGCCAGGGTCCGTACCAACGGATGCTCGGACTCGCGGACCTGCACGTCGACAGCCCGCCCGGGCCGGTGAACGTCCGGATGCGCCACCGCCACGCCGCGGAGGCACGACACTGGTTCGAGGCGGAGATCGATCTCAGCCGATCCGCCCGCCGGTCCGCTCTCGGTTCGACCGGGGGGTCAGGTTAGGCTCGTGCGCGTGTTTGCACCGGACGCGGCTCACGAGGCTGATCTCGGACAGCTGCGTGACCTGATGACGGCCTACGCCCGCAGCCGGCACGTGCGGAAGGTCGCAGTCGTCGGGAACGCTCCGTTGGACCCCCATGAGGCACGGGCCGAGGAGATCGACTCCGCCGACCTGGTGGTCCGCGTGAACAGCTTCGTGCTCGACGAGCCGGGCCGCCCGCGGTGCCAAGGACGGCGCGCGGACGTCGTGGTGTGGAACGTGGTCACCCGTGCGACGCCGTTCCTGTACCACCGCTACCGCGAACGGCTCTACCTGATGGTGGAGCCGATGCGGCTGCACGGGCACCCGGAGACGTGGCCGCGGTCCTGGCCGGAGGACCTGGGTTTCGTCGCCGTACCCAACCGCTCGGTGGCGCTCCCGCTGTGCACCGAGCTGGGGATCTCCGCGCAGGAGGAACAGCTCGCGCCGACCACCGGGACCACGGCGACCTACCTCGCGGTGAGCCTGTTCCCCGACGCCGACGTCGTGCTGAGCGGTTTCTCCTTCCTCGACAACCCGGGCCAGACCGAGTGGCGACATCAGTGGGGTGACTCCTGCCCCGTGGGCAAGGAACACCGGATCGACGACGAGTCCCGTCTGATGCGGGCATGGATCGATGCTGGGAGGGCACGGTTCCTGTGTTGAGACCGAGCAGGTTATGGCGTGGAAGGCCCGACGAGGACAAGCTCGACCCGGGAGTGGTGCGTGCCCGGCTGGACCGGCAACATGGCCGGATCCTGCGCACCGAGAACGACCTGATGCGGATCGGGACGCAGGTGGCCGCCCTGGAGACGCGCGTGGAGGATCTCCGGGAGCGACTGGACCTGGGGAGGCTCGCGGGCGTCGACGAGCCCGGCCACGAAGCGCGCTCGATCGTCGAGGAGGTACGCCAGGAGCATGAGCGGATCCGGGTCCGGATCAGCGCGGCGGTGCGCTACGAGGAACGACTGCGTCAGCTCGAGGAACGCCTGTCCCAGCTCGAGAACGACGGCAAGGGAGTCTCGTCGTGAAGTCGACCAGTGAGGTGGACCGGGACCTCTCCCAGGCCATGAAGGCCTATCTGGAGTCCTACGCCTCCCAGCTCCCGGTGAAGCGGATCTCCGTGGTCGGCAACGCTCCCCTGCAGCCCAGCGTCGAGCGGCGGGACCTCATCGACTCGTCCGACCTCGTCTTCCGGTGCAACTCGTTCGTGCTCGACCAGCCGGGCGACGAGCCGTGTCTGGGCACCAAGACCGACGTGGTGGTCGCGGCTCACGTGACCCGGATCACGCCATGGTTCTTCGAGAACTACGGCTCACGTGCCTACCTGGTGATCGACGCCGGAAGGATGTCCCACAAGGAGCCGGCCTTCCCGCCCACGAACTGGCCGGAAGACCTCGGGGCATGGCCGATCTCCAACCGGATCTTCGGCCGCCCGCTGAAGATCGCGATCAAGCCGGAGCGTGAGGGAAAGGGCGCCGTCCCGACCACGGGAACCGAAGCGGCCTACGTCGCGCACGAGCTGTTCCCGGACGCGGAGATCATCCTGACTGGGTACTCTTTCCTGCACGATCGCGAGCAGACGGAATGGGTTCATCACTGGGGCGACACCTCCCCGGTGCACAAGGCCCATCTGCTGGACCGGGAGGGTGCACTCCTGCAGTCCTGGGTAGATGAGGGAAGCGCGACGTTCGTCGCCTAGGAACGAAGGGGTCTCTTTGAGTATCAGACAGCGGGTCCGGGCCCGGCTCGGGCTGGAGGAACAACGTGCCGGGCTGGCTCGGGTCGAGTCGACCCTGCGCAAGCACGACTCCCGGCTCAAGGCGCAACGGGCACTGATCGACAGGCAGCAGGCGGTGATCGCCAACCAGCGTAAGCGCCTGGGATCCCAGGCCGACCGCCTCGCCGGGCTGGCGGAGCGAGTCGAGGCGGTCGAGCTGCGCGCCTCCAGGGTGGGCACGGTGTACGCCGTGCTGGAGCAGCAGATCGCCTCCATGGAGACCCGCCTCGACCGGCTCGTCACCCAGGTCACCGACACCACCCTGCCGGCCACGGAGGACGAGCGGGCCGAAGGGCGAACCCTCCTGGAGGAGATCCGCGAGGAGCACAGCCGGATCCGTGCCCGGTTCGGGATCATGGCTCGGTACGAGGAGCGGATCCGTCGGCTGGAGGCTGCCCTCAAGCCCGTGCCCGGGGCCTGACCTCAGCGGCCGAGCTTCTTCTGCTCGACGTGGCTGTTGAGGGCAACGATCTCGGGGTGCTCGTCGAGCAGGGTGATGATCTCCTCGACGCCGAGTGCCGCCGCGTCGTGCTGCTCGATCAGCTGCCGGATCGCCTCGAGGTCGTCGGCGGTGTCGAGGGTGACGCGGTAGCCGGACTCGTCGGTCGGGCGGGTGACCTGCCGCAGCGTCATCTGCCCGTTCCGGTTGGCGTACAGGTACGGCGTGACGTGCTCACGTTCGGCTGGCGAGCTCGCTTGCTGGTCGGCTTCGACCAGGGCCTGCCGAGTGAAGATCTCGAAGTCGAATCCCCGGGGGTAGGTGCGTTCGAGGGTGTTGGACAGGTAGAGGTGGGAGTCACCGGCGGCGAGGAACTCGTCGACCGCGGCGGCCAGGACCTGCCCGTCGATCAACGGGCAGTCGGACGTCACCCGGACCACGACGTCGACCTCGTGCGCCTTCGCGCACTCGCTGAACCGGGCGAGCACGTCGTTCTCGCTGCCGCGACACACGCCGAGTCCCCGGGCTCGCGCGATGTCCACGAGCGTGTCGTCGGCGGCGTTGACGGTGGTTGCGACGAGCACCTCCAGGCCGCTTGTCGCGAGCCGGTCGAGGTGATGGTCCAGGAGCGTCTTCCCGCCGACCTCGATCAGCACCTTGCGGGGCAGCCGGGTGCTCGTCGTACGGGCCTGGGTGATCACCGCGACCCGGGTCACCTCGAGAATGCCCAACAGGGTCTCGATCACCCGGTCGACCTGGTCGTCGGTGAGATCGGGGAACATCGGCAGCGACAGCTGCTCGGCGTAGAACGCCTCGGCGTTCGGGCACATGCCCGCGCCGGTAGCCCAGGTCCGCGTAGACCGGGTGCCAGTAGACGGGGAGGTAGTTGACCTGGACGCCGATCCCGGCGGCCCGCATCCGCTCGAAGACCTCGCGCCGGCGGCCGTCGAGGACCCGCAGCGGGTAGAGGTGCCAGACCGGGTCGACGTCCGGCGCGCTGCGGCGGGCGTGCCGCAGGCCGTCGACGTCGGCGAGCGCGGCGTTGTAGCGGGCGGTGATCTCGGCCCGGCGCCGCTTGAACTGCGTCAAGCCGGCGCAGCTGGCTGAGGCCGAGCGCGCAGGCCACGTCGGTGAGCCGGTAGTTGAGGCCGAACTCGTGCACCTCCTGGTGCCACGGCCCCTCGTCGGTCGAGCGCGAACCGCTCCGGGTCGCGGACCAGGCCGATGTTGTGGAACTCGCGCGGCGCGGCGGGCCACGGCTGGGTCCTTGGCGACGACCGCGCCGCCCTCGGCGGTGGTCAGGTTCTTGGTCGGGAAGAACGAGAACGTGGTGACGTCGGCGAGCGTCGCCGACCGGGCGGCCCTTGTAGCTGCCGCCGATCGAGTGCGCCGCGTCCGCGAGGGTGACCGCGCCGACCCGGTCCGCGACCGGCTGCAGCCGCGTCGTAGTCGCACGGGTGGCCGGCGTAGTCGACGGCGGCGACCACCCGTCGTCCGTCCGTCGACGAGCGCCTCGACCGCGCCGGGGTCGATCAGCCCGTGTCCTCCTCGACGTCCGCGAACACGGATCGTCGGCCCCGATGCAGGGACGCGCCGCTCGCGGTCGCGACGAACGTCATCGGGGTGGTGACGACCTCGTCGCCGGGTCCCACGCCGAGGGCGGAGTACGCGATGTGCAGCGCCGCGGTGCCCGAGGTGCAGCTGACCACCCGGTGCCCGCCGCACAGACCCGAGATCGCCTCCTCGAACGCGCTGACCGCCGGGCCCGGTGGTCAGCCAGTCACCGCGGAGCACGGCGACCACGGCCTCGATGTCCTCCTCGTCGATCGACTGGCGACCGTAGGGGAGCACGGCTCAGATGCCCGACTCGAGGATCGCGCGGATCTCCTCCTCGGGTGTACCACTGGTCGTTGGTGTCCGAGCGGTAGAAGAACCCGTCCGGCGACGGGCTCGCCGTCCGCCGGCGGCTGGTAGCCCCACGTGGCGAGGTCGGGCTGCACGACGTAGCGGTCGCCCGATCTGCAGCGCGCGACGGCCCTCCTCGGGGCGGATCATCTCCTCGTGCAGCTTCTCGCCGGGGCGCAGGCCGACGTCGTGCATCTTCGCTCCCGGCGCGATCGCCTGGGCCAGGTCGACGATCTTCATCGACGGGATCCGCGGGACGTACAGCTCGCCGCCCTGCATCAGGTCGAAGGAGTCGACCACGAACTGCACGGCCTGCGGCAGGGTGATGAAGAAGCGGGTGCAGCGCAGGTCGGTGATCGGCAGCGACTCCCCGGCCTCGGCCAGCCGCCGGAAGAACGGGATCACCGAGCCGCGGCTGCCCATCACGTTGCCGTAGCGGACGACCGCGAACCGGGTGTCGTAGGCCGCGGCGTAGTGGTTGCCGCTGACGAAGAGCTTGTCGGCGGTGAGCTTCGTGGCGCCGTACAGGTTGATCGGGCTCGAGGCCTTGTCGGTGGAGAGCGCGACCACCTTCTTCACGCCGGTGTCGATGGCCGCCTCGATGACGTTCTGGGAGCCCATGACGTTGGTCTTGACGAACTCGAACGGGTTGTACTCCGCGGTGTCGACCTGCTTGAGCGCGGCGGCGTGGACCACGTAGTCGACGCCGTGCATCGCGCGCAGCAGACGCTGCTCGTCGCGGACGTCGCCGATGAACCACCGCAGCCGCGGGTCGTCGTTGAACAGCTGGCGACACTTCGTACTGCTTGAGCTCGTCGCGGGAGAACACCACCAGCCGGCGCGGGTCCAGGTGGTCGAGCGCGTAGCGGATGAACGCCTTGCCGAACGACCCGGTGCCTCCGGTGATCAAGATGTCGGAGTCCTGCAAGACGGACACTATGAAGGCCTTTCGGTCAGTGGTCACCTGCGCGTCGTCCAGTATCGTAACTTCGGCTCACTGTCTATCACCCGACGCGTCGGTGGGAAGGAGTGGGCATCGTGACCAGACGCATCGGCCTGCGATGCGACGCAGGACCATCGGTCGGCGTAGGCCACGTGATGCGCAACGTTGCTCTGGCCGAGGAGCTGGTGGCACGCGGCGCGGAGCCGGTGTTCTTCGCCGACACCCCCAGCGTGCCGTGGGCGCACGAGCAGGTCGTCTCGCGGGGCTTCGCCGTCGAGGCACCGCCGGAGGGCGTGGGCGGGCATGTCGACCGGTTCACGCGCGGTGCGCTCGACGCGGTGGTCTTCGACTCCTACCGGCTGCCCGAAGAGGTGTACGTCGCCGTGCGCGGGGCGGGGCTGCCGACGATGGCGATCGTCGACGGAGACCTGCGGGGAGCTCAGGCCGACCTTCTCCTCGACCAGAACATCGGCTCGGAGCGGGACGAGCCGGTGCTGCCCGAGGGGTCGGTCCGTCTTGCTGGTCTGTCGTACGCGCTGGTCCGCGACGAGGTGCTCGCCCGCCGCCCGAACGGCCCGCCCGCCGTGAGGGATGTCGCCACCCCACGCGTCCTCGCTGTGTTCGGTGGGACCGATGCGTTCGGAGCCGGTCCCACCGCCGTCCGTGCGCTCGCCGCCAGCGGCCGTCCGTTCGAGGCGACCGCAGTCGCCCCGACCGAACAGCTGCGGGCGCAGATCTCGTCGGTCCAGCTGTCACCGGGGCAGAGCGTGCGGGTGATCGACCCGACCGATCGGTTGGCGGAGCTTGTCCGGGGGGCCGACCTGGTGGTGAGCGCGGCCGGCTCCTCAACGTGGGAGCTGCTGACACTGGGCGCTTGTGCCGCCCTGGTCTGCGTGGCGGAGAACCAGGCGACCGGCTACCGGCGCCTCGTCGAGGCGGGTCTCGTCCTCGGGCTCGGGTCGCTGGGTGAGCTCCGGGAGCTCCACGCCGGCGGCACGGGCGCGGCAACCGGGCTCGGTGAGCTGTTGTCGGACCCTCAGCGACGGGAGACGCTGGCGACCGAGGCCTGGAGCAGCGTCGACGGGCAGGGACGGGTCCGGGTTGTCGACGAGCTGCTCCGGATGTGCACAGACCGGGGGTCCACCCAGGTCAGATGATGTCCCAGGTGAGCGGTGTGCCCTTGGCGGCGTCGACCCGGAACTCCCGTCCGCGCACCGTGTCGAAGAGGTCCGGTGCGAGACCCCCTGCAGGCCGGATGGAGCGCACGTTCTCGGCACTGATCCGGTCGCCGGCCTGCACGTCCCGGACCACGTAGAGCGACCGACGCAGCCGGAGTACCTCTCCCTCCGCGGCGCGGGGTCCCACGGTCGGCCGGCCCAGCGCGGTCCGCGCGGTCGCCGTCTCCCGCACCATCTGGGTCAGCTCGTGCGGCTCCAGCGAGAACGCCGAGTCCACGCCTCCGTCGGATCGGCTGAGAGTGACATGCTTCTCGATCACCGTGGCGCCGAGCGCGACGGCTGCGATCGCCGCCCCGATCCCCACCGTGTGGTCCGAGAGCCCGATCTGCGTGCCGAGCAGGTCCCGCAGGACAGGGATCGAGCGCAGGTTCGAGTCCTCGGCGGGCGCCGGGTACGACGCCGTACAGCTGAGCACGATGATCTGCTCGTTTCCGGTCTCGCGGGCCGCGGTCACTGCCGCGTGGATCTCCGCGAGGTTGGCCATCCCGGTGGAGATGATGAGGGGCTTGCCGGTGCGCGCCATCGCCGCGGACGAGCGGCAGGTCGACGATCTCGGCGGAGGCAACCTTGTACGCCGGCACGTCGAGGCCCTCGAGGAAGTCGACGGCCGTCGGGTCGAACGGCGCGGAGAACGCGATCAGGCCGCGCTTGCGGGCTAGCTCGAAGATCGGCTCGTGCCAGTCCCATGGGGTGTGCGCCTCGGCGTACAGGTCGTAGAGCCGGCGGTCGCCCCACAGCTCGTGGCCCGAGGACACGCGGAAGTGCTCGTTGTCGACGTCGATCGTGATCGTGTCGGGGGTGTAGGTCTGCAGCTTGAGCGCGTGGGCGCCGGTCTCGGCGACCGCCTCCACGATCTCGAGTGCACGGTTGAGACTCCCGTTGTGGTTTCCCGACATCTCAGCGATCACGAACGGGTCGTGACCGGGGCCGACTGGAGCGGAGGAGATCTTGATGGTGTCGTTCACGAGATGAGACCGCGCTCCTTGAGCTTGGGGGAGAGCAGCGCGCGGCGGCTCACCCAACTGTCTTCGAACATCGCCAGCTGGTGCACGTGGACCCAGCGTCCGTCGCGGAGGAAATGGTCGCGCAGGACGCCCTCCTCGCCGAAGCCGACCTTTGCGTACATCGCGATGGCCGCCTCGTTGAACGAGAAGGCCTCACAGCACAGCTTGTGCAGGCCGATGCCGGTGAAGGCGTGCTCGCAGAGGAGGTACAGGGCAGCGGTGCCGACGCCCTTGCCGCGGGTCGACTCATCCGCCAGGTAGAGACCGAACTCGGCGCGCCGGTGCTCGGCCCGGTGGCCGGAGACGAAGGCCGCGCCGACGGGCTTGTCGTCCATGGTGACCACCCAGCCGCGGCGGTCCTCACGGTCGAGGAGCCGGGTGTACCACCGGTCGTGCACCTCAGGAGAAATGGGTTCGCGGTCGTACATGTAGGGCGCGACCAGGTCCGAGTTGCGCCACTCCAGCAGGAGCCAGCGGTGCTCCTCGGCGCAGTCGATGAGGTCGATCACACCGCCAGCCTATGCCCCGCCGGAGGTCGGCAGGGGACCGTCCACGTCGTCCGTGGCCGAGACCACCCAGAGGAAGTCGCCGAGGCCACCTGCGGCGGTGAGCTCGGCCGCCTCGGTGGAGCGGGCGAGCTCGCGGACGTACCGGGTCGGTTCGCTGGTGGCTATCTCGAGGTCAGGACGTGAACCGACGACGCCGAGGCTCCGCAGGGCGGCGCGCTGCGAGACCACCCCACCTCGGACGAGGTCCGCGACGGCGTCGACGGCGAGATGTGCGGTGACGTCGCGGGAGCCGTCGGGGACCACGTCGACCTCGCGACCGTCTCGGTAGGACCGCAGGCTCCCGAACGGCGGCCGGTCCTCGCGCAGGTGCCCGTAGTCGACGGCGACCGCGACACCGCGGTGGACCCGTCGTACGACGTCGGCCCAGGCGGCGTCACGGGTGCTGCCCACCTCGGCCCGGGTTCCCGGCTCTGAGGGGTCCAGCGGCCACCAGGCGTCGACCCAGGTGGCCAGGCTCGGTGGCACCGACGAGCTGGAGAGGGCCGCGCCCAGGGTCTCGTCCCCGGTGACCGGGTCGACGTGTACGACGCGCGTGGTGCCCGACTCGTCGACCTCGACGACGTGGCACGGGATGTTGTCGAGCCATTCGTTCGCGACCACCAGGCCCTCCACGGACTCGGGCAGCGCCGGGGTCCAGTCGATCGAGGGGGGCAGCGCGGCGGGTCTGGCAGCGACCTCAACGCCGAGGAGCGTGAGTGACGGGTCCAGCTGGTGGACCTGCGCGAGCAGCTCGCCTCTGCCAGCGCCGATGTCGACCAGCGTGTCCAGGCCGGCTCGGCGCAGCAGCTCGACGAGGGCCGCCGCGAAGAGCGGGGAGGCGTGCACCGACGTCCGGAAATGCGCAGCCGGTGACTCACGCCGGAAGAACCCCTCGGGACCGTAGAGCGCCGAGTCCCAGGCGTTCTTCCAAGTGGGGGCGGTGATCGGCGGCGGTATCGCCGGCATCCCGAGCTGGGTGGTGCTGGTCATGCCGCCAAGGCTACGTGCGCGGGATAACCGGGCGTGCTGTGACCGAGCCCACGTGTGCACGGCTTCCCAGCCGAATTGTCACCGGCGTACGCTCTTCGTGCACGGACCAGCACACCGTCCGGTACCCGCAGATTGGGACTGGAACGAAAGGCGATGAGTTCGATGACCCGAATCGGGGTTGTAGGCGCAGGACGTGTCGGCGCCGTCCTGGCGGCAGCGCTCCGCAGCGCTGGTCACGAGATCGTGGCGGTTGCCGGTGAGTCGGCCGCTTCGCGTACCCGTATCGAGACCCTCCTTCCCGGCGTCCACGTCGACAAGCCGACGGCTGTCGCCCGCGCATGTGACCTGCTGCTGCTCACCGTCCCCGACGACATGCTCGACAACGTCGTCAACATGCTCAGCGCGAGCGGCGTGATCCAGCGGGACCAGTACGTCGCACACACCTCGGGCCGCCACGGGCTGAGCGTGCTGGAGCCGGCTGCCGCGCGAGGCGCCCACGTGCTCGCCTTGCACCCCGCGATGACCTTCACCGGCACCGACGTCGACCTGGCCCGTCTGACCGGGTGCGTGTTCGGTGTCACCGCGACCCCGGACACCAGGGCCCTGGCCGAGTCGCTGGTCTCCGACCTGGGCGGCTCTGCGATCTGGGTCCCCGAGGACCGTCGTACGCTCTACCACGCTGGCCTGGCCCACGGGGCCAACCACCTGGTCACCCTGGTCACCCAGGCGATGGACCTGCTCCGCGCCTCCGGTGCCGACGACCCGGCCGCCACCCTCCGCCCGCTGCTGACCGCGGCCCTCGACAACGCCCTCGCCTACGGCGACGCCGCCCTGACCGGGCCGATCGTGCGCGGCGACGTGAACACCGTCCGCGACCATCTCGCCGACATCGCCGCCAGCTCCCCCGCCACCCTCGAGTCGTACGTCGTGATGGCCCGTGCCACGGCCAACCGTGCCGTCCTCGACGGGCGGCTGCTGCCGATCCGTGCCGCGAAGATCGTCGGCGTCCTCAACGACGCGCTCGCCGGGGTCCGGGCGTGACGTCCGCATCGACCGCGGCCGGCACCACTCGACCGGTCGTCGTGGAGACGCGGGCCCAGCTCGCCGCGTCCCTGGCGGAGACCCGTGCCGCGGGCGGCCGGGTCGCCATGGTTCCCACCATGGGAGCCCTGCACGAAGGCCACGCCTCGCTGCTGCGCACCGCCAGGGAGCGGGTCCGGGACACCGACGCCGTCGTCGCGTCCCTGTTCGTCAACCCGCTGCAGTTCGGCCCGAACGAGGACCTCTCCACGTACCCCCGAACCTTCGACGAGGACCTCGCGGTGTTCGCCGCCGAAGGGGTCGACCTCGTGTTCGCCCCGTCGGTCGACGAGGTCTACCCCGGCGGTGAGCCGCAGGTCACCATCGACCCCGGCCCGCTCGGGCGGGTTCTCGAGGGCAAGGCCCGTCCCACCCACTTCCGCGGTGTGCTGACCGTGGTCGCGAAGTTGTTCGCGCAGGTCCGGCCGGACCTCGCGGTCTTCGGGCAGAAGGACTACCAGCAGCTGGTGCTGATCCGCCGGATGGTGGCGGACCTCTGCATGGGTGTCGAGATCGTTGGCGGCGAGACCGTGCGTGAGGCCGGCGGCCTTGCCTTGTCCTCGAGGAACCGCTACCTCGACGAGGAACAGAAGGAGCTCGCGTTGACGCTGTCACGTGCGCTCGGTGCCGGAGCAGTGGCGGGGGAGTACGGCGGTGAGCATGCCCTCGCAGCTGCCCGCGCCGTGCTGCGGCAGACCAACGGCGTCGACCTGGACTACCTGGCGCTGACGTCGCCGGAGCTCGGTCCGGCACCCGAGTCCGGTGAGGCCCGGCTGCTGATCGCGGCCCGGGTGGGAATGACACGACTGATCGACAACACCGGGCTGGTCCTGGGCACGAAACAACAGCAGGGGAGCGACTGATGTTGCGCACGATGATGAAGAGCAAGATCCACCGGGCCACCGTGACGCAGGCCGACCTGCACTACGTCGGTTCCGTGACCGTCGACGAGGACCTCCTGGAGGCGGCGGACCTGCTTCCCGGTGAGCTCGTGCACATCGTCGACGTCACCAACGGCGCGCGGCTGGAGACCTACACGATCGCCGGTGAGCGCGGCTCGGGCGTGATCGGCATCAACGGCGCCGCTGCCCGTCTCGTGCAGCCC
>CAWHPY010000030.1:0-227984 GCA_963831375.1 uncultured Actinomycetota bacterium | reverse complement strand
TTTCGTCGCGTCGCCTCCCGAGCGGCCCAGGCCAAGGCCTCCCGGCCGTGCCGCTTGCCGTTGTAGCCGACCACCACCGGCCGCTCCATGAACCGGACGCCGGACGAGGGACAGCCCGCGTCATACGTCATCGGCGATCCCGCTGGGTCGCCGCCGAGCGAGCGTTGCAACTCGCGATGTCGTCGACGCGCGAGTCGGCACGGGCCGGCTCCCTCGAACCCGGCCGGGCGCGGCGGGGCAGAACGGCCACGGTGCCCGGACCCGGTGATAGTCAGTCACCCGGTCGCGCGTGCGCACCTGGTAGGCGAACACGGCAAGCGCCATCGCGACCGGCACCGTTTCCAACACGGCATGCATGGTGAAATCAATCCTCTCAAACGCTACGCTACGCATAGCGTAGCCCTTACTGGTCGCGGACCCTAACCGACCGGGCAGGGTTCGACGTCCGAGGAAAGGGAAGCGATGGCCGCCGAAGGCTCCACCCACACGCGCACGCAAGCAACTGATGCGCGCATCGTGGAGGCAACCCTGGAACTGCTCCGTGGGGAGGGACCCGGGCGCGGTCACCATCGAGGCGGTAGCAGCGCTGTCCGGGGTGGCGAAGACCACCATCTACCGCCGGCACCGTCACCGGGACGACATGCTCAGAGCCGCCATCGAACAGGTCACCAAGGTGCCGCTACCCGCGCCGGAGATGCCGACAAGGGAGAAGGTGCGCTGGGTGCTCAACGAGTTCCGCAACGACATCGAACACGTGCTGGGCCTGGGCACCATCGCAGCCATCCTCACCGACGCCAACCCGCAGTTCACCAACCTGTACCGGGGCATGCTCTCCCCCTACAACGACATGCTGATCGACCTCATCGACTCCGCGGTCGACGCCGGCGACCTGCGGCCCGATCTGGACTCCGACGCGGCCCTCAACCTCATCTTGGGCTCTTACCTCGCCGAGCACCTCCGCCACGGCCACATCAGGGACGATGGCTCGACCGTGCGCTGGCCACAGTCTGGGCGGGCCTCGCGCCAAGCTGAGACAAACTCGTGTCCCGCCTTTCCGGAAATTGCGGCGACCGGTCCACCCCGACGCCGCTTGCTAGGGTGCCCGGCAGGAGACAGCCCCCGTCCTGCAAGCGAGCAAACGCGGCGAAAGGACGCACCTGCCGGACCATGGTCGGCACGTTGGAGGGCGCTGAAGCTTCAGCGCAGGCCCATCGAGCCGGATACGTCCGGTTCCCAAGGCAGCTCGGTCTCCGCGGCGATGCGTTGGTCGAGGGCGGCCGCAACGTCGTCGGGCCAGGGGGCCGTACGGCGGGTCTCAATGTCGATGTGGAGGAAGATCTCTTCCATCACGAAACTCAGTCGCTGGTGTGAATCGTCGAGCAGGTAGACCAGGGCGTGCGCGGCCCGTTCGGCACGCCCAAGCAGCCGCACTCGCGCCGACAGCCTGTCGCCGGTGCGCAGTTCGGCGAGATAGATCAGGTGGTGTTCGGCAGAGAAGCACGCGTGCCCACTAGCTGGCCAGTTCTGTGGTATCCCCATCTCGACCAACGACTCGTCGAGCCCCTCGCTTGCGATGCCGGTGTAGTGACGGACGTTGAGGTGGCCGTTGACGTCCTCGAAAGCGATTGGGACCGGCTGCTGGACGTACGCCGGCAAGGCCTCGAGCTGCTGGTACGTGGGGTGCGGTGCTCTCATGAGGCGTGACCATACCGGCCCCAGGGCTGCTGCACGCGTTCGAGCCACCGCCACGGACGCGACGAAAGACTCGCACTCGCGCTCCCCGCCTGGGCGGATCAAGGCAAGGCCGTGCGTCGGGTCTCGGGATGGCTCGCAGCCATGATGCCCCCTTGGGTGAGGGCTGAGACACTGGGATCGTGACTAGCCGCAGCGTGATCGGGCGCTCGTTACCACGTCGACGACTCATGCCCCGGCTACCGCCAGAGTGTGAGGAACGCGAAAAGCGGGAGATGGCTGTCCACGGCTTGGAGCGTGTACCAGAGGCTGAGGCGAGGCGGCGTGGCAAACAACCCTGCCAGACATGCGGCGGCACTTCTCGGGACGCCCTGTCTTAGGACGCCCTGCTTGTCAGGCGCCACGGGAGCCCCGCAGCCATGACCGGAACCGTGATCAGGAGAGACCGGCGCATTCCTTGACGGGGCGCCCCTGTGGCGGCGGAACGACGCTGCGGCATGATCGACCCCGATTGCTTCATCGGGGTCGCTGGTGGCTTGGATGAGAGCCCGCTCGAGAGTCCTCTCTTTGTGTTCGAGTTCGTCGCGATCGTTGTCGCATTCGCGTCCCTTGGGGTGGCAGTCATGACAGAACGTCTCCTCGGCTTCAAGGTGATCGGCGGCATGAGGGGCGTCTTGATCGGCTTCGGGCTCTCGATCCTGGCGTCGGTCGTCGCCGCGGCAGTCAACCCGAGTCAGCAGGCTGGGTTCAAGCGGAGGCCGGGCTCTGGTTCTCGGCGCTCCTCGAGGTCGGCGTGACTGTTTCTTGGCACATCAGCCGAGGCGCCGCGCACCCCGCCATGTGACCGGGCGCCCTGAAACAGCAAGGCGGCCTTGGGTATGTGGCCATTCGCGTCCTTGGCCTAGACGCCGCCGATGGGGCGGCGCGTGACACGCTTGCGCGTGACTTGGCTCGAGCCCGCACGCAGGGGGTCCGCTCGCGGCGGAAGGACGCACTTACTTCTAGGCGTCTGGATTTCCGGCATGGGTGGGCAGCGGTTTCATCACTGTGGCGATGAGGTCGGGCCTCGAGAAGGTCGCTTCACTGTCGGCGTAGGCTCCACTTGCCGAACGCGAACAGGGGTGCCACATGACCGCGAGCCGATCCGCTCGTGAGAGGAAAGCTGCCTCGGAGGCCGGTCCTCTGGCGAAGGTCAAGCTCGACCTCGACGCGGATATGCAGTTCGCCTACAAGATCAGTTGCTCCGAGTGCGTCGTTAGGGGCAGCCGCAACTGGTCGGCCTATCGTCCCGGCGGTGACAACGGATTCATGGCGGCGATGGATCGTTGGGGCTTCCACCTGAACGAGAAGCACCCAGGAACTGACGCGCCGTGCATGGCCTTCCTATCGGCCGCTCAGCAGCGCTTGCACCAGCGGCGCGAGAAGCAGGAAGCCGACGAGCGGACCGCCCTCTCCGTTGAAAACGACACCTGACGATCCGGTGGTCTGCCCTGCGGCTGGTGCCGGGAAATCGCGGCGGCAAGACGCACGCTGATAAGTGCCGCAGCGTCGGTGGCCTCAACAGCCTCGGTGACATGGGTCCCCATGTCAGTCGCGGCGACCGGGCCGACGCGATGACAGCCGAGCCCCACCGACGCCCCTTCGGGCTGCACCTGGAGGAGTGCAATCCCAAAAGGCTCTACCCGACGCAATGTGGCGGCGGAGGCTGTCGACCAGCGTGGGCGTCGGCTGTTGGCGGTTCTACACGTTTCTGTGATGCAGAAACCTGCAGCAGGCGAGCGGAGACTGCTGCCGGTCGGGGTGGTTAGCGTCAGCACACACCGCTGTTCTTGTCCGGCACGACCGGACGTCCGCAACAAAACGAGGAGTGAGATGTCAGTACGACGATGGACGGCCTTCCTTTCCGGATCGGCACTGCTGCTCGGGACCGTCGCTACGACCGCGGCGTTGCCCGCCTCCGCAATCCCCACCGAGTCGCACTGCGGCACGGAGGCTTCGGGGTCTGGCAACAACGGGTTCGTGAACCACGCCCAGCTGACCAGCACGCTGCAGAGGATCGAGAAATCGACCGGCGGAGTGGTCAAGGTAGACGTGGCCGGCTATAGCAACCAGGGCCGGGAGATCTACACCGCGCGCGTCGGTGAGGGCGACACGGTCGTGTTCGTCGAATCGCAGATCCACGGCAATGAGAATCACGGCACCGAGGCGCTTCTGAACATGCTCCAGCAGTGGGGCGGTTCGACTCCTGGGGCGGCTGCGCTCCGCGAGGAGGTCACGATCGTGGCGATCCCGCGTCTTAACGTCGATGGCGGTGAGCGGGACACTCGCCAGAACCAGATGGCCTGGGACGAGGTCGTCGCCGACTTCCCGCAACTCGCTGGTGTGGAGCCGGCGTGGAACTACAACAGTCGCGTGGGCGGCTTCGACGTCAACCGCGACTTCAACCCCGACCTCGACTACGTCCCGCAGCCGGAGGACTTCCCGGGCAACAGCGCGGACACGGGCTGGTACATCACTCCTGAGGCGCAGGCGGTTCGTGACATCTACCGCAGCCTCGAGAACGAGTTCGGCACCGTGGACTACTTCATCGACCTCCACAACCAGTGGTCTTGCTACGCCACCGAGGACCTCGAGAACATGTCGCCGTTGTCGATCTCGGCGAAGTTCATCGACGACCCGAGCGAGTTCGGCACCTGGCCGAACTTCGACATGGACGCCTCCAAGCGCGCCAACGTCGCCGTCTACGAGGCGCTGCAGGGGCATGGCGAATCTGGGTACGGCGACCTGACCCTCTACCCGCAAAACACGAACCTGCCAGGTACCGCGCTCGGCTCGTTCGCCCTTCGCGGTAGCGCTGTGGTGCTGTTCGAGACCTCCAGCCAGACCCAGTACGACGGCATGAAGCGCAACGGCATGCTGCGCAAGCAGATCGAGATCGGGCTGGGCGGCCTCGTCGACGCAGTCGCCGATGGCTCCATCGCGTCCGTTGACCCGACGGTCTACGACACGATCCCGCAGCGCGTCTTCCTGCCGGCGGACTGAGCAGCGGCCAAACAGGCAGCGGAGCCCCGCCCAGGAGTTATGGCGTGGCTCCGCTGTCCGCAACGTGGGCAGCACATCTCCTCCTCTGCCCGTTCGACGGGCGGTCTACCGTCGGCACCCGCAGGTGGCCGTGGAGTCTGACGGTGGGAGATAGCTCCGCCGACCACGCGCGGTCCGCCGGCACAGCCCAGCGGAGATCTTGATAGCTGGCGACGCCGTTCTCGCTGCGATCATCGCCGGCGTGTGGAATGTCGGTGACAGGACCGCGCTGCAGCGGCGCGTAATACGGGAGGAGCTGGCGATAGCGCCCGCGCTACCGCATGGCTTGGCCAGGCGAGCAGTTACGTGTGCCGCCGAAGAAGGGGCAGTTCGATACGCCGCCGGATAGTTCGGTGGCGACGCGACTTGGCGAGACGTCGTGCGGCTATGCGCTCGTCGCTATCGCGGCGCCATGACGGCGCTAGGACTCGCTGCACTGCGGACGTCAATGGGGTCCCGGCAGTGATCCGGCTCTTCGCGCTCGGGGCGGCGGGCGCTGCGATGCTGCTTTTCGTCACTGGGGCGACAGCAGTCTTTGCACTGCTCTCGCGCAGAACCCGCCTCGACTGTCGTCGCGACTGGGTCGATTCAGCAGGCAAGCGAGTCCGCAACTACGTCGATCCGCAGTGACAGCCGGTCCCGACGGACGCCGCCCTGTTCGGGTCGAAGGCCGGCCCTGCGGAGACGAACGATCGATGGACCGCAGGCGGCGGTAGGACGCCCCTTCAGATCTAACGATCCCCGCATGACGCGACAGGCGCCGCCCGGACTATGCGGCCAGATGGGAACAGATACCCAAGGTTGATTGTTCAACCATATGTCAGGAGTCCCATCCCGTCTCGCAAGGGAGGGGTCATGACCGAAATCGATCGCACGGAGGACATCGTGGGTAACAGTTCGACTCAGCACCGTGGCTCCATCGGGACCGTGTCACAGAGCGGCATCCCCGACGAGGTGGACGTAGCAATCATCGGCTCCGGCGGGGCAGGGCTGATGGCCGCGCTCACCGCCGCCAAGGAGGGGGCGCGGGTCCTCGTCGTGGAGTCCCGGGAGATCGTCGGTGGTGCCACCGGGATCTCCGCGGGTGCCGCCTGGATCCCCAACCACGGCTTCTCGACCAAGGACCTGAAGGTGAGCGACGACCTGGACCAGGCCCGGCGTTACATCTACGGCCAGGGTCGGGACAAGACCCTTGACCATGACCTGGTGGAGAAGTTCCTGGAAACAGGACCCCACGTGGCTCGGTTCATTGAAGAGCACACCTCCTTCGGCTGGATCCCGACCATCTGGCCGGACTACCGCTCCGACATCGATGGCGCATCGGTCGGTCGGGCCCTCTTCCCCGGCCCCTACTCTCCTGAGGGACTGGGGGAGGCGGCGAAGTTCGTGCGACCGGCCCTGACCACTGGCATGGCCAAGAACCCGCTCCCGTTCTGGCTGCTGGGTGGGATCGGCATTGATGACGTGTGGCTCGCCGGACCGGCGCTGGTCGGCGCCCTGCTCGAGGCGGGCCTGCGCAACGGTGTCGACGTACGCGTCGAGGCGCCCGCGGTCCGGCTCGTCACGGATGAGTCGGGGGTGCAGGGCCTCGTCGTACGGGCTGGTGGCGCCGAGCACACGGTGCGTGCCACCAAGGGGGTCCTGCTGGCCAGCGGCGGGTTCGAGAGCTCGCCCGAGGTCACCACGACCTACCTCGACGCGCCTTTCGGAGTGCAGATTTCCCCGCAGGGCCATAACGGCATCGCAGTGCAACTGGCCCAGGAGGTGGGCGCCGACCTGACCGGCATGGAGGACGCCTGGTGGATGCCCGGGGTGCAGTTGCCCGGCGAGGAGCTGGAGGGCCGCCCGCTCAGTCGTGTGTTCCTGGGCGAGCGAGCGCTGCCGCACAGCATCATGGTGAACAGCAAGGGTGAGCGCTTCGCGAACGAGGCCCTGGCTTACGACCAGTTCGGGCAGATCATGCGAGAGGTCGACCCGGAGACGGGCACCATGCCTAACGCCACGGCGTGGCTGATCTTCGACCAGAACTACTGGACGAAGTTCGGGATCTTCGGCGTCACGCCCGGCGGAGAGGTGCCCGACTACCTCCATCGCGCCGACACGCTGTCGGAGTTGGCGGCCAAGATCGGGGTCGACGAGGTGGGGCTGCTCCGCACCGTCGACCGGTTCAACCCCGAGGCCGCACGAGCTCGCGACCCGCAGTTCAACCGCGGTGACACGATGTTCGACCGCTACTTCGGCGCCTTCTACCCCCGGTTGGGCAAGAATTCGCCCGACGCGCGATTCCCCGCCGTCACCGCAAAGGCACGAATGGGCATCGCAGCGGCGATCGGTCCGATCGTGAGCAAGCTCGCGGGGCGGGTGGCGAAGAAGAACGATCCCGAACGTCTGCGTTCCATCGTGGTCGGGCCCCTGGCGAAGATCATCCGACCGGTGTTGAAGAGCCCGAAGTCAAGCGTCCTCGGGCCAGTCGACACCGCGCCGTACTACGCGCTCAAGGTCGAGGCCAGCGCGCTCGGCACCGTTGGCGGTCCGAAGACTGACGCACACGGGCGCGCGCTGGACACCGACGGCAAGGTCATCCCGGGCCTGTACGCCGCCGGCAACGCAGGAGGCGCACCAACGAAGGGGTTCTACGGGGGCGCCGGAGGCACGATCTCGCTGGGGTTGGTGTTTGGCTACCTGGCCGGACAGGAAGCAGCCCGGCGGCACGATGACTCCTGAGCCATCTCGTTCTCGACCTCGACCGTCGAGCCGGCGGTCGAGGTCGCCCCTCACCACAACAAGCCTTCGCCGCAGGTGATAGCCCCCATCGAGGTGCTGCTGCTCTTGACCCGTGAAGGGTTTGCGGGTCCGGAAGCCAGTTTCCGGCATCCTGCTCGCCGCGCTCTTCGCCGTGGGAGCCACTTGCGGTGCCGGGATCGTAATCGTGGGGAACAGGCGCCAGCAGTGGTACCCCCCGGACCTTGGAAAGGGGGCCGCACGGCACGACGCCATCTGGCGCTGTCTCGCATCATTCTGGAGCCGGTATGTGTCATGAGCGGCTCGCGTGGAGTCCAACGTGACCCTGGCAGGCCACCGCCTGCCTTTCCTTCAGGTGGACTCACCTACGGATGCGCGGGATAACTTCCCCACAGATCCCCGTAGACGGCCGGATCTGGCCGGACACTGCCGGACGACGCGAAAGAGCCCCTGCCCGGTAAAAAACCAGGTCAGAGGCTCTTTTCAGTCTGTGGCAGGTGCAGGATTCGAACCTGCGTAGGTATACACCGACGGATTTACAGTCCGCTCCCATTGGCCGCTCGGGCAACCTGCCATGCTGGCCCCCGGTTAGCCTGGGGCGCAACGACACGAAAGAATAGCGCAGCAGGACCTAACGCTCGAAATCCACCCGGGAGGAACCCGACCCATGGCCGACTCGTCATTCGACATCGTGAGCAAGATCGACCACCAGGAGGTCGACAACGCGCTCAACCAGGCCCAGCGTGAGCTGACCCAGCGGTTCGACTTCAAGAACACCGGCGCGACGATCGAGTGGTCTGGTGACACCGGGGTCGAGATCACCGCAAACGCGGAGGATCGCGCTCTCGCCGTCCTGGACGTGTTCAAGGACAAGCTCATCAAGCGCAACCAGTCGCTGAAGATCCTCGACGCCGGTGAGCCTCGCCAGTCCGGCAGGGACACCAAGCTGTCCGTCGCGCTCAAGGAGGGCATCTCCCAGGAGCAGGCCAAGAAGATCGGAAAGCTGATCCGCGACGAGGGCCCCAAGGGCGTCAAGGTGCAGGTCCAGGGCGACGAGCTGCGCGTGTCCAGCAAGAAACGTGACGACCTGCAGGCCGTGATCGCACTGGTCAAGGAACAGGACTACGACTTCGCGGTGCAGTTCAACAACTATCGCTGACAGGTCAGTGCTGAACGCGTTCCCTGCTCTCCATGGCGAGCCGCCGCAGGACCGCAGCAGCCTGCACCACCTCGACCGGATCGAGCTCCACGACCTCGAGTGGCGGTCCACCTTCCGTGAGGGAGAGCTCGACAGTGACCCGCAGTGGACCGTCGCCGGTCCCGGTCAGCACGAATCGCAGCTCACGTCCGTCCTGCGCTGCGACTACCTCGGCCCTGCCGTGGTGCTCGATGTCACTCGCGGTGGCGTGTCCGGTGCACCACGGATAGACCGTACATCGACGGTGTTGTCGGGGCATCCCAGGTGTCACACATCCATTGTCGCCTCTCCGCAAAGAGGGCCATTGGTCCCATTAGCCGCAGAAGGCTTTAGCCGAGAACGGCGAGGATCGGGTCCAGCAGCAGCCCTGGGAAGACCGAGAAGGCGATGCCGGCGGTGAAGGTCATCCCGATCGCGACGCCGACGCCGTTAGGGATGTCGTACGTCGAACCCGCCTCCACGGACGACGGACGGAACAGCTCCATCAGCCACCGGGCGTAGTACACGAGCCCGATCGCGACGTTGACCGCCATCACCACCGCCAGCCAGGTCGCCGGTCCGGCAGCCGCGTCGAACACGACGACCTTCGCCAGCAGGCCGACCACCCCGGGAGGCAGACCGGCCAGCGCCACCAACGCGAACGCGAGCGCCCATCCGGCTCCGGGCTCCTCGCGGATCAGGCCGCGGTAGTCAGAGAGCCGCTGCCGCGGGTAGCGGGTTCCCACCACGGCCGCCACAGCGAAGGCGCCAAGGTTGACGAACGCGTAGATGGCGAGGTACCCGATAGACGCACCGAGCGCGGAGGGCACCGACGCGGCCGCGCCGAACGGAACCAGAATGTAACCGGCCTGAGCCACCGACGACCATGCCAGGAGCCGCACCGCATGCTGCTGCCACAGGGCGAGCACGTTCCCGAGGGTCATCGTCAACGCGGCGAGCACGCCCATCAGCGGGGCCCAAACGTCGGCGAACGACTGCAGCCCGAAGCTGAGCACCAGCATCAGCCCGACGAAGCCGGCCGCCTTGGAGACCACGGACAGGTACGCCGCGACCGCGACCGGTGCACCCACATAGGTATCGGGCACCCACATGTGGAACGGCACCGCGGCCACCTTGAACGCGAGGCCCACGATGGTGAGCAGGGTCCCGGCGACCGCGACGGAGCGCGGCGCGACCTCCGATGCCAGGGCCACATTGATCTGGTCGAAGAACACCGACCCCGTCACGCCGTACACCAGCGAGACGCCCATCAGCATCACCGCGGTCGAGATCACCGAGACCAGGAAGAACTTCACCGCTGCCTCGGAGGCCTTCGGGTCACCGCGGCGGAGCCCGACGAGCGCGAACGCCGGCAGCGAGACCACCTCCAGTGCGACCACGAGCGTGATCAGGTCGCGCGACGCCGCAATGGCGAGTGCGCCGGTCGCGGAGCACAGCAGCAGGAAGTTCCACTCGCCCTGCGGGGTGCGGCCCTCCGCGATCGCAGCGGTCCCGATCAGCGCCACGATCGCCGTACCGAACAGGACGATCCCCCAGAAGACGAGGGTGAACTGGTCGACGACGTACGAACACGGCGTCACCCCGCCGAGCGGATCCACGATGCAGAACGTCGCCCGTCGCTCACCCCACATCATCACGGCCGGCACCGACGCCGCCAGGACACCGAGCACGGTCAGGGTGGCCGGCATGAGCGCCTGGCCGCGCGAGCGGGGCAGCCCGCGGAACGCGTCCGCGAGGAGAACTACGATCGCCGTGCACGCCAGAATGAGCGTCGGCGCGATCGCCAGCCAGTCGATCGACTGCACGACGTTGTCGATCATCCGAGCCCCCCGAAGAAGACGCGCGCCGCGTCACTGACCGGGCCCAGCAGCAGCCCGGGCGCGACGCCGAACACCAGGGTCAACGCGATCAGCGGTGACCAGGCCACCCACTCCAGGGCGTGCACGTCGGGCGGCGTGTCGGGCTCGGTGAGGTCCGGCCGGAGTGGGCCGGACACCATCACGGGACGACGCGCCCTGCAGCATGCCCCGCATGAGCGCCAGGAAGTATGCGGTGGTCAGGATCACGCCGAACGCCGCGATCACCGCAAGCACGGCGTAGGTGCCACCGGGGAGCGCCGACGACTGGTCGACGGCGGAACGGATCGCGAGCATCTCGCCCCAGAAGCCGGCGAGCCCCGGCAGCCCGAGCGAGGCCATCGCCGCGAACGCGAAGATCGCTGCAAGTCGAGGTACCCGGCCGTACAGCACGCGCAGCCTGACGAGGTCCGCGGTGCCGTAGCGGTCCTTGATCGCACCGGCCACGAAGAACAGCAGCCCGGTGATCAGCCCGTGCGCGACACTGGCGTAGACCGCCGCCTGCACTCCCCCGACCGTGTACGTCGCGGCGGCGAGGACCACGAAGCCCATGTGGCCGACGCTGGAGTACGCGATCAGCCGCTTCAGGTCGGACTGCACCAGGCAGGCCAGCGCGGCGTAGATGATGCCGACCACCGCCAGCGCGGCCACGAACGGAACCAGTAGCTCCCACGACGGGTCGGTCACCGGCATCCAGAACCGGATGAAGCCGTACGTGCCGAGCTTGAGCAGCACCGCCGCCAGGAGCACCGACCCGACGGTGGGTGCCTTGGAGTGCGCGTCGGGAAGCCAGATGTGCAGCGGCCAGAGCGGGGTCTTCACGGCGAGACCGAGGCCGACGAGTACGGCGCCCGCGACGGCGGTCGTCCCCGAGGGCCGGTACGTCGCAGCGATCTCCACGATGTCGAACGTGCCCGTCAGCGAGTGCACCAGCATGAAACCGACCAGCATCAGCGCGGACCCGAGAACGGTGAAGATCAGGAACCGGGTGGCGGCACGCCGACGGCCTGCCTCGTCGTGCGGGTCGCCCCAGCTGTTGATCACGAACCACATCGGGATCAGCGCGACCTCGAAGAACAGGAAGAACAGCACCATGTCGAGGGCCAGGAAGCTGCCGAGGACACCGGTCTCGATCACCAGCAGCAGGATCGCCAGGTTCACCCGGCCGCCGCACTCCGGTGCGTGCTTGATCAGGGAGAGCATGCAGCACACCACGATCAGGGTGGTCATCAGCACCAGTGGCACCGAGATCCCGTCCACGCCGAGGTGCCAGCGCACGTCCATCTCCGCGATCCAGGCGACGTCGAAGGCGAACGACCCGAGCGCGGATCCGGACGCGACGGCGGCCCAGATCGACCATCCGAGCGTGACGAACGAGCCCAGCACCGCGAGACCGAGCGCCAGATGGTCGGAGGTACGACGGGCGGCGAGCCCGGCCAGGGCCGCGAACACGATCGGCACCGCGACGAGACCGTTCAACGCGACGGCGGCGTTCAAGCCATCACCCCAGCGGCCAGGGCCAGCGCGGCAGCACCGACGACGACCACCATCAGGTAGCCCTGCACGTTGCCGTTCTGTGCCATCCGCAGCACCCACCCGACACCCCGAGTCGAGGCGCTCGCACCGTTCGCATAGGCATCGATCACGTCGCGGTCACCGGCACGCACCAGCCGGGCCAGGAACCAGGTCGGCCGTACCAGGCCGATGTCGTAGACCCGGTCCACCGGCGCAAAGGGGATTACGTACGGGTGCCACGGGTCACGCTGCTCGTTGCGCTGCCACGTCCAGACCACCAGCGCAGCGGTGGCGGCGACCAGCACGGTCATCACGATCGACAGCCCGGTGTGCAGCAGGTGGGCCTCCTCCTCGGGACCGAAGATGGCCTCGGGGTAGACGACCGCGAACCCGCCGAGCGCGGTGGGAATGCTCAACAGGTACAGCGGAACCCGCATCGTCCACGGCGACTCGTGCGGCTCCTGCGCCTCCGGGGCGGGAGCACCGAAGAACACCATCATCCAGGCCCGCAGGGAGTACGCGACGGTCAGCAGGGCTGTGAGCACCGCCGACCCGAACAGCATCCAGGCGAGCCAGGTCCACACCAGCCGGCCGCTCTGCGCGGCCTCGAGTGCGGACCCGATCACGGCGTCCTTGGTGAAGAACCCGACCAGCGGCACGACACCCGCGAGCGCCCCGAAGCCGATCGTCATCGTGATGAACGTGTCCGGCAGCTTGTCTCGCAGGGCGCCCATCGCCGACATCGACGTCGAGCCGACGGCGTGCACGACCGACCCGGCGGCCAGGAACAGCAGCGCCTTGAACGCACCGTGCGCGAGCAGGTGCAGCACGGCGGCGGACCAGGCGCCGACCGCGAGCGCACCGAACATGTAGGCAAGCTGGCTCACCGTCGACCAGGCCAGCACCCGTTTCAGGTCGTGGGTGAAAAGCGCGTAGACCGCGGCGATGAACATCGTGATCGCGGCGATCCCCGCCAGCACGTTCAGGGCGGCCGGAGCGGACAGGAACAACGGGTAGAGTGCGTGCCACCAGGAACACGCCGGCGGCGACCATCGTGGCCGCGTGGATCAGCGCCGAGATGGGGGTGGGGCCGGGCATCGCGTCGGGAAGCCAGGTATGGAAAGGGAACTGCGCCGACTTACCGAGCGCAGCGGCGGTCAGCAACAGCGCCGGCAGCCAGAGGTCGTCGCGACCGAAACCGCCCTCGCTGACCGCGGACATGATCGTGCTGATCCGGTACGAGTCGAACCGGATCCCCAGAACGATGATCGCGAACAGCAGCCCCAGGTCCGCCGTACGAGTCATCAGGAACGCCTTGACCGCACCCTCCCTCGCCTCGGGCAGCTCCCAGTGGTGCGAGATCAGGAAGTACGAGCATGCGCCCATCAGCTCCCAGCCGATGAGCAGCACCCAGAGGTCGTCTGCCGTCACGACCAGCGACATCGAGCCGGTGAAGATGGAGACGAGGGCGGTGTACGACGGGTAGCGCGGGTCGTCAGCGAGATACCCGAGGGAGTACAGCTGCACCATGAACGCCACCGTGTGCGCGAGCAACAGCATCACGGCGCTGAGCTGGTCGACGTACAACGACATCTCGATCGGCGGGCCGGCGGCGGTCGTGCTCGCGAAGACGTGGCCGAGTGGCGTCGCCGCTCCGAGATGGGGGAAGGCGACGACACACGCGAGCACCAGCCCGAGCAGTGAGGCCCCGACCGAGATGCCCTTCGTAGCGACGTCCCCGGCATGCCCGATGAGCAGGGCGACCGCGGCAGACGCGAACGGCAGCACCACCAGGGTCAGCAGCACCCAGCTCACGGCCTCACCTCCACCGAGCCGTCAGGCGCTGGCGGGGCTGTGGCACCACCACCGCCCGACAGCTCGGGGTCGTCGCGGTCGGCGAGGCTGCGCAGCCGGTCCACGTCGATGTGGCCGTGGGTACGGAAGACCATCAGCACGATCGCGAGGGCGAGACCGATCTCGGCGGCGGCGATCACGATGATGAACAAGGCAAAGGTCTGCCCGCTGTGCAGCACGTCGCGGAAGTGTGCGTCGAAGGCGACCATGTTGATGTTGACGGCGTTGAGCATCAGTTCCACGCCCATCAGCACCAGCACCGCGTTGCGGCGTACCAGCACACCGTAGACGCCGATCGCGAACAGCAGGCTGGCGAGCAGCAGCGGCCACCAGAGCGGCATCAGCGGTCTCCCCGCCGGGACAGGACGATCGCCCCCACGAGGGCGGCGAGCAGCAGCACGCTGAGCACCTCGAACGGCAGCACCCACTTCTGGAAGATCGTGGCGCCGGTGAGCTCCGCGGACCCGACCACGGCGTTGTCGAGGTCGATCCGCACCCCGGAGAACCCGGCCACCACCGTTGTGCCGAGCAGGGCGGCCACGAGCAGCCCGACCACGGCAGCGGGCAGTACCTGTCGCACGTTCAGGTCGGCCTGCGGACCGGTGGGGGCCTTGGTGAGCATCAGCGCGAAGAGGAGGAGTACGACGACAGCACCCACGTAGATGAGGATCTGCACCCACGCCACGAACTCGGCGGCGAGCACGAGGAAGCAGCCGGCGATCGAGCCGAGGGTGACGACCAGCCACAGGGCGGCGTGCACCATGTTCCGGGTGGTCACCACGAGGAGTGCCGAGCCGACCGCGACCAGGCTCAGCAGCAGAAAGATCACCTCGACAACGCTCACGCCCGGCCCTCCTCCGACTTGTCGGCGGCCTTCTGCGCGGTCGCGATCTCCTTCGCCGGCTCGGCTCCCGGGTCGAGGGCGGCGGGGGCCGGGACGGTCCACATCCACTCCCGCAGGCGCTCCTTCTCGTGGGTCAGCTCACGGATGTCGAGCTCGGCGTACTCGAACTCGGGACTCCAGTGCAGGGCGTCGAACGGACACACCTCCACGCAGATCGAGCAGTACATGCAGATCGAGAAGTCGATCGCGAACCGGTCGAGGACGTTCCGGCTCTTGTCCTTGCCGCCCTCGGTAGTCGCCGGGATGGTGTCCTTGTGCGAGTCGATGTAGATGCACCAGGACGGGCACTCGCGCGCGCACAGCATGCACACGGTGCAGTTCTCCTCGATCAGTGCGATGACGCCACGCGAGCGCGGTGGCAGCTCCGGAAGCGCGTCGGGGTACTGCGCGGTCACCGCGCGACGCGTCATGTTCTGCATCGTGACCGCCAGCCCCTTGAGCAGGCCGGTTCCGGGAAGACTCATTGCATCATCACCACACCTACTGCTGTGATCGCGAGCTGGAGGAGGACGAGGGGCACCAACCCCTGCCAGGCGAGCCGTTGGAGCTGGTCCTCACGAAGGCGCGGGTAGGCCACCCGGACCCAGATCACCACGAACGCCACGAGGAAGACCTTGACCAGGGTCCACACCCAGCCGAGCTGGTCCTCGAACGGCCCGTGCCAGCCACCCAGGAACAGCACGGTGGTCAGCGCGGACAGGACGACGATGCCGGCGTACTCGGCGAGGATGAACAGCGCGAACCGCAGCCCGCCGTACTCCGTGTAGGGGCCGAACACGAGCTCGGCGTCGGCGACCGGCATGTCGAACGGCGGGCGCTGCAGCTCGGCCAGTCCGGCGACGAAGAACACGACCGCCGCGGGCGCCTGCCAGAGCAACCACCACGGCTCCCAGGCCAGCACGATCCCCGTCAGCGACAGGGTTCCGGCGGCCATCGCCACCGACGCGGCGGCGAGCACGAACGGCAGCTCGTAGGCCATCAGCTGGGCAGCGACCCGGATCCCGCCGAGGAGGCTGAACTTGTTCGCGCTGGACCAGCCACCCATCAGCGTGCCGATCACACCGATGCCCATGACGGCGATCACGAAGAACAGGCCGACGTCGAGATCCTGGCCGACCAGGCCAGGCCCGAGCGGGATCACGATCATCGCGATCAGGTAGGGCAGCAGCGCGACCCCGGGCGCGATCTTGAACACCGAACGGTCCGCGGCGGCGGGGACGACGGCCTCCTTCTGCACGAACTTCACACCGTCCGCGACGAGCTGCGCCCAACCGTGGAAGGCGCCGGCGTACATCGGTCCGACGCGGCTCTGCATGTGCGCCATCGCCTTGTGCTCGACCTGGCCGACGAGCAGCGGCAGCACCAGGAACGCGCCCAGCACCACCAGTAGTCGGAGGACGACCTCGATGAGCTCAGTCATCGTCGCCCCGCTCCTTCTCCGCGGGCGGTCGGGCGCGGGGCTCTCGGCGAGGCCTGGCGACTGCTGGTGCGGCTGCTGCGGCGGCGAGGGTGTCGGGCCGGTCGGTACCGGGTCGGCGGGGGCCCCACTGCTCGGGCTCGGGGACGCCGGCGGGACGGGTACGTCGACGCGACGGGGCGGCGTCATGCTCGGACTCACCCGGCTCCTTGGCGCCCGGGAAGGGTTTGGCGACCCGGGAGGCGAGGATGAAGTCCTTGCGGAGCGGATGGCCCTCGAAGGTCTCCGGCAGCAGCAGCGGCTCCAGCTGGAGCGGCGCGTCGTCCACGGTGAAGTCGACGCCGAACATCTCGTGGGTCTCCCGCTCGTGCCAGCGGGCTCCCCCGAACAGGTGCACGACCGAGGGGACGGCCGGGGTGTCGCGGGGGACGAGCGTGCGGATCACCAGGTGGTCGACACCGGCGACACGGTGGTCGGCGAGGTGACAGACCACCCGGAACCCGTCGGTGAGCTCGTCGACCGCGGACAGCCAGTCGAAGAACGTGCAGTCAAGCCCGTCCCGGGCGAGCTCGACCGCGTCCACCCAGTGGTCCGGCGGCACGTCCACAGTGATCGGGCCGAAGCCGTCGTCGACGGTCGCGGCGTCACCGAGCGTCTCGGCGAACGCAGCGCGGACCCGTCCCGGCCACAGCGCGGTGGACCGTCTCACGTGACCGCCCCGGGTGGCGGCTGCACGATGCCGCGGGTGACGGAGGCGGCGTCGTGGGAGCGGTACCGGTCACGCAGCGACTCACCGTCGATCTTCTCCTGCAGCTTGAGGATCCCCTGCAGCAGAGCCTCGGGCCGCGGCGGGCAGCCGGGGACATAGACGTCCACCGGGATGATCTGGTCCACGCCCTTGGTGACGCAGTAGGAGTCCCAGTAGGGGCCGCCGGAGTTGGAGCAGGACCCGAAGGAGATGACGTACTTCGGCTCGGGCATCTGCTCGTAGAGACGTTTGATCGCCGGTGCCATCTTGTCGGTGACCGTCCCGGAGACCACCATCAAGTCGGCCTGCCTGGGGCCCGGCGCGAACGGGATCACGCCGAGGCGGATGAAGTCGTGGCGTGCCATCGAGGTGGCGATGAACTCGATCGCGCAGCAGGCAAGCCCGAAGTTGAACACCCACAGGGAGTACTTCCGGCCCCAGTTCAACAGGTACCGGGCGGGTTTCGGCGCCAGCTTCTGCAGGCCACCGAGCTGTGGTTCGGGCCTGCCCACGTTCGGCATTCCCAGGTCCGTCGTACTCACGTCCATGTCAGCACCCCCTTGCGCCAGGCGTAGACCAGACCGACCGCGATGAAGCCGATGAACACGCCCATCTCGCCGACGGAGACCCAGCCGAGGCCACCGAACACGGTCGCCCATGGGAACAGGAACACCGCGTCCACGGCGAAGATCACGTAGAGGTAGGCGTACACGTAGTAGCGGACGTGGTTCTGCGCCCAGCCCTCACCGACCGGGTCCACGCCGCACTCGTAGGTGAGCAGCTTCTCGGCGGTGGTGTGGGTCGGACGCAGCAACCGGTTGCCCGTGAACATGGCGACAACCAGCACCGTGCCGATGACGAGAATCGCCACCAGCGGCACGTACGCCGAGTAGTAATCCACCACGTGGCCGAGTCTAGGGGTGATCGCCCGTTTGGGTGTGACCCCCGCGTCCCACGGCACGCCTGTTTCACAAGTGCACGTCAACCCCGATACCGTGCTCGGGTCCGACCTTGCTGCTGAACGCAACCTGAACGGTGCCGATGGCGTCTATCCAGGAGTAGGCGCGCCAACAGGGGCAGGTCTACTCGGGTGGAGGACACGATGCGACGAGCACGAAAGACCGCACTGGCGCTGCTGACGGCGCTGCTGGTGCTGGCGGCCGGGACAGGTGCCGCGTTCGGCGTGCTCGCGCTGACCGACATCGCCGACACCACCACCCGAGCCGGCGCAGCCCCCGAACCCGTGACGTCCATGGCCCCGCCGACGCCATCGACGCCGGAACGCGAGGTCGCCGACACGCCTACCCTCACCGAGAAGCCCGAGCCGGAACCGGTCCTCGAACCCGGTGACGAGGGTGTGAAGGTACGCGAGCTCCAGGCCCGCCTCTCCCAGCTCGACTGGTACTTCCCGCCGATGACAGGAACCTACGCGAAGAGCACGCGCGCCGCGCTGAAGGGCTTCCAGGACAAGCGCGGCTTCGAGGCAACCGGCATCGTCGACGAGCGCACCTGGCGACGCATCGTGAAGATGAGCCGGATGCCCACCGACGACGAGATGTTCAACCGCGCCGGCCCGACCTTGTTCGGTCCCGGTGACGCGGGTGCGGAGGTGCGTGAGACCCAGGCCCGGCTGCGCCAGATCGCCTGGTTCTTCGGCGACGTTTCCGACAACTACGGCGACCAGACCACCGAGGCGGTCTCCGGCTTCCAGGCCAAGAGACGGATCCCCGCCACCGGCAAGGTCGACCGGCGCACGCTGGACCTGCTCGAGGGGATGACGACGGAGCCGACGGCCGACGAGCTCGCCAACCGCAAGCCCGACCCGGCCGAGGGTTCCGCCCTGGACCCGAGGTGTACGACGGGCAGGGCACTTTGCGTCGACAAGTCCAGCAACAGCCTGCGCTGGGTGGTGGACGGGAACGTGCAGATGTCTGTCGACGTCCGGTTCGGGTCCGATGAGCTGCCCACCCGTGAGGGTCAGTTCGCGGTGAGCTACAAGTCGCGGGACCACGTGTCGTCGCTGTACAACACCTCGATGCCGTTCGCCATGTTCTTCAGCGGTGGGCAGGCCGTGCACTACTCCCCCGACTTCGCGGCGAACGGCTACAACGGGGCGTCGCACGGATGCGTCAACGTCCGTGACTACGACGCGGTCGCCTCCCTCTACGACCAGGTGAACGTCGGCGACAAGGTCATCATCTACTGGTCCTGAGCCAGCCCCGCGTCAGCCGGCGGCGGCCGGCATGACCGGTACCGTCGACGCACCACGGTTGGGATACAGCCAGACCGGTGACCCGGCGTCGATCCCGAGACCTCGGGCCTCCGCCCGGGTGAGTACGACGGCTACTGCGGGGTTGTCGTCCGTGCGTACGGTCAGCCGGACCTCGAAGCCCACCCGGACCAGTCGGGTCACCACGCCGGCCGTCGCACCCAGCACGCCATCGTGGTCGAGCAGTTCGATGTCGTGCGGCCGGATCAGCGTGCCATGCAGCCGGGTCACCGGGCCGAGGAAGCTCATCACGAAGTCGTTCGCCGGCTCGTCGTACAGCTGGTCCGGTGTCCCGATCTGCTCGATGCGGCCCTCGTTGATCACCACGATCTCGTCGGCGACCTCGAGGGCCTCCTCCTGGTCGTGGGTGACGAAGACCGTGGTGACGTGCACCTCGTCGTGCAGTCGGCGCAACCAGTCCCGCAGCTCCTTGCGTACCTTCGCGTCGAGCGCGCCGAACGGCTCGTCCAGCAGCAGCACCTTGGGCTCGACGGCCAGCGCACGCGCCAGCGCCATCCGCTGGCGCTGACCGCCGGAGAGCTGGGATGGCAGCCGGTGAGCGAACTGCTGCAGGTGCACCAGTCCGAGCAGCTCCTCGACCCGGCGGCTGACCTCGTCCTTCGGGCGGCGGCGGATCTCCAGGCCGAAGGCGACGTTCTTCGCCACCGACATGTGCTTGAACGCCGCGTAGTGCTGGAAGACGAAGCCCACGTTGCGCTTCTGCGGCGGCAGGTGGGTCGCCTGCGTCCCTTCGATGGTGATGGTCCCCTCGTCCGCGGACTCGAGCCCGGCGATGATCCGCAGCAGCGTGGACTTGCCGCCGCCGCTCGGACCGAGCAACGCGGTCAGCTGGCCGGTGGGGATGGTGACGGAGACATCTTCGAGTGCGACGAAGTCCCCGAACCGTTTGCTGACTCCCGAAACCTCGATACTCATGGTTGTTCCTTCGGTCGGAGAATGGACACGACGACGATGCAGACCACCGAGGCAAAAGCCAGGATGAACGAAGTGGCGTAGGCGGTGCTCTGCTCGAAGTTCTGGTACTTCTGCTCGACCACGAGAGTGGCCGTCTGGGTTTTCTGGACCACGTTCCCCGAGACGATCTTCACGGCACCGAACTCACCGAGCGACCTGGCCAGGCTGAGGACGACGCCGTACACCACGGCCCACTTGATGCTGGGCAGGGTGATCCGCCGGAAGCTCTGGACGGCGTTGGCGCCGAGGCTGCGGGCAGCCTGCTCCTGGTCGTCCCCGATCTCCTCGAGCACCGGGACCACCTCACGGATCACCAGCGGCAGAGCGACGAACACGGTCGCCATCACCATCCCCGGCGTGGCGAAGATGACCTGGACACCGTTCGCGGCCAGCGTCTCGCCGAACCACCCGTCGCGACTGTTGTAGACGAGCAGAAGGGCCAGCCCGACCACGACCGGCGAGACCGACAACGGCACGTCCACCATCGCCGAGAGCAGCCGCCTGCCCGGAAACTCGTAGCGGACCAGGAGAAGGGAGACGCCGACGCCGAAGACCAGGTTGATGAGCACGGCGAACAGCGCGACGGTCACGGTCATCCGGAGCGCGTCGGTGACCACCGGATCCGACAACGCGGTCAGCAGACCGGTCAGTCCGTCGGCGAACGTGCGCCGGACGACGAGCGAGACCGGCCACGCGACCAGCAGGAAGAGGTAGCCCACAGTCACCAACCTGAGCAGCCAGCGCACCGCAGCCGGTTCCCTAACCACGACGGGCCACCCGCCTCTGGATCACGTCGAGCAGCACGATCACGATCAGCGCGACCACGAGCATGATCGTGGCGACTGCCGCGGCCGCAGCCGGGTTGCCGTTCTCGATGTAGGTCAGCACACGCACCGACGCGACCTCCGTCTTGAGCGGCAGGTTCCCGCTCAGAAGGACGAGCGACCCGTACTCACTGATGCCACGCGCGAACGAGAGCGCTGCGCCCGCGGCGATCGCAGGCGCAAGGCTGGGCAGGATCACCCGCCGGAAGGTGGCCAGCCGGCTCGCCCCCAGCGAGGCGGCGGCCTCCTCCACGTCGCGTTCGAGCTCCTCGAGGACCGGCTGGACGGTGCGCACGATGAAGGGAAGGGTCACGAACGCGAGAGCGAGGAACACCGCCGACTCGGTGTTGGCCAGGTTCATCCCCAGCGGGCTCGACGGGCCGTAGAGCGCGAGGAGCACCAGCCCGGCCACGATCGTGGGCAGGGCGAACGGGATGTCGATGATCACGTCCAGCACCGCCTTGCCGGGGAAGCGGTCCCGCACGAGTACCCAGGCGATCGTGGTGCCCATCACCACGTTCAACCCGGTCACGATGCCTGACTGCATCACGGTGAGCCTGACCGCCGCAGCGGTCTGCTCGTTCGTGAGCGTGGTCCAGAAGTTCGCCCAGCCGCCCGCGACCGTCGTAGCCACGACCGCGGCCAGCGGGATGAGCACGAGCAGGCTGAACCAGAGCAGAGCCACCCCGAGGCCGAGTCCGGAGGTGACGCTGAGTGCGCCCTGCCGGGCCGCCCGACGCCGCCTGCACGCCGGGCGGACCGCGGTGGTTGGGCTGATCGAGGTCATTCCTTGCCGGTCTCCTTCTGGATACCCGGCACGATCCCCGACTCCTCGTCGAAGAACTTCGCGTTGGCCTCTTCCCAGCCACCGAAGTCGTTGTCGATGGTGAGCAGCGTCGACGGGGTCGGGAACGGGTTCGCCGGGTCGTTGGCGCCCTCTACTTCGACCTCGACACCATCGATGAGCGGGCGGAACCCGGTGAGTGCGAACTCGGTCTGCGCCTCCTTGGTCTGGAGGAACTCGAGCCACTTCGCGGCCAAGGGGTCGGCGTCCTCGAGCACAGCACCGGGGTTCTCGATAAGGAGCGTGTCGTCCGGGACGATGTAGTCGAAGTCCTCACCGTTCTGTCGGGCGAGGATCGCCTCGTTCTCGTAGGAGAGCAGCACGTCGCCGTTGCCGCTGGTGAACGCGGTGGTGGCGTCGCGCCCGCTCCCCGGAAGGGCCACCGCGTTGGTGAAGAACTTCTCCAGGAACTCCTTGGCCTCGTCCTCCGTGCCACCGTTGGCGATCACGTGCCCCCAGGCCGCCAGGATGTTCCACCGTGCGGACCCGGACGATCCGGGATTGGGGGTGATGATGCCGACGCCCGGTTCGACGATGTCGTCCCACCCCTGGATGTTCCTCGGGTTCCCTTTGCGGACCACGAGGACCACCACGGACTCGGAGACGATCCCCTTGTTCGGCCCCGCCTTCCAGTCCTCCGTGACGAGTCCGGCGTCGACCAGTCGTGTCACGTCGCCCTCGAGGGAGAAGTGCACATAGTCCGCCTCCAGGCCCGCCTCGACGGCGCGGCTCTGGTCTCCGGAGGCACCGTACGACGTCTGCCAGCTGACCGCCTTGCCGTCCTCGGTCTCGGCCCACTTCTCGGCGATGGCCGTGTTCGCGGCCTCGGGCACCGCGAAACCGACAAGGTTCAAAGTGGTCGAGTCGCCGACCCCACTCTCAGCGCCTGCTCCCCCGCCGCAGGCGCTCAGGGTGAGTGTGCCCAGCACGGTTGCCGCCACAGCGGCCTTGAGCTTCAACAGCCTCATCAGTCAGTCTCCTTTAGTCGAGTTCTTCAGGTGACTTTAGAGGATTACTAGACTCGTCGTGCGCACGTCTCACCGATTCGCCGGCAAAATCTTCACAAGCCGTGGGTCGCACGCGCGTACTCGCCCGACTCCGCCCGTGTTGTGGACTTCGTGAGCGGTCTGTTGGCTGCAGTCGTAGCATGAAGTTGATAGGGCAACCTAAGAGCAATACGGGTTACACGCCCGGCCACCGCCGGGTCACCCGCGGAAAGAAGGCGACAGCGTGACCAAGCAGGTCAAGCAGCTCGACCGCGTGATCATCCGCTTCGCCGGCGACTCCGGCGACGGGATGCAGCTCACAGGCGACCGGTTCACGCAGGAGACCGCTGCGTTCGGCAACGACTTGTCGACCCTACCGAACTTCCCGGCGGAGATCCGTGCCCCACAGGGCACGCTGCCGGGTGTCTCCTCGTTCCAGGTGCACTTCGCCGACCACGACATCCTCACCCCGGGCGACTCCCCGGACGTGCTGGTCGCGATGAACCCTGCGGCACTCAGGGCCAACCTCGCCGACCTGAAGAAGGGCGCGACGATAATCGTCGACAGCCACGACTTCACAGCCCGGAACCTGAAGAAGGCCGGCTATGCGGACAACCCGATCGAGAACGACGCCCTCGACGAGTACGCCGTGCACGCCTTCGAGCTCACCGACATGACGGTGGAGGCGGTCAAGGAGTTCGGCCTGTCCCGCAAGGACGCCTCACGCGCGAAGAACATGTTCGCGCTCGGGATGCTGTCGTGGATGTACGGCCGACCTACCGACTCGACGATCGCGTTCCTCGAGCGACGGTTCGTCAAGTCGCCCGAGATCCGTGATGCGAACGTGACCGCGTTCAAGGCGGGCTGGAACTTCGGTGAGACCACCGAGGCGTTCGTGGTGCAGTACGAGATCAAACCCGCACCGATGGAGGCCGGCACCTACCGGAACATCACCGGCAACCTGGCACTGGCCTACGGCCTGATCGCCGGTTCCACGCAGTCCGGGCTTCCCCTGTTCCTGGGCTCCTACCCGATCACACCGGCCTCCGACATCCTCCACGAGCTGTCCAAGCACAAGCGGTTCGGCGTCACCACGTTCCAGGCGGAGGACGAGATCGCCGGTGTCGGCGCCGCACTCGGTGCCGCGTTCGGCGGGGCGCTCGGTGTGACCACCACCTCGGGTCCCGGCATCGCCTTGAAGTCGGAGACGATCGGGCTGGGCGTGATGATGGAGCTGCCGCTGCTGGTGGTCGACGTGCAGCGCGGTGGCCCCTCGACCGGTCTGCCGACCAAGACCGAGCAGGCCGACCTGCTGCAGGCGATGTTCGGCCGCAACGGCGAGTCCCCGATCCCGATCGTGGCGCCGCAGTCCCCCGCGGACTGCTTCGACGCCGCGGTCGAGGCGACCCGGATCGCGGTCACCTACCGGACCCCGGTGATGCTGCTCTCGGACGGGATGCTGGCCAACGGCTCCGAGCCGTGGCGGATCCCGGAGGTCGCCGACCTGCCCACGATCGACCCGAACTTCGCCACCGAGCCGAACCACACGAACGGCAAGGGCGAGACCGACTTCTGGCCCTACCTGCGTGACGAGGACACCCTGGCCCGCCCGTGGGCGGTCCCCGGCACGGCAGGCCTCGAGCACCGGATCGGTGGCCTGGAGAAGGGCGACGGCCACGGCAACATCTCCTACGACCCTGCCAACCACGACTTCATGGTGCGCACCCGCCAGGCCAAGGTCGACCGGATCGCCGACTCGATCCCGCCGCTCGAGGTCGACGACCCTGACGGTGACGCGCGCGTCCTGGTCCTCGGCTGGGGGTCGACGTACGGCCCGATCGGCGCCGCGGTGCGCCAGGTCCGGAACACCGGGATCCCGGTCGCCCAGACGCACCTGAGGCACCTCAACCCGTTCCCCAAGGACCTCGGCGAGGTCCTCGACCGGTACGACGCGGTCCTGGTCCCGGAGATGAACCTCGGGCAGCTCTCGATGTTGCTGCGCGCCGAGTTCCTCGTCGACGTCGTCGGCTACAACCACGTGCGGGGTCTCCCGCTGCGTGCCGCGGAGCTCGCCACCGCCATCACCGACCTCGTGGAGAGCACCACAGCCTCCGCGGAGCCCGCCGAACGGGTGGTCCATCCGGCTGGAAGCAACGGGACCACCACCACGAAGCAGAGCGAAGGTGTCCGATGACCACCGAGTCCCTCCCGTTCCCCGGCCTCGCGGGCGTCCCGGCCGCGGAGGTGCCGCAGAACCGCAAGGAGTTCACCTCCGACCAGGAGGTCCGCTGGTGCCCCGGCTGCGGCGACTACGCCGTGCTCGCCGCGGTCCAGGGGTTCCTGCCCGAGCTAGGCCTCAAGCGCGAGAACATCACCTTCGTCTCCGGCATCGGCTGCTCATCGAGGTTCCCCTACTACCTCGACACGTTCGGGATGCACTCCATCCACGGCCGGGCGCCGGCGATCGCGACCGGCCTGGCCACCTCGCGTGAGGACCTGTCGGTGTGGGTGGTCACCGGTGACGGCGACGCCCTCTCGATCGGCGGCAACCACCTGATCCACGCGCTGCGCCGCAACGTGAACATGACGATCCTGTTGTTCAACAACCGGATCTACGGGCTCACCAAGGGCCAGTACTCCCCCACCTCCGAGCTCGGCAAGGTCACCAAGTCCACCCCGATGGGGTCGCTGGACAACCCGTTCAACCCGGTCTCGCTGGCCCTCGGCGCCGAGGGCACGTTCGTCGCGCGCACCATCGACTCCGACCGCAAGCACCTCACGGCCGTACTCTCCGCGGCGGCGGCGCACCGCGGCACCGCCCTTGTCGAGATCTACCAGAACTGCCCGATCTTCAACGACGGCGCGTTCGACGCGATCAAGGACCAGGACACCAAGGCCGACGCGATCATCCCTCTGGTGCACGGCGAGCCGATCCGGTTCGGCGCCCCGGACGCGAACGGCAAGGGCAGCAAAGGCGTGGTCCGCGACCCCGCCACCGGCGGCGTCGCGGCCGTCGACGTCACCGACGAGAACGAGGCCGACCTGCTCGTCCACGACGCCCACGCCGACGACCCGACCACCGCATTCGCGTTGTCCCGGCTCACCGACAGCGGCTACCTGAACCAGGCCCCGATCGGCATCTTCCGATCCGTCGAGCACCCGACGTACGACGACCTCGCCCGCGACCAGATCCGGACCTCGACCGAGGGCGTCGAGGACCCAGCCGTCGCGCTCGGCGGACTGCTCGGCAGCGGGGACACCTGGACCGTCGTCTGACGTCCCACTCGAGCACGCCAAAGGGCATCAGTACACGATCGTGTAGGTGCGCCAGGTGCCCGAGTAGCGCGGGGCGTCCACGGGGAACCGGTGACCGGCTGACGTCCGCCGGGACGGACCGCACCCTTGAGGAACAGCCGGACCCAGCTGACAACAGAGGCGCGGGACGACCGGAGGGTGGTCGGCTCACCCGTGTCCGGGTGGGGCACGGTGGACCCGTCAAACCTCACGCGGTAAGTCGACCCCGGATCGTGAACGATCGCTGGTACTCGACGTACTTCTTGGACGTATTCGCCGTGACCGTCGTCCGGTGCTCCGTGCCGGCTGCAGCGGGTCCCGCGGTCAAGAGAGTGTCCGGGGTGGCCAGCCATGCCGTGGTGGGGCACTATGCACACGTCTCATGTCAGAGGCCAACGCGTGGTTGATCCTTACAGATGCGTTAGCCTTCCACGGTGGCAGAGACACGGCGCGGCTTCCTTCTAGGTGCCGCGGCGTACGCCATGTGGGGGCTGTTCCCACTCTACTGGACCCTGCTGGAGCCGGCCGGCGCCATCGAGATCCTCGCGCACAGGGTGTTCTGGTCTCTGGCGGTGATGGTCGCTCTGGTGGTCGCACTACGGCGGCGTGCCCAGTTCCGGGCGCTCCTCGCGAACCCACGCACCCGCAACATCCTGGCCCTCGCGGCCCTGGTGATCGCGTTCAACTGGGGCGGCTACATCTGGGGGGTGAACAACGGCCACGTCGTGGAGACGTCGCTCGGCTACTTCATCAACCCCCTGGTCACCGTGTTGATGGGGGTGTTCATCATCGGCGAGCGCCTGCGCTCCATGCAGTGGGTCGCCATGTCCATCGCCGGCGCGGCCGTGGTCGGCCTCACCGTCGAGCTCGGCCGGCCGCCCTGGGTGGCGCTGCTGCTCGCGTTCTCGTTCGGCAGCTACGGACTGGCGAAGAAGAAGGCCAACGCGGGCGCCGTGGAGAGCCTGGCACTGGAGACGCTGGTGATCGCACCGGTCGCACTGGGCTACCTCATGTTTCTCAGTGCCCAGGGGTCGTCCACGTTCGTCTCCGAGGGTGCCGAGCACACCCTGCTGCTGATCAGCACGGGGATCGTCACGGCAGTCCCGCTGATCTGCTTCGGGGCCTCCGCCACCCGGGTCTCGATGACGACCCTGGGCCTGCTGCAGTACCTCGCTCCGACGATCCAGTTCGCGCTCGGTGTCTTCGTCTTCGACGAACCGATGCCCCAGGCACGACTCCTCGGGTACATCCTGGTCTGGATCGCGCTCGCCATCTTCACCGTCGAGGCGGTCAACCACCGGCGCCGCCAGCTCCGCCTCACCGCCGAGGCCAGCGCCCTCTAGCGTGCGTCGTCAGGAGGTGCGGGTGGCGATCAGCTCGGCGAACGCGTCGAGGGCCTCGCGGACCGGCCCTTCCGGAAGCGCCTTGAGCAGCTCCCGGGCCTCGCTGGCACGGTCGAGGACGTAGGCGCGCGACTCGTCCATCGCCGGGTGCTTGCGGAGCAGGTCCAGCGCCTCACCGTGCCGGGCATCGTCGGTAAGGTCGCTGGCGAGCAGCTCCAGCAGCCGGGCGTCGGCCGGGTCGGTGGACCGCTGGGCGAGCAGCACCGGCAGCGTCGGCACCCCTTCCCGCAGGTCGGTGCCCGGAGTCTTTCCGGACTCGTCGGAGTCACTGGCGATGTCCAGGATGTCGTCGGAGAGCTGGAAGGCCGTGCCGACGCGTTCGCCGTACGCCGTGAGCGCCTCCTCGACCTCGAGCGGCGCGCCGCTGAACCGGGCGCCGTAGCGCGCCGAGGTGGCGATCAGGGAGCCGGTCTTGCCCGCGACCACCCGCAGGTGATGCTCGAGCGGGTCGTCGTCACCGGGGCCGAGCGACTCGAGGATCTGGCCCTCGACGAGCCGGGTGAACGTCTCGGCCTGGATCTTCACCGCGTCTGCCCCGAGCTCCGCCGTGAGCTCCGAGGACTTGGAGAACAGGAAGTCGCCGGTCAGGATCGCGACGTGGTTGTCCCAGCGGGCGTTGGCCGACTCGGCGCCACGACGCAGCACCGCCTCGTCCATCACGTCGTCGTGGTACAGCGACGCGAGGTGGGTCAGCTCGACGACACATGCGGCCGTGACCACGCCGTCCCCGGACGGGTCCCCGGTCTCGGCCGCGAGCAGCACCAGGAGCGGCCGGAACCGCTTCCCACCTGCATGCATCAGATGCCGGGCAGCAGTGGTGACGAACGAGGCCTCGCTCTGGATAGCGCCCTCGAGCGCGGTCTCGACCTCTGACATCCGGGCGCGCAGGCGCGACTCGAGATCCAGATCCAGGATCGGCAGGGCCAGCGGAGAGGCGGACACCGTTTGACTCCTCATGCTTCTACTCCGTCCTCACCGGTCGGCGAGGACACCCCGCCCGCGGGCGAAGGTCAGCGGATGAACTCTCCGGCAGCGGCGGCCAGGTCCAGGACCGGACCCGGGACGACCCCCAGGACCACCGTTGCAGCAAAGCCCACTGCGATCACGATAGTCGTGAGGACGCTCGGCATCGCAACCGTGGGTCCGTCCCCGACCGGGTCGGAGAAGTACATCAGCACGATCACCCGGAAGTAGAACACCGCGGCGACCACGCTCATCAGGACGGCCACCACCACCAGCGGCCAGGCGCCACCGGACAGCGCGGACGTGAACACCGCCCACTTGCCGGTGAAACCGCTGGTCAGGGGGATCCCGGCCATGCCGAGCAGGAAGAAGGCGAACACGCCCGCGACCACCGGCGACTCCTTGCCGAGCCCGGCCCAGCGCGACAGGTGTGTCGTCTCGCCGCCGGCGTCGCGTACGACGGTGACCACGGCGAACGCGCCGATGCTCATGAAGCCGTAGGCGACAAGGTAGAACAGCACCGAGGTCAGCGAGGTGATCTCGGTCGGGCCGAGCGAACCGGCCTCCTGCACGCCGACGAACCCGGTGAGGATGAAGCCGCTGTGCGCGATCGTGGAGTAGGCGAGCAGCCGCTTGACGTCGGTCTGGGCGAGCGCGATGACGCAGCCGACCACCATGGTGAGGATCGCGACGATCCAGATCATCGGTGTCCAGTCCCAGCGGGCGCCGCCGAAGGCCACGTAGAACAGCCGCAGCATCGCACCGAAGGCCGCGACCTTCGTGCAGGCCGACATGAACGCCGTCACCGCGGTGGGCGCACCCTGGTAGACGTCGGGAGTCCAGGCATGGAACGGGGCGGCGCCGATCTTGAACAGCATGCCGACCGCCATCAGGCCGATGCCGCCGAGCAGCAGCCCCGACGCACCGATCCGGCCTGAGACGGCCTCGCTGATGTCGGCGAAGTGCATGGAGCCGGCGAAACCGTAGACGAGCGCGATGCCGTAGATGAAGAAGCCGGAGCTGAAGGCGCCGAGCATGAAGTACTTCAGCGCCGCTTCCTGGCTGAGCAGCCGTCGGCGACGGGCGAGACCGCACAGGAGGTACAGGGGCAGCGAGAGCACCTCGAGCGCCACGAACATGGTGAGCAGGTCGTTCGACGCGGGGAACAGCATCATGCCGCCGACCGCGAACATCATCAGCGGGAAGACCTCGGTGTGCTCCAGGCCCCGGGTGGACGCCTCACGCTCGGCCTCGGTGCCCGGAAGTGCGGCGGCCTGTCCGGCGAACGCGGTGATGCCACCCTCCAGGTGCCGCTCGGCGAAGAGCAGCACGCTGACCAGGGTGAGCGCCAGCAGCGTGCCCCAGATGAAGATCGAGGGACCGTCGACGGCGATAGCGCCTTCGGCCGCGATCGAGCCGAAGGCCACCCCGCCCGCCAGCGGCTCGAGGTTGAGCCCGACGATGACCGTGGCCACCAGGGCTCCGACCACCCCGACCAGCGCGAGCAGCGTCTGGATCAGGTAGCGGACGGCGCGCGGAGCGAAGGCCTCCACCAGCACACCGGCGATCGCCACACCGAAGATGATCAGCAGCGGCGACAGCAGGCTGTACTCGAAGCTCGGCGCCTGGAACTCGACAGAGGACTCGGCGATCCTGGCAATCACTGGGGGCTCTCCTCTTCAGCCGGGTCCGATGCGACACCCGGGACGTCAGGCTGGGGGTCGGTGACCCCGACCTGCTGCAGCGTGTCCTCGACAGCAGGGTTGATCACGGCCAGCAGAGGCTGCGGGTAGAACCCGAGCAGCACGATCAGCAGGACCAGTGGCGCGAGCGCGGAGATCTCGCGCAGGTTCAGGTCCTTCATCCCGGCGACCTCGGCACGGGTCGGGCCGGTCATCGTGCGTTGGTACATCAGCAGGATGTAGATCGCGGCGAGCACGATGCCGAGGACGGCAAACGCCCCGAACCAGACCGAGTGGCTGAACGTCCCGACCAGGACCAGGAACTCCGACACGAACGGCGACAGGCCCGGCAGTGACAGCGACGACAGCCCGGCGACCAGGAACAGGCCGGCCAGGATCGGCGCCCTCTTCTCGACGCCTCCGAAGTCGCTGATGAACTGCGAGCCACGCCGCCGGATCAGGAACCCGGTGACCAGGAACAGCGCCGCCGTGGACAGCCCGTGGTTGAACATGTAGAGCGTCGAGCCCGACTGGCCCTGGCTGTTCATCACGAAGATCCCCAGCACGATGAACCCGAAGTGCGACACCGACGTGTACGCGATCAGGCGCGGGATGCTGTTCTGCGCGATGGCGACCAGGCCGGCGTACAGGATGCTGATCACCGCCAGCACGAGCACCACCGGCGTCGCCCACTGCGAGGCCTCCGGGAAGAGACCGAGGCAGAACCGGATCATCCCGAAGGTGCCGATCTTGTCGAGGATGCTGACCAGCAGCACGGAGGTGCCGGGGGTGGCCTCGGCGGTGGCGTCGGGCAGCCAGGTGTGCACCGGGAACATCGGTGCCTTGATGGCGAACGCGATGAAGAAGCCGAGGAACAGCCAGCGACCGACGTTCTGGTCCATGTCGATCTGGCTCAGCTCGGACAGGAGGTACGTCGGACCGAACTCACTGTCCGCGGACACGACGTACAACCCGACCACGGAGCCGAGCATCAGCAGCCCGCCGAGCAGGGAGTAGATCAGGAACTTCACGGCGGCGTAGGAGCGGCGTGCCCCGCCGAACCCGCCGATCAGGAAGTAGATCGGGATCAGCGTGGCCTCGAACAGCACGTAGAACAAGAACACATCGGTCGCGGCGAACACGCCGATCGCGAGGCCTTCGAGAGCCAGCATCCAAGCGAAGAACGAGTTCACGCTCCAGCGGCCGTCCCCGCCGTCGTTCCAGGACGCAAGGATCACCACCGGCGTGAGGACGGCGGTCAGGAGCACCAGCGTGAGGCCGATGCCGTCCACACCGAGTGCGTAGTGGGCGCCGAACATGCTGATCCACTCGTGCTGCTCGGTCAGCTGGTAGCGGTCACCGCCGACGTCGAACATGACACCGATGGCCGCGGTGACCGCAAGCGTCAGCAGAGAGACGCCGAACGCGACCTGCTTGGCCCGGGTGCCGTCGGGGCGCTTCGGAAGGAGTGCGACCACTACGGCGCCGACAAGCGGCACCAGGAGCGCAGTGGTCAACCAGGGAAAGCTCACAGGGACACCAGCCTCAGCTTCGTTCGGTGGTCGATGAAGTGCGTCATGCCAGGTTCACCGCCAGCAGGGCGAGCACCACGATCAGGGCACCCGCGAACAGTGCAGCCGCGTAGGACCGGACAAACCCGTTCTGCCAGCGACGCCACCGTGCGGACAGCCCCCCGAACGTGGCAGCGGTGCCGTCCACCGCGCCGTCGACGCCGTGGTCGTCGAAGACCGCGAGCCCGCTCACGAACCGGTCACCGGGCCGCATGAACAGCCCCTCGTTGACCGCGTCGCCGTACAGGTCGGCGCGTGCGGCCGAGGTGAAGACGGACACGTTCTGCGGGGCGACCCGCGGAACCTCGCGGCGACCGAAGGTCATCCACGCGATAGCGATGCCCACAGCGACGACGGCCACGATGATGAGCGTGAGCACGATTGCGGGGACGCCCAGCTCCTCGTGGACGGCATGGCCGACGACCGGGGACAGCCATTCGACGATCCAGTCGTTGAGCAGCAGGAAGCCGCCGAACAGCGAGAGCACGGCAAGCACGATCAGCGGGATCGTCATCACCTTGGGCGACTCGTGCGGGTGCGTGTCCTCTTCCCAGCGCTTCTCGGTGAAGAAGGTCATCAACATCAGCCGCGTCATGTAGAACGCCGTGACGCCGGCTCCGACGAGCGCCGCGATGCCGACGACCAGGTTGTCGGCGAACGCGGTCTCGATGATCTTGTCCTTGGACCAGAAACCGGAGAACCCGGGGAACCCGATGATCGCGAGGTAGCCCATCGCGAAGGTGCCGAAGGTGACCGGGAGCATCTTCTGCAGCGCACCGTAGTGGCGCATGTCCACGTCGTCGTCCATCGCGTGCATCACCGAGCCGGCGCCGAGGAACATGTTGGCCTTGAAGAAACCGTGCGTGAGCAGGTGGAAGATCGCGAACGCGTAGCCGGCGGGCCCGAGCCCGGCGGCCAGCATCATGTAGCCGATCTGGCTCATCGTGGAACCGGCGAGAACCTTCTTGATGTCGTCCTTGGCGCAACCGATGATCGCACCCCACAGGAGCGTGACCACACCGACGATGACGACCGCGGTCTGCGCGACCGGCGCGAGATCGAAGATGAAGTTGGACCGGGTGACCAGGTAGACGCCGGCGGTCACCATCGTTGCCGCGTGGATCAGCGCCGACACCGGGGTCGGGCCCTCCATCGCGTCGAGCAGCCAGGTCTGCAGCGGGACCTGGGCGGACTTGCCGCAGGCAGCCAGCAGGAGCAGCAGGCCGAGCGCGGTCAGCGCGGTGTCGGAGGCCTGCTCCGAGACTGCGGAGACCGCCGCGAACGAGGTGGTCCCGAAGGTGGCGAACATGAGCATCAGCCCGGTCGCCATGCCGAGGTCACCGACCCGGTTCACCACGAACGCCTTCTTCGCCGCGACCGCGGCGGTCGGCTTGTGCTGCCAGAACCCGATCAGGAGGTACGACGCGAGGCCCACGCCCTCCCATCCCAGGAAGACGCCCATGTAGTCACTGGCCAGGACCAGCATCAGCATCGCGGCCACGAAGAGGTTCAGGTAGGCGAAGAACCGCGGGCGACGCGGGTCGTGCTCCATGTAGCCGACCGAGTAGATGTGGATCAGTGACCCGACGCCCGTGATCAGCAGGAGGAACACCGCCGACAGCGGGTCGAGCAAGAGGTCGAAGTTCACCGTCCAGGAGCCGACCTCGAACCAGGTGAACAGGTGCTGCCCCACGGAGCGGTCGGCCTCGTCGCGCCCGAGCAGGCCGAAGAACGCGACCAGGCCGATCCCGAACGACGCCAGGACGGTCGCGCAGCCCAGCAGGTGGGCCCACGCCTTGCTGCGACGGTCACCCGCGAGCAACAGGATCGCCGCTCCCAGGGCGGGCAGGGCGATGATCAGCCAGAGCAGCGAGAACACGCCGTCCGCGGCTGCCGGGTCCACCACGGGCGGGTGTGCGCCCTCGGAGGACAACGGAGACACCAGGAACCTCACGACTACGTACTCCTTAGTACTTCAGCAGGCTCGCGTCGTCGACCGAGGCCGAGCGACGAGTGCGGAAGATGGTCATGATGATCGCGAGGCCGACCACGACCTCCGCGGCGGCCACGACCATGACGAAGAACGCCGCGACCTGACCGTCGAGGTTGCCGTGCACACGGGCGAACGTGATGAGCGCGAGGTTCGAGGCGTTCAGCATCAGCTCGATGGACATGAAGACCACGATCGCGTTGCGCCGGGTCAGCACCCCGACGCAGCCGATCGTGAACAGGATCGCGGACAGGACGACGAACGGTTCGGCGCTCACGCCTGGTCACCCCTTCCGTCGGCGCTGCCGGTCTGGCTGGGATCACCCTCGATGGGCCCCTTCGGGGTCGCGTCGGGCTCACCCGGGACGTTGGACGAACCGTCGTCGTGCATCGCGCGCGACAGCTGCTGGATGTCGTCGGCGAGTGCCGGCGCGGACCGGACCGTGCCGCGGGCGGCGAGGACCCGGGACACCGACAACGGCGCCGCGGTGCCGTCGGGCAGCAGCGCGGGGGTGTCCACGGCGTTGTGCCGGGCGAAGACACCGGGCGCCGGCAGCGGGCCGGGGTGCTTGCCGTGCTCGCCGTAGTCGCGCATCCGTTGCGCGGCGAGGTCGGCCTGGGTGAGCTTCGGCGTGAGCCGTTCCCGGTGCGAGAGGACCATGGCGCCGATGGCAGCAGTGATCAGGAGGGCACTGGTCGCCTCGAAGGCGAACACGTAACGGGAGAACAACAGCTGCGCGAGGCCCGGCACGTTGCCGTCGACGTTGGCCTCCTCGAGCCCGGTGACCGCACCCACGCCGATCTGGGCGACGCCCAGCACGAGGGTCAGGCCGAAGAGCAGGCCGAGGACGGTGGCCATCAGCCGCTGGCCCTTCAGGGTCTCCACGACCGAGTCGGAGGCGTCGACCCCGATCAGCATCATCACGAACAGGAACAGCATCAGGATCGCGCCGGTGTAGACGATGATCTGCACCGCGAACAGGAAGGGTGCGTCCTGGAGCGCGTACATGATGGCCAGGCCGATCATCACCACCGCGAGCAGCAAGGCCGCGTGGACGGCCTTGCGTGCGAACAGGATGCCGAGAGCGGCGGCCACCATGACCGGGGCCAGCAGCCAGAAGCCGATCACTTCTCCTCCTCGTCCGCGTGGGGTGTCGTGCCGGTCTGCGCCGCAGGCGAGGACTTCAGCGTGCCGCGGTAGTAGTCCGTCTCGTCGTCTCCGAGGAGCATCGCGTGCGGCGGCTGCTCCATGCCCGGCAACAGCGGGGCCAACAGGTCCTGCTTCTCGTAGATCAGGTCGGCGCGGTTGTTGTCGGCCAGCTCGTACTCGTTGGTCATCGTCAGTGCGCGCGTCGGGCACGCCTCGATGCACAGGCCGCAGAGGATGCAGCGCAGATAGTTGATCTGGTAGACGCGGCCGTAGCGCTCCCCGGGCGAGAACCGCTCGTCCGTCGTGTTCGAGGCGCCCTCGACGTAGATCGCGTCCGCGGGGCACGCCCATGCACACAGCTCGCAGCCGATGCACTTCTCGAGGCCGTCCGGCCAGCGGTTGAGCTGGTGCCGGCCGTGGAAACGAGGCGCGGTCGGGCGCTTCTCGAACGGGTACTGGGTGGTGACGACCTTCTTGAACATGGTCCGGAAGGTGACCCCGAAACCCGCGATGGGGTCCCAGAACTGTTCCCTGAGGGTTGCCATTTACTGATCCTCCGAAGCCGTGCTCGAGGACACGGTCGTCTGATGAGCGGAGAGTGACTGACTCCGTTGCTGGTGGGGCATGGGCGGCACCGGGTAGCCGTTCGCGAACGCGTCGAAGGGCTCCGGCTCCACCGCCGGCCCCTCCTCCTCGGTGTCCTCTCCGACGAAGAACATCACGATGAAGAGCGCCGCGATGACGCCGATGGCCGCGAGCAGGTAGCTCCGGTCGATGCCACCGTCGAGCGTCATCGAGCGGATGATGGAGACCGCGACGATCCAGACCAGGGCGATCGGGATCAGGCGCTTCCAGCCGAACTTCATGAACTGGTCGTAGCGCAGCCTCGGCAGCGTTCCGCGCAGCCAGATGAAGACGAAGATGAAGAGCATCACCTTGCCGAGGAACCACAGCACCGGCCAGTAGCCCGTGTTCAGGACACCGTCGTTGATCGCGGACAACGGCCACGGGGCCCGCCAGCCGCCCAGGAACAGCGTCGTCGCCAGTGCCGAGACGGTCGCCATGTTGATGTACTCGGCGAGGAAGAACAGCGCGAACTTCAGGGAGCTGTACTCGGTGTGGAAGCCACCGACCAGCTCACCCTCGGCCTCAGGCAGGTCGAACGGGGCGCGGTTCGTCTCACCGACCATCGCGATCATGTAGATCACGAAGGACGGGATCAGGATGATCCCGAACCACAACCGCTCCTGGGCCGCGACGATCTCCGACGTCGACATCGAACCGGCGTACAGGAACACCGCCACCAGCGCGAGGCCCATCGCGACCTCGTAGGAGATCATCTGCGCGGAGCTGCGCAGCCCGCCGAGCAGGGAGTACGTCGACCCCGACGACCAGCCGCCGAGCACGATGCCGTAGATGCCGATCGAGGCGATCGCCAGGATGAACAGCACGGCCACCGGCATGTCGGTCAGCTGCAGCGGAGTCGTCTCACCGAACATGTTGACCTCGGGGCCGAACGGGATCACCGCGAACGCCAGGAACGCCGGGACCACCGCGACGACCGGGGCGATCAGGTAGACGACCTTGTCGGCCGCCTTCGGGATGATGTCCTCCTTCAGCGCCAGCTTCACGCCGTCGGCGAGGCTCTGCAGCAGACCGAACGGGCCGTGCACGTTGGGTCCTGGACGGTGCTGCATCCGGGCGACGACGCGGCGCTCGAACCAGATGTTGAACAGCGTGAGCAGCACCAGCAGCAGGAAGATGAGCACTGCCTTGATGGCGACCAGCCACCACGGGTCCTGGCCGAACGCCGAGAGGTCGTCCGCTGCCTGCACCATGCCTGCGGTGATCACTGTGCCAGTCACCGGGCACCTCCTTCGAGACGTACGACGGACCCGGCGGATGCGCCCAGGTCACGGAGCAGCGAGACGCCCCGGGAGCTCGCGGGAGCCCAGACCACGCCGTCGGGCAGGTCGGCGACGGCGGCCGGCAGCTCCACGGACCCACGGTCGGTGCTGAGCCTGACCCGTGCGCCGACCTCGAGGCCGAGACCGGCCAGGGTGTCCGCGGAGACGAGTGCGACGGGATGGCGGCCGGTGGCCTTGAGGTACTCGTCGCCGTCGAGCATCCGCCCGTCGTCGATGAGCAGCTTCCACGTCGCCAGCACAGCGGTGGAGCCCGACGTCGGGGCCTCCGCGCCGCCCGCAGCGGGCACGGTCGGCGCGGGGGCACGCTCGCCGTCCCACGTCCCGAACTCGGTCATCTGCGCACGCGCCTGCTCCACGGTGCGGAAGCCGAGGTTGACGTCCATCTCCTCGGCGATGCCGGCCAGGACACGGAGGTCGGGCAGCGAGCTGGGCTCACGGAAGATGTTGGCGAAGGACCGGACCCGGCCCTCCCAGTCCACGAAGCTGCCGGCCTTCTCGGTCACCGGGGCGACCGGGAACACCACGTGGGCGTGCGGGGAGACCTCGCTGGCGCGGACCTCGAGGTTGACCACGAACTTCGCGGTCTGGACGGCCTGCGCCGCGAGCGCCGGGTCGGAGAGGTCGGCGAGCTCGACGCCGCCGATGACCAGCGCCTCGAGCTCGCCGGCCGCGGCAGCCGCGATGATCGCGTCACCGTCCCGACCGGGCTGGTCGGGAAGCGAGGTCACGCCCCAGGCTGCACCGGCGTCCACCCGGGCGTCCGCGTTCGCGACGGGGCGTCCGCCCGGGAGCAGGTTCGGCAGGCATCCGGTCTCGACGGCGCCGCGGTCACCGGCCCGGCGCGGGACCCAGGCCAGCTTCGCGCCCGTCGTACCGGCCAGTGCCGCAACGGCGGAGAGTGCGCCAGGCACGGTGGCCATCCGCTCGCCGACCAGGATCACCCCGCCGGCATCCAGCGCCACCTCGCCGTCGTTCGCGAGGCCCTCGATGACCGACGCCTCGGCGCCCGGGACGGACGGGATCAGCGTGCCGTGCACCTTCTCGAGCCCGCGCGACGTGAACGGCGCGACGGAGAACACCCGGGTGCCCTTGCCGGCGGCCTTGCGCAGCCGCAGGAACACGATCGGCGACTCGTCCTCGGGCTCGAAGCCGATGAGGACGACCTTCCTGGCCTTCTCGAGGTCGGAGTAGGTGACGTCCATCGACGTCGCGACCACGGTCGAGGCCAGGAAGTCGGCCTCCTCCGCGGAGTGCGGGCGGGCCCGGAAGTCGATGTCGTTGGTGCCCAGCGCGACTCGGGCGAACGTGGAGTAGGCGTAGGCGTCCTCGGCGGTCAGTCGGCCGCCGGTGAGCACACCCACGGAGCCGCGGGCGGCCTGCAGGCCCCGTGCGGCGATCGCGAACGCCTCGGGCCAGGACGCGGGGCGCATCTCGCCGGTGTCCTCGTCTCGCACCAACGGGTGGGTGAGCCGGTCGGGCTGCCGCGAGTACATGAACCCGAAGCGGCCCTTGTCGCAGTTCCACTCCTCGTTGACCTCGGGGTCGTTGCCCGCGAGACGACGGGTGACCTTTCCGCGCCGGTGGTCGATGCGCAGCGCGCAGCCGGAGGCACAGTGCTCGCACACGGACTGGGTGGAGACCAGGTCGAAGGGGCGGGCGCGGAACCGGTACGACGCGGAGGTCAGCGCACCCACGGGGCAGATCTGGATCGTGTTCCCGGAGAAGTAGGACTCGAACGGCTCCTTCTCGTAGATGCCGACCTGCTGCAACGCACCGCGCTCGATCATCTCGATGAACGGGTCGCCGGCGATCTGCTCGGAGAACCGGGTGCAGCGCGCGCAGAGCACGCAGCGCTCGCGGTCGAGCAGCACCTGGGCGGAGATGTTGATCGGCTTCGGGAAGGTGCGCTTCTGCTCGACGTAGCGGGACTCGCCACGGCCGTTGGACATCGCCTGGTTCTGCAGCGGGCACTCGCCCCCCTTGTCGCAGACCGGGCAGTCCAGCGGGTGGTTGATCAGCAGGAACTCCATGACCCCCTGCTGCGCCTTGTCCGCGACCGGTGACGTGCCCTGGGTCTTGACGACCATGCCCTCGGCGACCGCGAGCGTGCAGGATGCCTGTGGCTTCGGGATGGGGCGGCCGTTGCCGGCGTCGGCGACCTCGACCAGGCACTGCCGGCAGGCGCCGACCGGCGCGAGCAGTGGGTGGTCGCAGAACCGCGGGATCTGCACGCCGATCTGCTCGGCCGCGCGGATCACCAGGGTGTCCTTGGGGACGCTCACCTCGACCTCGTCGATGGTGATGGTGACGAGATCCTTCCTTGCAGCGACCTCGCCGTCGGGCCCGGTGGTCGATCCAGTGGTGGACACGCTCATGCTGTCGCTCCCGCGGTGGCGAAGAGAGTGGATGCGGCACGGTCGAACGGGCAGCCGCCGTTGGTGAGGTGCTGGATGTACTCGTCGCGGAAGTACTGGATCGACGAGGTGATCGGGCTGGTCGCGCCGTCCCCGAGGGCGCAGAACGCACGGCCCAGGATGTTGTCGCACTGGTCGAGCAGCAGCTCGAGGTCGGCCTCGGTGCCCCGTCCTTCCTCGAGCCGGGCAAGGGTCTGCGTCAGCCACCAGGTGCCTTCACGGCACGGAGTGCACTTGCCGCAGGACTCGTGCTTGTAGAACTCGGTCCAGCGCAGCACCGCCCGCACCACACAGGTGGTCTCGTCGAACACCTGCAGGGCCTTGGTGCCGAGCATCGACCCGGCGGCCCCGACACCCTCGTAGTCGAGGGGTACGTCGAGGTGCTCGGCGGTCAGGATGGGGGTGGAGGAGCCACCCGGAGTCCAGAACTTCAGCTCGTGGCCCGGGCGGACACCGCCGCTGAGGTCGAGCAGCTCGCGCAGGGTGATACCGAGCGGCGCTTCGTACTGGCCGGGGCGCTTCACGTGACCGGACAGCGAGTAGAGCGTCATGCCGCTGCTCTTCTCGGTGCCCATCGACCCGAACCACTCCGGACCGTTCTTCACGATGCAGGGCACGGAGGCGATGCTTTCCACGTTGTTGATCACCGTCGGCGCGGCGTACAGGCCGGCAACCGCCGGGAACGGGGGGCGCAGCCGTGGTTGGCCGCGACGCCCCTCGAGCGAGTCGAGGAGGGCGGTCTCCTCACCGCAGATGTAGGCACCGGCGCCGGCGTGCACGACGAGGTCGAGGTCGTAGCCGGAGCCGTGGATGTTCTTGCCGAGGTGGCCGGCCAGGTAGGCCTCCTGGACCGCGCGCTGCAGGCGGCGGACCACGTGCAGCACCTCGCCGCGCACGTAGATGAAGGCGTGGTTGGCGCGGATGGCGTACGACGAGATGATCACGCCCTCGACCAGGGTGTGCGGCGAGGCCATCATCAGCGGGATGTCCTTGCAGGTCCCCGGCTCGGACTCGTCGGCGTTGACCACCAGGTAGTGGGGCTTCCCGTCACCCTGCGGGATGAAGCCCCACTTCATCCCGGTCGGGAAGCCGGCGCCGCCACGGCCGCGGAGACCGGACTCCTTGACGAGGTCGATCACCTCGTTCTGCGCCATACCCAGCGCGGTCTTGAGGGGGCCGTAGCCTCCCGAGCTCTCGTAGGAGTCCAGAGTCCAGGGCTTGTCCGCGTCCCAGTTGTCGGAGAGGACGGGGGTCAGCATGTCCGTCATTTCTTGCCCTTCCCGCCCTCGACGTCGGTCGGCGACTCGTCGAGCTTCGTCTCGGACTCGGCGCGCTGCGTGTCCGCGCCCTCGGCCGCCGCCACCTTGCCGGCGTCAGTGCCGGACTTCCCCTCGGTGTCGAACAGTGAGCCCTGTTCCTCGTCCTGCTTGCCCTCGACGGCATGGCGGTCGCTGTCGGGCGCCGTCCAGCCCTTCTCGCGAGCGATCTCGAGGCCGACCAGCGTGGCCGGGCCGGCAGCCGGACCTTCGTCGGCGAGGTCGTCGGCGTAACCGGCGAGCACTCGCTCGGCCTCGCGCCAGGTGCAGATCCGCGGGCCGCGCGTGGACCGGACCTCCTTGCCCTCACGCAGGTCGTCGACGAGCCGGGTGGCCGATTGCGGGGTCATGTTGTCCATGAACTCCCAGTTGACCATCATCACCGGCGCGTAGTCGCACGCAGCGTTGCACTCGAGGTGCTCCAGAGTGATGGTCTTCCCGGCTCCATCATCTGGGGTGGTCTCGTCGTTGCCGACGTCGAGGTGGTCCTTGAGCCGCTCGAAGATCGCGTCGCCACCCATCACCGCGCACAGCGTGTTCGTGCAGACTCCGACGTGGTAGTCACCGACCGGGCGACGCTTGTACATCGTGTAGAACGTCGCGACCCCGGAGACCTCCGCTGCGGAGATGCCGAGGATCTCGGCGCATGCCTCGATCCCCCTGGACGTGACCCGACCTTCGACGCTCTGCACCAGGTGCAGCATCGGCAGCAGTGCCGAGCGGGGCTGCGGGTAGCGCGCGACGATCTCCTTGAGCTCGGCGTACGTCGACGGCAGCTCCTCGCGCAAGGTGAGGTACGACGTGCCGGACTCGACTTCTGGCCCTGTGCTGTTCATCTAGCGGTCCACTCCACCCATCACGGGGTCGATCGATGCGATGGCGACGATGACGTCGGCGACCATGCCGCCCTCGCTCATCACCGAGGTTGCCTGCAGGTTCGTGAACGACGGGTCACGGAAGTGCGCCCGGAACGGGCGGGTGCCGCCGTCGGAGACTACGTGAGCACCGAGCTCACCGCGCGGGGACTCGACCGGGACGTAGGCCTGTCCGGCGGGGACCCGGAACCCCTCGGTCACCAGCTTGAAGTGGTGGATCAGGGCTTCCATCGACTCACCCATGATGTGCCGGATGTGGTCGAGGCTGTTGCCCATGCCGTCGCTGCCGACCGCGAGCTGGCTCGGCCAGGCGATCTTCTTGTCCCCGATCATGACCGGGGCACCCTCGAGGTCTGCGAGCCGGTCGGCGCACTGCTGGACGATCCTCAGCGACTCCCACATCTCGGACAGCCGGATCCGGAACCGGCCGTAGGCGTCGGAGGTGTCCCAGGTGACGACCTCGAAGTCGTAGTCCTCGTAGCCGGAGTACGGCTGCGACTTGCGCAGGTCCCACGGGTAGCCGGTCGAGCGCAGCGGCGGGCCGGTGATCCCGAGCGCGAGACAGCCGGCCAGGTCCAGGTGACCGACGTCGACCAGACGGGCCTTGAAGATCGGGTTCGCGTTGCACAGGTCGGCGTACTCGGGAAGCCGTTTGCGCATCAGCGCGATGAAGTCGCGGATCTCGTCGAGCGCGCCGGGCGGCAGGTCCTGGGCGACACCGCCGGGACGGATGAACGCGTGGTTCATCCGCAGGCCGGTGATCAGCTCGAACAGGTCGAGCACCAGCTCACGCTCACGGAAACCGACGGTCATCACGGTCAGCGCGCCGATCTCCATCCCGCCGGTCGCGATCGCGACCAGGTGCGAGGAGATCCGGTTGAGCTCCATCAGGAGCACCCGCATGACCTGGGCCTTCTCCGGGATGTCGTCCTCGATGTCGAGCAGCCGCTCTACGCCGAGGGTGTAGGTCGCCTCGTTGTAGAACGGTGAGAGGTAGTCCATCCGGGTGCAGAACGTGACGCCCTGGACCCAGGTGCGGAACTCCATGTTCTTCTCGATGCCGGTGTGCAGGTAGCCGATGCCGCAGCGCGCCTCGGTGACCGTCTCACCCTCGAGCTCGAGGATCAGCCGGAGCACCCCGTGCGTGGACGGGTGCTGCGGACCCATGTTGACGACGACGCGTTCCTCGCCCTCGTCGGCAATACCGGCAACGACGGAGTCCCAGTCCTGGCCGGTGACGGTGAAGACCTTGCCGGTCGTGGTGTCGGACGCCCCTGCGGTGAACGGTGCGTACGGATCTTCTGTCGTGGTCATCAGCTGTACGACCTCCGCTGGTCCGGCGGTGGAATGGTGGCGCCCTTGTACTCCACGGGGATGCCACCGAGGGGGTAGTCCTTGCGCTGCGGGTGACCCGGCCAGTCGTCGGGCATCTGGATCCGGGTCAGCGACGGGTGGCCGTCGAAGATGATGCCGAAGAAGTCGTACGTCTCACGCTCGTGCCAGTCAGCGGTCGGGTACACCGCGACCACCGACGGGATGTGCGGGTCGCTGTCGGGGCAGGTGACCTCGAGCCGGATCCGGCGGTTGTGCGTCATCGACAGCAGGTGGTGGACCGCGTGCAGCTCGCGGTCCTTGTCGTTGGGGTAGTGCACGCCCGAGACGCCGGAGCAGAACTCGAAGCGCAGCGCCGGGTCGTTGCGGAGGGTCTCGACAGCCTTGAGCAGGTCGGCGCGGCGGATGAAGAAGGTGATCTCGCCTCGGTGCACGACGACCTTCTCGATCGCGCTGGTGAACCCGGCTGCCCCGAGTGCTCCCGCGAAACCTTCGGCGACCTCGTCGAACCAGCCGCCGTACGGCTGCGGGCTGCCGCCGGGCATCGTCACCGGACGGACGATGCCGCCGTACCCGGAGGTGTCCCCGGAGCCCTGCACCCCGAACATGCCCTTCCGGACGTCGATGACCTCCGGCCGCAGCTCGTCGGGCCCGACGGGCAGGGTGTTCTCGGGGAGGTTGTCGGTGGCGTCGGCATCGGTGCCGGGCGTCACCTCCTCGAACTCTTGCGGTTCCTTCGGGGTCATCGCAGCAGACCCTTCATGTCGGAGGTCGCCGGAGCGTTCAGCGCATGGGTCTCGTTCTCGACGACCTGCGCCTCACGGTTCACACCGAGCTTGGAGTGCTGCACCTGGTCGTGCAGCTTCAGGATCGCGTCGATCAGCATCTCCGGGCGGGGCGGGCAGCCGGGGAGGTACATGTCGACCGGCACCACGTGGTCCACGCCCTGGACGATCGCGTAGTTGTTGAACATGCCGCCCGAGCTCGCGCAGACACCCATCGCCAGGACCCACTTCGGGTCGGGCATCTGGTCGTAGATCTGGCGGAGCACCGGGGCCATCTTCTGGCTGACCCGGCCGGCGACGATCATCAGGTCGGCCTGGCGGGGCGAGGCGCGGAACACCTCCATGCCGAAGCGGCCTAGGTCGTACTTCGGCGCACCGGTGGTCATCATCTCGATGGCGCAGCAGGCGAGGCCGAACGTGGCCGGCCAGAACGAGGCCTTGCGGAAGTACCCGGCGACGTTCTCGACGGTCGTCAGGAGCACGCCGCTGGGAAGCTTTTCTTCGATGCCCATGTGTCAGTCCCTACTCGCTTCGCTCGACATGGCGACGGCACTCAGTCCCATTCGAGGCCACCGCGCCTCCACACGTAGGCGTACGCGACGAAGACGGTGAGGATGAACAGGATCATCTCGATCAGCCCGAACAGCGCCATGCTGTCGAAGGCCACCGCCCAGGGAAAGAGGAAGATGATCTCGATGTCGAAGACGATGAACAGCATCGCGGTGATGTAGTACTTCACCGGGAACCGACCGCCGCCGGCGGGCTGCGGGGTCGGTTCGATGCCGCACTCGTAGGAGTCGAGCTTGGCTCGGTTGTACCGCTTCGGGCCCACGATCGCGCTCATGATGAGCGAGAACACCGCGAAACCCGCTGCGAGAAGTGCGAGCGCGAGGACTGGTGTGTACAACTCCACCGCTCGAACCCTCCTGTCTGTTCTGTCGTCCGCTGTTGCTGTGCTGCCTGGTCAGGCCCTTGGCGCGACCTTGCTCAGGGCGTTGATCACCCGGTCGGAGACGTCGCCGCCCCGAGGGTCGGTCAGGTTGGCCATCATCTTCAACGTGAACTTCATCAGCGTCTCGCGCGGCAGGCCGTGCTTCGTGGCCAGCTTCATCACCTGCGGGTTGCCGATGGCCTTCACGAAGACCCGGCCGAGCGTGTAGTAGCCGCCGTACGTCGCGTCGAGCGCCGCGGGGTAGGCCAGCAACGCCCGCTCCTGTGCCGCAGCGGTCCGGCCGAGGGCTTGCACGACGGTCGCCGCCGCCATCTCGCCGGACTCCATCGCGTAGGCGATGCCTTCGCCGTTCATCGGGTTCACCATGCCACCCGAGTCACCGACCAGCAACACACCACGGCTGTAGTGCGGCTTGCGGTTGAATCCCATCGGTAGAGCGGCGCTGCCGATCTTGCCGACCATGTTCTGCTCGCGAAAGCCCCATTCCTCCGGGGTGTTGTCGAGCCACCGGCGGAGCAGGTCCTTGTAGTCGACCGAACGGAACGCCTTCGTGGTGTTGAGCATGCCGAGGCCGACGTTGGCGGTTCCGTCGCCGACACCGAAGATCCAGCCGTATCCCGGCAGCAGGTTCGACTCGCCGGGCTTGCCGTCCCACAGCTCCAGCCAGGACTCGAGCCAGTCGTCGTCGTGCCTGGGACTGGTGTAGTAGGTCCGGACAGCGACGCCCATCGGCCGGTCGTCGCGCTTCTGCAGCCCGAGGGCCAGCGCGAAACGGGCGGAGACGCCGTCGGCAGCGATCACGATCGGTGCCCGGAACTCGAGGTCGTCACCGGTCTTGCGGCCGTGGTCGTCGACCGGCTTCGCGGTGACGCCGACGACCCGGTTTGTCTGCTCGTCGATGACGGGACCGGTGACCGCCGTACGCTCGATCAACCTGGCCCCCGCCTTCTCGGCATGACGGGCGAGGATCTCGTCGAAGTCCATCCGGGTGCGGACCAGGCCGTAGGGCGGGTACTCGGTGAGGTCGGGCCACGGGACTGCGATCTGGTGACCGCCACCGACGATCCGCAGGCCGTGGTTCTTGATCCAGCCGGGGGCGTCCAGGTCCAGACCGAGGCCGAGCAGCTGCTTGGTGGCCCGCGGGGTCAGTCCGTCGCCGCAGACCTTCTCGCGGGGGAACGCGGTCTTCTCCAGGAGGAGCACGTCCACCCCGGCGGACGCCAGGTAGAAGGCGGCCGTGGCACCGGCGGGACCGGCGCCGACGACGATGACATCGGCCTGCCGCTCGTCGGCGGTGGTCCGGCTCATCGGGCTACCTCAATTTCCTCAGCTGTTGCGGTCGTACGGCACACATGTGACTTAGTGAAATGCTTCACGAACTGCCACAACGGGACAGTCTAGAGGTCTGAGTCACCTGGCGCGACTCCGCCCCTGACGCCCTCACCGGGCCACGAAAACGGCCTCTGACCAGGACATTTCCGCAACATTCCCGTCACCTAATTCGGTCACAGGTTGTACGCCCGCTGGTGCCGCGGCTGGTACAGCAAGATGTCGTCCGCGCCCGGCACCGTGAGCATGATGCCGATCCCGAACCCCATGTCCTGCGCCTCACCGTTGAACTCTGCACCCCGTCCGGCCAGCTCGTGCACCGTGGCGTCCAGGTCGTCGCACATGAGCGACATCGAGTGGTGCCGCGGCGAGGAGTACTCCTCGCCCTCCCACTCCCCCTTGGTGGGGTGGACGCCGAGCTCACTGGGCCCGGTCTTGAAGATCGGCCAGTCGGGCTCGGAGTCCTCGTCGTTGACGAACGGCCACTGCAGGACTTCCTTGAAGAACGCCCGGGTGGCGGCTGGGTCGTCGGAGTAGATGAGCGCATGCATCGCCTGGATCATGGACCGAAACCTACCTCGCCGAGCCGCGGTCAGGCGGTCGCGTGGTGCAGGGCGACGACTCCGCCGGACAGGTTGCGCCACTTCGTCCGCGTCCAGCCCGCGGCGGTGATCCGCCGGGCGAGCCCGTCCTGGTCAGGCCAGGCACGGATCGACTCGGCCAGGTAGACGTAGGCGTCGGGGCTCGAGGAGACCGCACGGGCGATGGACGGCAGCGCCTTCATCAGGTACTCGATGTAGACGGTGCGGAACGGCGCCCAGGTCGGGTGGCTGAACTCGCAGACCACCAGCCGCCCGCCCGGTCTGGTTACCCGCAGCATCTCCCGCAGCCCCGCGTCAGGGTCGACGATGTTGCGCAGCCCGAACGAGATCGTCACCGCGTCGAAGGTGTCGTCCGCGAACGGCAGCCTGGTGCCGTCGCCGGCGGTGAACGAGAGGTGCGGCCTGGCGTGCTTGCCGACGCGCAGCATCCCGATGGAGAAGTCGCAGGGGGTCACCTGCGCGCCCCGGTCGGCGAAAGGCTGGCTGGACGTGCCGGTTCCGGCGGCGAGGTCGAGCACCTTCTCCCCCGGCTTCGGGTCCACCGCGTCCATCACGTCCTTGCGCCAGCGGCGGTCCTGGCCCAGCGACAGGATGTCGTTGGTGAGGTCGTAGCGCTTCGCCACGTCGTCGAACATCGCGGCGACTTCGGCGGGCTTCTTGTCCAGGTCGGCTCGGGTCACGCTGATTACCTTAGACAGCCGGGTCGGCGCCCTCGATGGAGAGGTTCTTGACCGCTCGCCTAGGCTGAGCAACCGTGACCCCTAGCGTGCCATCAGCCGCCGAGCCATCGTATGACGCCACTCCGCTCGTCGTACGCACCACGGAGGTCACCGACCCCGGTCCGCTCCTCGAGCTGTTGCCCCGCGAGGACGCGCTGGCATGGGTACGACGGGGCGAGGGCCTGGTCGGCTGGGGAGTGGCCGCCGCCATCCACACCAAGGGCGCCGGCCGGTTCGCGGACGCCCGTGCCTGGTGGAAGACCCTGACCGGCGACGCCGTGGTGCGTGACGAGGTGCAGCAGCCGGGCACCGGCCTGGTGTCGTTCGGGTCCTTCGCGTTCGCGGACGAGCCCGGCGAGAGCATCCTGGTGGTGCCCGAGGTCGTCGTCGGCCGTCGCGGCAAGACCACCTGGGTCACCACGGTCAACGTGGCCGTGATCGCCTCGTCCCCGGAGGTCTCCCCGACCGAACCGCCCGAGGCGCCGATGGGCGTCACCTTCCTCGACGGCGCGCTGAACGGCACCGAGTGGGAGGCCGTCGTCGCCGAGGCGGTCAGCCGGATCAACGCCGGCGACCTCGAGAAGGTCGTCCTCGCCAGGGACCTGATCGCGAGTGCGGACCAGGCAATCGACGTGCGCTGGCCGTTGCAGCGGCTGGCCGAGAGCTACCAGATGTGCTGGACCTTCCACGTCGACGGGTTGTTCGGCGCGACCCCCGAGATGCTGGTCCGCCGGGAGCGCGGCCTGGTCACCTCTCGTGTGCTGGCCGGCACGATCCGTCGTACCGGTGACGACTCGCGCGACCTCACGCTTGCTGCCACCCTCGCCCGGTCGAGCAAGGACCTCGAAGAGCACGAGTACGCCGTCCGCTCGGTGGCCGACGCCCTCGCACCGCACTGCACGTCGATGAACGTGCCGGAGTCACCGTTCGTGCTCCATCTGCCGAACGTGATGCACCTGGCCACCGACGTCGCGGGGGTGATTCATGACTCCGCCGACGAGTCCGCATGCTCTTTGGAGCTCGCCGAGGCGCTGCACCCGTCCGCTGCCGTGGGCGGGACGCCGACCGAGGTGGCGAAGACGGTGATCACCGAGATCGAGGGCATGGACCGTGGTCGGTACGCCGGTCCGGTCGGCTGGATGGACGCATCCGGCGACGGCGAGTGGGGCATCGCGCTGCGATCGGCGGAGGTCGACGGGCGCACCGTGCGCCTGTTCGCCGGCTGCGGGATCGTGGCCAGCTCGGACCCCGAGTCGGAGCTCGCCGAGGCACAGGCCAAGTTCGTCCCCGTTCGCGACGCCGTCTCCGGCTAGGACCTAGCCGAGGCTGATCTCGCTGCCCGGGACGACGCGTTCGTACTGCTGCTCGCGCTCGCCGAGCATCCCGCCGACGAGACGCTCGACCAGCCCGAGGCCCCGGTCGTTCAGCAGCCCGTCGTGGACCGCCACTGTTCTGGGAGCGCCCACCGCGCGGGCGAAGTCCATCACCTCACTGGTCTTGCACCACGGCGCGTGCACCGGCGCGAGGAGGAGGTCGACGTCCTCCACCGGCAGGGTGAACGCATCTCCAGGGTGGTAGATCCGGCGGTCACCCACCCGGACCACGAAGCCGGAGTTGTGGAACCGGGGCAGCTCGGGATGGATCACGGCGTGCAGCTCACCGACCACCCTGACCGGAAGGCCGACGTCGAGCTCCTCGCCGGGGGCCACGACGGTGACCCGCTCGGACACCTCCGGCGCCCCGTCCGCGATCTGCCGCGCGACCGCGTCGATCGTGAAGACCGGCGCGTCCGTGGCGCGCAGGTGATCGAGCGAGAGGTGGTCCGCGTGCTCGTGGGTGACGAGTACGACGGTCGCGCCGTCGACCGCCTCCGCCTCGGACCATGAGCCAGGGTCGATCACGAGCACCTGCCCGTCGTACTCGATGCGGACGCAGGCATGGCCGAACTTGGTGATCCTCATCCGTTCATTCTGCTCCCGGGATCAACCCAGGCGGTTGTCCACGAAGCACCAGCGCCAGCCCTCGCCCGGCTCGGCCGAGCGCATCACGGGGTGACCGACCTCGCGGAAGTGCGAGCTGGCGTGCCGGCGGGGTGAGGAGTCGCAGCAGCCCATGTGCCCGCATTCGAGGCAGAGCCGGAGGTGGACCCAGGAGGTCCCCTCCTCGAGGCAGTCCTCGCAGGCGCCCTCGACATTGGGCACGGTGTCGGCGGAGGCAGCGTCGAGGTGCTCGCAGGCATGCACGGCGCCGGGCACGTTCGCCGGCTTCTGCAGTGCCCGCCGGGACAGGGAGACCCGGAGCGCACCACGCCGGCGTTCCCGCACGTCCAGCATCGACTCCTCGACGTCCAGCGCTGCGAGCACGTCCGCGACGACCTGCGACGGCAGGTGGCCGGTGCTGCGCACGTCGAGCACCTTGGCCCGCTCGGCCTTCAGCATCTCCAGGCGCAGCCGCGCGTAGGTCTCGCTCGGCGTCTCGGTGTCGGGGTTGTCGTCCCCGAGCCGCTCCCATGCCGCGAAGTCACGTTGCTCGGCTCGCCGCCGAAGCGCCTCGATCGTTCCGTACGGGTCCTCCTCGTCCGCGTGCTGCTCGAGCTGCGCCATCCCGGCGGCGGTCGCCTTCTGGAACAGCGCGGCACGGGCCAGCGCGTCCTCGTGCGCGTTGGGCGACGGCACGTTCAGCCGCCTCGCCAGCCAGGGCAGCGTCGGACCGTGCAGGAACAGCGTCCCGGCCGTCACGGCCAGCGCGACGAGCACGAGTACGTCACGATGCGGGAACTCCCGCGGGATGGCGAACGCCGCGGCCAGGGTGACCACGCCACGCATGCCCGCCCAGCCGACGATTGCGCTGTCACGCCAGGTCGACTCGCGGCCGGTGACCCGGTCGGGACGTCCCACCAGGACCAGGCCTGCCGGCATCACCCAGACCAGCCTCAGCAGGATGGTGGCGGCCAGGACCGCGGCGCACATGGCGGCGATGCGACCGACCGAGAGGCTGCTGTCCGCGACGTCGCCGATGATCCACCGGAACTGCAGACCGATCAGCAGGAACACGGTGTTCTCGAGCAGGAACGAGATGGTCCGCCAGTTGAGCCGTTCGGCGATCCTCGACGAAGCGGTCTGCAGGACCGGCGCCTTGTGGCCGAGCAGGAGGCCGGCGATCACCACCGCGAGCACGCCGGAGCCGTGCAGCTCCTCCGCGAGCGACGTAGGCGACGAACGGGGTGATGAAGGAGACGCTGGAGTCGAGCACCGGGTCGGTGAAATGCTTGCGGACCCAGCCGATCACGAAGTAGGTGACCAGGCCGACCGCGACCCCGACGGTCGCCGCGAGCAGGAAGTCCAGGCTGGTTCGCAGCACCGAGAACCCACCTACGGTGGCGGCGGCGATCGCCGTCCTGAGTGCCACCAGCGCGGTCGCGTCGTTGAGCAGCGACTCCCCTTCGAGGACCGTGACGATGCGTCGCGGGAGACCGATCCGGCGACCGATAGCGGTGGCCGCGACCGCGTCGGGCGGCGCGACCACGGCCCCGATCGCGAAGGCCGCCGGCCAGGTCAGACCGGGAAGCATGGCGTGGGCGACGAGCCCGACGCCGATCGCGGTGAACGCCACCAGCCCGACCGACAGCATGAGGATGGGAACCCGGTTGTGGTTGAAGTCCACCAGCGAGCTCTGCAGCGCCGCGGAGTAGAGCAGCGGTGGCAGCAGCCCGACCAGCACGATCTCGGAGCTCAGGTGTAACTCTGGGACCAGCGGCACGAACGACACCACGACCCCGAAAGCGATGAGCACCAACGGGGCCGGGAGGTCGAGGCGGCGGCACGCCCCCGAGACCGCGATGACGGCCGCGATCATGCAGACGAGGGCGATGGCAACGTGCACGCCCCCATTGAACCCCGCTCGGTCAGCCGGCGGCCGGCCGGACGAGGTCGCGGATCGCTGTGTCGAGGTCGCGCCGGTTGTCACGACGGACCACTGCCTCGACCACCTCGATCCCACCGGCCGGCGAGTCCACTGCCGCGCGCAGCTCGTCGAGCGTGGTGACCCGACGGTGCGGGGTGCCGGACGTCGCGCACAGGGCGGCCAGGTCGGCCCGGTGCGGGGTGCCGAACAGCTTCTCGAAGGAGGACGAGTACGACGGGGCGCCCTGCTCCAGCGACGCGAAGATGCTCCCGCCGTCGTCGTTGACGACCACGACCATCAGGTCCGGCCGGGCCTCGTCCGGCCCGATCAGCAGCCCGTTGCTGTCGTGCAGGAACGTCACGTCACCGATCAGCGCAAAGGCCCGGGTGGTCCGTTCCCGGCCGAGCGCGGCGCCGACGGCAGAGGAGACGGCTCCGTCGATGCCGGCGAGGCCCCGGTTGGCGATCACCAGCCGCCGTTCGCCCACCGAGTAGCGCGGGACCATCAGGTCCAGGTCACGCACCGGGTTGGACGCCCCGACGAACAGCAGGCCACCGGCCGGCAGCGCGGCGCTCACGACGCCCGCGACGTGGTGCGGGGTGAGCTCGTCCTGCTTCTCGAGCAGCGCGTCGAGCGCCGCGGAGACCTCGTCGTCGCGGTCACGCCACTCCTGCAGCCACGGTGAGGCGGTGCGTTCCGTCGAAGAGCGTCCGAGCTGGACGGCTCGGACGACCCGGGAGACGTTGTGTCCGGGGTCCGTCCACCCGGTCGCCGACTGCACCGCGATGACCTCGACGTCGGTTCGCGCCAGCAGCCGGGTGACCGGACGGGACAGGGTCGGGTGGCCGCAGACGACCACGCGTCGGATCCGGCCGGCCAGGCCCTCGTCCCCGAGCAGCAGCCGGTACGTGCGGATCGCGTTGTCACCGGTGCGGGAGCCGCTGGTGGGTTCCGCGAGCAGTGGCCAGCCGGCCCGCTCGGCCAGGATCCTCGCGGGCGGTCCGGCGTCGTCACCGGCGACCAGCACGGTCACCCGGTCGTCCTCGAGGGCTTCGTTCTGCGCCTGGACCAGGTCGGCCGGAGTGGTCCACGGCTGCCCGTGCAGCCTCCCGGCGCACGCCGAGGTCCAGCCGCCGTCCGTGTCAGGGGTCAGCGGCTCGGAGAACTGGGTGTTGACGTGCACGGGTCCTGGTGCGCCCGTCGTACGCCCTGCCGCTGTCGCCACCATCCGCGCGACCAGCGACCGCCACGACGCGTTCTGGTCGGCCTCGCTCGGACCTGCGAAGCCAGGTGGCACGTCCGCGAAGGCACGCACCGCGTCGCCGAAGAGCTTCACCTGGTCGGTGGTCTGGTTCGCGTTCGTCCCGCGCAGTCCGGCCGGCCGGTCCGCGCTCAGCACGACCAGCGGGATACCGGCGTGCGAAGCCTCGAGCACGGCGGGATGCAGGTTGGCGACGGCGGTACCGGACGTGGTGACTACCGGCACCGGGCGGCGGGAGCTGCGGGCGATGCCGAGGGCGAGGAACCCCGCGGAGCGCTCGTCGACCCGCACGTGCAACCGGACCCGGCCCTCCTCCGCGGCGGCGTGGGCGGCGAAGGCGAGCGCGGCGGAACGCGACCCGGGCGCGAGGACGATGTGCCGCACGCCGCTGCGGACCAGCTCGTCGACCAGGACGGTGGCCATCGCGGTCGCGGCGTTGCGGGGGGTCGTCACAGGGACTGATCCTGCCCGAGCGCCTCGATCTCGGCCAACCTTTGCGCCCACACGGCGGTGCGTACGTCGTCAGCGCGCAGCCGGTCCAGCGCGTCCAGGTCGACCTCCGGGCGTACGACGGGCAGGGCGCCGTCGACCGGGAGCAGGGACGGTCGCACGACGTCGTCGGTCAGCAGCTGGACGGTGGCGAGGCCGCAGGCGTACGGGAGCTCGGGGAGAGCGGCTGCGAGTGCGACACCCGCGGCGATCCCGACCGAGCTCTCCAGGGCCGAGGAGACGACTACGGGGAGACCGATGTCCTCGGCGATGCGGAGGCACGCCCGGACGCCGCCGAGCGGCTGGACCTTGAGCACCGCGATGTCGGCGGCCTCCAGGTCCCTGACCAGGTACGGGTCCTCGGCGCGACGGATGGACTCGTCGGCCGCGATGGGTACCTCGACGCGCAGCCTCACCCGGGCCAGGTCCTCGACGGTCTCGCAGGGTTGCTCGACGTACTCCAACCCTGCCGCGGAACGGTCGAGGGCCGCGATGGCGGTGACCGCCTCGTCGACCGACCAGCCGCCGTTGGCGTCGACGCGGATCCGCCCGTCCGGTCCGAGTGCGTCGCGCACCGCCTCGACGCGGGCCTGGTCGTCGCCCAGGGTCTGCCCGGGCTCGGCCACCTTCACCTTCGCGGTGCGGCAGCCCTGGCTCGCGCGGACGGTCCGCGCCGCCTGCTCGGGGTCGACCGCCGGCACGGTGACGTTGACGGGGACGCTGGTCCGGAGCGGGGTCGGCCAGCCGTCGTGCGCGGCCTCCCGTGCACAACGCAGCCAGGGCGCGGCGACGCGTGCGTCGTACTCCAGGAACGGGCTGAACTCACCCCAGCCTGCGGGTCCCTGGACCAGCACCCCCTCCCGGGTGGTGATCCCCCGGAAACGGGTCCGCATCGGGATCGAGAACACGTGCCACGCCGCCGGTGGGCTCACCGCCCCTCCTCCCGCGTCGACACCCGCTTCGTCCGGTGCTGGGCCGCGATCCGCTCGACCGCCTTCCGGTCCACCTTCCCGTTCGGGAGCAGCGGGATGTCGTCGACCCGGACCAGCTGGCGCGGAGCCCACTCGCGCGGATGCACCTGGGCGACCCAGTTGCGCACATCCTCGAGGCCGGGGACCTTGCGCGCCGCGACACCCCGCACCGAGACGACCACAGCAACAACCCGCTGCCCCCACTCGGCGTCGAAGATCCCGACGACCTCGGCGGCCTCCACGCTCGGGTGGCTGAGCAGGCGCTCGGCGACGGCCTGCGTCGGCACGTTGACCCCGCCGGTGATCACCACGTCGTCCATCCGGCCGAGGACATGCAACCGGCCGTCCTCGTCGAGCCGCCCGTAGTCCGAGGTGAGGAACCAGCCACCGTCCATCACCTCGTTCGTCCGCGCGAGGTCGTCCTGGTAGCCGGAGAACAGGGTCGGTCCGCCGATCCGGATCTGGCCGTCGGTGGAGACCGCGAGCGCGACACCGTCGAGCGGCACTCCGTCGTACACACATCCACCGCAGGTCTCGCTCATCCCGTACGTCGCGACAACCCGCACGTCCGCACGCGCAGCCGCCGCACGCAGCTCGTCGCCGACGGCGGCGCCGCCGACCAGGATCACGTCGAAGGTGCGCAGGGCCGCCGCGTCGAGCGGCGACCGGAGCATCCGGTGGAGCTGCGTCGGGACCAGGGAAACGTAGCGACGCTCACCCGACATCGCCGCGGCGGCGGCCCGGAAGTGAGCGTGCTCGTCGAGGAGCACCGGGTCGGTTCCGGCGAGCACGGAGCGGAACAGCACCTGGACGCCGGCCACGTAGGACGCGGGCAGGTTCAGCAGCCACTGCCCCGGGCCACCCATCCGTTCGTGCGTCGCCGAGGCCGAGGCACGCATCGCCGTCCTGGAAAGCACAACCCGTTTCGGGGCTCCGGTCGAGCCGGACGTCTCGATGACGAGCGGCTCGGGCTCGCCCGGGAGCGTGTCCCATTCCCGTAGCAGTGCGAGCACCTCGGCGGGGGTTCCGGTCACGGGGCGCAGGCTGCTCACGAGAGGTAACGCTATGCCTGCCAGACTTACCGGCTATGGCAACCCCCGCACAGTGGCTGGAAGGCGCGCGCCCACGCACGCTTCCGGCGGCCGTCTCGCCCGTCCTCGCCGGCACCGGCGTCGCCGCGTACCTCGACCAGGCGGTGTGGTGGAAGGCATTCCTGGCGCTGGTCGTCGCGCTGGCGCTGCAGGTCGGCGTCAACTACGCGAACGACTACTCCGACGGTATCCGCGGCACCGACGAGGGCCGGGTCGGGCCCCTGCGCCTGGTGGGTTCCGCAGTCGCGACGGCGCGCTCGGTGAAGCTCGCCGCGTTCACGTGCTTCGGGGTAGCCGCCGTCGCCGGCCTGGTGCTCGCGGTGACCACGAGCTGGTGGCTGGTCGCCGTCGGGCTGCTCTGCATCGTGGCTGCCTGGTTCTACACCGGCGGCAGGAACCCCTACGGCTACAACGCCCTCGGCGAGGTCATGGTCTTCGTCTTCTTCGGGCTGGTCGCGGTGGTGGGCACGACGTACGTCCAGACCTCGTCGCTGGACCCCGAGACCCTCCTGCCCTCCTTGTGCGCCGCGGTCGGTGTCGGGGCGCTGGCCTGCGCGATCCTCGTCGCCAACAACCTGCGGGACATCCCAACCGACCGCGTCGCCGGCAAGCGGACGCTGGCGGTGCTGCTGGGCGAGGAACGGACCCGCGCGCTCTTCGTCTTCCTGGTGGTCGCGGCGGCGATCGCCCTTCTGGCCCTGGGCTTCGCGACCACGCGGTGGGCGTTCCTCGGCTTCGCGTACCTGGTCGCCGCGGTCCCCGCGGTGCGGGTGGTGCTGGCGGGTACGACGGGCAGGGGACTGATCCCGGTCCTGCAGAAGACGGGCCTGGCCGAGCTGACCTATGCAGCTGGTGTGTTCGTCGGCCTGCTGGTCTGACCTACGACTTCGGGATCACCTTGTGCGTGCCGTCACACCACGGCATCCGCTGGGACTTGTCGCACGCGCAGACCGCGACGACCGGCCGCGTCACCTGATGGGCCCTGCCCTCGCCGTCGCGCACTGCGTCCGCCCCACGCACCAGCAGCGGGCCGTCTGGGCACGGGGTGACCTCGACACCCCTCCCACCGGTGGCGACCGGTTCCGGCGTCCCGCTCGGAACGACCCTCATGACGCCACTGCCTCGGTGTCCACCACGCGCAGGCTGGTCTCGCCCTGCTGCCAGGCACCGAGCATCTGCCCGGCCGCGACCGTGTCCAGGTAGAGGCACACCGTCGCACCGAAGAACACGTCCGTCTCCAGGGCCGGGTCCTGGGCGACCAGACCCCCACAGATGTCTCGGAGTGCCAGCTGCTCGTGCACCGCGTCGGCCTCGATGTGCTCGTCGAAGTACTCCGCAGCCGGCTCGGCGAGCCCGAGCCTCCTGATCCCGCCGACCAGCTTCCGGCACGGCAGGGAGCTGGTCGCCTCGAAGGCGCCGAGGTGCCCCATCGCCGCGGCCCGCAGCCTCCGGTGCAGCCCGAGCATGCTCATGGCGTTGTTCACTGCGAGCGTGTAGCCGGGGACCTGGTCGATGTAGGCGCCGTACTCACGTTCCAGGCCACATGCTTCAAGCGCGTCGCCGAACATCGTGGCGTGCACCCGGTCGGGTCGGCCGGCGCCGTACTCGTCGTACAGCAGCTCGACCAGAGCGGCCTTCGGCTTCCCGGTGATGCGCGGGATCACCAGGGAGGACGGGTCGGACTCCTTCAGGTGGTAGACGCTGCGCTGCACCATGAACTCGGCGAACTGTTCGAGCGTCGCCTCGCGCTGCACGAACCGGGCGACCGACGGACCTTCGAACGACTCGGTCAGCTCGAAAAGCCTTGTTGCGACATCGCCCTCGGCCCCGGTGACGGCCGTCACCGTCTCCTCCGTACGTCGTCGGAGCTCGGCCTCGAACACCGACTCGAGCTCACGGCGTACCCGCAGCAGATCGGGGTCCCACTCCCAGGCGCCGTCGACGTCCTCGAAGCCGCGGTAGTGCAGCTCGTACATCACCCAGAGGGCGAGGTGGAAGTCGTCGTCGACGATCGGGTCGACGGCCGGGTCGACGGCCGGGTCGACTGCCGGGTCGACGGCCGGGGGCAGGCTGCGGATCTGGCGGACCAGCTCATCACCGGCCAACGCGGCTCGGCCGGCGAGTGCCGCGATGACTCCGGCGCTGAGCCGGCCTCGTTCCACGGGAAGCTGCATGTGCTCGTGCTCTCCTCGCATGCTGGTGACGGTGCGGTGTGTACCCCTGGCCGGGCCCATTTATGCTGGTGAACTACCCAACGACCGAACCGGTCGAGACCCCACCGTTGGTCGAGCATGTCGAGACCGGGCAAGATTTCTTGTTTCTGCTTGTGGGTAGGCCGAATCGGGGCTCTGAATGTCGGTGGTCTTGCCTAGGTTTGTCCCATGAACACCCGCCCGGTCGATGAGCTGAACGTCGAGGAGATCCTCGCGCGCGCCGGCGGCAACCAGGCGGCGCTGCTGGCCGCGGAGACCGAGAACTACGTGCTCGCCGCGCACTACGCGGACCTGCACGGCCCCGAGTCCCGGCCCGCGGACGGGCCGTCGCTGCCCGGGATGGAGAAGCTCCGCCGGTTCGGTGGCCCCGGCACGCCGGCGATCTGGGAGTTCGCGGTCGCCAACCTCGCCCTCGCGCTCGGGATCTCAGCGGCCGCGGTCAGGTTCCTGGTCGCCGACGCGCTGGACACCCGGCACCGGCTCCCGAGGCTGTGGGCCCGGGTCCGGTCCGGCGAGGTCCGGGTCTACGTCGCCCGCCACGTCGCACAGAAGACCCGGCACCTGACGCGTGGAGGCCGCCGGGTTCGTCGACGCCGAGGTGGTCCAGGCCGCCGACGGCCGCAGGTCCCGGGCCGACTTCCAACACCTGGTCGCCGGGAAGGTGGTCGCCGCGGACCCGGAGACCGCCGCGCGACGGGAGGCCGAGGCCCGGGACCGCCGGTTCGCGCGGGCGTCCCGGTCCAGCGAGCACGGGATGAAGATGTTCTGCATCCGCGCCGGCACCGCGCTGATCACCCGGTTCGACGCCACCGTCGCCTACCTCGCCGACGCGCTGCAGGCCCTCGGCGACCCCGACAACGAGGACGAACGCCGGCTCAAGGCCTGCCTGATCATGGCCAACCCCACCCAGGCCGTCGAGCTCCTCCACGCCTACGCCGACCACCGCGCCCAGAAACACGGAACCCACAGCGGTAGCGGCGCCGGCGCCGGCCGCGGAGACGACGGCGACGCGGGCGGAGGCCAGGACCAGCCGCTCCCCCTCCACGACGACGAGCCGGTCGGCGAAGGGGATGTGCACCCCTCCCAGAACGACGCCGACGACCCCGACGACCCGGAGTCGGAGCCGGCGCCGGGGCGGTGCCCGTCCTGCGGCGGCCCGGGTTGGCCGGTGACCCGTCGGCGTTCCTCAAGCCGCGGCCGTTCCGGCCCGGCGACATCGGCCCCGACAGCGGGACCGGCCGGTGGAGCTACGACCCGACCCGGCCGCTACCCACGATCACCTGCTACCTGCACGTCTCCCAGGACGCGATCATCCGGGACCGGCACGGGGTCGCCCGCTGGGAGGACGAGGGCCCGGTCACCCACCAGTTCGTCAGGGAGAACCTCGCCCCCTACCAACGGTTCCTGATCAAACCCGTGATCGACCTCGCCCACCAGGCACCGGTCGACGCCTATGAGATCCCGGACCGACATCGCGAGGCCGTGCGCCTGTTGACGCCGGCCGACAGCTACCCGTTCTCCCCCAACCCCGACCGAACCAGCACCCGACCGAACCAGCACCCAGGTCGACCACACCATCGCCTACCTCCCCCAGCACCACGGCGGTCGGCCGGGCCAGTCCCGGCTGGGCAACTACGGGCCGATGAGCCGGTTCCACCACATGATCAAGACCTTCGGACCCCTCGAGGTCCGCCAACCCTTCCCCGGCATCTACATCTGGAAGAACCAGCACAACCAGTTCTTCCTCGTCGACCACACCGGCACCCGCAGAATCACCCAACCCGAGGACCGGGAACCCAGCCAGACCCAGGCCCAGGAGACCGACGAGCAACCCGTCCCCGGCAGAGCCGAACGCCGGCGCCGGAGCTCCGGACAAGTCGGCATCCAGGTCTACCTCGACCGCGACCCCATCGACAACGACCGCGTCCACACCGCCTGAGGCACGGCTCGTCGACCCAGGTGTCAGCTCCGGGGTTCGCTCCAGTCGCCGGAGTCCGCGAACTTCTCCAGCGTCCGAAGGTACGGCGCGATGTCGATGCCCTGAGCCGCCAGCCAGTCGTCGTTGTAGTACGTGCCGGCGTACCTCTCGCCGCCGTCACACAGCAGGGTGACCACGCTGCCTGCCTCCCCCGCGGCGCGCATCTGGGCCACCAGCTTCAGCGACCCCCACAGCGCAGTGCCTGTGGAACCGCCGACGAGCTTGCCGGTCACCGAGCTGCACCAGCGGGCGGCCGCGATCGAGGCCGCATCCGGGACCGACATCATCGAGTCCACGATCGCGGGGACGAACGACGGCTCCACCCGGGGCCGCCCGATGCCTTCGATCCGCGACGCCTTGCCCGTCGTGTGCGTGGTGTCGTCCCTGGCCCAGCCCTCGAAGAACGCGGAGTTCTCGGGGTCCACGACGCACAACCGGGTGTCATAGCGGCGGAAGCGCACAAATCGGCCGATCGTGGCGGACGTGCCACCGGTGCCGGCACCTACCACGACCCACTCCGGGATCGGGTGCCGCTCCTGGGACAGCTGACCGAAGATCGACTCGGCGATGTTGTTGTTACCGCGCCAGTCGGTGGCCCGCTCGGCGAAGGTGAACTGGTCCATGTAGTGCCCACCGGACTCGGCGGCGAGGCGGCGCGACTCCTCGTAGATCGTCGACGGGTCGTCGACGAGGTGGCAGCGGCCGCCATAGAACTCGATCAGCTCGATCTTCTCCCGCGACGTGCTGGCCGGCATCACGGCCACGAACGGCAGCCCGAGCAGGCGTGCGAAGTAGGCCTCCGAGACCGCGGTCGAGCCCGAAGAGGCCTCGATCACCGTGGTCCCCTCCACGACCCAGCCGTTGCAGAGCGCGTAGAGGAACAGCGACCGGGCGAGCCGGTGCTTCAGCGACCCGGTCGGGTGGACTGACTCGTCCTTGAGGTAGAGGTCGATGTCCCACTCAGGCGGCAGGGGGAACACGTGCAGGTGGGTGTCCGCCGACCTGTTCCCGTCCGCCTCGACCTTCCGGACCGCCTCGTTCACCCAGTCGCGGTCGCCACGGCCGGATCGTTGAGCGACCGTGCAACAGCCGTCCTTCTGGGGCTCCATCCGGCCTTTCCCATCCGCACTCACCTGCACCACCGGTTCCGATCAGCTGTCGGGTTCATCTTCCTTGGCCCGCGCCTCCTCGAAGCGTCGCGAGGCCGCGGAGGCGCGTCGCTCCACCACAGCTGCGAAGCGGGCCCGCTGCTGCTTGAGGAGGTAGACCGACGCAATCGATGAGATCACGATGGCGACCAGGAAGGGCCAGAACAGCGGGATGGAGCTCGCCCCGGTCACGAGGAGGTAGACACCGACCACGACGGCGTACGACGCGACGAACAGACCGAGCCGCGACAAGGTGTAAATGACGAATTCCTTCACCACACAAGCCTAGTCCGCACCATTCCGGTCTCATTCGCCGCAGTCCACGAGCGGGGACTTGCCCCGGTGCCTACTCTGGAGGTGTGGGAAAGATCTTGCTCGTCGTCGTGGTCTTCGCCGCCGTGGTCTACAGCCTGTTCTGGCTGATGGAGCGCCGCCGTCGCGGCAAGCGCCCGCGCCCCAGCGCAACCCGCGCGGCGCCGTACAAGCGCGCACTCGGGCCCGACGACGACGAGGACTTCCTCCGCGAGCTGGAGCGGCGACGCCGCCACGCCGTCCGGGAGGAGCAGGCCAAGCCCGGCAAGGCACAGGGCAAGAAGGAGACTAGGAAGCCCGACAAGTCGCCCGGCGAGAAGCCGGACGGGCAGGCCGACGGGCAGCCCAGCGCCGAGCCGGACCGCTCCGAGCAGGACCAGCCGCGCCCCGAGTGAGCGGGTGAGCCGTCAGCCCGCGTAGGAGTGCTGGCTGGTGCTCCCGAAGAAGTAGTTGATCCCCACGAAGTTGAACAGCAGCGTGGCCAGACCGATCAGCGCGATGATCGCCGCCGCCCTGCCCTTCCAGCCCGCGGTCGCCCGGGCGTGCAGGTAAGCCGCATAGATCACCCAGGTGATGAACGCCCAGACCTCCTTGGGGTCCCAGCCCCAGTAGCGACCCCAGGCGTACTCCGCCCAGATCGGGCCTGCCACCAGCGCCGCGAACGTCCAGATCGGGAAACCGAAGGCGTGCATCCGGTACGCCACCCGGTCGAGCACGGAGGCCTGCGGGAGCCGGGCGATGTAGCCCGTGCTGCGCACGCTGCCCCGGGCCTCGGCTCGACTCTTGACCAGGAAGAGGAGTGAGGCCATCCCGCCGACCGTGAAGGCACCGGTGGCGATGATCGCGGCGATCACGTGGATCACCAGCCAGTACGAGTGCAGCGCCGGCACGAGCGGGCCGGCCGGCACGTAGAGCACCAGCACGGCGAGCATCAGGATGACGACGGCAAACCCGGTGACCACCGGGCCGAGCCAGCGCAGCTGGTACTTGCGCAGCAGCGCGAGGTAGATCAGCGTCACCCCGAAGGTGCCGGTCAGGGAGAACTCATACATGTTGCCCCACGGCACCCGGGCGGGTTCCGCCCCGAGGCCACGCGTGACCAGACCGGCGAGATGCAGCAGCGCAGCAACGACGGTGAGTGCGATACCGATCCGGCCGAAGAGCTCGATGCGATCGGACCTCTCCTCGATGGAGCCCGGCGAGTCCGCCGGGCCATCCACCCCGGAGCTGAGCTCAGCGCCCACCCCGGCGCCCACCGTGGCCGGCTGCAGCTCGAGGGTGCTGGCCGGAACGGTGCGGCCCAGCACCCACTCGGCCAGGTGGCTGAGGAACGCCAGCACGTAGACGATCGATGCGAACGCGATCGCGTTGTTGCTGAAGGCTGCCAGGTCCGCGGTGGTCACGGCTTCTCCCTCTTCGATGCGTCGTTGTCCTGCAGGAGGTTCTCGAGCTCGTCGATCTCGTCGCTGAGATCCCCGCCCGAGCTGCGGTCGAGGCCCGCCAGTTCGACCAAGGTACGCCCCTCGCGGCGGCTCACTCGTACCCATGTCCGCCGTGGCCGGATGAACAGCGACCCGAGCAGCCCGACGATGGCGAGGATGACGCCGCCCAGCGCGATGCCCTTGCCCGGGCTGTCGCTGACCTGCAGCTTCACCCAGCGGTCCACGCCGTCGAACGTGATCGACCCGGCGCCGTCCGGCAGCTGCTTGGTCTGCCCGAGCGCGATGTCGAGCCGGAAGTCCGCACCGCTGTCCTTCTCGAAGACGTCCAGCTTGTCCTTGTCGAGCTCGTAGACGGACTGTGGCGCTCCGGCGTCGAGCCCGAGGTCGCCGTGGTACGGCAGGATCGACAGCACCGGATCCAGCGCATCCGGGAACTGCGAGAACGGGCCCCGCTCCATGGAGAAGCCGTACGTCGGCAGGAACAGACCCTCGAACCCGAGCTGCTCGGGCATCGCGTCCGGGACCTTGATCACGCCGAAGGACTGGAAGGTCGAGTCCTGCGGCAGGAACACGACCGGGCCCTCGTAGGCGACGTTCCCGTCGCCGTCCTTGACCGTGACCCGGGGCGCGTAGCCGTGCCCGACCAGGAAGACGCTGCCGCCCTCGACCGACAGCGGGTGGTTCACCGCCAGCTTGTACTTCTGCTCCGGGTCCTCGGGCGTCTCGCGGTAGGACAGGTCGGCGGAGAAGTCGGTGGGCATCCCGGCCTGCTCGCCCTCGCGCAGGAAGCTCACGTCGAAGTCGTCGACGGTGAAGCTGAACGGGGACAGTTCGTCGGCGCCGAACATCGAGCCGGGGACGAAGTCGTCGTACTGGCTCAGCGAGTTCGAGAAGCTCTGCCCGGACACGACGATGACGCCGCCCTTGTAGCCGTACAGGTTGCCCAGCGCGAACCCGACCAGCACCACGAGCAGGGACACGTGGAACAGCAGGTTCCCGGCCTCACGCAGGTAGCCCCGCTCCCCGGCAACCGCCCCGCCGTCGGTGGTCGCGCCGTCGCTGGTCGAGTCCGGGTGTACGTCGACCCGGTACCTCTTCCTGGCGAGCACCGACCGGGCGTGGTCCAGGGCGGCGGACGGCTCCGCGGCCACCTCGAACGTCCGGGACTCGGGCAGCCTGACCAGGTTGCGGGGTGGCCGCGGTGGCCGCGCCCGCATCCCGCGCCAGTAGATCCTCAACCGGGGCAGGATGCAGCCGACCAGCGACACCATCAGCAGGATGTAGATCGCGCTGAACCACACCGAGTTGTAGACCGAGAACAGCCCGAGCGCGTCGTAGATCGGGGCCAGTGTCGGGTGCTGGTCCTCCCAGCGGGCCGCGGCCAGCGAGTCGACGGCACGCTGCGGAACGATCGACCCGGGGATAGCGCCCAGCGCCAGCAGGAACAGAAGCACCAGCGCGGTGCGCATGGAGGTGAGCTGTCGCCACGCCCACCGGCCGAGCTCGACCGGCGAGAGGGCGGGCGGCGAGGACGGAGGTGTCGGCGGCGTGGTGGCAGCCCCACCGGCTGCCGCCTGGGGGGACTCGACGACGGGCGCTTGCTCGGGGGTCATCTCACACAGCCACCGAGAACGAGCCGACCCAGCCACGCAGGTAGGACACCCACACATCCCAGACCCCGGTGACCAGCAGCAGCCCGACGAGGATCAGCATGACCCCACCGATCCGGGTCACCCACGCCTGGTGCCGACGTACCCACTTCACCGCACCGAGCATCCGCCTGAAGGCGAGCGCGGCGATGATGAAGGGGACACCGAGACCGATGCAGTAGACGAAGCTGAGCAGGGCACCACGCCCGGCGGTGCCCTCCTGGAACGCGAGCACCTGGACGGCGGACAGGGTCGGCCCGATGCAGGGGGTCCAGCCGAGGCCGAACAGGACGCCCAGCAGCGGCGCCGCGCCGAGCCCGACGTTCGGGACCCGGTGCACGCGCACGTCGCGCTGCATCCACGGGACGAAGCCGAGGAACGCGATCCCGACCAGGATCGTGAGAGAACCCAGCACGATGCTGATCTGCCGGCTGTAGACGACCAGCCAGTCGCCGAGCGCGCCGGAGGCGGTGCCGAGGGCGACGAACACGACCGAGAAGCCGAGCACGAACAGCGAGGTCCCGAGCACCAACCGACCGCGCCGCGCGGACTCGAGGTCCGCTCCGGACAGGCCGGTGGCGTACGAGAGGTACCCCGGGAGCAGCGGCACGACACACGGTGAGAAGAACGACACCAGCCCCGCCACGAGGGCGACCGGAACCGCCAGCAGAAGAGACCCGGACAGTGCCGTGTTCGCGAACCAGTCCCCGAGGTCCATCGGCACCATCAGCTCGCGCCCGCCTGCACGTCCTCGACCAGCCCGACCAGCGTGCTCCGGGAGACCTCGCCGAGGACCCGCGCCGCGACCCTGCCCTGGTCGTCGATCACCACGGTGCTCGGGATCGAGTTGGCGGTGAGCGTCCCCCTGAACGCCAACAGGGTCTGGCCGCCCTGGTCGTAGATGCTGGGGTACGGAATGTCGAAGCGTCGCACGAAAGCGCGCGCGGCGGCCTGGTTCAGGTCACGCGAGTTGATCCCCAGGAACGCGACGTCCTTGGACTCGAGTGCCGCGGCCGCGTCGACGAGGTCGGGCGCCTCGGCCCGGCACGGCGCGCACCAGGACCCCCACACGTTGACGACCACGGTCTGACCGGCGTAGTCCGCCAAGGAGATGGCGTCACCGTCGATCGTCTCGCCGGACACATCGCCGGGCTTCTCGCGCTCGGCGAGCGGGAGCTTGGTGATCACGCCCTTCCCGGAGATGAACCCGGCTTCCCCGGAGCCGCTCGGCGTGTCCGTGCAGCCGGCGAGCACCGCACTGCTCAACAGCGCGGCCACCAGCACGGCGACCGGACGACGGGAAAGCGACAACTTCTCAGGCTCCTGCCGACGGAGGCCTGTCCGCGGCGGGGGCGCCACCCGCGGAGAAGGTGGCCTTGCGGTCCGCGACCGGGATGAGGTCGGCGGCCGGCTCGGAGTAGCGGAGGTTGACCAGGTTCTCGCCGTCGAACGTGAACGAGGTCAGGCTGCACAGCGTGCAGTGGCGGCGGCGCGGGTCGTGCAGGAACGGCCTGCCCTCCACGTGCAGCCGGGTGATCCAGATCGGCAGCTGGTGCGAGACGATCACGGCCTCGTGCCCAGAGGCAGCGTCGCGGGCGTCGTACACCGCCGCCATCATCCGGGCGACGACCTGCTTGTAGGGCTCACCCCACGACGGCTTGAAGGGGTTCCACAGGTGCCGCCAGGCCGCCGGCTTCCTGAGCACGCCGTCGCCGACCCCGAAGGTCTGCCCCTCGAAGACGTTGGTGGACTCGATCACCCGCAGGTCCGAGACGATGTCGACGCCGCGGGTCTTGGCCAGCGGCGCGGCTGTCTCCTGGGCGCGTGCAAGCGGCGAGGAGACGACGTGGGTGATGTCGCGATCACCGACGGTGTCCGCGACCCGCTGCGCCATCTGCTGCCCGAGGTCGGACAGGTGGTAGCCGTCCCGGCGGCCGTACAACACGCCTTCCGGGTTGTGCACCTCACCGTGGCGGAGCAGGTGGACGACGGTGTTCATGAGACTCCCCCGGTAGTGGGAATAGCGTCGGACGGGGTGGCTGCCGCAGCCGCACGGGCCGCGGCCGGAAGTGCCGAGATGATCTTGTCGAGAGCCCGGTCGTCATGGGCGGCGGAGAGGAACCAGCACTCGAAGGCACTGGGCGGTAGGTACACACCCTGGTCGAGCATCGCGTGGAAGAACGCCCTGAACCGGTCCACGCGCTGTCCGGCTGCAGCCTCGAAGTCGGGTACGGCGCTCACGCCTTCCTCGACGAAGAAGACGCTGAACATGTTCCCGCTGCTCTGGATGACGTGCGGCACGCCGGCCTCCCCGAGCGCCGCCGCGACGGCCTCCTGGAGGACCAGGGAGGCCTTGTCGATGCGGGCGTAGACGTCGTCGGTCGCGAGCCGGAGCGTGGTCAGCCCCGCCGTCGTCGCGATCGGGTTCCCGGACAGGGTGCCCGCTTGGTAGACCGGCCCCTCGGGCGAGAGGTGGGACATCACGTCCGCGCGGCCGCCGAACGCCGCCGCCGGGAAGCCGCCACCCATCACCTTGCCGAAGGTGACCAGGTCCGGCTTCCAACCCTCGACGGCGCCATCGAGCCCGTACTGCCCTGAGCGGGTGACCCGGAAACCGGTCATCACCTCGTCGCTGACGAACAGCGCCCCATGCTTCGCGCAGCTCTCGGCGAGGAACTTGTTGAAGCCCGGCGCGGGAGGTACCACGCCCATGTTCCCGGGTGCGGCCTCGGTGATCAGGCAGGCGATCCTGTCGCCGTGCTCGGCGAATGCCCGCTGCACCGCCTCGACGTCGTTGTAGGGCAGCACGAGGGTGGCCGCCGTGGACGCGGCCGGCACGCCCGGCGTACCCGGAACCGCGAAGGTTGCCAGGCCGGATCCGGCGGAGGCGAGCAGGGAGTCGACGTGCCCGTGGTAGCAGCCGGCGAACTTCACCACCAGCTCACGGCCGGTGAAGCCGCGGGCCAGCCGGATCGCGGACATGGTGGCCTCGGTGCCCGAGGAGACGAAGCGGACCTTGTCCACCGGGGTGCGCGCGACGATCTCCTCGGCGAGCTCGACCTCGGGACGGGTGGGGGTGCCGTACGACGTGCCGCGGGCCGCGGCCTCGGCGACCGCGGCGAGCACATCGCGATGCGCGTGACCGAGCAGCATCGGCCCCCAGCTGCAGACGAGGTCGACATACTGGTTGCCGTCCACGTCGGTGAGATACGCGCCGCGTGCGCTCTCGATGAAGCGCGGTGTGCCGCCGACCGCGTTGAAGGCGCGGACCGGGGAGTTGACACCGCCCGGGGTCACGGCGCGGGCCCTGTCGAAGAGGGCGGCCGACGCGGTGGTGGCGAGCGGGGTGGGGCTGGCTGAAGTCACCCGGTCATTGTCCCCGAGGGCGCCGGGGAGAACGAATCCAGCCCCTGCGGCCCGGGTGTGACGCTGCTCAAACACCTGAGAGGATGAAGCTTCTCTGACGCCGGTTCTCGGAGGCTACTCGTCCGTAACCTTCCCGCGGCTCGCTCGTTGGCATGAACGAGGGAGTTCCCGGGTAGGTGTCGACGGGCAGCCGGGGCGTAACAGATTGGGGAGAACGGGACACATGTCTCACAAAAGACTGAGCACCTGGCAGAAAGCGACGGCGCTCGTGCCGCTCGCACTGCTCTCGGGCGCATGGACCGCGAGCATCGCGGCGACGAGCACTGCGAGCGCCGCCCAGCAGGAGCAGTCCCTCCCCGACGGCACGTCGCTCCCCAACGAAGCCATCGACGCCCCGGCCAGCCTCACCCGTCCCGGTGAGATTGCGCCCGGGGTGCCCGCGGGTGCCGCCCGGAGCGTGATCTCCAGCGCCTCCACGAACGGCATCCCCTCGGCCGCCCTGGCCGCGTACCAGCGCGCCGCCCAGGTGATCAACTCGGCCGACCCCTCCTGCAAGGTCGCCTGGCAGCTGATCGCCGCGATCGGTCGCGTGGAGTCCGACCACGGTCGCTACGGCGGCAACACGCTGAACGAGGACGGCAAGAGCGTCCCCGGCATCTACGGCATCCCGCTCGACGGAAGCAACGGCACCGCGGAGATCAGCGACACCGACGCCGGCCAGTACGACGACGACCAGGTCTTCGACCGCGCGATCGGCCCCATGCAGTTCATCCCCTCCACCTGGTCCGTGGTGGGGGTCGACGCCGACGGGGACGGCGTGCGCGACCCGCAGGACATCGACGACGCGGCACTGGCCACGGCCGTGTACCTCTGCTCCGGCGACGAGGACCTTTCCACCGACCAGGGTCAGCGTTCCTCGGTGTACCGCTACAACCACAGCCAGGACTACGTGAACCTGGTGCTGTCGATCATGAACGCCTACGTCGACGGCGACTACTCGTCGGTCCCCAACGGCACCGCGGCCCCGACCGTCTTCGCGCCGAGCTCCGGCAACTCCGTGGTCAAGCCGACCACCACCGGCAAGAAGAACCCGGGCACCGAGAAGGGGAGCAACGCCCAGCCCGGCCAGGACAGTGCGGGCAACGATGGCAGCACCGGCCCGACCGGCGGCGCCAGCGGTGGCGGTGGTGGTGGTGGCTCCACCGGCCCCGGCACGCCGGCGGCCCCCGGCAGCCCCGGCGATGCCCCGGAGGACCCGGTCGAAGACACCACCGACCCGGTCGAGGACACGGCCGACGACGCCGCGGCCGCTCTCGAGGCGCTGACCCAGGAGGCCACGGCCTACTGCAACAACCAGCTCTCCGGGGAAGGCGCCAGCACCGCACAGGTCCAGAACTGCATCAGCGCCTACGTCGACGGCGGGAAGTCAGCCGCGGACGGTGTGATCGCGAACATCCTCGACATCCTGGGCGGTGTAACCGGCGGCCTGCTCGACTGACCCGTTCGCTGCCAAGCCTTCAGCGCAAATGTGTGGGCATGGAGCTGACTCGCCGGCACCATTTCAGGCAACTCAGCTGGGAACAAGGCGGAACTCAACAGTTAGCGGCGGAGCAGCTGGGCGGCCTCGGCGGCCCAGTACGTCAGCACGACGTCGGCACCGGCGCGACGGATCGAGGTCAGCGTCTCCATGATCGCGGCCTCACGGTCGATCCAGCCGTTGGCGGCGGCCGCCTCGACCATGGAGTACTCGCCGGAGATGTTGTACGCCGCGACGGGGACGTCCACCGACTCGCGCACCGCGCGGAGCACGTCGAGGTAGGCCAGGGCCGGCTTGACCATCACCATGTCGGCGCCCTCGGCCAGGTCGAGCAGCGCCTCGCGGACGCCCTCGACAACGTTCGCCGGGTCCTGCTGGTAGCTGCGCCGGTCGCCCTGCAGGGAGGAGTCGACGGCCTCGCGGAACGGGCCGTAGAACGCGGAGGCGTACTTGGCGGAGTACGCCAGGATCGCGACGCCGTCGTGGCCGGCTGAGTCGAGGGCGGCTCGAACCGCCGCCACCTGACCGTCCATCATCCCGCTCGGCCCCACGACATCCACGCCGGCCGCGGCCTGGGCGACCGCCATCTCGGCGTACACCTCGAGGGTGGCGTCGTTGTCGACCTCACCGGTCGCGGTGAGCACGCCGCAGTGGCCGTGGTCGGTGAACTCGTCCAGGCACAGGTCGGCCATCACCGGGATCGCCCCGCCGACCTCGGCCACGGCGTCCCGGATCGCGACGTTGAGGATCCCTCCCGGGTCCACGCCGCCACTGCCCCGCGGGTCCTTGTGCGCGGGGATCCCGAACAGCATCACCCCGCCGAGCCCGAGCTCGGCGGCCTCGGCGACCGCCTTGCGCAGCGAGTCACGGGTGTGCTGCACGACGCCGGGCATGCTCGAGATCGGGTTCGGCTCCGACAAGTCCTCACGGACGAACATCGGCAGCACCAGCTGGCGCGCCTCGAGCGTGGTCTCCGCGACGAGCCGGCGGATCGCCGGGGTACGCCGGAGCCGGCGCGGCCTGATCTCGGGGTACCCCATCGACTCAGGTGGCCTTGCGGCGGGCCGAGGGGCGCCGGTCGGACGGCTTGGTAACCGGCTGCCCCGACTCGATCAGCGACGCTCGACGGGCGGCGCCGAAGTCGGCGAGCGCGTCCACGAGAACCTCGACCGAGGGCGACGGAGCGAGGACGTCGACCCGCAGCCCGTGCTCCTCCGCGGTCTTCGCGGTGGCCGGACCGATCACCGCGATGATCGTCGAGGCGTGCGGCTTGCCGGCGATGCCGACCAGGTTCCGCACCGTGGACGAGGAGGTGAACACGACCGCGTCGAACTTGCCGGACTTGATCGCCTCACGGGTCGGCGCCGGCGGCGGAGTGGCCCGCACCGTGCGGTACGCCGTCACGTCGTCGACCTCCCATCCCAGCTCGATCAGGCCGGCCACCAGCGTCTCGGTGGCGATGTCGGCGCGGGGCAGGAACACCCGGTTGATCGGGTCGAGCACGTCGTCGTACGGCGGCCAGTCCTCGAGCAGCCCGCGGGCGGACTGCTCCCCGGACGGCACCAGGTCGGCGCGCAGGCCCCAGTCACCGATGGCCGCTGCGGTCTTGTCGCCGACCGCGGCGATCTTCAGGCCGGAGAACGCCCGGGCGTCCAGGCCGTACTCGTCGAACTTCTCGCGTACTGCCTTCACGGCGTTCACCGAGGTGAACGCGATCCACTCGTAACGGCCCTCGACCAGGCCACGGATGGCCTTGTCCATCTGCTGCGGGTTCCGCGGCGGCTCTACCGAGATGGTCGGCACCTCCTCGGGCACGGAGCCGTAGCCACGTAGCCGCGAGGACAGCGAGCCGGCCTGCTCCTTGGTGCGGGGCACCAGGACGCGCCAGCCGAACAGCGGTTTGGTCTCGAACCAGGACAGCGCGCCACGCAGGTCGACCACGTCACCGACGACGGTGACCGCCGGCGGGGTCATCCGCGCGGCGCGTGCGTCGGCGGCGATGTGGTCGAGGGTGGAGACCACGGTCGCCTGCTCGGTCGTCGTGCCGACCCGGGTCATCGAGACCGGGGTGCCGGCCGGACGACCGGCGGCGACGAGCGCCTGCGCGATCTCCCCGATCGAGCTCACCGCGGACAGCAGCACCAGGGTCCGGCCGTCGGCGTACTGCGACCAGTCGATCCTCGCGTCGCTGCAGGTGACGACCGCGACCTCGCGGTTGTTCTTCGTCGTGAGCGGGATGCCGGCGTACGCCGGGACCGCGGTCACCGACGAGACACCGGGCACGATCTCGAACCCGATGCACGCCTTGACGCAAGCCTGCGCCTCCTCGGGTCCGGACGCGTAGACGAACGGGTCGCCGGCCATGAGGCGTACGACGCGCTTGCCGGACTTTGCCTGCTTCACCACGACCTTGGCGCGGGCGGCATGGGTCAGCGGCTGACCGTCCTGACCGAAGCCGCCGTCGACGAACGCGGGGCCCTCCGCTGCGGGCTCCTCGACCTGATTGCCGTCCTCGTCCACTGTCAGCCGCGGCGCCGGGAGTCCCAGCACGCTGCGGACCAGCTCGATGTGCGAGGGAACCTCGGTGACGACCACCTCGGCCTCGCGGATCAGGTCCACCGCCCGCACCGTGAGCAGCTCGGGGTCACCCGGGCCGCTGCCGACGAACGAGACGTACCCCACCGGTGCGGAGGGCTTGGTCGGCTCCATCGGTGCCGGAACCTTCTGGGCAGCGGCCTTCTTCGGCGCCGACTTCGTCACCGTCTTCGTCCCGTTCTGCTTCAGCGCCGGCGTCTCCTTCTTGGGGCGCGAAGCGGTGCGCTTGGTGGCTGCGGTCTTCGTAGCAGTCTTGCTCACAGTCGCCTTCTTGCTGGTGTTGGATTGCCGTGCGGTCATGACACCCGCTCCTGGATGAGGGTGTCTGCGCCTTCTTCGAGCATCTCTGCTGCGAGGCGCTGGCCCACTCCGACAGCGTCGTCGGGTGTGCCGGTGGCCGATTTTCGTACGACGACCCCACCGTCGTACGACAACGCGATCGCCCGAACCCATAGTTCGTCACCGACCTCGCCTTCCGCAATTTCGGCCAGGGCACCCACGGGTGCCGAGCATCCGGCCTCGAGCGTGGCGAGCACGATGCGTTCGGCGGTGACGGCCGCTCGCGTGTGTTCGTCGTCGAGCGCGTCGCGAACCTGGCGGACCAGGAGCTCGTCGTCGCTGCGACATTCCAGTGCCAGTGCACCCTGTCCGGGTGCGGGAAGCATCTGTAGGGGGTCCATGACCTCGGTGACCTCGTCGAGCCGGCCGAGGCGGGCCAGGCCGGCGCGGGCGAGGAGCACGGCATCGAGCTCACCGGAGGTCACCTTGCCGATCCGGGTGTCCACGTTGCCTCGGATGTCGACGACCTCCAGGCCCAGGCCCAGCGCCTTCAGCTGCGCCGCGCGGCGCAGCGAGCCGGTGCCGACCTTGGATCCGGCGGGGAGCTCCCCGAGGGTGAGCCCGTCACGGGCGACCACGGCGTCTCGAGGATCCTCGCGCTGCGGCACTGCGGCGAGCTCGATCCCGTCGGTCGGGTAGGTCGGGATGTCCTTGAGCGAGTGGACCGCGACGTCGACCTCGCCGCGCAGCAACGCGTCACGCAGCGCGCTGACGAACACGCCCACGCCGCCGAGCGAGGACAGCGGCGCGGAAGACACGTCACCCTCGGTGGTGACCTCGACGAGCACCACCTCACGGTCGAGTGCTCTGCGGAGTGCGTCCGCGACGTGGCCGCTCTGGGTGCGGGCCAGCTGGGACGCGCGGGTGCCCACCCGCAACGGCGCCAGTGGTTCGGTCATGACACTCCCTCCGCGCGGGTGACCGCGTCGACGGCCTCGGGGTCGAGCGAGAACAGCTCGGCGAGCGCGGCCGCGTAGGAGATCGCGCCCTCCTCGTTGGCGAGCTCCTTCACGCGGACCGTCGGCTGGTGCAGCAGCTTGTCGGCCACACGGCGCACGGCCAGCTCGACCTCGGCGCGGATCTGCGGGTCGAGGTCGGGCAGCCGCGACAGCAGGCGGTCGACCTCGGCCTCGACCACCCCGGTGGCCATCGTGCGCAAGGCGACGACGGTCGGGGTGACATTGGACGAGCGGCGGGCGGCGAGGAAGGCGGTGATCTCCTGCGTCACGATGTCGCGTACGGCGGTCACGTTCGCCGGCGCTCTCGTCCTCGTTGATCTCCTCGGCCAGGCGGGCCAGGCCGATCAGCAGGACACCCGGCAGCTCGGCCACAGCCGGGTCCACGTCGTGGGGCAGGGCGAGGTCGATCACCGCGAGGGGACTGTTGTTGTGGCTGCGGGCCGCGGCAACCTGCGCGAGGGGGAGCACAACACCGGCCGCCCCTGTGCAGGAGACGATGATGTCGGCCCGGGACAGCTCGGTGTTGATGTCCTCGAGCCGGACCGCGCGTCCGTCGTACTGCTCTGCCAGCCGGGAGGCGTTCGCGTCGGTGCGGTTGGCGATGGCGATGTCGCCGGCACCGAGCCGCCTCACCGTGGACACGGCGAGTGCCGCCATCGAGCCGGCGCCGATGACCACCACCCGCTTGTCGGCGACTGTGTTCACGTGCCCGGAGGCACGTTCGACCGCGACCGCCACCAACGAGGGCGCGGCACGGTCGATGTCGGTCTCGGCGTGGGCCCGCTTGCCGACGCGGAGCGCCTGCTGGAACAGGACGTTCAGGGCCGGGCCGATGGTGCCGGACTCCTGGCCGATCCGCAGCGCGTCCCTTGCCTGGCCGAGGATCTGTCCCTCGCCGACCACCATCGAGTCCAGGCCGGAGGCCACGTTGAACAGATGGGACACGGCGCCGTCGTCGTAGTGGACGTAGAGGTGCGGGACGACGTCCTCGGGCCTCTGGTCAGCGCGTTCGCACAGCAGCCGGGACACGGCCTCGACGCTGCCGTGGAACCGGTCGACCTCGGCGTAGATCTCGACCCGGTTGCACGTTGCCAGCGCGGTCGCCTCGAGGACGTGCTCGGACTCGATGACCTGCTGGACCAGTTTCTGCACGCCCTCGCTGTCGAGCGCGATCTGCTCGAGCACCGAGACCGGTGCGGTCCGGTGGGACACGCCGACGACGAGGACGCTCATGCGGTCTCCACCACCCGGGGGTCGACGTGTGCGTCGACCAGGTCGACCGGCCCGTCCAGTGCCCCGTCGAGGGCCAGCGACTTGCGCTGCTCGTGGTAGGCGAGGATCTGCAGCTCGATGGACAGGTCGACCTTGCGGACGTCGACGCCGTCGGGGACGGTCAGGACGGTGGGGGCGAAGTTCAGGATGCTCGTGACACCCGCGCCGACGAGCCGGTCGCAGACGTCCTGTGCCGCGGGGGCGGGTGTGGCGATGACGCCGATCGCGACACGGTGCTCGGCCACGAGCGACTCGATCTCGTCGAAGCCGCAGATGTTCATGTCCCCGACCTCCTCGCCGAGGCGGGCGGGGTCGCTGTCGAGCAGGGCGACGATCCGGAAGCCGCGGGACCGGAACCCGGAGTAGTTGGCCAGCGCGTGGCCGAGGTTACCGATACCGACGATGACGACCGGCCAGTCCTGGGTGACACCGATCTCGCGGGCGATCTGGTAGCGGAGGTACTCCACGTCGTAGCCGACGCCGCGGGTGCCGTAGGAGCCGAGGTAGGACAGGTCCTTGCGGAGCTTGGCGCTGTTCACCCCGGCCGCGGTGGCGAGCTCCTCGCTGGAACAGGTCGCGGTGCCGCGCTCGGAGAGCGTGATCAGGGCCCGCAGGTAGACGGGGAGCCGGGCCACGGTCGCCTCGGGGATTCCGCGTTCAAGGACCCTCGGGGACACCGACCTGGAGACACCCTCGTCCGGGGTGCTGTTCCGTGTGCTGCGTGGTGAGGTCACGATTCTCCTGAACGCTGCCATGACGCCGGTGACCCGTCCGTCGGGACCGCGCGGAACCGGCAGCGAGGCTCACTTTAGGAGTTTGTGAACGTGAGAACAAACTGAGTCCACACCGCGGCTAGCACACGTGACCTGTCTCACGAGTTCCGGGGTGGCCGTTGTCCGTTTTGTCAGGTCAGTGCCTGCCGCAGCCGCTGCGGGTCGACCCGCCAGAAGTCGTGCTGCCGGCCGTCGACGAAGGTCACCGGGATCTCCTCGCCGAAGGTCCGCATCAGGTCCTCCGAGGTGGTGATGTCGATCTCGTCGTAGGACTCCCCGAGCTCGGCGCACACCGCCTCGACCACGAGGCGGGCGTCTTCGCACAGATGGCAGCCGGGCTTGGAGTAGAGGACCACACGCGGAGGTGGCTCGCCGAGCTCGGTCTCGTGGCCGGGGAGATCCGTCATTCCAGGAGCCCCAGGGAACGCCGTCGATCGGTCGCCCGAAGCCTGCCCTTGGCGACCTTGCCGGTGACCGTGTGCGGCAGCTCGTCGACCACGTTGACCGCGCTCGGCCGCTTGAACCGGGCCAGCCGGGTCGCGCAGTGGTCGCGGACCGCCTCGACGAGCTCCGACTCGGTCAGCGACGAGCCCGGGGTCTGCCTGACGTACGCCACGACCGCCTCACCGGTCTCCTCGTCCTGGGTGCCGATCACCGCCGCCTCGGCCACCGCGTCGACCTCGGCGATCACGTCCTCGACCTCGCTGGGGTACACGTTGAAACCGGAGACGATCACGAGCTCCTTGAGCCGGTCGACCAGGAACAGGTCACCGTCGGCGTCGAGGAAACCGACGTCGCCGGTGGACCACCAGCCCTGGTGGTCGGGGCCGTCCGCGCCGTCGGGCCAGTAGCCGGAGAACAGGTTCGCGCCGCAGATGTGGATCTCCCCCGGGTCCTCCCCCTCGGGGGCGTGACCGTCCTCGTCGACGAGACGGATGGAGACCCCGGGCAGCGCGGCACCGACCGACCCGGCCTTCGGGGTCCGGCTGCACAGGGTGGAGGTGACCGCCGGCGCACCCTCGGTCAGACCGTACCCCTGGTGCACCGCGATCCCGGTGCGGCCGGTGAAGGACTCGACCAGCTCGGGGGCGAGCGGGGCCGAGCCGGAGAGCACCAGGCGCACCGCGCTCAGCCGGTCCTCGAGGTCCTCGACCGACATCCAGTAGGCGAGCACCGATGGCGCGACCGGGACGACCGAGACTGCCTCGTCCTCGATGACGTCCAGGGACCCGCCGACGTCGAACCCGTCCACCAGGACCAGGCAGGCCCGCTGCCGGACGACCTGACCGAGCACCGCGTTGAGGCCGTAGACGTGGAAGAGCGGCAGCACCCCGAACACGACGTCGCCACCGGTCACCATCGGCGGCTCGACGGCGGCGGCCTGCTCGATGTTGGCGATCAGCGCACGGTGGCTGAGCATCGCCGCGCGCGGCCGACCCGACGTACCGCTCGTATAGAGGAGCACGGCCAGCGCTTCCTCGTCGTGGAGCGTGGGCATCTTCGTGGCGGCCCCCGCGACGAGGTCGGCGTACGACGTCTCACCGGGCACCGTGGGTCCCCCGGCGACGACGATCCGGGGTACGACGGTGCGGGCCCGCAGCTCCTCGTCCGCACCCTCGAGCGCGTCCTCGAGGCCGGCGACTGCCGCACGGACGGTGATGACCGTCGTGTGGTCGGCCACGATGAGCCGGGCGCCGCAGTCGGCGACCATCCGCACCATCTCCCCGGTCGCGGAGCGGGGGTTCACGGGCACCGCGACCATCAGGGCACGCAGCGCCCCGAGGTAGCTGGTGACGAACTCGACCCGGTTGCTCACACAGACCATGACCCGGTAGCCGGCGACCAGGCCCATGGCGGACAGGCCACTGGCAAGTCGACTGACCTCGGCGTCCAGCTCTCCCCAGGTGACCCGTCGGCCGGTCGCGGCCTCGACGAGCGCGACCTTGTCCGGGCTCTCCGCGGCGGCGCGGGACAACAGATCCGCGAGGTTCGAGATGCCGGTCACAACCGCGAGTCTTGCATATCCCCTAGACGCCGGCCGGACACTAGGGTGAGGCTGTGAACGCCGCACACGACAGCAAGCGACAGGGCCACCGACCGAGGGACCTGCGCGCCCGCTCGGTTCTCGCCGGCGAGGCCGCGGCCTCCGCAGCCGAGGTGGAGTCGGCGCTGTCGACGCCGCCCGACGTGAGCGGCGCCGCGTTCTTCGACGTGGACAACACGATCATGCAGGGCGCGTCGATCTTCCACCTCGCCAAGGGCCTGCACAGGCGCCACTTCTTCACCACCCGGGAGATCCTCGGCGCCGCCTGGAAGCAGGCCTACTTCCGGGTCGTCGGGGTGGAGGACCCCGAGCACGTGGCCGATGCCCGCGCGTCCGCGCTGAACTTCATCAGGGGGCACCGGGTCGAGGAGCTCGAGTCGCTCGGCGAGGAGATCTTCGATGAGGCGATGGCCCACCGGATCTGGCCCGGCACCCGCGCGCTCGCCCAGCTGCACCTCGACCAGGGCCAGCGGGTGTGGCTGGTGACCGCCGCTCCGATCGAGATCGCGAACATCATCGCCCGCCGGCTCGGCCTGACCGGTGCGCTGGGCACGGTCTCCGAGCACGTGGACGGCGTCTATACCGGGAAGCTGGTGGGCGACATGCTGCACGGCCCGGCGAAGGGCGAGGCCGTGCGCGCGCTGGCGGAGCGCGAAGGGCTGGACCTGGCCCAGTGCTCTGCCTACTCCGACTCCTTCAACGACCTGCCGATGCTGAGCCTGGTCGGTGACCCGTGCGTGATCAACCCGGACTCGAAGCTGCGCGACCACGCACGCGCGAACGACTGGCGGATCCGTGACTACCGGACCGGTCGCAAGGCCGCTCGGGCCGGACTGGTCGCCGCCGGACTCGCGGGTGCCGCGACCGGCAGCGTCGCCGCTGCCCTGGCCATCCGTCGAAAAGTCCGCTAAATGATGGCAAACTGGTGTGACGGGGCACACGCCGCTCGGTGTAACTCATTGTTACTCACCGGTTCACAAACGGTCGGCACCGCTCTAGCCTAGGTGGGAATGGGAGCCCGGCCGTGGGGTCGGGGAGGGAGTCCGATGTTCACCCGCGATGCAGATTTCCAGCGTGGCTTTGCGGCCTTGCGCCTGGCCGTCATGCACGCACTCGACCCCGCTCCGGCGCTCGCCGGGGTTCCGGTGGGGACTGCCGGCAGCGGGTCCGGATGGCTGCTCTCCGAGGCTCTCGACTACGACCCGCCCGGCCTCGAGCCGGGTGGCCCGTCTCCCGACTCCCGCCTGGCGACCTCCTCGGAGGCCGACGAGGCGGACGCCTCCCGGCTGATCGGGCTGGTCGAGCTCGCCCGGGGTGGCGACTCCGAGGCCTTCGGGATGCTCTACGACCACTACCACACCTCGGTCTACCGCTTCATCTACTACCGGGTCGGCTCGGTCGCGCTCGCCGAGGACCTGATGTCGGAGACGTTCTTCCGGGCGCTCCGCAGCATGAGCTCGTTCCGCTGGCAGGGCAAGGACTTCGGCGCCTGGCTGATGACGATCGCGCGCAACCTCACCGCGGACCACTACAAGTCGGGCCGGAACCGGCTCGAGTACACCACCGAGGACATGAGCGCGCACGACTCTGCGACCGAGGGCCCGGAGCACGCCGTGCTGGCGTCGCTGACCAACGAGGCGCTCCTCGAGGCACTCGGCGAGCTGCCCACCGAGCAGCAGGAGTGCCTGATCATGCGCTTCCTGCAGGGACTCTCGATCGCCGAGACCGCCGCGGTCCTCGGCCGCAGCGACGGCGCCGTCAAGCAGCTCCAGCTGCGCGGCGTCCGCAACCTCGCCAAGCTCCTTCCGGAGGGGTTCCGATGAGCCGCTCCCGTAACCTGCCCGCGTAACCCGGTCAGGTCGTTAGACGTGGTGACAGGCACCCCTGACCGGACGACAGGAAGACGACGATGACCTCCCTCTTCACTGCGCGACGTCGCGCAGAGGAGTTCGCAGCCGCTCTCGACGGCGATGCGCAAGCCGCTGGCGTGCGCCACGCCGAGGTGGACCGGCTGGTCGGGGTCGCTAACGCGCTGCGTGCGCACCCGGAGGTCGTCCCCGCGCCAGGAGTTCACCAGCGACCTGCGTGACCGGCTGATCGCCGAGGCCGAGCACCGTGCTCTCCGCGGAGAATGCCGGCCTCGCCCTCCCGGTCCGCGCCCGGGGCACCCGCGAACGTCGTCTGGTGGCCGCGGCGTCCGCGGTCGTCCTCATCGGCGGTACGGCGGGCATGGCGGCCGCCGCACAGGACGCCCTTCCCGGCGAGGCGCTCTACCCGATCAAGCGCGGGATCGAGCGCGCCGAGGCCGGTCTCAGCGTGAGCCAGGCCGGCAAGGGCCGTGACCTGCTCAACCAGGCCGACGACCGGCTCGCCGAGGTGCAGCGCCTGATCGCCAAGGACTCCGCCGCGAGCACCCCGCGGGTCCCGGAGACGCTCGACGACTTCTCTACCCAGGCCGCCGAGGGCGCCAACCTGTTGCTCGACTCGTTCCAGGACACCCGGGACCCGAGCTCTGTGGTCCGGGTGCGCACCTTCGCCGCCGACGGGATCACCGTCCTCACCCAGCTCGCCGGCAGCGCACCCCCTGAGGCTCAGGACGAGGTCGCCGCCGCCGCAGTCACGCTGCGCGACCTCGACCAGCAGGCCGCCGCGCTCTGCGACACCTGCGCCACCGACCTCCCCGCGGTCGAGATCCCCGGCCTGATCCTCGCCCGAAGCGAGGTCGACCGGGCGCTCGGCGCCGCCCTTCCGGTGACCCTGGACAACAGCCACCCCGTCGTCGTCCCCAGGGGCAGCGTCCAGGACAAGCCCGCCGACAAGCCTCGCGACGGCACCGGCGACAGTGCCGACGACGCGACCGGGACCGGCTCGGACCAGACCGACGGGACGACACCCGATCCCGGCCCGGTCGACAGCGTCCCGGACGTTCCCGACCCGCTCGACCCGGACAACCTGCAGCCGCCGACCCTGCCCGAGCTCGAGGAACAGGGCTCCGGCGGCAAGAAGAAGCTGTCCGATGCGCCCGGGAAGGCGGTCGAGGACCTCACCGACGGCCTGACCGGCGCGGTGGAGACCCTGCTCCCCGACACCGGTGTCGCCGAGGGCGTCGACGACCTGCTGCCCTGAGCCGCCCGGCGCGAGGGGGCGGGAGTCCTCAGTAGAAGACCGACCGCCGCTGCATGAGCAGGCTGTAGAGGGTCTGCTGGATCGTCTCCCGGACCTGGTCGGTCACGTTGAACACCAGCATCGGGTCGTCAGCAGCGCCCTCGTCGTAGGAGTCGGTGCGGATCGGCTCACCGAACTCGATCAGCCACTTCGACGGCAGCGGCACCAGGCCCAGCGGCCCGAGCCACGGGAAGAACGGCGTGATCGGGATGTACGGCACACCGAGCAGCCGGGCCAGGGACGGGATGTTGCCGACCAACGGGAAGATCTCCTCCGCACCCACCACCGAGCACGGGATGATCGGGACACCGGTGCGCAGCGCGGCGGACACGAAGCCGCCGCGCCCGAACCGCTGGAGCTTGTAGCGCTCGGAGTACGGCTTTCCGATGCCCTTGAAGCCTTCGGGCCACACGCCGACCAGCTCGCCGCCTCTGAGCATCCGTCTCGGCGTCGTCGTTGCAGGCCATCGTCGCGCCGCCCTTGCGCGCCATCTCCGCGACGAACGGCAGCCGGAACACCAGGTCCGCCCCGAGCGGCACGAAGGTGCCGCCCGGTCCGGTCGTGGATGGAGACGCCGGTCATCATGCCGTCGACAGGAAGCGTGCCGGAGTGGTTGGACACGACGAGCGCGCCGCCCTCGGTGGGGATGTTCTCGATCCCGCGGACCTCGACGCGGAACCACTTCTGGGCGATTGGCCGGGCCGCGGCGAGGAAGAAGCGCTCGGTAACCTCCTGGTCGAAGCCGTACTCGTCGACGGCGTAGTCGCCGGTCACCCGGCGGCGCAGGAAGGCCAGGAACTCCGCGAGGCGAGGCTCCCAGTTGTCGCCGAAGATCTCCTTGGACGCGCTGCTGAACGCAGTGAGCCAGTCGCTGACCGGGATCCCGGCGCCTGGCGCCCGGTCCTCGGCGGTGGTGCTCGACCGGCGGCTCTCGGTCCGCCGCCGGAGCGCCTCTGTCTCGGCTGACGGGCCGCGTGCGCTCGCGGTGCGGCGGGCCGGCCTTCTTGGCGGCGCTCCTCCTTCGGGCGCGGCGACCGCGCTGCCTCGACGTACCACCGGTGCGGCTTGTTCGCGGCGGTCGACTCTCTGGGGTGCGAGGTTGCGGGCAGCCGCGGACGGCTTGGCGCTGCCCGAGCCACGGCCGGGGCGACCGCGGGTGCCCAGCGGGATGATCTCGGCGTCAGCCACGTTCGCCTCCTAGCGCTCCGGCGACGCAGGCTCTCGACGGTCGCCGACCCGTTCCGCGGAGAGCGAGTCCGGGCGCGATCGACGCGTCCGAAGTCCTCGAAGGCGGCCTGGGTCGTGTAGTCCGGCTCGAAGCCGAGCACGCTAGCGCATCCGGGTGGTGTCCACACCGCGGCCGTAGCTCAGGAACGCCATCTGCTCCGGCGGACAGGTCGGCGACCCGGGCCTGCCGGATGAGCGAGCCGACCGCGCTGAGCGCGAACGACGGCATCGGCACGGTGGGCGCGGCCCAGGCGGCGGATCGCCTGCGACAGCATGAGTACGCCGTCGCCGGCGACGTTGAAGGTGCCGTGGACCCCTGCCGTGGTCGCATGCACGGAACGCGTCGAGCAGGTCCGTCTCGTGCAGGAACTGCAGTCCGGGCGTCGAACCCGAGGACCGTCGGGACGACCGGCAGCTTGAAGTACTGCGTCATCGGCGAGCTCACCGACGGGCCGATGCTGTTCGCGGCACGCAGCATGGTGACGGTCGACGTCGGGGCGCCGGCGGGCGAAGCCCGCGGACGTAGCCCTCGACCTCCACGACGTCCTTGCGCGTACCCGGACCGGGGCATGCGTTTCGGCGCCATGTCCTCGGAGAACATCGCGGGGTCCCGGCTGGACGAGCCGTAGACGGCCGTCGAGGACTTGACGACCAGGTGCTCGAGGCCGGGCGCCTTCTGGCAGGCCGCGAGCAGCTGCATGGTGCCGATGACGTTGAGCTCCTTCATCGACGTGCGCCCGCCGGCCGTGCCGGGGCTGGCGATCACGCTCATGTGGACCACGGTGTCGACGTCCTCGCCGGCGATCACCTTGGTGATCACCGGGTTGCGGATGTCCGCCCGGATGAACCGGACGTCGCCCAGGTCGCCGCGCGGCGGCACGACGTCGACGCCGATCACCCGGTCCACGGAGGGGTCGGCCGCGACGAGGCGCGCGAAACGGCTACCGAGGTCTCGCGAGACCCCGGTCACCAGTACGACGCGCCCCACCAGAAGCTCCCTCTCGCCGGTCGGCCTACTTGCCCTGGCGACGACGCTGGATGCGCGTCTTCTTCAGCAGCTTGCGGTGCTTCTTCTTCGCCATGCGCTTGCGGCGCTTCTTGATGACAGAACCCACGGTGGACCTTTCGAAACTGAATCGGTCGTGCAGCGGAATCCGCGGACACGACCCGGAAGGCCCAAGACTATCCGCAGCGGGCGACGAGAGGAAAATGAGACCGGAACCGGGTGATGGTGATCACCCGGTCGGTTTCGCGAGGCGTGTCCCCTTGACAACTTTTCTCACTTTGTGCACATCGTTCACCCTGGTTGCGCAATTATGTACGCCGAGCCACCTGCTTTATCCTGCTTTGACGTTTGTGTCGCACCCACGCTGGTAAGTCCTGTTCTGCAGTAGTTACCTCTATTCGCGTTCGAGCCGCACCCGTGCGAGCGGGAGCCTCCGGACGCGCCCATGAGGCCTTGGGAGGGGCCTTAGCGATGGACTCTCATTTCCTTATATCACTGCGCCCTGCGCCGACCATGACCCTGCTTGCCCGAATCTTCGTAGCCGGCCTGCTCAGCTGCCTGGTCGCCGCAGGCGCCGCGGTGGGAACGGCGGGCACCGCGTCCGCCGCGCCCGCGCCCCCCAGCGCCGTGAGCCAGGCCACGAGCCGTCCCGCGATGGCCCCCGGCAACTACGAGAAGCGCGTGCAGCACTGGGTGAACGTCCAGCGCAGGCGCCACGACCTGGGACGGCTCCGCTTCGCGCGCTGCACGGACCGTACGGCAGAGCGGTGGAGCAGCCATCTGGCCAGGAACAACCTCTTCTACCACCAGTCCATGCAGCGTCTGCTCACCCGCTGCAACGCCCGGTACGCCGGCGAGACGCTCGGCCGCGGCGCGATCGCCCCGCGCCGCCTGGTCCGGATGTGGATGCACTCCGACGGTCACCGACACGTGCTGATGAGCTCCAAGGCCCGCCGGATCGGGATCGGCGCCGAGCCGGACGCGCACGGCCGCTGGGTCATCGCCGCCAACTTCATGCGGTTCTGACCCACCCTGCACTATCTGCTGCACCCACAGCGAAGGTGGCGGTCCCGACCGGGACCGCCACCTTATTGTCCATCTGGCGCGTTCGAGGCGAACCAGGACGAGGTTCAGCCCGTCTGGAAGAAGCTCTTGCGCAGATATTCGTTGACCGTGTCCTCGGGGACCCTGAACGATCGCCCGACCCGCACGGCCGGTAGCTCACCGGAGTGAACCAGACGGTAGACCGTCATCTTGGAAACGCGCATCACCGCGGCGACTTCCGCCACGGTAAGGAACTTCACCTCCGAGATGTCGCCGGAGCTGTTTGAGGCCATGATGCACCGCACTTTCAGGCACACGACGCCCTCCGGCTTCCCCACCGGAGACCTTACGTATGTGCTCACGTGAGAATAGAGCCTAGAGTGGCTTGTGGGGAAGGGGTGACTATTACCCCAAACCTTTACGAATCCCCCAGCGTGTCGCATGGACGCGCCTAGTTCAAGGCAGATGGATCCAGCCCGTTGCAGCGGGAAGGCCGCCTCCCGGGTGGCGTGGATCGCCCGGTCGAGCCACGTACCAGGGTCGTACCCGCTGGCCCAGTCCCGGTACGCCGGGGTGCGCCCGTCGGTCAGCCGGAACGGGGCCGTACGGCCGAGCAGGGTCTGCACGTGCTCGCGCCAGTCACCCGGTGTCGCTGTCTGCGGGTCGAGCGGGGCGCCGCCGACGATCGCGAGCAGGTGTGTCCAGGAGCGGGGTACGACGTCCACGATCGCGTACCCGCCGCCGCCGGTGACCACCCACCGGCCGTCGCACACCTCGTGCGCCAGGTCGTGCAGCGCCTGGTACGCCGGCGCGCTGGCCGTCCACGGTGAGCATCAGGTGCGCCAGCGGGTCCTCGATGTGCGAGTCGCAGCCGTGCTGGGTGACCAGGATGTCGGGGGCGAACTCCCGGACCAGCGGCGGCACGACCGCGTGGAACGCCCGCAGCCAGCCGGCGTCGGCCGTGCCCGGCGGCAGCGCGACGTTCACCGCGCTCCCCAGGGCGTCCGGACCCCCGGTGTCGTTGGGGAACCCGGTCCCCGGGAACAGCATCTGGCCGGTCTCGTGCAGGCTGATCGTGAGCACCCGCGGGTCGTCGTAGAAGACCTTCTCCACGCCGTCGCCGTGGTGGACGTCCACGTCGACGTACGCCACCTTCCTGGCCCCGTTGGCCGAGCAGCCAGGAGATCGCCACGGCCACGTCGTTGTAGACGCAGAAGCCGCTGGCCTGGCTCGGGCATGGCGTGGTGCAGCCCGCCGGCGATGTTCGCGGCGTGCAGCGTCTCCCCCGACCACACCCGCCGGGCGGCCTCCACCGAGGCCCCGACCACGTGAGCCGCTGCCTGGTGCATGCCCTCGAAGCAGGGGTTGTCGTCGCTGCCGAGCCCGTGCACCTCGTCGACCCGGTACGGATCGAGGCTGGTCGCCTGGACCGCCTCGATCAGCTCGGCGCTGTGCACGGTCGCGATCAGGTCGTCCGAAGCGACTGGCGCGTTGACCGCGAACAGGCCCTCGCCGCCCAGGACGCCGAGGCTCTCGGCCAGCCGCATGGTGAGGTCCACCCGGATCGGGGACATCGGATGGCCGGGCCCGAAGTTGTAGTCGGTGAGTGTCTTGTCGAAGACCACGCATGCGGGACCGGCCATGCCGCGACACTACTACCCGCGCGGCGCCGGCTATCCTGATGTGGTGCGCATGAACACCGTGAACCTGTGGTGGCCCGCCGACCCGGCGGACCACGGACCTGCGCACATCTGACGCATCGACCCGACGGCCGCCCATGGGCGGCCGTCTCGCATCTGCGGCGGCACATGCTCCCTGGGCGGCACCGAACCCTGAGGAGCAGCCATGACACACCCGGCCCCGTCCCGACGGCTCAGCCTGGTCAAGCCGACCGGCCACCTGACACTCGGCAACTACCTCGGCGCGCTGCGCCCGATGGCGGCCGAGCAGCACCGGTCGACTTGCTTCTACGGCATCGCCGACCTGCACGCGCTGACCATCACCCACGATCCCGGACGGCTGCGGGGGCTCACCCAGGAGGTGGCCACCCTGATGCTGGCCTGCGGCCTCGACCCGCAGTACGCGACACTGTTCGTGCAGAGCCAGGTGCCCGCGCACAGCGAGCTCTCCTACCTGCTCGAGTGCACCGTCTACACCGGCGAGCTGAACCGGATGATCCAGTTCAAGGAGAAGGGCCGCGGTCGTCCGCAGACCCGCGCCTCCCTCTACACCTACCCGGCGCTGATGGCCGCGGACATCCTGCTCTACCGCGCCTCCGAGGTCCCGGTCGGCGACGACCAGCGTCAGCACGTCGAGCTGACCCGGGACCTCGCGGTCCGGTTCAACGGCATGTACGGAAACGTCTTCACCGTCCCGGAGATCACCACCCCTCCGGCCGGGGCGCGCGTCATGGACCTCCAGGACCCCACCACGAAGATGGGCAAGTCCCATGACTCCGACACCGGGATCATCTATCTCCTCGACGAACCGGCCGTGGTCCGCCGGAAGATCGGCCGGGCCGTCACCGACTCCGACACCGGCCCCGACGCCGTACGCCACGATCCCGCCCACAAGCCCGGAGTCAGCAACCTGCTCGAGATCGTCGCCGCCTGCGAGGGACGGGAACCGGCGCAGGTGGCGGGCGGGCTGGCGTCGTACGGCGAGCTCAAGCAACGAACGACCGATGCTGTGCTGACAGTGCTCGAACCGGTCCAGGGCAGGTACGCCGAGCTGTCCGCACGCCCGGAGCTGGTCGAGAAGGCCTACGCCGAAGGCGCCCTGCGCTGCCGCGAGGAGACCGCCCCGGTGCTGGCCGCGGCCCGTCGGGCGATCGGCCTGCTCAGCTGACTCCCTCGGCCAGCGCGCGGGACCGGTCCCGCGCCGCCTCGATCGCGGCGAGGAACGCCGCGCGGACCTTGTGGTCCTCCAGCTCACGGATCGCGGCGGCGGTGGTGCCGCCCGGAGAGGTGACCCGCTCCCGGAGGACGGTGGGATGCTCGCCGGTCTCGCGCAACAGCTTCGCGGACCCGACCACGGTCTGTACGACGAGCTCGGAAGCCGTCCCACGGGGAAGCCGAGGTGCACGCCAGCCTCGATCATCGACTCGACCACGAAGAAGATGTAGGCCGGACCGGAGCCGGACACCGCGGTGACCGCGTCCAGCTGCCGTTCGGGCACCCGGAGCACCCGGCCGACGGACGCCAGCAGGGACTCCGCCTCGAGCAGGTGCTCCTCGTCGCAGTGCGAACCGCGCGAGATCGCGGCCATCCCCTCGTCGACCAGCGCAGGCGTGTTCGGCATGACCCGCACCACGGCGGCCCCCTCGGGCAGGCGCGACTCGATGAACGTGGTCGTGATGCCCGCGGCCAGGGAGACCACGAGCTGGCCCGGGTGCACCACGGGAGCGATCTCCTTGAGCAGGTCGTCCATGTCCTGCGGCTTCACGACCAGAACGAGGGTCTCCGCCTTCTGCGCGGCCTCGACGTTGCTGACCGTGCTGACGCCGTACCTCTCCCGCAGCTCGGCGGCGCGCTCGCCCCGCTTCTCACCGACGAGCAGGTCGTCGGTGCGCCGCCCGGCGCGGATCAGGCCGGAGAGCAGGGTCTCCCCCATCACGCCGGCACCGAGGATGGCAACTGACATCAGATGACCTCACTGCTGTGTCATTGAGCTTCGGTGTCATTCAACTGCTGGGTCATTTGCGGGAGACGAGCGACCTCAGGAAGACGGCCAGGCTGGAGGGCTTCTCGGCCATGCGTCTCATCAGGTAGCCGTACCACTCGTCGCCGTAGGGCACGTAGACGCGGACCTTCTCGCCGGACTCCGCGAGCCGCCGCTGCTCATCGGGGCGGATGCCGAAGAGCATCTGGTACTCGTAGGAGCCCTGGGTGCGGTCGTACCGGGTCGCGAGGGCACCGGCGATGTCAACCAGCCGCGGGTCGTGCGAGGCGATCATCGGGTAGCCCTGTCCGGCCATCAGCACCTTCAGGCACCGGACATAGGACTTGTCGACGTCCTCCTTGTCCTGGAAGGCAACCGACTCGGGCTCCTTGTAGGCGCCCTTGCAGAGGCGGACCCGGGAGCCCTCGTAGGCGAGCGCGCGACAGTCGGCCTCGGTCCGGTGCAGGTAGGCCTGGAGCACCGCCCCGGTCTCCGGGAAGTCCTTGCGCAGCTCCCGCAGGATGCCGAGCGTGGAGTCGGTGGTGGTGTGGTCCTCCATGTCCAGGGTGACCGTGGTGCCGGCGTTGCGCGCGGCGTGGCAGATGGTCCGGGCGTTCTCGAGCGCGACCTTCTCGCCCTCGTCGGGGAGCGCCTGGCCGATCGCGGACAGCTTGACCGAGACCTCGGCGTTGCGCGCAAGACCGTGCTCGGACAGGGCGGCGAGGAGCTCGAGGTACGCCTGGACGGTCGCCTCTGCCTGTTCCTGGTCCAGGGTGTCCTCGCCGAGGTAGTCGAGCGTGACGTGAAGTCCCGCGTCGATCAGCTCCCGGGTCGCACGAACCGCCGAGTCGGTGCTCTCACCGGGCACGTAGCGGTTGACGATCCCACTCGACACCGGCATCGCGGTGACCAGGTTCTTGATCCTCTCGCTGCGCGCGAGCATCAGCAACGGCTGCCGTAACACTCATGTCCTCCTGACTCCGCCGCTCCTGCCTCGTTGCAGATCGGCCACGGGAAAGGCTACGCCGTACGGCGGCGCAATGTCGCGGCGCCCAGAACCAGGAGACCGACGACGAACGCGGAGATGACCGCCGAGGTCGGTCCACACGTCCGGGTCGACGCCCGCGAAGGCGTCGGAGGTCCCGGTGGCGACGGCGTTCATCGCGTCCACGGCGTAAGACAGCGGGAGCACGTCGGAGATCACCTCGAGCACGCGCGGCAGCTGCGTCCCGGGGCACGAACAGGCCGCACAGCAGGATCTGCGGGATCACCAGGGCCGGCATGAACTGGACGGCCTGGAACTCGGTGCGCGCGAACGCGGAGACGAAGAGGCCGAGGGCGGTGCCGAGCAACGCGTCCGCGACCGCGACGACGGTCAGCATCCACGCCGGCCCCACCAGGTTCAGGTCGAGCACCCAGACGCACAGCCCCACGGTGAGCGCGGACTGCACGGCCGCGACGGCCCCGAACGCGAGCGCGTAGCCGCCGAGGAAGTCGACCTTGCCGGTCGGCATCGCCAGCAGCCGCTCGAGGGTGCCCGAGGACCGTTCGCGCAGCGTCGTCACCGAGGTCACCAGGAACATGATGATGAACGGGAACATCGCCAGCAGCGCGGGCCCGAACTCGTCGAAGACCGTGCCGGCGTCCTTGAACATCCACCACAGCAGGGTCATCAGGGCCATCGGGACGACGAGCAGCAAGGCCAGCGTGCGATGGTCGTGGCGCAGCTGGTTCAGCACCCGTGCGGCCACCGCCCCGAGGATCCGCGGGCTCATGGCACGTCCACCTTCTCGACGAGGGCCAGGAAGGCGTTCTCGATGTCGTCGGCAGCGGTGCGCGACGAGCAGCTCGGCCGGCGAGTCGTCGGCGAGGATCCTGCCCTCCCGCATCAGCAGCAGCCGGTCGCACCGCTCGGCCTCGTCCATCACATGGCTGGAGACGAACACCGCGGTGCCCTGGTCGGCCAGCCGGTGGAACAGCGCCCACAGGTCGCGGCGCAGCACCGGGTCCAGGCCGACCGTCGGCTCGTCGAGCACCAGCAGATCCGGTTCACCGAGCAGCGCCACCGCGAGCGACGACCCGCGAGCGCTGACCACCGGAGAGCTGGTCCACCACCTTGTCCCGCTGGTCGGCGAGGTCGACGGCCGCGACACAGCGGGCGACCTCGTCCCCGGAGACGCCGAGGACCCGGGCGAAGAACCTGAGGTTCTCCGCGACGGTGAGGTCGTCGTACACGCTGGCGCCTGGGTGACGTAGCCGATCCGGTCGCGCAGCCCGACGCTGCCGGCGGGCAGCCCGAGCACGCTGCACCGTGCCGCCGGCGACGATCTGGACCCCGACCACCGAACGCATCAGGGTCGTCTTGCCGCACCCGGACGGACCGAGCAGTCCCATCACCACACCCGCGCCGACCGTGAAGCTGACGTCGCGACCGCACTGCGCCCCGCCGCGGTTCACCACCAGGTGGCTCACCTCGACGACGGGTTGGCTGCTCACGGGTTCACCATGTCCTCGGTGGTCTCGAAGTTCAACCGGGTGAAGGCCAGCGCCTCCAACAGGTCGAGCTCGCGCGCCTCGCGGGAACCCGACCGCCGGGTGTTGATCTCGATCACGATGTGCCCGGAGAACCCCTTGTTCGCCAGGTGTTCGAGCAGCTCGGCGCACGGCTGGCTGCCGCGCCCGGGCACCAGGTGCTCGTCCTTGGCCGAGCCGGTGCCGTCGGTCATGTGGATGTGCCGCAGCCGGTCCCCGAGCGACCGCGCCATCTCGACGGGGTCGGACATCGAGACGGCCGAGTGCGACAGGTCGAGGGTGGCGTTGGCGTAGTCGTGCTCGGCCGGGTCCCAGCCGGGGACGTAGACCTGCATCTCGCGTCGCGACGCCCGCCAGGGGTACATGTTCTCCACGGCGAACGCGATGCCGGTCCGCTGCTCCAGCTCCGCGATCCCCTCGACGAACCCGCGGGCGTAGTCGCGCTGCCAGCGGAACGGCGGGTGCACGACGACGACGTCGGCGCCGACGGCGCCGGCCATCTCCGCGCTCGTCTCGAGCTTGGCCCACGGCTCGGTGCCCCATACCCGCTGGGTGATCAGCAGGCAGGGCGCGTGCACCGCGCAGACCGGCATCTCGTGGTAGTCCGACAGGTGCCGGACCGCGTCGACCTCCTGGCTGATCGGGTCGATGCCGACCATCACCTCGACCGCGTCGTAGCCCAGCCGGGCGGCGAGCTCGAAGCCGTGCGCGGTCGACTCGGGGTAGACCGACGCGGTCGACAGAGCGATCAGGGCGTCCGGTCTCCCGGCGCCGGCCGGCCCCGTCGTCGCCTGCACGTCGTCCACGCTCGTCAGCGTATTAGCCGAGGATGCTGATCTGGTCGAGCCGTTCCAGGATGATGCCCTCCCGGAGCGCCCACGGGCAGATCTCCAGCTCGGTCAGCTCGAAGATGTCCATCACCGCGTCCGCGACCAGCGCCCCCGCGAGGAGCTGGTGCGCCCGGCTCGCGGAGACACCGGGCAGCTCGGCCTTCTGCGTCGGTGGACATGCCCGCCAGCCGCGGCATCGACTTCGCGAGCAGCTCGTGCCGGCAGCACCCGTCGTACCCGGAGGCCCTCGTCCGACGGCGCCGCGCCGCACACCCGGGCCAGCGAGCGGAACGTCTTCGACGTGGCCACCGCATGGTCGGGCCGGCCGCCGCGCAGCACGCGAGCCGGCGTCGCGGGCGATGTCGGCGCGGATCTTCTTGCGCAGCTTGGCGATCGTCCTGTCGTCCGGCTGCTCGTCGGGCAGCCACTCGCGGGTGAGCCGGCCGGCGCCGAGCGGCAGCGAGTGGGCGACGTCGGGAGCCTCGTCGGCGCCCGTCGCGATCTCCAGCGAGCCGCCGCCGATGTCGAACACGGCCAGCCGCCCAGAGGACCAGCCGAACCAGCGCCGCACGGCCAGGAAGGTCAGCCGCGCCTCGTCCTCGCCGGGGAGCACGCCGATGTCGACGCCGGTCTCCTCGCGCACACGGCGCAGCACGTCGTCGGTGTTGACCGCGTCGCGGACCGCCGAGGTGGCGAACCCGAGGATCTCCTCGCAGCCCTTGTCCTCGGCGACCTCGAGGGCCTCGGCCACGAACCGGGTCAGTGCGGCCACGCCTTCGACGGTCACCGCGCCGGACTCGTCGAGGTGCTCGGCGAGCCGCAGCGGGTCCTTGTAGCGAGTACGCCGGCATCGGCGCAGCACCCCCGTGGGCGTCCACGACGAGCAGGTGGCCCGTGTTCGAGCCGATGTCCAGCACACCAAGCCTCATGTGAAACAACGTACCCGCAACGTATGGTTGCCCGCGTGCCAGAAGTTGATCTCGTCTTTCCCCGTGCGTGGGTCGAGTTCGCCGACCCCGCAGACGAGTCCGCAGGTGTTCAAGTGCGACCTGACCTGGCTGACCTCGAACTGGATGTGCATCTTCGGCCAGGGCTGCCAGGGCATCTACGCGGACCGGCCCGACGACGGCTGCTGCACCCTGGGCGCGCACTTCTCCGACAAGGACGACGAGAAGCGCGTGAAGAAGCTTCGTCAAGCAGCTCGACCGCGAGCACTGGCAGTTCCATGACGAGGGCCGCAAGGGCGCCTGGGTCGAGACCGACGACGACGGGGACCGCAAGACCGCCGTCCACGAGGGCGCCTGCATCTTCCTGAACCGGCCGGGCTTCGAGGGCGGCGAGGGCTGTGCGCTGCACGGGCTGGCCCTGCGCATCGACAGGCACCCCCTGGAGACGAAGCCCGACGTCTGCTGGCAGCTGCCGATCCGCCGGACCTTCCGCGACGTGGAGCTTCCGGACGGCACGTCGTACACCGAGGTGTCCATCGGGGAGTACGACCGGCGCGGCTGGGGGCCGGGCGGTCACGACCTCGACTGGTACTGCAGCGGGAACACCGAGGCGCACGTCGGCGCGCAACCGGTCTACCTGTCCAACGGCCCTGAGCTGGTCGAGATGATGGGCCAGGACGCGTACGACGAGCTGATGGAGCACTGCGAGGCGCACCTGCGTTCACGCTCCGCGCTGGCGATCCACCCCGCCGACCCACGCTGACCCCCGCCTGACAACTCAGCTCGTGAGCTTCGACGCCACGTTGTCCGGCATCGGCTCGTAGCGGGCGAAGGAACGCGTGAACGACGCGGAGCCGTGGGAGAACGATCGCAGGTCGATCGCGTAGCGGCCGATCTCGACCTGCGGGACCTCGGCACGCACCAGGGTCCGGTCGTCGCCGACCGGTTCGCTGCCCAGCACCCGGCCACGCCGCCCGGACAGGTCGCTCATCACGGTGCCGACCAGATCGTCGGGGATCAGCACGGCGATCTCGTCGACGGGCTCGAGCAGGTTGATCTTCGTGGAGTCGGCCGCCTCCCGCAGGGCCAGCGCACCGGCGGTCTGGAACGCCATGTCGGAGGAGTCGACGCTGTGCGACTTGCCGTCGGTGAGCGTCACCTTGATGTCCACCACGGGGTACCCGGCTCCGACGCCGCGCTGCATCTGGGCGCGCACCCCCTTCTCCACGCTCGGGATGAACTGCCGCGGGACCGACCCGCCGACGACCTTGTCCACGAACTCGAAGCCAGACCCCTGCGGCAGCGGCTCGACCTCGATGTCGCACACGGCGAACTGCCCGTGGCCCCCGGACTGCTTCACGTGTCGACCGTGGCCCTTGGACTTGCCGGCGAACGTCTCGCGCAGCGGCACCCGGAGCTCCACCTGGTCGACGGTCGCCCCGAACCGTTCGCCGAGACGGTCCAGCGCGACGTCGGCGTGCGCCTCCCCCATGCACCACACCACGATCTGGTGCGTCTCGGCGTTGTGCTCGATGCGCAGCGTCGGGTCCTCGGCGGCAAGCCGCTGCAGGCCCTGCGAGAGCTTGTCCTCGTCGGCCTTCGCGTGTGCCTCGACGGCCAACGGCAGCAGCGGCTCGGGCATCGTCCACGGCTTCAGCACGATCGGCTGCTCCTTGTCGGACAGGGTGTCGCCGGTCTCCGCGCGGGTCAGCCGGCCGATCGCGCACAGGTCACCCGCGATCACCTTGTCCGCGGGCCGTTGCTGCTTGCCCAGCGGCGTCGACAGCGCGCCGATCCGCTCGTCCTCGTCATGGTCCTCATGGCTGCTGTCCTCACCGAAGAACGAGCTGAAATGGCCCGAGACGTGGACGGTGGCATCCGGCCGGATCGTTCCCGAGAACACCCGGACCAGGCTGACCCGTCCGACGTACGGGTCGGACGTCGTCTTCACCACCTCCGCGACCAGCGGGCCCTCCGGGTCGCAGCTGATCGCCGGGCCGAGCTTGCCGGCCGGGGTGAACACCTCGGGCAGCGGATGCTCCAGCGGCGAGGGGAAGCCGGCGACGATCATGTCGAGCAGCTCGGTGGTGCCGAGCCCGGTCGTCGAGCAGACCGGCAGCACCGGAAAGAAAGAACCCCGAGCGACGGCCCGCTCGAGGTCCTTGACCAGTAGTGCCTTGTCGATATCTTCGCCGCCGAGGTAACGCTCCATCAGGGTCTCGTCCTCGGACTCCTCGATGACCCCCTCGATCAGGGTCCCCCGCTGGTCGTCGTGGGTCGGGTCCTGACCGGTCAGCAGGTTGACCAGCTCCTCGCCCTCCGGCAGGTAGACCGGGAGCACCTTGTCCCCGAACGCATCCTGGGCCTCTGTGACCACGGCGTCGTAGTCGGCGCGGGCGTGGTCGAGCTTGGTCACCACCAGGGCGCGCGGCATCGCGACCTCGGCGCACTCACGCCACAGCTGCCGGGTGGGCTCGTCGACGCCCTCGTTCGCGGCGACCACGAACATGGCGCAGTCCCCGGCGCGCAGCCCGGCCCGCAGCTCACCGACGTAGTCGGCGTAGCCGGGGGTGTCGAGCAGGTTGACCTTGACCTCGTCGTGGACCAGGGGGGCGAGCGCCAGGCCGACCGACCGTTGCTGCCGGAGCTCGGCCTCGTCGAAGTCGCTGACGGTGGTGCCGTCCAAGATGGTCCCGGCCCGGTTCAGCACGCCGGCGCTGACCAGCAGGGCCTCGACGAGGGTCGTCTTCCCGGACCCGGCCGGCCCCACGAGCACGACGTTGCGGATCGCGTCGGGGCGTTCCGCGGCAGGCACCCCGTTGCTGTTCCCTTGGTTCGCGGTCGTCCTACCAGCCACGTGTCGGCCTCCTCGGTGCGTCCAGCACTCACTTTTCCGCGAAGTGGCGCGCAGCACAAGGGGCCTCCGGCATCCGACCGGATCCTCCGGAAAACCGACCCCGCTGTCGGCCGTCGAACCTCGTCTGGTGAGAATGCATTGCATGCGCTTGGACCATCTCTCGTTTGCAGCCGGACCCGATGGACTCGCGAGCACGGCCCGCCGGCTCGGCGAGCTGCTCGGGGAGGACTTCACCGACGGCGGTATCCACCCGCGCTTCGGCACCCGCAACGTGGTGCTGCCGCTGACCGCCGGCACCTACATCGAGGTGGTCGAGGTGCTGGACCACCCCGCCTCCGACAAGGCCCCCTTCGGCCAGGCAGTGCGGGCCCGCTCCGGGCTGGGCGGCGGCTGGATGGGCTGGGTCGTCTCGGTCGAGGACATCAGGCCGATCGAGGAGCGTCTCGGCCGCGAGGCCGTCAACGGCAACCGGCATCGCCCCGACGGCTTCGAGCTCAGGTGGCAGCAGATCGGCGTCAGGGGCCTGCAGTCCGACCCGCAGCTCCCGTTCTTCGTGCAGTGGGAGTCCCCGGTCGAGCAGCACCCGAGCGCCGGCGCCACCGGCAACATCAACCTGCACTGCCTGGAGATCGCCGGTGACCCGAGCCGGGTCAGCGACTGGCTGGGCCAGTCGGTGGACGCGCCGCTCGAGGACGTCAAGGTCGAGTGGATCGCCCCGAACGGCACCCCCGGCGTGGTGGCAGCGCAGTTCCAGACGGCCCATGGCGTCGTCCGGATCTGACCCGGCCACCTCACGCGGGGCCGTTCCCAGCCCCAACATCTGGCACCACCCCGACGCCTACGAGCTCGAGAACCGCTCCACCGACCCGGACGGCAACCTCGAGTCGGCCATGCGCGAGCTGTTCGACTGGTCCGGCCGGGACGTCCTCGACGTCGGCTGCGGCACCGGCTTCCACCTCCCCCGCTGGGCGTACGACGCACGCTCCGTGGTCGGTGTCGAACCGCACCGGGACCTGGCCGCGGTGGCTCGACGCCGCACCTCGCGCCTCGGCAACGTCGACGTCGTGCAGGGCAGCGCACAGGACCTCCCCGTCCCCGACTCAGGCGTCGACATGGCGCAGGCTCGATGGGCCTACTTCTTCGGCCCCGGCTGCGACCCGGGTCTGCGTGAGCTCGACCGGGTGATGCGGCGCGGAGGGACCGCCTTCGTGATCGACAACGACGCGACCCGCAGCACCTTCGGGTCCTGGTTCCGGCGCGGGTACCCGAGGGTCGACCCGGTGGCCGTGGAACGGTTCTGGTCGACGCACGGCTGGACGCGTCGGCCGGTTGACATCGTGTGGCGGTTCGACGCCCGCGGCGACCTGGAGTCCGTCGTACGCATCGAGTTCGACCGGGAGACGGCGGACTGGATCCTGGCCTCCCACGACGGGCTCGAGGTCGACTACGCGGTCAACCTGTGGTGGCGTCGTTACTGAGGTACTGCGCCCGAACGCTCGTGATGTGGCTGTCCCTGGTGGTGGTCCCCCAGCGCCGGCGGTCGTAGTCGGTGAACGGGCGCTCGATCTCGTCGAGCTCGTCGACGGCCTCGGCCAGCTGGGTCCGCCAGCGCGGGTCGTCCACGGCCGGGGCCGCGGTGAGGATGTCGATCTGCGCGATGAGCGCGGACTTCTCCACCATCGCCTCCGGCGTCACCTCGCGCAGGCACACCCCGAACTCCCCTGAGAGGTAACCCCGCCAGTCCTCGTCGGGGTCCACGCCGGTCAGGCCAAGGGCACCGGTGGCGACCTGATGCCGCTGCAGGAAGGCGTCCCTCAGCCCACCTACACCACCGGCCGCGTCGACCAGCTCGAAGTAGTCCGGCGGGAACATCTCCGTGCCGTCGTCGAGGACGTACGCCGGACGCGGCAGCTCACCCCGGTCGATGAGCCCGTGCACCTCCTGGGGCGACTGGTCCCGGTCGGCGCACAGCTGGCCGAGGGTGAGGTACTCCTCGGTGATGTAGGCCAGGTCGTCCTCGCTGAAGTTCGGGGCGGTCATGACCCCGACCTTACGGGCTGCCTCAGCTGCTGCCGCGGACGGTGAGCGTCGGGACGAGCAGGCATCCCGGTTCCTCGATCGGCTTGTGGGAGAGCCGGCTGTCGAGCAGGTGCACGATCTCGACCGCCACCTGTTCGAGCGGCTGACGCACCGAGGTCAGTCCCGGAGGCACCACCTGCGCGGCGATCGAGTCGTCGAAGCCGACCACGGCCACGTCCCGGCCAGGTCTGAGTCCGGTCTCGGCGAGCGCGTGCAGCACCCCCATCGCAACGGTGTCGCTGACACAGACGATGGCGGTCGGCCGTTCCGACTCCAGCAGCGCGAGCGCGGCACGACGCCCGAACTCGACGGTGTCGTCACCGCGGGCGCTGAGCCTGCTCGTAGCCAGGCCGTGCGCATGCATCGCGTCGTGCCAGCCGCCGCGCCGGTCCTCTCCGATGAACGAGCCCTTCTGCCAGCCGACCCACGCGATCCGGTCGTGACCGCGGCCGACCAGATGCTTCACCGCAAGGGTGGTCCCCGCCCGGCCGTCGACGTCGACCCAGGGATGCTGGGCACGCGGCTCCTCCCAGGGCCGGCCGAAGGCGACGAACGGCGCTCCACGGCGCTCGAGCCAGCCGGCCTGGGGGTTCCCCCGGTAGGTGTCGGTGATCACGAACGCGTCCACGGCGGTCGACCGGAGCAGGTCGTCATACCCGGCGAGCGGGTCGTCCCCACCGTCGCCCGAGAACAGCAGCACGTGGTAGCCGGCATCGTTCGAGCCCTCCACCAGCGAGTGGAGAAAGCGGTCCATCAACGCGTTCGCGGTGCCCTCCAGCGCGGGCTCGACGCGGAGGCCGATCAGGTGCGAGGAGCGGGTCCGCAGGTTGCGGGCGGCGCGGTTGGGTGAGTAACCGAGTGTGTCGATCGCCTGCCGGACCCGGGCCAGCGTCTCGGCTCGGAGCAGGTGCGGGCTGTTCAGCGCGTTCGACACGGTCTGTCGCGAGACACCCGCCTCGTCGGCCACCGTGGCCAGCGTCGGCACCTTGCCGCCGCGTCGTGCCATCGTCGTACACCCCCGCTCGTCCGGGCTGTGGATCGTTCCAAGCCATCGTCTCGCATGATCGCTGGCGGCCCATCAGGAGTCAACGGGGAGTCAACCGCGGATTGTCGGAGCGGTGCCTTAGCGTCACCCCATGAGCAGCAAGGCGAGCGCCCGGGCCAGGTTCAGCTACCGATGCAGTGAGTGTGGCTGGGAGACCGGCAAGTGGGTCGGCAGGTGTGGCGAGTGTCAGGCCTGGGGCAGCGTCGCCGAGGCGAACGCACCGAAGGGACGTACGGCGGCCGGGCCGGTCACGACTCCGGCGGTACCCATCGGCCAGGTGTCGGTCGAGGACTCGCGGCGCGAAGAGCAGCGGCGTCCCGGAGCTCGACCGAGTCCTCGGCGGCGGGCTGGTCCCGGGGGCGGCCGTCCTGCTCGCCGGCGAGCCGGGAGTGGGAAAGTCGACGCTGCTGCTCGAGGTGGCGGCGCAGACCGCCCGCTCGGGTCTGCGCACCCTCTACGTGACCGGGGAGGAGTCGGCCTCGCAGGTCCGGCTGCGTGCCGACCGGACCCGCGGCGTCCACGACGACCTCTACCTCGCCGCCGAGACCGACCTGGGCGCGGTGCTGAGCCACATCGAGCAGGTGAACCCCCAGCTGCTCGTGGTCGACTCGGTGCAGACCATCGGCGCCGGGGACGTGGACGGCGTGCCGGGCGGGGTGACCCAGGTCAAGGAGGTCGCCGCCGCACTGATCCGGGTCGCCAAGACCCGCAACATCGCCACCGTGCTGGTCGGCCACGTCACCAAGGACGGCTCTATCGCCGGGCCGCGGGTCCTGGAGCACCTGGTCGACGTCGTGCTGCACTTCGAGGGTGAGCGCAGCTCACGGCTGCGGATGGTCCGCGCGGTCAAGAACAGGTACGGCCCGGTCGACGAGGTGGGCTGCTTCGACCTGTCCAGCGACGGCATCGTCGCGGTCACCGACCCGACCGGGCTGTTCATCGCCCGGCACCACGTCGCCGTGGCCGGGACCTGCGTCTCGGTGACCCTCGAGGGCCGGCGCCCGATCCTGGCCGAGGTGCAGGCGCTGGTCACACCGTCCGCGTCCGAGCGGCCGCGCCGGACCACGTCCGGGGTGGACGGTGCCCGGATGGCGATGACCGTAGCGGTGCTGCAGCAGCGGGCACGGATCCGGCTGCACAACCACGACGTGTTCATGTCGACCGTCGGCGGCGCCAGGATCAGCGAGCCCGCCGGCGACCTCGCGGCCGCGATCGCGATCGCTTCGGCGTGGAAGAACCGCGAGGTCCCCACCGATGTCGTCGCGATCGGGGAGCTCGGGCTCGCCGGTGAGCTACGACGGGTCCGCGACCTGCCGCAACGGCTCGCGGAGGCGGCCCGCCTCGGGTTCCGGTCCGCGGTCGTCCCCAACGAGGCCGGCAACGCCGGCGGCTCTGTGCGCCAGGTTGAGGGCATGCAGGTGGTCGGGGTCCCCGACATCGACTCCGCGCTGCGGGTGCTCGACCTGGGCAAGGAGGACGCCACGCCGCTGTTCCGGCCCGATGTTGCGTCCCCGCAGCGACCACGGCTCGGGCTGGCCTGAGAGGTTCGAGACGGAGATCCCCTACACTGACCGCCGTAGGACGTCCATGAACTGGGGAGCACTGTGGTAGGCACCGACCGCTCGGACGAGGAGATTCGCCTACGGTCGGTCCTTGCCAGCATCGCGCCGGGCACGTTGCTACGTGACGGCCTCGAGCGCATTCTTCGCGGTCGCACGGGCGCGCTGATCGTGCTCGGCAGCGACAAGACCGTCGACTCCATCTCCACCGGCGGCTTCACCCTCGACATCCCGTTCACAGCCACGGGTCTGCGTGAGCTGGCGAAGATGGACGGCGCGCTGATCCTCGACAAGGACGCCTCCCGGATCCAGCGGGCGGCCGTGCACCTGATGCCGGACCCGTCGATCTACAGCGAGGAGACCGGCACCCGGCACCGCACCGCCGACCGGGTCGCCCGGCAGACCGGCTTCCCCGTCATCTCGGTGTCACAGTCGATGCAGATCATCGCGGCGTACGTCGGTGAGACCCGCTACGTCCTCGAGGACTCCGGTCAGATCCTGTCCCGCGCGAACCAGGCGCTCGCCACCCTGGAGCGGTACAAGCTGCGACTCGACGAGGTGTCCAGCACGCTGTCGGCGCTGGAGATCGAGGACCTGGTCACCGTCCGTGACGTAGCCGTGGTCGCCCAGCGGCTGGAGATGGTCACCCGCATCGCCCGCGAGATCGAGGACTACGTGCTCGAGCTCGGCACCGACGGCCGGCTGCTCTCCCTCCAGCTCGACGAGCTGGTGACCGGTGTCGACATGGAGCGGGAGCTGGTCATCCGTGACTACCTGCCCTCCGGCCGCAAGACCCGGAAGCCCGACGACGTCCTGGCTGAGCTGGAGGGCCTCAGCCCCTCCGACCTGGTCGACGTGGCCGCAGTCGCCCGTGCCCTCGGTCTCGGCGCCAGTGAGCACCTCGACGGTGCGGTGACACCGCGCGGGTACCGCCTGCTGGCCAAGGTCCCGCGCCTCCCGGGCGCCGTCGTCGAGCGGCTGGTGGAGCACTTCGGGAGCCTGCAGAAGCTGCTCTCGGCCGGGATCGACGACCTGCAGGCGGTCGAGGGCGTCGGCGAGCTGCGTGCCCGCAGCGTGCGCGAAGGGCTGTCCCGGCTCGCGGAGTCGAGCATCCTCGAGCGTTACGTCTGAACCCCTCGTTGAGATCCGCCTCGTTCCCCGTCGAGATCCGCCTCGTTCTCGGCCCGGTCAGCGCTGCGCGCGCTGCTTCTTGTCCCGGTCGACCTTCGGCGTCGCGGTGATCGTCGGCGCGGTCGGCGCAAGGAGCTTGAACTGCCGGTCCTGCGGCTCGGAGCCGAGCGCGGCGGCCTCGGCGTGGTAGTAGCCGGGTTGCGCCCAGTCCGTCGTACGCGTGCACTCGTCGTCCGAGCGCTGGCCGGACCAGGTGACGTGCGCCTTGGTCACGTGGTCCTTGCGGACGACTACTGACTGCTCCGACACCGCCGAAGGGCAGTCCTGAGTGCTCCAGATACGGTCGCTGCCCGAGGTCAGCTTCAGCACGACCGACTCCGGGGAGACCTGCCAGTTGCAGGCGAGCGACTCGCCCGTCTGCAGGTTCAGCGTGATCACCACGTCACGGCCCGCGAACGCCTCGCCGTCCACGGACGGGACCACCTGGACGTCGCTGTCGAGACAGGGGCCCGTGGGCATCGCGAGCGGGGTCTTCACCTTGCCGGGCTTGTTGCTCTTCGGGGTGCCCTTGGCCCCACCGGCCTCGGTCACGTTTGGCGTCGGACCGGCCAGCGAGCCGTCGGAGGTGGGAGACCCGGCCGCTGCTGCGGCGGGACGCGCCGAAGGATTGTCGGACTTGGTCGGTGAGCCGCCCAGCAGGTGACTGATCCCGAAGACCAGCGCGAGCGCAAGGCCGAGCACCAACAACCGCCGCGTCCAGTAGACACGTGGCGGAAGCGGTCCCCGGGGCTTGGTCACCGTGCTCATGTGTAGACGCTAACTTTCATCCCCCCTCGGACCCGGTATGCCACACCGGGCGCTGCCCATCAACACCGCTATGGCCTACCATCACGGCACGATGAGCGACGACCTCCACAAGCGCGTACTCACCTGGTACGACGACCATGCCCGGGTACTGCCGTGGCGTGAACCGAGCGCCACGGCGTGGGCGGTGATGGTCAGCGAGTTCATGCTGCAGCAGACGCCGGTGGCCCGCGTCCTGCCGGTGTTCGAGCGGTGGCTGCAGATGTGGCCGACGCCGGCTGATCTCGCCGCGGCAAGCACGGGTGACGCGGTTCGGGCATGGGGCAGACTCGGCTACCCACGTCGCGCGCTGCGGCTGCACGCGACGGCAACTGCGATCGTGTCCGAGCACGAGGGGGCGGTGCCGACCTCGCGTGAGGCGCTGCTCGCCCTCCCCGGAGTCGGTGAATACACGGCAGCCGCGGTCGCGTCCTTCGCGTTCGGCCAGCGGCACGTGGTCCTCGACACCAACGTCCGCCGTGTTCTCGCGAGAACCGTCCGCGGGGTGCAGTTCCCGGCGGCCTCGGTCACCCGGGCCGAGCGGGACCTGGCCGCCGCGCTGCTACCCGAGGCGGACGCCACCGCCGCCACCTGGGCTGTCGGAGTGATGGAGCTCGGCGCGTTGGTGTGCACCGCCGCATCACCCCGCTGCGAGACCTGCCCGGTCAGCGACGTGTGTGCCTGGCGCTCCGCGGGCTATCCGGAGTACGACGGGCCGCCGCGGCGCGGTCAGACCTACGCCGGGACGGATCGCCAGTGTCGCGGCCGGCTGCTCGACGTGCTGCGCGACGCCCACGAGCCGGTGCACCGGTCACGGCTCGACGCCGTGTGGGTCGACGAGGACCAGCGCCACCGCTGCCTCGCCAGCCTGCTCGACGACGGCCTTGTCGCCCGGGTCGCCGACGACGTCTACACACTTCCCTAGCCGAACCTGCACTCCCCACGACGAGCTCGTCATGGGGAGTGCAGGTTGGACGACATCACTTGGGGAAGCTGGGACAGGTGGCACGCGAAAAGGGGCGCCCTGCCGATGGCAGGGCGCCCCTTCGTCGTGCGGCCTACTCCGAGTCGCCGGTGGCGGCGGTCTCGATGGGCGGGAGGTCCGGCAGCTCCGACTTCTGCGTTCCGCGGAACGTGAACTGCGCCTCGGTGCCTTCGCCTTCGACGTCGACCAGCACGATCTGGCCGGGGCCGACCTCGCCGTACAGCATCTTCTCGGCGAGCACGTCCTCGATCTCGCGCTGCACCGTGCGGCGCAGCGGCCGGGCTCCGAGGACCGGGTCGAACCCGCGCTTTGCGAGCAGGTCCTTCGCGGCCTGGGTCAGCTCGATCGACATGTCGCGGTCCTTCAGCCGGACCTCGACGGCGTCGATCATCATGTCGACCATGGCGACGATCTGCTCCTGCGACAGCGGCGGGAACACGATGATCTCGTCGACGCGGTTGAGGAACTCAGGACGGAAGTGCTGCTTGAGCTCGTCCGACACCTTCGCCTTCATCCGGTCGTAGGACCCCGTGACGTCCCCGGTCTGGTTGAAGCCGAGGTTGACGCCCTTGGAGATGTCGCGGGTTCCGAGGTTCGTGGTCATGATGATCACGGTGTTCTTGAAGTCCACGATGCGGCCCTGGGAGTCGGTGAGCCGACCTTCCTCGAGGATCTGCAACAGCGAGTTGAAGATGTCGGGGTGGGCCTTCTCGACCTCGTCGAACAGCACCACCGAGAACGGCTTGCGGCGCACCTTCTCGGTGAGCTGACCACCCTCCTCGTAGCCGACGTAGCCGGGGGGTGAGCCGAACAGCCGCGAGACGGTGTGCTTCTCGCTGAACTCACTCATGTCGAGCTGGATCAACGCGTCCTCGTCACCGAACAGGAACTCGGCGAGCGTCTTGGACAGCCAGGTCTTACCGACACCGGACGGGCCGGCGAAGATGAACGAGCCCCCGGGACGCTTCGGGTCCTTCAGGCCGGCGCGAGTACGACGGATCGCCCGCGACAGCGCCTTGACGGCCTCTTCCTGGCCGATGACGCGCTTGTGCAGCTCGTCCTCCATCTTGAGCAGCCTGGTCGACTCCTCCTCGGACAGCTTGACGATCGGGATACCGGTCGCCACGGCGAGGACCTCGGCAATCAGCTCCTCGTCGACCTCGGCGACGACATCCATGTCGCCCGCCTTCCACTGCTTCTCGCGCTCACCCTTGGCGATGATGAGCTTCTTCTCCTCATCACGCAGGGACGCGGCAGCCTCGAAGTCCTGGCTGTCGATCGCGCCCTCCTTGCGGCGGCGCACGTCGGCGATCTTGTCGTCGAACTCGCGCAGGTCGGGCGGAGCGGTCATCCGGCGGATCCGGAGCCGTGAGCCTGCCTCGTCGATCAGGTCGATCGCCTTGTCCGGCAGGAACCGGTCGGACACGTAACGGTCGGCCAGGGTAGCGGCCGAGACCAGCGCCTCGTCGGTGATCGTGACCCGGTGGTGCGCCTCGTAGCGGTCACGGAGTCCCTTGAGGATCTCGATCGTGTGCGCGATCGACGGCTCCGCCACCTGGATCGGCTGGAACCGGCGCTCGAGCGCGGCGTCCTTCTCGAGGTGCTTGCGGTACTCGTCGAGCGTGGTCGCACCGATGGTCTGCAGCTCGCCACGAGCCAGCATCGGCTTGAGGATCGAGGCAGCGTCGATGGCACCCTCCGCAGCGCCTGCACCGACGAGGGTGTGCAGCTCATCGATGAACAGCACGATGTCACCGCGGGTCTTGATCTCCTTGAGCACCTTCTTGAGGCGTTCCTCGAAGTCACCGCGGTAGCGCGAGCCCGCCACCAGCGACCCTAGGTCCAGGCTGTAGATCTGCTTGTCCTTGAGCGTCTCGGGCACGTCGCCGCGGACGATCGCCTGCGCGAGGCCCTCGACGCAGGCGGTCTTGCCGACGCCTGGCTCCCCGATCAGGACCGGGTTGTTCTTGGTGCGGCGCGAGAGGACCTGCATCACGCGCTCGATCTCCTTCTCGCGCCCGATGACCGGGTCGAGCTTGCCCTCGCGAGCGGCCTGCGTGTAGTTGCGGCCGAACTGGTCGAGGACCAGGGAGGACGACGGGGCGCCCTCCGGGGCGGTGCCGGCGGTGGCGGTCTCCTTGCCCTGGAAACCCGACAGCAGCTGGATCACCTGCTGGCGGACCCGGTTGAGGTCCGCGCCGAGCTTGACCAGGACCTGGGCGGCGACGCCCTCGCCCTCGCGGATCAGGCCGAGCAGGATGTGCTCGGTGCCGATGTAGTTGTGGCCGAGCTGCAGCGCCTCGCGCAGCGACAGCTCGAGGACCTTCTTGGCGCGCGGCGTGAAGGGGATGTGGCCACTCGGGGCCTGCTGGCCCTGGCCGATGATCTCCTCGACCTGCGCGCGCACAGCCTCGAGCGAGATCCCGAGGCTTTCGAGCGCCTTGGCAGCAACGCCCTCACCCTCGTGGATCAGACCCAAGAGGATGTGCTCGGTGCCGATGTAGTTGTGGCTGAGCATCCTGGCTTCTTCTTGCGCCAGAACGACCACCCGACGGGCTCGGTCTGTGAACCGCTCGAACATAACTTTCCATCGCTCCTTGCAGTGGTCGCCGCCGACGCTACGACGGGGCCTTACTACCCATGCACTCTAGTCCGCACGGGTAGTGGTGTCTGTTCCCCGATTCCACCCTGTGAATCGGGTACGCCTTCTTCAACCCTGCAACCAGCCTACGTGTTCCCCGACCGGGCCCGAAGGTCTTCGCTCTGAGCGAACAAGCAGGCTAGTGAGCGGCGGCGTACGCCTCGCGGACCTCGGCCGCCACCCGGCCTCGCTCGGGAACGTCCCAACCGTTCTCGCGGGCCCACTGGCGGATGTCGGAGGCGGAGGTCCCCCCGGTCGCGCCGCGCTGCCCCTTGCGGCGGCGGCCGCCGACCTTCCGGCCGGCCTCGACGTACGTCGACAGGACGGACCGCAGCCGGGCGGCGTTGTCATCGGACAGGTCGATCTCGTAGTTGACCCCATCGAGGCCGAACGTCACCGTCTCGGCAGCGTCCTCACCATTCAGGTCATCGACGAGAATTACATTTACGCGCTGCGCCATCGCATTTGTCCTCTGCATTCACAATGAAACCGAAAGGCAATTGCGCACAGGCTAATGCGTTTTACTCCGGACGTAAAAGCGGGAAGAGAATTGTTTCCCGAATTCCGGTTCCGGTCAGCAGCATGATCAGCCGGTCCACGCCCATTCCCATTCCGCCGGCGGGCGGCATACCGAACTCGAGCGCGCGCAGGAAGTCCTCGTCCAGGTCCATCGCCTCCGGGTCACCGGCAGCCGCCAACAGGGACTGCTCGACCAGGCGTTCGCGCTGGATGACCGGGTCGTTGAGCTCGGAGTACGCCGGCGCGAGCTCCACGCCGTTGATGATCAGGTCCCAGGCCTCGTTCAGGCCGGGGAGTGACCGGTGCGGTTTCGCCAGAGGCTTCACGGCGGCCGGGTAGTCCTTGACGAAGGTCGGCTGGATCAGCGAGTCCTCGACCAGCTGCTCGTACAGCTCGACGACGATCTCGGCCGCTCCCCATGTCGGCTGCAGGTCGACGTCGCGCCGATCGGCGTACTTGCGTAGCGTCGCCGCGTCGGTGTCGACGTCCACCTGCTCGCCCACCGCCTCGGACACGAGGTCCAGGATCCTGGCCTCGCGCCATTCGCCCTCGAGGTCGATCTCGGTCCCGTCGCGGGCGGGTACGACGGTCCGCCCGATCGCTCGCGCGGCATCGAGCACCAGCGCCCTGGTCAGCTCGATCATCGTGGTGTAGTCGCCGTACGCCTCGTACGCCTCCACCATCGAGAACTCCGCGGCGTGCGTGGAGTCGAGGCCCTCGTTGCGAAACGTGCGGCCGATCTCGTACACCTTCTCCACCCCGCCGACCAGCGCGCGCTTGAGGTCCAGCTCGAGCGCGATCCGGAGCAGCATCTCCTGGTCGAGGGCGTTCAGGTGGGTCCGGAACGGCCGGGCCGCGGCGCCTCCGTTGGTCAGCTGCAGCGTCGGGGTCTCCACCTCGAGGTAGCCGCGCTGGTCCAGCGTGGACCGGAGGGACTTCAGCACGGTGGCCTTGGTGCGCACCATCGACCGCGCCTCGGGCCGGACGATCATGTCGACGTAGCGAAGCCGGACCCGGGCCTCCTCGGAGAGTGGCTGGTGCTCGTTGGGCAGCGGCCGCAGGGTCTTGGCGGCCATCTTCCAGCTTGTTGCCTGCACGGACAGCTCGCCCCGACGGCTGGTGATGACCTCACCCTGGACCGCGAGGTGGTCGCCGATGTCGACGAGGGCCTTGTAGTCCGCGAGCGACTCCTCGCCCACGTCGGACAGGGACAGCATCACCTGGAGCTCGGTGCCGTTGCCCTCACGCAGCCGGGCGAAGCACAGCTTCCCGGTGTTGCGCTGGAAGATCACGCGGCCGGTGATCGCGACCTGCTCCCCGGTGCGGGTGTCCGGCTCGAGCGTGCCCGCCTCCAGCTGAGGGTCGTACTTCTCCCGGATCTCGGTCAGGGTGTGTGTGCGCTCGACGTTGAGCGGGTAGGCGCCGTACCCCTTCTCGATCAGCCGCTCGCGCTTGTCCCTGCGCACCCGCATCTGCTCGGGGAGGTCGTCCTCCGCGGCTTCGGTTTCGGCGTCGCGCGGCTGATTAGTCATGCCACTCACCCTATCCACCGAGTTGTCAGGCTCCTGCACGGCTGCGCCCGCGCAACTCCCTGACAAGTCGGTCACGGTTGGTTGCGGAGGTAGACCAGCTCGAGGCCGAGCAGCGTCAGCCACGGCTGGTGCTCGGTGAACGTCGCGCACTCCTCCACGACGAGCGGCGCGAGGCCGCCGGTGGCGATCACGTTCACGTCGCCGATCTCCATCTTCAGCTCGGCGACCATGCGGGTGACGATGCCGTCGACCTGGCTGGCGAAACCGTAGAGAATTCCCGACTGCAACGCCTCGACGGTGTTCTTCGCAATCACCGTCCGGGGTCGCAGCAATTCCACCTTCCGCAATTGCGCGCCGCGCCGACCCAGCGCCTCCAGGGAAATCTCGATACCGGGGGCAATCGCGCCCCCGACGTATTCCCCGCGGACGCTCACCACGTCAAAAGTGGTGGCCGTCCCGAAGTCGACGACGATCGAGGGCCCCTCGAAGAGGTTCGACGCGGCCAGGGCGTTGATGATCCGGTCCGAGCCGACCTCGCGCGGGTTGTCCATCAGGATGGGTACGCCGGTCCGCACGCCCGGCTCGACCACCACGTGTGGCACGTCGCCGTAGTAGCTGCGGAGCATGTCGCGCCACTCGTGCAGCACGGACGGCACCGTGGAGCAGACCGCGATGCCGGACAGGGTGTGACCGACAGAGGAGTCGGCCAGCAGGTTCTTGATCAGCACCGCCCACTCGTCGGCGGTGCGCCGCTCGTCGGTGGCGACCCGCCAGTGGTCGACGACCGTCCCCGCGTCCACCAGGCCGACGGTGGTGTGACTGTTACCGATATCGGCGCAGAGCAGCATCAGGAGCCCTGCTGACCGGACGGGCCGCGCAGGTCCATGGCGATGTCGAGCACCGGCGCCGAGTGGGTGAGCGCACCGACGGCGAGGAAGTCGACACCGGTCCGGGCGACCTCGCGGGCACGGTCGAGGGTGAGCCCTCCGGACGCCTCGAGCCTGGCGCGGCCCGCGTTGACGGCGACGGCCTCGGCCATCTGGGCGGTGGTCATGTTGTCGAGCAGGATCTGGTCCGCACCGGCCTCGAGCAGCTCCCGGAGCTGGTCGAGGGTGGTGACCTCCACCTGGACCGGGAGCGAGGGGTACCTGATCCTGACCGCCCGGTAGGCCGGCACCACGCCCCCCGCCGCCAGCACGTGGTTGTCCTTGACCAGGGCCTGGTCGGACAGGCTGGCCCGGTGGTTGACGCCGCCGCCGCAGCGGACGGCGTACTTCTCCAGCGCCCGGAAGTGAGGGAGCGTCTTCCGGGTGTCGCGCACCCGCGCGCCGGTGTCGGCCAGCGCCTGCACCCAGGAGTCCGTCGTGGTCGCGACCCCGGACAGGTGGCAGAGGTAGTTGAGGGCGGTCCGCTCCGCGGTCAGCAGCAGGTGCACCGGCCCGCGGACGCTCATCAGCACGTCACCCCTGGCCGCCCGGGTGCCGTCCGCGGCCGCGCGGCACACCTCGACCGGCTCGGCCACGACGAAGCGGAACACCAGCTCGGCGACGGCCAGGCCGGACAGTACGCCGTCGGCCCGGGCGGTAAGGTCCGCCCAGGCGGTGGCGTCGTCGGGGATCGTCGCCGCGCTGGTGACGTCCTCGCCCGGCAGGTCCTCGTCGATGGCTGCGGCCACGTCGTCGTACACCAGCTGCGGGTCCAGACCGTTGCCCGTGAGCTCGGTGACCAGAGCCGCGGGAAGATCCGCGAACGGGGTGCGGGCGATGGCACTCATGTGACGGCTCCTGAGGCGATGGCGGCCTCGTCGGCCGCGGGTGCTTGCGGGTCGGGGCGGTACTCCAGGTGCAGCCGACCGTCAGCCCCCATCGTCGTGTCGATGTGGCCGGCCCACGCGTCGTCGCGGTCCGGGAAGTCCTCGCGCCAGTGCGAACCGCGGGTCTCCTGACGAAGCCGCGCCGCTCCGACGAGCGCGGCGCTCACAGTCAGCAGGTTCGTGGTCTCCCACGCTGCGGTGTTGGGGTCGTCCGCGGACTCCTCGGCGAGCGCCGCCAGCTTCCGCACCGCCTGGGCGAGGCCGGTAGAGGACCGGAGCACGCCGGCATGCTCGGTCATCGTCTGCTGGAGCACAGGCAGCATCGTCTCGGAGACGAGTCCCGCGGCGCGGTCGTCGGTGGCCGGCTGCTGCCGCGGAGGGAGGCCTTTCTCGAGAGTGGCCGCGATCCGCCGCGAGAACACCAGGCCCTCGAGCAGCGAGTTGGACGCCAGCCGGTTGGCGCCGTGCACGCCGGAGCAGGCAACCTCCCCGCAGGCGAACAGCCCCGGGACGGTGGACTGTCCGTCCAGGTCGGTGGCGACACCACCCGAGGCGTAGTGGCAGGCCGGCGCCACCGGGATCAGCTCGGTGACCGGGTCGACGCCGTGGCCGCGACAGGTCGCGAGGATGGTCGGGAAGCGTCGCTCCCACTTCTCCTCACCGAAGTGTCGTGCGTCGAGCCACACGTGCTCGGCGCCCGTCTCCCGCATCCTGCGCATCACTGCCTTGGCCACCACGTCACGCGGCGCGAGGTCTGCCAGGTCGTGCCTGCCCCGCATGAAACGGACGCCCTCGTCGTCGACCAGGAAGGCACCCTCGCCGCGAACGGCCTCGGAGATCAGCGGCTGCTGGCCCTTGGCTGCCGCGCCGAGCCACATCACGGTGGGGTGGAACTGGACGAACTCGACGTCGCGCAGGACCGCACCCGCGCGCAGTGCCAGCGCCATCCCGTCGCCGGTGGAGACCGGCGGGTTGGTGGTCGCGGCGAAGACCTGCCCGAGCCCGCCGCTGGCGAGCACGACCGCGCGGCAGAGCACTGCACCCACGCCGTCGTGCTGTCCCTCACCCATCACGTGCAGGGTCACGCCCGCGACACCTCCCGAGGCTCCGGGGATCAGGTCGAGCACCAGGGCATGCTCGGTGACCGCGATGTCGGGCGCTGCCCTGACCGCGGCGACGAGCGCACGCTGGATCTCCGCGCCCGTGGCGTCGCCACCGGCATGCGCGATGCGGTCACGGAGATGCCCACCCTCGCGGGTCAGCGACAGCTCACCCGCGGCCGTGTGGTCGAACTGGGTGCCGAGTGCGATCAGCTCGCGCACCGCCTCCGGGCCCTCGGTGACCAGGGCGTGGACCGCCCGCTCGTCGCAGACCCCGGCGCCGGCGACCAGTGTGTCGCGGAGGTGCTGCTCGGGCGTGTCGCCGGGGCCGAGGGCGGCCGCGATCCCACCCTGCGCCCACTGGGTCGACCCGGCGGAGAGGAGGTCCTTGGTGACCACCATGACCGAGCCGACGGCGCGGGCCTGCAGCGCGGCGGTCAGACCGGCGATGCCGGAGCCGATCACGACTACGTCGGCGTAGGTGGTCCAGCCGGCGGGTGCTGCGGCGAGACGCGACGGGAGTGGGATCACCTGCGGAGGTTACCGAGCCACCAGGTCGCCGCGCACCAGACCGCTGCCCGGAAGCGCCTCGGCCGGGTCCGTACCGGTGCCGATGACCTTGTTGTCGGCGTCGACGAAGACGACGTTCGGCCTGAAGTCGCAGGCCTCGGCCGTCTCCATCTGGCCGTAGGCGATCAGGATCACGATGTCGCCGGGCTGCACGAGACGGGCAGCGGCGCCGTTGATGCCGATCACGCCCGAGCCGCGCTCACCGGCGATCGTGTAGGTCTCCAGCCGCGCGCCGTTGGTGACGTCGACGATGTGCACGAGCTCACCGGGAAGCAGGTCCGCCGCGTCCAGGAGGTCCTCGTCGACGGTCACGGAGCCGACGTAGTGCAGGTCGGCCTGCGTCACGGTGGCCCGGTGGATCTTGCTCTTCATCATCGTGCGCAACATCAGTTGCTCCCCTGCTGTTGTTTCGTGCCCAGGACCAGCCCGGTGTTGTCGATCAGTCGTGTCATGCCCACCCGGGCCGCGACCAGCAGCCGGGCCTCACCGGACTCGGGTGCCGGACCGAGCTCCGGGACGGTCAGCGCCAGGTAGTCCAGCTCGACGCCGTTGGTCTGCCGCAGCACGGCGCGGGCGGCTGCGAGGGCACGGCTCACCGCCGTACGTCCCCCGCCACTGCTCCGGCACCGAGCGCACGCGACAGCGTCAACGCGAGCTCCTTCTGTTCCTCGTCGAGGTAGCGGTTCCGCGAGGACAGCGCGAGGCCGCCGGCCTCACGGACGGTCTCGCCGCCGACGACCTCGACGCCCATGCAGAGGTCCGCGACCATCCGGCGGATCAGCACCAGCTGCTGGTAGTCCTTCTGCGCCGAAGACCGCGAGGTCCGGCCGGACCATGCCCGAACAGCTTCGCGACGACGGTCAGCACACCGCGGAAGTGGGTGGGCCGGGCCTTGCCCTCGAGAACCCGCCCGAGCGGGCCGGGGTCGACGGTGACCTGCGGCTCACCGCCGGGGTAGACCTCGTCGACCGACGGGGCGAACACGAGGTCGACCCCTTCGGCGGCGAACACCGCGAGGTCCTCGTCGAAGGTTCGCGGGTAGCGGGCGAGGTCCTCGTTCGGGCCGAACTGCAGCGGGTTGACGAACACCGACGCGACGACGGCGTCGGTCTCCCGGACCCGCTCGCCGCGCGGTGCGCAGCAGCGAGGCGTGGCCGTCGTGCAGGGCGCCCATGGTGGGCACCAGCGCGACCCGGCCGCCCGCGGCACGGGTCTCGCGCCAGGGACGCGGCGAGCTGGGCCCGCGTCTCACGACGACCGTCGCGTGGTGCCGGCGCGGTCGAGCGGACGTCACGCCCGGACCCGCCGAGCGCGTCGTTGAGGACGCCGACGATCTTCGCGGCCCGGATCGGCAGCAGCCGCCCGTCGAGGACGGCGCGGTTGGCCGTGGCCCGGGCCATCGCGACGTACGACTCGAGGGTGGCCGGGCGAGCTGCGCGGCGATGTCGGCGAGGTGCGCCGCGGACGGTCTCGACGTCGCCGCGCACGATCGGCCCGGTCAGCGCGGCGTCGCCGTAGGTCGAGGGCGTTGTCGAGGGCGGCGGTCAGCAGCGGGCGGAGCGTGGCGGCCGGGTCGTCGGCGCCCGAGGCGCGGAGCAGGTCCATCGCCTGGGTGACCAGGGTGACCAGGTGGTTGGCGCCGTGGGCCAGGCCGGCGTGGTAGAGCGTCCGCTGGTCCTCCGGCACCCAGATCGCGATGCCGCCGAGGTCGGCGACCAGCGCCTCGGCCAGCGGCCGCGGGTCCGGTGGTCGGCGGTGACGCCGAACACGCACCCGGCAGGCGGGCGAGGTCGACGTCGGTGCCGGTGAAGGTCATCGCGGGGTGCATGGCGAGCACGTGGGCGCCGAGCGTCGGCCGCCGGCTCGAGCACGCGCGAGCCCGTGCCGGCCGGAGGTGTGCGCGACGTACTGGCCCGCGCCGGATCGCGCCGGCGCGCCGAGCATCGTGACGACGTTGCCGAGCATGTCGTCGGGGACGGTGAGCAGCAGCAGGTCGCAGGCGCGCGCGACCGCGGTCGGCTTGTCGACGTGGACGCCGGGCAGCAGGGTCTCGATGCGGGTGCGGGACGCGGCGGACTCGCCGGCCACTGCCACGATCTCGTGACCGGCGGCGCGGAGCGCGGCCGCCAGGACGGCGCCGACACGGCCTGCGCCGACAACCCCGATTCGGGTCATCGGTACTCATCGCCTTTCGTTCCAGTCCCAGCGTGCGGGTACCGGACGGTGTGCTGATGCATCGCGTGCACGAAGAGCGTACGCCGGGGCCGAATCGGCGTCGGAAGCCACGCACGCGGTGGGCTCCGTCACAGCGCGCCACGGTCACGCCGCACGTAGCCTGGCTGGCATGACCAGCACCACCTCGCTCGGCATGCCCGCGATTCCGCCGCCGACCCCGCCCCGACCTGGAAGAACGCCTGGGACGCGGCGCTGTACGGCCCCGACGGGTTCTTCCGCCGCGAGGCGCCGGCCGCCCACTTCCGCACGTCGGTGCATGCCTCGCCCGCTGTTCGCGGCAGCCGTTGTCGAGCTGGCTGCGCCGAGCCGGCCTGGACACGGTCGTGGACATCGGCGCCGGCCGCGGCGAGCTGCTGACGGCGCTGCACCGGCTCGACCCCGCCTCGAGCCTGCTCGGCGTCGAGGTCGCCGCCCGCCCGCCGCCTGCCCGCGGCGATCGACTGGACCGCCGGCGCTGCCCGAGTCGGTCGAGGGGCTCGTGGTCGCGAACGAGTGGCTCGACAACATCCCGTGCCACGTCGTCGAGGTCGACGACGACGGGCGTCCGCGCGTGTCGTGCACGTCGACCCGGCGACCGGCGAGGAGTCCCTGGGGCACGCCGCTCTCCAGCTCCGTCGGTGCCACCGAGCTGGCCGCGTGGGTCGACGCGTGGTGGCCGCTCGACGCCGGCGAGCCGGGCACCCGCGCCGAGGTCGGCACGCACCCGCGACGCCGCCTGGGCCGACGTCGTGCGCCGGGTGCGCCGCGGCATCGCGGTGGCCGTCGACTACGGGCACACGCGCGACGGACCGGCCGCCGTTCGGCTCGCTGCGGTCCTACCGCGACGGCCGCGAGGTCGACGTGCTCCCGGACGGCTCGCGCGACGTCACCGCCCACGTTGCGGTCGACTCCGTCGCTGCCGGCGTGCGGGGGCGCGTGCTGACGCCAGCGCGACGCGCTGCGCGGCGCTCGGCGTCGTCGGGCGCCCGCCCCGACCTGGACCTCGCCACCCGCGAACCCGACCGCTACGTCCGCGCGCTCGCCCAGGCCGGCGAGGCGGCCGAGCTCACCGCCGCAGGGTGGCCTCGGCGACTTCTGGTGGGTCGTCTCCGGACCGCGGACATCCGCGACCCGCTCAGCCCCCCGGCCGACTACTCGGCGTAGTCGGCGCGCCGGACGATCCGAGCGTCGCCCCTCGGGCGGCCCGGCTGAGGTCGACCTCCGCCTCGAACCACTGCCGGGCCTCGCGGCATACCGGTGCCGCATCCGGACGTTGACCGGACCGGGCGGGCTGTCGACGTGCAGGTCCGCGAGCCCGAGCATCCGCTGCCAGGGCCCCTGGCTGAGCCGCAACGACTGGACCCTCGCGTGCGGGACGACGTCGATCCGTCGGGCCAGCAGCCCTTCACGGCTCACCGCACTCCGTCGTCCCGCCCGAGGGCCATGTATGCGCGTCCGATCGGCGCCACCCACCGGGCTCGACCGGTGGTGGCGTGCTGGGCGTGAGATCCGGGTCGATGTCCGGCCGAGCATGTGCCGGGCGAGCCGGTGACGACTCGCCGGCGGCGCCACCGGCATCAGCGCCGACGACAGCCTGGCCACCGCTGTCGTCGCCCGACGCGTAGCCCGCGACCGACACGTCCAGCCTGGCCCAGCCCAGCATCTGCCAGAGCAGCGGCTCGGAGATCACGATGCCCTGGAGCCGGGACAGCGCGATGGTCTGCTGACAGCAGCTCGAACGCCACGCCGGACCTGCATCCCGGCTGCGCCTCCGCGACGACCCTGAAGTCGTAGTTGCCGGACAGCTTCTTGAACTGGACCAGCGCGATGCCGCCGAGCACCGGGACCATCGCGGAGAAGCCGGCCCACTGTCCAGTGGCGAAGAACATCCCGGCGAACCCGAGTGCGGTCACCAGCAGCGCGACGGTTTCGGGCGACAGCACGATGCTCACCACAGCATGCCGAGGTCCACCCGTGCCAGCAGCCGGTCAGGCTCCGGCGGCGACGGCGGGACCACCACCTCCCCCACGGGCTCCTCGGGATCAGCGGCCCCACGGACCGCGTCTCGGCGCGTCGAGCAGCACGTCCCTGAGCACCGGGCGCCTCGGCGAGGGTGAGGAAGGCGAGCGAGCCCTCACGGTCGCCGCCCCGGCGACGTCCATCCGCAGCTCGGCGAGGCCGAACAGCCGGGCCACGAGCGGCTGCACGATGTCGATGCCCTGCAGCCGGTCGATCCGGATCCGCCGGGACTGGCGGCAGATCACGCCGGTGTCGATGCGCAGCTCGTCCCGTCGATCCAGTACTTGGTCCGCAGCCAGGACGCGTAGCCGTACACCGCGCCGGCGACGAGCAGCGCCGAGCAGGAGCAGGCGAATGGGCCGATCCGCCCGGCGAAGCAGGTCGTCGCCAGGTGGTGGCCGCGACGGCCACCAGCGACGAAGGCGCGCCGCGCCACCGGCGTCAGCGGGGACAGCCGCGGAACCTGCGCTCGGGCCGGTAGCGGCTGCTCCGGCTCGCTCACAGCCCGGCCGCCTGGGCCTCACCGAGCGCGGTCAGCCGGTCCCGCAGCCGGGCGGCCTCGTCGGCGGGCAGCCCCGGGATCCTGCGCGCGTGGTGCCCGGGCTGGCGGTGTGCAGGTGGACGCGTGGCGATGCCCGAACACCTGGTCGACCGGGCCGGCCTGCACGTCGACGTACTGCATGCGGCCGTAGGGCACCACGACGAGCTCTGCGGAACATCGCGCCGCGGGTGATGTACAGCTCCTCGTCCCGCTCGGCGTACCCCCAGGACCGCGCGTTGCGACCGATCAGCACCCAGCCGAGACCCGCAGCCCGAGGAGTCCACGAGCAAGGTGCCGGCAGCCACGCGGGAGGGTCGACGAGCACCCACAGGACGGCCACGATCACCACCAGGACGCCGACGACCGCCAGCAGGATCCGCCGCACCCGCGCGAGGGCCGCGACACCGGCTGCCAGCCGTTCCCGGGGGTGCGAAGAGGTCGTCCACACCGCGAGCCTATGCGACGTGCCGAACCGGGTCAGGCGTGGTCGAGAAGACTGAGCAGGTAGTCCCCGTAGCCGCTCTTGACCAGCGGCTCCGCGCGCTCCCGCAGTTCGTCGTCGCTGAGGAAGCCCCAGGCGCCACGCGACCTCTTCCGGGGCACCGATCTTCAGGCCCTGGCGGTTCTCGACCGTGCGGATGAAGTCGGACGCGTCGCTGAGCGAGTCGAACGTTCCGGTGTCGAGCCAGGCGGTGCCGCGCGGCAGCATCTCCACCTGCGTCGCCCCGCTCCAGGTAGGCCGGTTGACGTCGGTGATCTCCAGCTCGCCGCGCGGCGAGGGCTTGAGCTCCCGGGCGATCTCGACGACGTCGTTGTCGTAGAAGTACAGGCCGGGAACGGCGTAGTTGCTCTTCGGCTTCGCCGGCTTCTCCTCGAGCGAGATCGCCTTGCCGCTCGGCGTCGAACTCGACGACGCCGTACGCGCGTCGGGATCCGCGACCCAGTAGCCGAAGACCGCACCGCCGTCGACGTCGTCGTACCGGCGCAGCTGCGTGCCCAGCCCGGGCCGTAGAAGATGTTGTCGCCGAGCACCAGCGCCGACCGGTTCGTCGCCGATGTGCTCCGCGCCGAGGACGAACGCCTGCGCCAGCCCGTCGGGCGACGGCTGGCTGCGTAGGTGAGGCGAGACGCCGAACTGCGAGCCGTCGCCGAGCAGCCGCTGGAACTGGTCGGCATCGTGCGGCGTGGTGATGATCAGGATGTCGCGGATCCCGGCCAGCATCAGCGTCGACAGCGGGTAGTAGATCATCGGCTTGTCGTAGACCGGCACCAGCTGCTTGCTGATGCCGAGGGTGATCGGGTGAAGCCGTGAGCCGGTGCCGCCGGCCAGAATGATTCCGCGCATGTCGGCCATCTTATGTACTCGGCAGCGACGCCATGCTAGAGTCGCCTGTATGCGCAGACTCCTCGTCACCGGCGGTGCCGGCTTCATCGGCTCCAACTTCGTCCACCACGTCCTCGCGAACACCGACGCCCAGGTGACGGTGCTCGACAAGCTCACCTACGCGGGCAACCTCGAGTCGCTCGACGGGCTGCCGGAGGACCGCTTCGCCTTCGTCGAGGGCGACATCGCCGACGCCGCGCTCGTCGACGAGCTCGTCGGCGGACACGACGTGCGTCGTGCACTACGCGGCCGAGTCGCACAACGACAACTCGCTGCACGACCCGCCGCCGTTCCTGCGACACCAACATCATCGGCACGTACACGCTGCTCGAGGCCGCCCGCAGGCACGGCACGCGCTTCCACCACATCTCCACCGACGAGGTCTACGGCGACCTCGAGCTCGACGACCCGGACCGGTTCACCGAGAACACGCCGTACAACCCGTCCAGCCCGTACTCCTCGACCAAGGCCGGCTCGGACCTGCTGGTGCGCGCCTGGGTGCGCTCCTTCGGCGTGCAGGCGACGATCAGCAACTGCTCGAACAACTACGGCCCGTACCAGCACGTGGAGAAGTTCATCCCGCGCCAGATCACCAACGTGATCGACGGCGATCCGCCCCAAGCTGTACGGCGCGGGCGAGAACGTGCGCGACTGGATCCACGCCGACGACCACTCCTCGGCCGTGCTGGCGATCATCGAGCAGGGGCCGGATCGGCGAGACGTACCTGATCGGCGCCGACGGCGAGAAGAACAACAAGGAGTCGTCGAGACTGATCCTCGAGCTCATGGGCAGGCCGCGGACGCCTACGACCACGTGACCGACCGCGCCGGCCACGACCTGCGCTACGCGATCGACTCCACCAAGCTGCGCAACGAGCTCGGCTGGGAGCCGCGCGTTCCGCGACTTCGACGCCGGGCTCGCCGCGACCATCGACTGGTACCGCGACAACGAGGACTGGTGGCGGCCGCAGAAGGCCGCCACCGAGGCCAAGTACGCGCGACGGGCCAGTAGCCATGGCGCGAGCTGGCTCGTATCGACCGAGACCCCGATCCCCGGGCTGCTCGTGGTGCGACCTGCCGGTCCACGGCGACAACCGCGGCTGGTTCAAGGAGAACTGGCAGCGCGAGAAGATGGTCGGCCCTCGGCCTGCCCGACTTCGGGCCGGTGCAGAACAACATCTCGTTCAACGACAAGGCCGGCACCACCCGCGGCATCCACGCCGAGCCGTGGGACAAGTTCGTCTCCGTCGCCACGGGCCGGATCTTCGGCGCCTGGGTGGACCTGCGCGAGGGGCCGACCTTCGGCGCCGTCTTCACCGCCGAGATCGGGCCGGAGCCGGCGATCTTCGTTCCGCGCGGGTCGGCAACGCCTACCAGACCCTCGAGGACAACACCGCCTACACCTACCTCGTCAACGACCACTGGTCGCCCGACGCCGCGATTACACGTTCCTCAACCTCGGCCGACGAGACCGCTGGCGATCGCCTGGCCGATCCCGCTGGACGAGGCCGAGCTCTCGGACAAGGACCACGCCCACCCGCGCCTGGCGACGTCGTGCCGATGCCGCCGGCAAGACCCTGTCCTCGGGCGCGGACGGCCAGCTCGGGCAAGCGCTGCGCGCGGCTGCTGCCCGACGCCGAGTCCGCCGACCGCGGCCGAGCTCGACCTCGCCGACCCCGCCGTCGCTGGACAGCGTCGACTGGCGCAACTACGGCACGATCATCAACGCCGCGGCCTACACCGCCGTGGATGCGGCCGAGACGCCCGAGGGGCGCCGCGACGGCCTGGGCGGTCAACGTCGACGCGCGTCGCCGGCTGGCCTGCCTCGCCCGCGAGCACGGATCACGCTGGTGCACGTCTCCTCCGACTACGTGTTCGACGGCACCTCGAGGCCCACTCCGAGGACGAGCCGTTCTCGCCGCTGGGCGTCTACGGGCAGACCAAGGCGGCCGGTGACGCCGCTGGCCACGTCCGCCCCGGCACTACATCGTGCGCACCAGCTGGGTCGTCGGCGACGGCAAGAACTTCGTGCGCACCATGGCGACGCTCGCCGAGCGAGGGGTCGACCCGTCGGTCGTCGACGACCAGTACGGCCGGCTGACCTTCGCCGACGACATCGCCGCGGCATCCGTGCACCTGCTGACGACGGGTGCGCCGTACGGCATCTACAACCTCACCTGTGCGGGCCCTCCCCTGTCGTGGGCCGACATCGCCCGGCCGTCTTCAAGCTGCGAGGTCGCTCCGCCACCGATGTCACAGGGGTGACGACCGAGCAGTACGCCGCGGGCAAGGACCTGGCGCCCCGACCTCGCCACAGCACCCTCGCCCTCGACCGCATCGAGGCCGCCGGTTTCCGGCCCCTCGACGGCGAGAGGGGACTCGCGGCCTACCTGGCGGAGCTCGACGTGGACGACGCCGCCCGCTGAACGGTGCGGGCAGCCGGTCATCCACCGTGCGAGTATGGCCGGGTGACCGAACATCGGATCGTCGGGGTGGGTGCCGGAGCCGCCGGGTTCGCCGGCCACGAGCGCGGCGGCGGACCGGGCATGGCCACCCAGGACATGGTGCTCAACATCGGCCCGCAGCACCCGCCACCCACGGCGTGCTGCGGCTGCGGCTGACCCTCGACGGCGAGCGGATCGTCGACGTGCGAGCCGATCGTCGGCTACATGCACCGCGGCGCCGAGAAGCTCTTCGAGGTCCGCGACTACCGGCAGATCATCGTGCTGGCCAACCGGCACGACTGGCTCTCGGCGTTCGCCAACGAGCTCGGCGTGGTGCTCGCCGTCGAGCGGATGCTCGGCATGGAGGTGCCCGGTCCGCGCGGTCTGGGCTGCGCACCCTGCTCGCCGAGCTCAACCGGGTGCTCAACCACCTGATGTTCCTCGGCTCCTACCCGATCGAGCTCGGCGCGATCACGCCGATCTTCTACGCGTTCCGCGAGCGCGAGACGCTCCAGGCGGTGATGGAGGAGGTCTCCGGCGGCCGGATGCACTACATGTTCAACCGGGTCGGCGGGCTCAAGGAGGACCTGCCGGCCGGCTGGCTCGACCGGCGCCGCCGCGGCCGTCGCCGCCGTCCGCGGCCGGCTGCCCGCAGATCGAGGACCTGATCTTCGGCAACGAGATCTTCCAGGCCCGCACCCGCGGCGTCGGCGTGCTCGTCGCCGCGAGCTGATCGACGCGTACGGCGTCCAGGGCCCGATCGCCCGGGCCTCCGGCGTCGACTTCGACCTGCGCCGCGACGAGCCCTACCTCGCCTACGGCGAGCTCGCCGCGACGGCGTGCTGCGGGTCGTCACCGCGCACCGAGGGCGACTGCTACGCCCGGTTCGGGGTGCTGCTCGACCAGGTGCAGGTCTCCCTCGACCTGGCCGACGCCTGCCTCGACCGGCTCCGCTCGCTGCCGCGGGCCCGATCAACGTGCGGCTGCCGAAGATCCTCAAGGCGCCGGAGGGCGCGACGTACGCCTGGACCGAGAACCCGCTCGGCATCAACGGCTACTACCTGGTCTCCCGGGGCGAGAAGACGCCGTGGCGGCTGAAGCTGCGCACCGCGTCGTTCAACAACATCGCGGTGCTGCCCGAGCTGCTCAGCGGCTGCGTGGTCGCCGACATGGTGGCGATCCTCGGCTCGATGTTCTTCGTCGTCGGCGACATCGACAAGTAACCGGAGCGGGCGACGTCAGCGCCTGCCCACTCGGCGTACGCCCTCGCGGCCGAGGAGCCGCACGAGCCTCCCCGGTCGTGAGCTCCTCGAGGGGGCGCGGCGCTCCGGAGCCGGCGGCCGGGCGGCGCAGCCGCTGGGTGACCGCTGGGTCTCGCGATCGCAGCCGCAGCGTGGTCTCGAGCGGTCCGGCGCGCCGGTGCGCCGGCGGGGCGTGCGGCTCCACGTCGTCGAAGTGGCGGACCAGCCCGGCGGCGAACCGGGCCGGGATCTCCGGCGGCAGCGCGGTCACCGGCACGTTGTCCCCGACCGCCCGCGGGTCGAGCCCCGTCGTCAGCGAGGCCAGGTCGCCGACGACGCGCACGCCGGACGAGGCGATCGAGGTCACATCTCGTAGGCGATCTCGACCACCCGGTCGCGGCCCAGGACGGGGTCAGGACTCTCGCCTCCTCCGGCTGGGCGGCGCTCCTGGAGGTGGCGGACCGCGCCGAACCGGACGAACCGGGTGTAGTCGGCCTCGGACCAGCCGCGCTCGCGGTAGGCGGCGTTGAACGCCCGCATGAACTCGACCTCGGGGTGCGTGAGCGAGCGGTTCGCCGCCGACGTCTGCGGGGCCGAGCGTGCCACTCGCGGAGCCCGAGCATCTCCTCGAAGGTGCGCACGAGCATCAGCCGGTCCGACTCGTCGACGACGACGACGGTGACGCTGTCGAGCCCCCGCGTCCGCCCACCGGCGCGATCAGCCCGTCGTGGCGGTGCCGCCGCCAGAACGACGGCGTCACTGCCGTCGTCCGGCTTGTTGCAGCATCGCGTCGAGCCAGTCCTCGTAGCACGATCACCATCCGGTTCTGCATGTACTGCTGCCACTGCGAGGCGAGGATCCGGATCAGCGGCCGCAGGGTGACCACCACGTGGGTGCGCTCGGCGCCGAGCCGGTCGAGGATGGCGCGGACGTGCTCGTCGTCGGCCTCGCAGAAGAACTCGCTGCTGATCACCACCGCGCGGCGCCGTCGGCCTCGTCGACCTCCTCGACGAGCCTGTCCCACGGGCTCGGCGTCCGCCTGGAGCAGGGTCGACCAGCCGTGCGCTCGGGCGGCAGCCATCGCCGCGCCATCGGCTGCGCTTGCGTGCCGGCGTAGTGGACGCCCTGCGCGGCAGCGCGCGCGGTTCTGGTGGAACGCCGCCTGCAGCGTGGTGCTGCCGGTCTTGTGCGGGCCGATGTGGAGCAGCCGGCCCCCCTCCGGGAGGCGGGGTACGGCGGTCACGGGCGCCCGCCCCGACGCCGCGCCGGTCCACGCGACACGCTGCCCAAGCCTCGCGGAGGACACGTCGTCGCCGGACGCCCGACGGTCCCCGTGGCTTTCCGGACGTCGCGAAGCTCGCGGACCCGGCGCGCAGCGACTCGAGCTGCGACTTCGGCGAGCCCCGCCCGTCCGCGGCTGCGGTGGCGACGCCCTGTGCGCCGACCAGCAGGCTCAGGATCGAGAGCGCCAGGGCGACCGCCGTCTCCGCCGTCACATGGCGGGCAGCGGCGGAGGCACAGCGCCGGTCCGGACGACCGCCGGCGAGGTGCTGCGGCTCTCCGAGCACCGGGATGCCGAGCTGTTCGAGAGTCTCACCAGCTCCCGTCCGAGGTGGGCGAGCTGGCTGCCGACCTCCTCGGAGACCCGGCGAGGCGGCTGCACGCCGGCCGCCGGCAGCGCCTGCCACGCGCGCGTCGCGCCGCGCCGTACTGCTCCGGTAGCCGAGCTGTGCCGGCCCGCGCTCCTGGAGCTGGCGGTGCCGGTCCTCGCAGCAGCACGGCTCCGCAGACGACAGGCGGGCACGGCCCGGCTCATCGCCCAGGACCAGCGTTCCCGGCCGCAGGTCGAACATCTCCTCGAGCGCCGCGATCAGGCGCTGCGGCCCATTTTCGTCCGCAACGACGACCGTCACGTTGTCCGGTCCCAGGGCAGCGGCCCAGCGCCTCACGACCTCCTCCTGTCGGCCGGGGTCGGCGAGCAGACCCGCCGGGGGCCCGTCGCGTAACCCTTCGAGCCCGGACAGGTACGGGAGCCTGGGCCGCGGCCCCCGCGACCGCCACTCGGCGGGAGCACCCGCCACTGGGTGAAGGGTGAGTAGGCGTGCACACCGGCTGGTGGGGACCCGGTCCGCCCCCCGTCTCGCCGACCAGCCGCCGACCCCGCCTCTCGGCGTCACCGACGGTCTCGGGCCAGCTCTCCAGAGACGGGCCCTCGCCTGCTCTGCGTCAAGAGGCCGCACTCCGGCCGCTCCGAGCGGCTCGGTGTTGGCCTGCCAGAGGTGCTCCGACGCCTCCGGACCGGTCTGAGCGACATCTGCGTGCAGCACCAGCTGGCCGCCGGAGAGCGGGTCACTCATGAGCCGGCAGGCTCCCCTCGGCGATCGATGCGACCACGTCATCATGCCAGGCGGTCGGATACGGTGGCGCAGCGCCCGACCGCAGATCACGGTGAGACGGGCCACCGGGAGAAGCGTGATGTCAGAGCCGACCAGGAACGTCGCCGTGCTGCTGGCCGGCGGCGTCGGCACCCGGGTGGGGCTGGACATCCCCAAGCAGCTGATCAAGATCGCCGGGCGCCCGATCATGGAGCACACGCTGGCCGTGCTCGACCAGCACCCCGACGTCGACGACATCATCGTCATGATGGCGCCCGGCCACCTCGACGCGGTCCGGGCGATGTCCGCACCGGCGGCTACACCAAGGTCCGCAGATCCTCGAGGGCGCCGACACCCGCAACGACACCACGCTCCGGGCGCTCGACGCGCTCGGCGACGACGACTGCAAGGTGCTCCTGCACGACGCCGTCCGACCGCTGCTGAGCCCGCGGATCATTACCGACTGCTTCGACGCGCTCGACACCTATGACGCGGTCGACGTGGCGATCCCGTCGGCGGACACGATCATCGAGGTCGCCGCGAGAACACGATCCGCGAGATCCCGCCCCGGCGCACCTGCGGCGCGGGCAGACCCCGCAGGCGTTCCGCGCCTCGGTGATCAAGGACGCCTACGCCAAGGCGCGGTCAGACCCCGACTTCGTGGCGACCGACGACTGCACGGTGGTGCTCCGCTACCGCCCCGAGGTGCCCATCTGGGTGGTCGCGGGCGACGAGCGGAACATGAAGGTCACCGAGCCGATCGACGTCTACCTCGCCGACAAGCTGTTCCAGCTGACCGGGCACTGCCCTGCCCGCGCCGCGCGGCGACGAGGACTACCGGGCGGCGCTGGCGGGCAAGACGATGGTCGTCTTCGGCGGCAGCTACGGCATCGGCGCCGACATCGCGCAGCTGGCGCAGCACTTCGGCGCCAACGTCGCGACGTTCAGCCGCTCGACCACCGGCACCCACGTCGAGCGCCGCGAGGACGTCGCAGCGGCCGCGCAAGGACCCCCTCGACCGAGCACGGATCGATCGACTTCGTCGTCAACACCGCCGGCGTCTGCCGCGGGGCACGCTGCTCGAGACCTCGGAGGAGACGATCTACGCCGCCACGGAGATCAACTACGTCGCGCCGATCCTGATCGCCCAGGAGTTCTTCCCGCTACCTGAACGAGACCGGGGGCAGCCTGCTGCTGTTCACGTCGAGCTCCTACACCAGGGGGCGCAGCGGCTACAGCCTCTACTCCTCGGCGAAGGCGGCCGTGGTGAACCTGACCCAGGCGCTGGCCGACGAGTGGGCGGCGCACGGGGTCCGGGTCAACTGCATCAACCCCGAGCGCACCGGCACGCCGATGCGCACCAAGGCGTTCGGCGAGGAGCCGCCGGAGTCGCTGCTGGAGTCGATGTCCGTGGCGCGGGCCTCGCTCGACACGCTGCTCTCCCGCGGCACCGGACACGTCATCGACCTGCGCCGGCTCGACCCGCTGCCGAACCGCGGACGCGAGCTCCCCGACCTCGTCGACGACTGAGCGACAGTCCCCACCAGACGTCGAGGATGTCCAGCCGACAGCCAATCAGGCGCCTCAGGCCGGGTCGAGCCGAAGAAGCCGTCGACGACCCGCTCGGCCGCCCGGCCGTCCTGCAGGTAGTTGTAGGTCTCGTTGAACTGTCGTAGGCCGCCGGCGTACGCGCTCCCCACCGCCGGTCAAGGTCGCGGAGCACCTCCACCACCTGCTCGGCGGTGTCGAGCAGCGGGCCGGGCGCCGAGTCCTCGAAGGGGTAGAGGAAGCCGCGCGACGCCGCCGGTGTAGAGGTCCAGGTCGGGCACCAGGAACAGCATCGGCCGCCCGGTCAGCGCGAAGTCGAAGCGCAGCGAGGAGTAGTCGAGCACCGCGGCGTCCGAGGCCAGGATCAGGTCGTTGATCTCGGGGTAGTCGGTGACGTCGATCAGCCGGGCCGTCCGCCCGCTGCGCTCGGCCCCCTGGCGTGGAACCGGTGCCCGCGCAGCAGCAACACGTAGTCGTCCCAGGCGCCTCGCTGGCGGTCTCGAGGTCGAGGTGGCGCGACCAGCGGCGCGACCGGTAGTTCGGTGGCCAGGTCGTCGCGCCAGGTCGGCGCGTAGAGCACGACCGTCTGGTCCGTCGCCGATGCCCAGCCGTCGCGTGTCTCCGCCGGATCCGCTCCGCCGTCGCGGACAAGCACGTCGTCGCGCGGGTAGCCGTGGCTGAGGATCTCGCCGTCGTAGGCGTACTCCGCGCGGTAGTACTCGTCCATCTCCGGCGCCGGCGTGAGGATCAGGTCCCAGTCGCGGACGTGCGCGTCGAGCTCGGCCTCGATCCGGCGCGGGGTGAACTTCTTCGCCCCCACATCCGGATCCCCATCGACTTGGCCGGGTAGCCGTGGAAGGTCTGCAGCAACCTCTGCCCCGGCGCTTGGCGAACCAGCGGTCGAAGTCGATGTTGTTGACGAGGTACGTGCGGTGCCAGCACGCCGTACCACTCGCGGCTGTGCATCAGCACCGGGCACGCCGCCCTCGGGCACCGGGACGAGTGGTCGGCGACCGCCCAGTAGAGCGTGAGGTCCGGGCGGCGTACGGCGCAGCTCCTGGTGGATGGCGAGCTGGCTGTCGGTGGCGGTCGCGCCCGCGTAGGACTGGAGGTAGACCGCGTTCTCGTCGATCGGGTGGCTGCTCCCGGTGAACCAGTTCTGCAGCCGCTTCTGCGCAGACGGCCCCTTCTCGTCGTCCGCAAGCGGCGCGGACACCTCGACGCCCACGCCGCGGACACCCCTGACCACGCGGAGCCTGAAGTCGGCGCCCAACGACTCCTCGGGAAGCCGGTCGAGCAGCCGCTGGCTCGCCGGAACACCCGCGGTCCGGGCCGTCCCCGAGAAGGAGTCAGTCATCAAGCACCAGTAGTGCCCGACCGGAATGGCGGACGGGCCGGTTCCCCACTCGTCCCACTGGGCCGGGAAGACGGCCTCGAAGCCGAGCTCGTCGGAGAGGAGCTCGATGGGATCCAGTCGGGCTCGTCGACCGCTCAGCTCCAGGCTGAACGCGGCCGGCGCGGCGCCCAGCCAACGTCCGTGCAGGTGGATCCCGTCGGCTTCCACGGAGACCGTGTCCAGGACGGCGGAGTGAGCGACCTCGGAGATCTCACAGTTCCCTTGCGGCGAGCGGTGCATCGCCACGGTGTTGGCCGTGCCCACTCCTAGCCAGGAGTCCCAGGTGTCGCGGGGCCACCCGATCGGCTCCTCCGAGCCGTTCGTCTCCAGAGCTCGCAGCCTCCAGGGGCGGACCCGTCCGTCGGTCGCCGCCGCCAGCTCCGGCAGCTCGAAGCTGAAGGCGATCCCGTCCGCTGTCGGACTCGTCTCGCACTGCACCGCTTCCGCGCCGGGTCGGGTCGCGCGGACGGCGCTGATCGACCGGCCGGGTGCGCCCAGCCGTCCGCGGACCACGCGACCCGCGATCTCGACCGAGGCGAGCTCCACCGCGGGTCCTGGGGTGGTCACGACCCGGATACCGACATCGGGGTCGGGGGCAAGGTCGATCCGATGCCGACCCACGGTGCGGGGAGCCAGTGAGCCGGTTCGCAGCGCCCCCGCGGACCCCTGCTCGCTGCGATGGATGATGGTGCCGGAACGCGACAGGCCGCGGGTGGTGAGGGTGAACTCGAACCACCAGCTGGTGCTTGCCCCGGCTGCCATACCTGTGTCGGGCGCAGCAGCGGCCAGCGCGGCTGCGTCCACCGTGACGGTGAACGCCCCGCGATCGTAGTTCTGGTAGCGGTGGCCGCTCGCGCGGGTCACCAGCGGGTCCACGCCGCCGCGCACCTTCAGCGGAGTCCGCGCCTGCGTCGCCTGGTCGACGATGGCGACCTCGAGCTCGGGTGCCTCGTCATCGAACGCGACGAACCGGACGATGGCGTAGACGTCCAGCTCGATGGTGTCCGACCCGCACCATCGGACTGCCCGCAACGAGACGTTCAGCGGAGTCTCGGCCTCCGACATCACGAAGCAGCTGTCCGGGATCCCCACGGAACGGTCGCCGTAGAACGGTAGGGCGGCATAGACGACCCCGTCGCGCACGTCGGTCGGAGTGTTGTCGAACTCGAACCACCGGCGCGCGACGAACTCCTCCAGCTCGGTTCGCCTGTCATGGCTGGCGAGCCAGACCTTGACCCGGGGTTCGGCGCGCACCCTCGACCAGACTTCCGCACCCGCCGACTCGGCTAGGGCACGGATCTGCTCGCTGAGAGCAGCCCACTGACGGTCGTCCGCACGTTCGACGTCGTCCAGGAACGGAACAGCGTCGCTGTCGAGGACGCCGTACAGCCAGGCGTCCCGCACGGCGCCGGAGACAGATCGCTCCAGGACCGTGGCGGTCTCACGCTGCGCCGCCAGCCATTCGTCGAGGTCCTCCATCGCGTTGGACAGGTGACCGAACGGCAGCCCGTCCCCACGTTTCATCCACCGGTAGGTGACTTCGCTGAGGATGTCGAACGATGTTGCCCGCAGGTAGGCCTCGACGACGGGGCTGCCGACCGCCGTGCGCTGCGACTGCTGGAACCGCAGACCGGCGCTTTTCCAGAATGCCGTCCGGAAGAGCCTGTTCTCCACGAACGCATCGGTGATTGCGACCGGGAACTCAGCGATGCTGATCCCCCGCAGATTGTGCCGATGCGCAGCCTGGCGGCCGGACCCACCGAGGCCGACCGGGGCCGAGACCTCGCTGAGCCGCCCGACGGCGAAGTCGGAACCGCTGTCCTGGAGGGAAGCGACGAGCTTCTGGACGGCCTCCATGGGCAGCCGGTCGGCGGCGCCGACAAACGCTAGGTACTGACCCCTGGCCGACGCCGCGCCCAGGTTGCGAGCCTGTCCCAGGTTCTCGACGTCGTGCGGATGAAGGCGGATCCGCCGGTCGTGCGCCGCATGCTCCCGAGCAACTTCCCGAGCCTTCCTGCTGGCACCGTGTGGCAGCACCAGGATGTCAAGGTTGCGATGGGTCTGTGCGCGCAGCGAGTCCAGGCACTCGTCGAGGAAGTCTGCTTGAGGTTCCGCCACAGGGACGACGAGGCTGACTATCGGCGCAGTGTCCCAGGGGTTGAGGCGGTGCAGCGCTGTTGACAGGACGCGCCGTGCAGGTTGCGGCAGCTGCCGCGCGACGTGGCGTAGCGCCTGCTTCACACGCTGGTCGGAAGGCAAACAACCCCCAAGATCGACAGTTTTTCGGACAGCGACCCATGCTAACCGAACCGGCGACCAGCCCACGAAAGGCTCAGATCAGGCCCTTCTCCGTGAGGTAGTCCTCGGCGACGTCCTCGGGCTGCTGCCGCTCGCCGTCGACCTTGGCGTTGAGCGTCGGTCGAGGTCCTCGGTCGTCAGCACGTCGGAGAGCTTGTTGAGCGACGTCGGCGACCTCGTGGTTCTCGTCGAGGAAGTCGGTGTTGACGACCGGCACGAGGTTCTCGGCGTTCTGCCAGTCCTTGTCGTCCTCGAGCACCACCAGGCCGAGCTGCTCCAGGGTGCCGTCGCTGGTGCCGACCTGGCCGAGCTGCACCTCGCCGCTCTGTCAGGGCGTCCTTGGTGCCGCGGGTGCCGAAGCCGAGCGGCTCGACCTTGCTGATCTCGATGCCGTAGACGCTCTCGAGCCCCTTGCCGCAGTCCGGCCGCTCGCGGGCAGTCCGGGGCGGCCGCGAGCGCGACCGGCTTGCCGAGCTCGCCGAGGTCGCTCAGCGTCGTGAGGTCGTTCTCCTCGGCGAACTCCTTGGTGACCGCGAAGGCGTTGGCGTCCTCGGCCTCGGCCGGCTCGAGCGGCGTGACGCCCGTGCTCCGCGCCGAGCGTCGTTGAGCTCCTCCACGGTCGCGTCGACGTCCGGGGACTGGCGACCGGCTCCGCGTCCGCGCCGTTGCGTCCTTGCGGTTCAGGTACTCGGTCATCGACGAGGCGTAGTCCGCGACGACGTCGACGTCGCCCTTCTGCAGCGACGGGCGTAGAGGTCGCGGTTTCGACCCGCTTGATCGTCGGTGTGAACCCCGCGTCCTCGAGGAGCAGCGGCGTACATCTCCGACATGATCTGCATCTCGGTGAAGTTCGGGCCGCCGATCACGACCTCGCTGCCACCGTCTGGCGCCGCCGCCGGCTCCGCCCTCGAGCGTGTCCGTCACCGCCGCAGCGGCCAGGAGCAGCGGGGCGACCGCGCAGGCCAGTGCCCGCGAGCAGCGCCTGGCGAGCGTGGTCTCATGCGCTCCCGCCTTCTGTGTCCCGCGGCCGTGGCCGCGCGTGTCCGGCGGGCACTCGATGCGGCACCCGCGTCCCAACGTACCGCGCGACTCTGGGCCCCTAGGGCATACGGTTCGGGCGTGGTCCACTACGCGCCCGGGTCGACGCGGGTGCGAGTCGAGCAGCCCTGCAGCGAACACCAGCGCCGCCTCGAGCAGCAGCGGCGATGACGGCGACGACCAGGCGCGCCGGCCACCACCTCGGCGGTGTCCTGACGACGAAGCCGAGCGTGATGATCCGCCCGAGCCCGGGGCCGGCGACCAGCGCGGCGATCGTCGCGGTCGCCCACACCTGCACGACGGCCAGCCGGACCCCGGTGATGATCAGCGGGACCGCCAGCGGAGCTCGACCCGCCGGAGCAGCTGGCCGCCCGTCCATGCCCATGCCCCGGGCCGCCTCGACCACTGTCGCGGTCGACCTCGCGCATCGCCGACGTAGGCGTTGGTGATGATCGGCGGCAGCGCGAACAGCACCAGCGCGACCAGGGTCGCCAGCCCGGCGCGGCCGTAGGGCCCGAAGCTCGGCCGTGCCGACCGGGCCCGAGCGACAGCAGCAGCAGCACGGCGAACGTCGGGACCGCCCGGCCGACGTTGGAGATGTTGACCGCGAGCAGCGCCGCCCCGGCCGATGTGGCCGAGCCAGACCGCGAGCGGCAGCCCGATCGCCACGGCGACGGCGAGCGCGGTCACGGTGAGCAGCAGGTGCTCGACGAGCCGGTTCGGGCACGCCGTCGTCGCCCTGCCAGTTGGCCGGGTCGGGGAACCAGCGATGACGCCCTGCGCAGGTCGCTCATCAGGCGCCGCCTGCGTCCGGGTCCACGGCGTGAGCAGCCGCTGCGACGCCGACCAGCAGCAGGTCGACGACGCACCGCGAGCAGCACGCACAGCACGCTGGCGGTGAGCACCTGGGCCTTGAACTGGCTGTCACGGCCGCGGTAGATCAGGTTGCCCAGGCCGCCGTAGCCGAGGATCGAGCCGACGGTGGTCAGCGCCACCGTCGAGACGGTCGCGACCCGGAGCCCGGCCATGATCGCCGGCAGCGCCAGCGGGCAGCTCGACCCGACAGCAGCCGGCGGCGGCCGTAGCCCATGCCGAGGGCGGACTCGCGGACGTCGTCGGGGACGCCGTCGAGCCCGGCGAGGATGTTGCGCACCAGGATCGTCAGCGAGTAGAGCACCAGCCGATGACCACCGTCGTCGCGGTCGAGGCCGGTGAACGGCAGCAGCAGCGAGAACAGCGCCAGCGACGGGATCGTGTAGATCGCGGTCGTGGTGCCGACCACGCACGCCCTCCAGCTTTCGGTAGCGTCGGGCGAGCAGGGCCAGCGGGAACGCGAGCACCAGACCGAGCAGCACCGAGACGACCGTGATCCAGATGTGCTGGACCGAGCGCCTCGGTGAGCTCGTCGGACCGGCTGCGTGAGGTACTCGCCGCAGATCCACTCGTTGCGGATCAGGCAGTTCGGCAGTCCGACGGCACGGCCACCGGACGGCTGACCGCGGCGACGACCAGTAGGGCCACGCATGGACGGTACCGACGAGCCGATGATCCGGCTCGACGGCGTCGGCAAGACCTACCCCGACGGCACGGTCGCGGTGCAGGAGCTCGACCTCGACGTCCCGCGCGGCGAGATGGTCGTGCCTCGTCGGCCCGTCCGGCTGCGGCAAGTCCACGACGCTGAAGATGGTCAACCGGCTGATCGAGCCGACGCCGCGGCCGCATCTTCCTCGACGGCGAGGACGTCACCGACGGCCGACCCGGTCGCGCTGCGCCGGCGGATCGGCTACGTCATCCAGCAGGTCGGGCTGTTCCCGCACCAGACGATCCGCACCAACGTCGCCACCGTGCCGCGGCTGCTCGGCTGGGACCGCAAGGCGGGCGCGAGCCGCGCGCCGAGGAGCTGCTCGACCTGGTCGGGCTCGACCCGGCCGCAGTACGCCGACCGCTATCCCGCACCAGCTCTCCGGCGGCCAGCGGCAGCGCGTCGGCGTGGCCCGGGCGCTCGCCGCCGACCCGCCGGTGCTGCTGATGGACGAGCCGTTCGGCGCGGTCGACCCGATCGTCCGCGGCCCGGCTGCAGGACGAGTTCCTGCGGCTCCAGCGCGACCTCGGACAAGACCGTCATGTTCGTCACCCACGACATCGACGAGGCGGTGCGGCTCGGCGACCGGATCGCGGTGTTCGCCGACCGGCGGCCGGCTCGCGCAGTACGACGCCCCGGCCGCGGATCCTCGGCCGGCCCGCCGACGACTTCGTCGCCGAGTTCGTCGGCGCCGGCCGCGGCCTGCGCCGGCTCTCGGTGACCGCCGATCGACCGCGCCGCCTGCAGCCGCTCGACGGCGCGGCCGCCGGCGGATCCGTCGAGCTGGCCGCCTCGCTCGAGGACGCGCTCGCGACGATGATGCGGCACGACGACGGCCGGGTCGGTGTCACCGAGAACGGCCGCGCGCTCGGCGTACTCACCCCGGACGCGGTGCACCGGGCGCTACGCCGCTCGGTCGCGGAGAGCTGACCGATCAGCTGGGCTTCACCGCGACCCGTGCGCGGCCGGCGCGCAGCAGCAGCAACGGCGGTGTCAGCGACGCCACGAACTCGTCGGTGGCCTCCTGTGCGCCCTTCCAGGATCCGTAGTCGTCGATGATGAGCACGCCACCCGGCTGGAGCCTCGGGTAGAGGTGCTCCAGCTCGTGCTTGGTCGACTCGTACCAGTCGGTGTCCAGCCGCAGCAGAGCGATCTGCTCCGGCGCCTCGCCCGGGATCGTCTCCTCGACGTTTGCCCTCGACGAAGTGCAGCCGCTCGGCCGGGTAGCGGCACGTCGCGGAACGCCCGCCTGGACGTCCTCCAGCGAGGCGATCGCCCACACCGGAGCGGACTTGTCGTGCTGTTCGAGCAGCTCGGCAGCGGCGGCACCGCCCAGGCGTTGACGTCACGCTCGGTCGGTGTCGGTCATCCCGGCGAAGGTGTCGAACAGGTAGAGCTCGCGGCCGTGGTTGCCGCACGCGTCCAGGGTCCGCGCGACGGCGTGCATCGAGCCGCCACGCCAGACGCCGCACTCGACGATGGCGCCGGGGATCGCGGCCCGCTCGATGTAGCGGACCGCGCTGATCAGCGCGTGCAGCTTGTCCCTGCTGGTCATGGTGTAGGGCCGAACCAGCTCGATCGTGGCCCTCATCTCGTCGTCGAAGTCGGCGGGCATCCCGGACCCGGCCGCTCTCCTCGGCTTGGGACTCGGCTGCGGACCCGCTGTGGGGCCGCCTGTGTGACGACATAGCCGGTCGACCGGCGAAGCCCTGCGTTGACTGCGTGGAAGAATCTGCCCATCGGATGATCGAACCATAAGTCCGATCAGTCACCCACCGGCACGTCGCGGTGCCAGGACTCGGTGATGTAGGACGTCTCCCAGCCCATCGAGACGTAGAGGCTGTCCGCGCCGGTAGGTGAGTCGGCGTCCACCTCCAGGCCGACCCGGTCCCGGCCTCGTTCGGCGGCGTCCGCGATGATCGTGCGCAGCAGCGACTTGGCCACCCCCCGGCCGCGGGCCGACTGGAGCACACCGAGGTACGACACGTAGCTGCCGTCCGGCGTCCGCTCACCGTTGTCGCCCACGCCTCCTTCGGAGACCGTGCCGACCAGGGTGCCCGCCGGAACAGGGTCCTTGCCGTCCTCCACGAGCTCGGCGATCCACCAGTGGTCCCAACGGTGGCCGGGGTCCTCACGCAACCGGAAGACGAACTCGTCGAAGGTCTCCTCGTGCGAGTTGAAGTGGTCGGCGAAGGATGCCTCGAGGATGTCGTGCACGATGCGCAGGTCGTCCTCGTCCGGCATGCCCGAACCCTGCCGCTCCACCCGGCGGATCACCACGCCGGGTTTCAGGGTCGCGTCCATGGCGGCCTCGTCCGGCGTCACCGGCCGCTTCATCTGCCACCAGGTGCGGACCTTCTTGTACCCTGCCCGGGAGAGCCAGCGGTGCTGCCGGTCGTCGCCGGCGAAGCTGCCGCTGTCGATCTGCTGGACGTCGAGGTCGCGGCCCTGCCCCACCTTGGTGGCCGCCTCGTCGGCCCACTCCAGGAGCACCTCGGCAGCCCGGTCGGCCAGCGAGTCGTCCAGCCGCGGGTCGACGACGAGCACCATCAGCATCCGCCCGGCGGCCCGGTCGTGAGCGCTGGCCCATCCGCGGAGCTCACCGGTCGCGTCGCGCAGGATGATGTTGTCGCGCACCATCGCGCCCTTGGCGGACACCTCGACCAGGACGTCGTCCTCGGAGGCGCCCGCCCAGCCCCGGGCATGTCTCTCGTGCCTGCGGAGCAGCTCAGCCAGCTCGGGCGCATCCGCCTCGTCGGGGGTGCTGGCCGACCAGCCGGCAGGCAGGTCGGAGGTGAAAGTCGGGCGGTCGCTGGTGGAAATCACCCACCCAGTCTTCCGTACCCGGCCGGTTCCGGACGAACCGGGGGTCAGGCGTGCTTCTTCTGCGGGCCTCGTCGGACGCTGCGCCGGCGCCGACCTTCTCGTCCCAGGCGATCAGGTCGACGACGCTCTCGGCCTCGCGGTCGAAGAGCTGAGCGCCCTCCCAGCCGTCCCAGCTGGCGAGCTCGTCGGCCTCCTCGGCGTGCGGATCTCGAGCGCCTGCTGCAGCTCGTCGACGCGCTCCTGCGCCTCGTTGGCGCGGCGGGCCTCCCGCTGGACCCGGGTCTCGGCCTCGATGGCGCGCTTCTCGGCGACCACAGACGTGCTCTCGAGCTCGCGGACGTCGCGCTCCCGGGTCGCGAGGCGTTCGGTCATCGCGGTGGTGAACTCGGCGTGCTCCTCGGCACGCTCGGAGAACATGCTGCGGTAGGCCTGGGCCTGCGCCGCCCGGTCCGGGCGGCCTCGCGGCGGCTCTGCACCAGCTCGGTGTAGATGATGCGCGCGCGGCCCGAGCCGCAGACCAGGGCGAGCACCGAGGAGGCGCTCAGCCAGCCGGCGGACTGGGTCGGCAGGGCGAGGACGACCGCGAGGTGGCGAGGACCAGGAGGGCTACAGCGACGGTGACACGGACGCTGCGCTGGCGGCGACGGGCGGGGAAGAAGTGGCCATAGCTCAGCGTAGGTCTCGATCTCGTCGTCGCGGACCCGACACGCTCGCTCGAGGAGCAGCGATCCGGCCACGATCAGCAGGCCCGCGACACCGGCCAGGCACGAATGCACCATCCGTTGCTCGGCGAGCTCCGCCGTCGCGACCCGAGCCAGCTCAGCGCGTAGCCGAGGTAGCCGCCGGCGACCAGCGCGCCGGCGAGCGCGCAGGCCTTGGCGAGCACCAGCCGGTTCACCGCCTGGTGCGGCTCGCAGCCGCTCGTGCCGCCGGTGGCAGCGAGCGGTGCGTCGACCAGGCGACCGAGCCCACGATCAGCGGCGACGAAGAACAGCGCCAGGACGGGAAGCCAGCCCACGGCGGGGCGGTGCCGTCGAGCTCGATCGCGACCGGGCGGACCAGCCAGCCGAGCACGAGGCCGGTCAGCGCCGAAGCCCGACGAGCGAGCCCGGGCCCGTCGTCCGGATGTGCCCGCCGGAGGCGGGCGGTCGTCGTCGTCGCTCCGGGTCCTGCTCGGGCCCGACCTGCCGTGCTCACTGCAGGTTGAGCGTCAGGTCGTCGCGCCGGATGACGCCCTCGCGGCCGGACCTTCTCGAGCAGCTCGGCGACCGGGCCGACGCCGGGGAGCTCCGCGTCGGGCTCGACGTCGTGCCACGGCGCGAGCACGAAGGCGCGCTCGTGGGCCCGCGGGTGCGGCAGCACGAGGTCCTCGTCGTCGGCGCGGCGGTCGCCGACCACGATCAGGTCGACGTCGAGGGTCCGCGGCGCGTCGCGCTCGCCGGTGCGCTCACGGCCGAAGGCGTCCTCGATGGCCAGCGCCCGGTCGAGCAGGGTGCGCGCCGACAGCGTGGTGTCGACGAGCACGACGGCGTTGAGGAAGTCCTTGGAGCCCTCCGGGGCGTCGACCGGCGCGGTCTCGTAGACCGGCGACACCTCGGTCACCCACACCTCGGGGGTGTCGGCCAGCGAGTCGACCGCGCCCTGCAGGTTGGCCAGCCGGTCGCCGAGGTTGGAGCCCGATCGCGAGCACGCACCGGCGGATCGGGTGCATCTCGCCGGTCAGGGTGTCGGTGTCGACGATGTGCGGGTTCGGGGTCTCAGTCACGGTCGGCTCCGCGGTGATCGTCAGGGCGACGTCCGAGAACGTCGCCTCGATGGGTGCGTCCGGCTTGTGCACGGTCACCTCGGTCCACTGCACGCGTCGGTCCGCGAGGCAGACGTCGGCGATGCGCTGGGCCAGCGTCTCGATCAGGTCCACCGGATCGGTCTCGATCGCCTGTCTTCACCGCCGCCACGAGGCTTCCGTAGTCGACGGTGTCGCTGCAAGTCGTCGCTGCCGCCGCGGCCCGGGTGTCCAGCCCCAGCACCAGGTCGACGACGAACTACCTGGCCCGTCCCGCCGCTCGAAGTCGAAGACGCCGTGGTGGCCGACGGCCTCGATGCCGAGCACGGCGAGCCGGTCGGTGGCGTCAGGCTGTCGGTCATCGTCATCTGCCTCCCGACACTACCGGCGAGGCGTGGTGGATCCACAACCGCCAACCGTCCGCCTGTGCGCACGAACACGTTGGTCGCGACGCGCCCTGCCGCCGCCGAACGCGTCCGGTCCGGTGCTCTCGTCGCCGGTGAGGACGTTCTCGGTGCAGGTCACCGACGGCACGTCGTCGGGCACGCTCACCTCGACGTCGGTGAGGAAGAACTGGATGTACGGCGTGTTCGCCATCATCAGCGCCCAGGACCGGTCGATCGCCGCGGTGCCGCGGACCGGCAGCGCACCCGGGTGGACGCACAGCGCGCTCCGGGTCGTCGAGCCACAGGTCCGCATCGCGTCGAGGTCGCCGGTCTCGAACGGCGTCGTAGAACGCCGCGTTGGCCGCGCTCCACCTCGGCCGCGGCTCCGCGGCACGCTGCAGGCCCCGTCGGCCAGCCGCGTCGCCCGCCCACCGCGCGCCACCCGGACCGCGTCGGCGTCGGCGCGCACGGCGTGGACGCGCACGCACCAGGCGCCCGCGGCCGCCGCCAGCGCCGACGTCGCCGTCGTGGCGTCCTCGCGCGTCCGGCGGCCGCAGCTCGCCGTCGGCGTCGGCCAGCAGCCGCCCGAGGAACCGCTTGCGGCTCGGTCGCGACCAGCACCGGGTGGCCGAGGTCGTGCAGCCGCTCCGCGCCGGCGAGCACCTCCCAGTTCTGGTCGGCGGTCTTGGAGAAGCCGATGCCCGGGGTCCACCGCGATCCGGTCCGGCTCGATGCCGGCCGCGAGCGGCGGCCTCGAGCTGCGCGCCGCAGCTCGTCGACCACGTCGGCGACCACGTCGTCGTACTCGGCGTGCTGCTGCATCGTCGTCGGAGTGCGCCCGCCAGTGCATCAGGACGTAGGCGTCCCGCAGCCGGCGACCAGTCGGCAGCATCTCGGGGTCGGCCAGCCCGCCGGAGACGTCGTTGACCAGCACCGCGCCCGCGTCGACGGCGGCCTCGGCCACCTCGGCGCGCATCGTGTCGACCGAGACCAGCACCCCGCGGCGGCGAGCGCCTCCACGACCGGGCAGCACCCGGTCGAGCTCCTCCGCGACCGGCGGCCGGACGCGCCCCGGGGCGGGTCGACTCGCCGCCGACGTCGACGAGGTCGGCGCCCTCGGCGACCAGCTCGCGGCCGTGCTCCACCGCCGCGTCCGGGTCGAGGTAGCGGCCGCCGTCGGAGAACGAGTCGGGGGTCACGTTGACCACGCCCATCACCAGGCACCGGCCGGGCCGGGGCAGCCCGTCGACGTACCGGGGTGGTCGCGCGTACATAGCCGCGACCCTAGCGCCGGCCGCTGGACCCCCAAAGACCCGACTGCAGAACCCGCTGAGGCGGCTGTACGGCTGTTCGGTCGAGGAGGTTCTGCGGCACCGGCTGTGGGTCCGGCCTCCGGAACTCAGCCATGATCTCGTCGTAGTGATCCGACAGGACTGTGTTCGACGGGTCGAGCCCGACCACCAGGAGCAGACCAGTGGGCTGGGTGTCGACCAGGATCGTCGCCACCTCCGGCCGGTACCTGGCCAGCACCTCGATGACCGGGTAGACGTCCCCCGTCCACCCGTGCGTGTGCCTTACTCGGGCGGCTTCGTCCACGCTCCGCGGCAGAACGTCGTCGAAGACGACCACCGAGGTCGGGCGACAGTGCCTTTCGGTGTTGATCAGGTCGCGGAGGGCGAACTCGAACAGGTGCATTCCATCGATGAATGCGAGGTCGAACGGCTCGCCCCCGGTCACGGCGAGCGGTGACGGCCGCGAGAAGTACTCGTCGCTTGTCGTGCGAAACAAGGACACCCGGTTGTCCAGCTCGGCGGTGACGTTGTACGCGGGATCGATACCGACCGCGTCGCAACCCGCGAGCGAAAGACTGACGCCATTGCGGATCCCGATCTCCAAGTAGTGCTCGGGCTCGACGAGCTCGTGGACCGTTGACAGGAAATCTAGATATTTCACGGCGCCACAGTATCGGCCCGGGCAATCAGCACGAACCGAGCATCCTCCGCAGCCGGGAACCGTCACGCTCGAAGTCGAACGAGAAGTCCGACTCGAACGCCTCCTTGAGGTAGCCCGACTCCGGCTGCGGCAGATCCGACTTGCACCAGATGATGTCGATCTCATGCCCGAGCACCGAGCTGATCAGGTTCTCGTTGGTGGCTGTGTACGACTCAGACGAGATCATGATGACCCGTTTGGGTGACTCGCAGAAGCTGAGCGTGAAGAGTCCGCTGCCCGAGAAGCCGGCCACCAGCTCCGCCTCCTGGAACATCCTGACTTGCTCGCCAAGCGGAAACTCCTCGGGGAAGACCACCTCGAACCCGTGGTCGGTGAACAGCTTCTCGACCTCGCGAGCGTTGCGGCACGCGCGTTTGCTGATCCGCCGCGCGCAGAAGATCCGCTTCGGATAGTCAGATCCGGCGCCGTCGAGGCAAGCGAACGCCCGACCTTGGCCCAGGTTTCGCGAATGTCGGGATGGACGTAGGCCGGCATGGAGAACATCGGAGTGGCCGCGACCAGCTTCTCCACCAGCACCGGCCCGTCGATGACGACGAGGCTGCTCTCATCGATCCCGGCCGCATCGAAGATGCGCACCTCGGCTTGAGAGACCTTGCCGGCCTTGCTCCGGAAAGACACGAGGCCTTTGATGTCCGGGTGCGCTTCCTTGGCGCGGGGCCATCCCCACAGCTTCGCCATTTGCTCGGTCATCGTGTGACCGAAGTGCCCTTGCAGCTCGTTGTCGAGGTAGTAGTAGGTGCCGGCGAGGCGTCTCGGCCCCGAGATGTCGGCCGCCACACGCGCGAACCGCGGGGTTGCCTCGTCGGTGTGCCTGTTGTTCAGGTGCTTCTGCTGGTTGTGCCGGTAAGAGTCGGGAAGCAGCAGGTTTCCTTGGACCGCCACCTGACCCGGGACACAGATGACGTTGTCGTACTCCCGCAACGAGACCAGAGGGGCGACGTAGGTCTCCTGCATCCGGGGGTTGAACCCCTCGATGTTCTCCCGCAGCGTGCACATGGACCTGAACTCCTGGGAGGGTACGAGTCCAGGAGTCTCGCGTCCTGTCCGTCGCGCAGCTCGAGCACCCTGTTCATCTCGTCCTCGCGCAACTTCGCGAGCAACCCGGTCTTCATCCCCACGATGACGTGCCGCGCGTTGAACTCGACCCTGCCCAGCGACTTCGCCAGGACCAGCTCCTTCTCGTTCAGCCGGGAGCCGGGTTCGGAGTCGTCGTCCTGCCCCTCCAGGAGCCGGGAGAGGTAGAGCCGCAGACTCTCGTCCGGCGCGCCGTCGGGTCCGCCGTCGCCGGTCCCTGGCCTGCCGAGCGGGGACCTCATCACGAGGACGCCGCCCCGCGCGACATGGCCGAAGGTGGCCCGGAAGCGTTTGACCTGGCCCGGCTGACGAGCGGTGTCGTCGACCAGCACGTCGAAGGGCCCGTGAGCGGCAAGGGCAACGTGCGTCGCGGACACCCCTGCCCTGGGATCCACCCGGATCACCTGTGCGTTCGGGAACACCTGTCTGATGACGCGGTCCAGGCGTCTGCCCTGATGACCTGCCAGCACGCCGACGGTCGGCTCGTCCCGCGAACGCAGCTGTGCGTCCAGATCCAGCAGGAAGGCTCTTCCCGGCCGCTGCATCTGCCAGCCGGCCTTCCTGGCCGCGCGGACCAGTGTGGGAGCAGGCGTCGGTTCGGCGAGCACCGGTGATGGGTCCGGCCGTCCCTGGGCCGCTTTCAGCGCAGGCAGACGGTCGGCTGCTGTCCGGACGATTCGGCGCACGGCGTCAGCGGGTGCCGTGCATGATCAGGCTCATCGCCTCGGAGCGGGTCGCCGCGTTGTGCAGCACACCCCGCACCGCGGAGGTGACCGTGCGGGAGCCGGCCTTGCGGACACCGCGCATCGTCATGCACAGGTGCTCGGCCTCGATCACGACGATCGCGCCGCGTGCCTCGAGGATCTCCATCAGCGAGTCGGCGATCTGGGTGGTGAGCCGCTCCTGCACCTGGGGTCGGCGGGCGTAGAGGTCGACCAGCCGGGCCAGCTTGGACAGGCCGGTGATCCGGCCGTTGTCGTTCGGGATGTAGCCGACGTGGGCGACACCGGTGAACGGCACCAGGTGATGCTCACACATGGACCAGAGCTCGATGTCCCTGACCAGGATCAGCTCGTCGTGCCCCAGGTCGAAGGTCGTGGTGAGCACGTCGGCGGGGGCCATCCGCATGCCGACCAGCAGCTCCTGGTAGGCGCGCGCCACCCGTGCCGGGGTCTCCAGCAGGCCCTCTCGATCGGGATCCTCACCGATTGCGATCAGCAGCTCGCGGACGGCGGCCTCGGCCCGTTCGTGGTCGAACGGCGGGATGTCCTCGTCGTGCTTCCTGGCTGATCCGGTTGACCGTCATGAGTTCACGGTCGGGTCGCCGTGCACGTCACCACCACTGCCGGGAGGGGTGAGGATCACAGCGGCCTCGTCCTCATCCGGAGCGACACCGTTCCCTGCGGACGCCGGCACCTGCACCGGTGGGATCTGGGACGGCTCACGGCTGGGTGAACCGGTCCAGGCCGGACGGATCGGGCGTCGGCGCAGCGGCTCGAAGACCTCGGCGACCTCGGCCTTGTCGAGGGTCTCGCGCTCCATCAGCGCCAGCACCAGCGAGTCGAGGACGTCGCGGTTCTCCTCCAGGATGTCGAACGCCTCCTGGTGAGCGGTGCCGAGCAGCTTCTTGGTCTCCTCGTCGACGATGGCGGCGACGTCCTCGGAGTAGTTGCGGGCGTGCCCCATGTCGCGGCCGAGGAAGGGCTCGCCCTGGTCCTCGCCGAGCTTGATCGCGCCCAGCCGCTCGGTCATGCCGTACTGGGTGACCATTGCCCGGGCCAGGGCCGTGGCCTTGTCGATGTCGTTGCCGGCGCCGGTGGTCGGGTCGTGGAACACCATCTCCTCGGCCGCCCGCCCGCCGAGCATGTAGGCGAGCTTGTCGAGCAGCTCCGAACGGGTCTGGGAGTACTTGTCCTCGTCGGGCAGCACCATCGTGTAGCCGAGGGCGCGGCCGCGCGGGAGGATCGTCACCTTGTGCACCGGGTCGGTGCCTGGCAGTGCCGCGGCGACCAGGGCGTGACCGCCCTCGTGGTAGGCGGTGATGAGCTTCTCCTTCTCGCTCATCAGGCGGCTGCTGCGTTGCGGACCGGCGATCACCCGGTCGATCGCCTCGTCCAGGGCCTCGTTGTCGACCATCTTCCTGTTCTCACGGGCGGTGAGCAGTGCCGCCTCGTTCAGCACGTTGGCCAGGTCGGCACCGGTGAACCCGGGAGTACGCCGGGCCACTGACAGCAGGTCGACGCCCTCGGCCATCGGCTTGCCGCGCGAGTGCACCTTCAGGATCTGGTGGCGACCGGCCAGGTCGGGGGCGTCCACGCCGATCTGCCGATCGAAGCGGCCGGGCCGCAGCAGCGCCGGGTCGAGGATGTCGGGACGGTTCGTCGCGGCGATCAGGATGACGCCGCCACGCACGTCGAAGCCGTCCATCTCGACGAGCAGCTGGTTCAGGGTCTGCTCACGTTCGTCATGGCCACCGCCCATGCCGGCGCCGCGGTGCCGGCCGACGGCGTCGATCTCGTCGATGAAGACGATCGCCGGGGCGTTCTCCTTGGCCTGCTCGAACAGGTCGCGGACCCGGGAGGCGCCGACGCCGACGAACATCTCGACGAAGTCCGAGCCGGAGATCGAGTAGAACGGCACCCCGGCCTCACCGGCGACGGCGCGGGCGAGCAAGGTCTTACCGGTTCCGGGCGGTCCGTAGAGCAGCACGCCCTTGGGGATCTTGGCGCCGACGGCCTGGAACTTCGCCGGCTCCTGGAGGAACTCCTTGATCTCGCCGAGCTCCTCGATGGCCTCCTGGCAGCCGGCGACGTCGGCGAAGGTGGTCTTCGGCATGTCCTTGGTGATCAGCTTCGCCTTGGACTTGGCGAACTGCATGACGCGGCCGCCGCCACCTTGCACCTGGTTCATCAGGAAGAGGAACAGCAGGATGATCAGCACGAACGGCAGCAGCGTGGCGAGGATGGAGCCGAGCAGGCTCGGGCGCGGCACCTCGACGTTGAACCCGTCCTCGATGGCGCCGGACTGCACGCCCTCCTCGGCCGCGACGACCAGGTCCCGCTGCTGGCCGGACACCCAGGACGAGATGACCTTGTCGCCGTTGTCGAGGGTGGCTCGGATCTCCTGGTCGCCGTCGACGAACAGGATGCTCTCGACCGACCCGTCCTCGATGTGGGTGACCATCTCGGAGGTGTCGATCTCGTCGTAACCGCCATTGGGCGCCAGGTACTGCAGCGCGATCAGCACGCCGACCACGGCGACGACGATCCACAACCAGGGGCCACGGAAAATACGCTTCACGTCCATGTATCCGGGACCTGCGCCCCGCCTCCTACCAGCTCAAAACGCTCTAGACATACCGACGGTACACGGCGTTTCCAACGCATCGTCGGCCGTCGTGCAACGGGTCAGTGGCATCATTGTCCCGCTAAATGGGCGGCGGGCACCAATCCGAGCGAAAATTCAGGAGTAAACGTGCGGCGCCAGCGTGCCGATCGAGCGCAGGTTGCGGTACTTCTCGGAGTAGTCGAGGCCGTAGCCGACGACGAACTCGTTGGGGATGTCGTAGCCGACGTACTTCACGTCGACGGTCATCTGCTGAGCCTCGGGTTTGCGCAGAAGGGTGCAGATCTCCACCGAGGCGGGGCCGCGGGAGCTCAGGTTGGACACCAGCCAGGACAGGGTCAGGCCGGTGTCGATGATGTCCTCGACCACGAGTACGTGCCGGCCGTTGATGTCGGTGTCGAGGTCCTTGAGGATGCGCACCACACCGGAGGACTTGGTCCCCGAGCCGTACGACGAGACCGCCATCCAGTCCATCTCCACGTGGCGTCCGAAGTGGCGAGCCAGGTCGGCCATCACCATCACGGCTCCGCGGAGGACTCCGACAAGAAGGATCTCCTTGCCCTCGTAGTCCTTCTCGATCTGAGCTGCCATCTCTCCGAGACGGTCCTGGATCTGCTCCTCGCTGTAGAGGATGTTCACCAGGTCACCTTCCACGTGCGATGCGTCCATGGGCGTCAGCCTGCCACAGGGCCTGGGACGAACCGGAGCACGCCCCCGATCCGTTGCGCCCGCACGAGTCCGGGCAGGTCGACACCCTGTTGTCCGCGCCAACGGACGAGAAGATCGTCGAGGGCGTCGACGTGGACCAGGAACATCTCCGTGGCGGGGCATCCCGCGTCCAGGGCAGCCAGCCGCAGGACCCGACGACGTACCGCCGGGGGCCAGGAGAGCAGCGGTTCGACGAGCAGGTCGCCGTGCTCGTCGCGGGCGGCCAGCAGGGAGTCGACCGCCATCGCGTCCAGGGCGTCGGCGTCGTCGCGGAGCAGCCGCGCGGTCCGGGCCAGCGCGTCCGCGACTCCTGGGCCGAGCTCCTTCTCGAGGACCGGGATCACCTGGTGCCGCACCCGCACCCGGGTGTACGACGGGTCGGCGTTGTGCGGGTCGTCCCAGAAGTCGATGTGCTCGGCACGGCATGCCGCGACCGTCTCCGCGCGCGACAGGTCGAGGAGCGGACGCCGGTAGCGACCGGTGACCGGCGCCATGCCGGACAGGGATCGTGCCCCCGAGCCACGGGCGAGGCCGAGCAGCACCGACTCGGCCTGGTCGTCGCGGGTGTGGCCGAGCAGGACGGCGACTGCGTCAAGCTCGGCGGCGGCCACCTCGAGGGCGGCGTACCTCGCGGTCCGCGCGGCCGCCTCGGGACCGCCTGGGCCGCCGACCGTTACCGTGAGCACCCGGGCCCGGGAGGCCCCGAGGGTGCGCATCTGGGCGGCGACGGCCTCGGCGTGCTGGGGTGACCCCGGCTGCAGCCCGTGGTCCACGGTCACCCCGATCACCGGGCACCCGGTGCCACCCGGGCGGCGGCACTCGAAGATGGTGGCGGCGAGCAGGGCGAGCGAGTCGGCGCCGCCGGAGCAGGCGACGAGCACCTGGCCCCCCGGGTCAAGGTCCGCGAGTGCTCTGCGAACTGCGAGGCGGACCCCGGCGACGGCCGGCGAAGGTCCCATCGGCGGGTCAGCCGTGGACGCGCCGGACCCAGGCGTCCGGGTCGCCGATCTCCGCCTTCGACGGGAGGTTCTCCGGGGCGACCCACACCTTGTTGAAGCCCTCCATGCCGACCTGGTCGACGACGGCGCGCACGAACACGGCACCGTTGCGGTACTGCGCCATCTTCGCGTCGAGGCCGAGCAGCCGGCGGAGGATCTTGTCGAACGTGCCGGCGCCCTTGCGCCGCTGGTTGAACTTGCGGCGGATCTCGGCGACCGAGGGGATCACCTCGGGGCCGACCCCGTCCATCACGACGTCTGCGTGCCCCTCGAGCAGGGACATCACGCCGGTGATCCGGTCGAGCACGACCTTCTGCTCCGGGCTCTGCACCAGGTCCAGCAGGCTCACGTCGTCGTCGCCGCGGACGACGTCACCGATCCGCTTCACGCCCTCGCCGATCAGCCCGGCGAGCTTCGCGGGGTCGACGTCGACGGAGCCGACCAGGTTGGCGATCTCGCTGTGGATGTGGTCCCGCATCCACGGGACCGCGGTGAACTGGACCCGGTGGGTCTCCTCGTGCAGGCACACCCACAGCCGGAAGTCGGTCGGGTCGACGCCGAGCTCGCTCTCCACGTGCACGATGTTGGGCGCGACCAACAGCAAGCGCCCTGCGGCTGCCGGATGATCCGCGGACGCGACTGCCTCGTAGAACGGGTCGAACTGGCCGAGCACCTTCGAGGACATGAAGCCGAGCAGCGCACCGAGCTCGACCCCGGTGACCCGGGATCCGATCGCCTCGGCGAACGGGCTGGGCTGGCCCTTCTTCTGCTGCAGCTTGTCGATCAGCGGCGAGATGACGGTCGCGAACCCGTCGACGTTGGCCTGGATCCATCCGGGCCGGTCGACAATGAGCAGAGGGGCGTTGCGCGTCATGTCGTCGGCGGCGACGAGGCCGGTGAACTCACGCACGAGCGGCGTGGATCGCTCCGCACCGGCGCGCAGCTCGGCGACGACCGCGTCGGCCTCGGCCTTCGGGACGGTGGGGCCGGGCCCGGCCATCTTGGAGGCTGCGGTGACCGCGAGGTCCCAGTCGATCATCGTAGAGCGTGCCATGGTGCGACTCTACGTGGTCACCGAAGGCGGCTATCCGGTTCGAGCGGCCCCGCACTCGCAGGCCGCCAGGGCAGCAGCCACCTCGTCGATGAGCGCCCGTGCCGCCAGCGTGTCCTTGACCTTGACCCGGTCGGCGATCGCGACGAACGCCAGCTCGGTGCCGTCCACGGCGGTGACGGTGCCGGCCAGTCCGTGCACACCTGTCAGCGTCCCGGTCTTGGCGCGGACCCGGCCCAAGCCTTCGTCCTCGCCGGTCTCGAACCGGTAGGTGAGCGACCCGGTGAAGCCTGCCACCGGCAGGTCCGTCGCGACCGGCCGCAGCTCAGGGTGCTCCGGGCTCGACGCGAGCTCCAGCACCGAGAGGAGGGTGTCCGGGGTGAGCCGGTCGTCACGGGACAGGCCGCTGCCGTCGAGGATCCGGAGCCCGCCGACGTCCACGCCGAGCCGCTCCAGCACCGCGGTCACCGCGGCCTGGCCACCCTCGAACGACGCCGGCTGGCCCTCGGCGATGGCGACGTGCCGGAACAGGACCTCGGCCCCCTCGTTGTCGCTGACCTCGAGCACCCGCTGCACGATCCGGGCGAGCGGGGCGCTCTCGACGGCGGCCAGCTCGGTGGCATCCTCGGGAGCCACGGCCGGCTTCGGCTTGCCGATCACCGTGATCTTCTTCATGGCCAGCGCCTCGGCGAAGACCTGCGCCGCATGGGTGGCCGGCTCCTCGGCCCGGAACGAGGACCCGGTCTGTTCACGCCCTTCGTCGACCCACAGCGCCGAGATGGGGGTGACCACGTTGTCGGGCACGTACGACGCCCGCCAGTCCGGGCTCACCGCGGGACCGGTGAACAGGGATGCGTCGTACCGGATTCGGACGCTGGTGCGACCCAGGTCCTTCAAGGCCTTCGCGGTCGCGCCGGCGAGCGTCCGCACGTCGGCACGAGCGGGGTACACCTCTTCGGACACCGGGGCCCGGCCGAGCAGCGGGTCACCCCCACCGACGAGCACGATCTGCTTCGGGTCGGCACCGGCCACGACCGTCGTACGGAACCGGTGGTCGGGCCCCAGGGTCGCCAGGGCGGCCGTGGTGGCGACGAGCTTCATCGTGGATGCGGGGGTCACCAGGTCGGCCCCGTAGGTGTACACCGACTCGCCGTCACTGAGCTGGTCGACCGCGACCGCGACGTGCTTGCCGAGCCTCTTCTTCGTGACGAGGTCGGCTACCGCCCGGGCCACCGCTGCCGGGTCCGCGGCCTGGTCCTCGGTCGGCTCGGCGACGGCCGGCGCGTTCTCCGGGGCGGGAAGGGTAAGCCCGGGCGGCGGCGCCACCTCCGCGGGCTCGGTCACCGGCGACGGGTACTCCCAGCCGAGCCACCTCTTGCCGAGGTCGAACTGGTAGGAGACCGCGGCGAGGGCGAACAGCAGTACGACGAGCGAGGCCGTCGACCTGCGCAGCAGCCGACCGGACCGTCGCTTGGCCGGGCGGGCGGAAGGCTCCTCGGCAGGCGTCTCCGAAGGGCCGTCGGCGTGGCTTACGTCACCTCCGGCCACCTCACGCCCCTCTCGACTACTCATCCTTGCTCCTTGTGCGCGACACTAGCCAAACAGATCTGAGCACGCCGAGTGGAGGATGAGCAGTGGAGTTCGACGTACTGGTGGAGATTCCCAAGGGTCAGCGCAACAAGTATGAGGTCGACCATGAGAGCGGACGCATCCGCCTCGACCGGACGCTGTTCACCTCTACCCAGTACCCGGCGGACTACGGCTTCATCGAGGAGACCCTCGGTCTCGACGGCGACCCACTCGACGCCCTGGTCATCCTGCAGGAGCCCACGTTCCCGGGCTGTCTGATCAAGTGCCGCGCGATCGGCATGTTCCGGATGACCGACGAGGCCGGCGGTGACGACAAGGTCCTCTGCGTCCCGGCCACCGACCCCCGCCTGGAGCACCTGCGCGACGTCAGCCACGTGTCGAAGTTCGACCGCCTGGAGATCCAGCACTTCTTCGAGGTCTACAAGGACCTCGAGCCCGGCAAGTCCGTCGAGGGTGCCAACTGGGTGGGCCGCACCGAGGCCGAGGCTGAGGTCACCGCCTCCTTCGAGCGCGCCAAGGAGCACGGCTCCCACTGACCGCGCCCCGGCCCTCAGGCCGTACGACGGACCACGTGGCGTCACTCGGCGGGCTGGAGGATCTCGGCGCGCAGCATCTCCGCGGGGATGTCGAACGCAGTCCACCAGGTCGTCACAGATCGGTCGGACGCGTCGGCACAGCTCGTTCACCATCGAGGTCACCGCCTTGGCGCGGGCGTTGGAAAGCCGGCCGTGCTCGAGGAACCAGGCCCGGTCCTTCTCGATCGCCGACAGCGCGAAAAGATCGCAGAGCAGGTTCATCGCCACGCGGTTCGGACCGTCGTCCATCGCCTCGACCTTGTCGGTGAACGCCTCGAGGACCAGCCGCTCCACGTGCGCCCAGGCCGAGCTGATGACGTGGTCCTGGCAGATGCTGAACACCTCCGCCGGGTCTCCGCCGCGCTCCATGCCGGTCCTGAGCCGCCGGGCGACGCCGGCCAGCATGTGCTCCTCCCGCCAGCGCAGCATGCTCAGGTGGTACTCCGGGTCCAGCAGGCCGGCATCGGGATCGTCATCGGGCGCTCCCCCGCCTGGGACCGCGTCCCGCAGCCGCTCGACGATCGCCCGCACATTGGTGCGCTCGACGACAGTCCCGACTGCCAGGGAGGCGACGAACCGGACCATGCCGATCTGGTCGAGGTCGCTGAACTCGTCGCGGTAGTCGGTGAGCAAACCCTTCGCCACCAGCTGCAGAAGGATCGTGTTGTCACCCTCGAACGTGGTGAACACGTCGGTGTCCGCCCGCAGCGCGTCGAACCGGTTCACCGACATGTATCCCGCCCCACCGCACGCCTCGCGGCAGGTCTGGATCGCGTGGGTCGCGTGCCAGGTGCCCAGCGCCTTGGTGCCGGCGGCTCGGGACTCCAAGGCGCGGTGGGCGTGCTCGGACCTGTCGGCGCCGGAGAACGCGTCGTGCAGGTCGGCCGCGACCCGTTCCTGGGCGAAGTGCAGCGCATAGGTGCGCGCGAGCAGCGGGAGCAGCCGGCGCTGGTGCATCCCGTAGTCGAGCAGCAGCTCTTCGGCACCGGTGCCCGGCGACCCGAACTGTCGGCGGAGCAGGCCGTACTTCACGGCGATCGCGATCGCCACCTTGCTGGCGTTGATCGCTGCGCCGCCGACGCACACGCGCCCCTGGATCAGGGTGCCGAGCATCGTGAAGAACCTGCGGTCGGCGTTCTCGATCGGTGACGTGTACTCACCGTCGTCGGTGACGTCGGCGTACTGGTTGAGCAGTGCCGTGCGCGGCACCCGGACGTGGTCGAACCACAGCCGCCCGTTGTCGACCCCGTTGAGACCGATCTTGCGGCCACAGTCCTCGATGCGTACGCCGGGCATCGGTTCGCCGGTCTCGTCACGGATGGGTACGACGAACGCGTGCACGCCCCGGGACTCACCGCCGATCACGAGCTGGGCGAACACGACCGCGAGCCGACCGTGCTCGGCGGCGTTGCCGATGTAGTCCTTGCGAGCCGAGTCATCGGGCGTCAAGACCACGAACTCCGACGTCTCGGCGTCGAACGTGGCGGTGGTGCCGAGCGCCTGCACGTTGGAGCCGTGGCCGGTCTCGGTCATCGCGAAGCAACCGAGCAGGTCGCCGGTGATCAGGTCCGCGAGATACGCGTCGTGGTGCGGCTTGGTGCCCAGCTGGAGGATGGCCCCACCGAAGAGACCGAACTGCACGCCGACCTTGGTGAGCACGGACAGGTCACCGAGGCCGAGCGTCTCGAAGGCGGCGATCGAGGCGCCGACGTCACCGCCGCCCCCGTACTCCTCGGGGAAGCCCATGCCGGTCTGGCCCGTGCGGGCCATCAGCAGGACCACGTCGAGCACCCGCTGCCGGAACTCAGGCCGTCGACATCTCCTCGGCGTCGACCAGGATGTCGGCGTGCTCGGCGAGGGTCTTGCGCACCAGCTGCCGGATGTCGGCGTACCTGCCGTCGAGAAGAGTGGTCAGCGCGGGGACGTCAAGACTCATTGCCACATGCTGCCACGCACCGGATCACACCCGGGCGAAGAAGTTCGGCGGGATCCAGTAGTACATGCTGTCGATCGAGACCGGGCGTCCCGTCCGCGGCGCGTGGATGATCATCCCGTCGCCGATGTACAACGCGACATGGTGGATGGAGTCGGGGCTGCTCGACGTACCCCAGAAGACCAGGTCACCGGGGCGCAGGTCGGACGAGGAGATCGGTGAGCCCGCGTAGTACTGAGCAGCGGAGTAGTGCGGCAGGTAGACACCGGCCGAGCCCCAGGCCCCCATCATCAGGCCGGAGCAGTCCCAGGTATCTGGACCGGCGGCACCCCACTCGTACATCTCACCGAGCTGCGCCTTCGCGAAGGCGATGGCCTGACCGGCTCCGCCACTGCCACTCGGCGCGGGCGGGGGCGGGGGCGGAGGCGGAGGTGGGGCTGGAGCGGGGGGTGGTTCGGGGGCGTCGTTCTTGGGCTTGTTCTGCTTGGGCTTGTGGTTCTTCTGTCGATCGTCGCGGGCCTTTGCCTCGGCACGCGCCTTCGCCTCGGCACGCGCCTTCGCGGCGGCCGCGGCCTCCTGGCGTGCCTTCTGCTTCGCGGCGGCCTCGGCCTCGGCCTGGGCGCGCGCCGCGGCACGCTGGCGGGCGATCTCCTCCAGAGCGGTCTGCCGTTCCTGGGCAAGCTCGACGGAGATGTTCTGCGCCTCGGCGAGCTCTCTGATCAGCGCGTCCTTCTCGGCGGCGATCTGGCTGGCGGTGGCCTGGGCGGCACTGGCGGCCGCGGTGGCCTGGTCCTTGAGGGCCCGGGCTTCGTCGGCGGCCTTGGCCTGCTCCCGGCGGGCCTCCTCGGCCTTGCGCTCGTAGACCTGAGCCAGCGCGTCGGCTGCGGCGAACCGGTCGTAGTCGGCCTGCAGCGAGTCGGACGCGCCCTGGAAGCCGGCGTACTGGTCGAGCACGCCCTCCGGACCGTCGGCGCCCATCATCGCGCCGAGCGCCGTCAGCTCCGTGCCCTGCTGGTAGGACGTGGCCACGAGTGCACCGATGGCGCTGCGCTGCTCGTCGACGGTCCGCCGTGCATTGGCTGCCTCGGCCTGCGCCTCGCGGACCTTGTCCTTGGCGACCTGCAACCGCCACATCGCGCCGTTGTAGGCCTCGGAGGCCTGCTCGGCCTCGACGGCGGCCTGCTCGAGACGCTGGTTCGCCATGAGGAGGGACGCCTTGATCGCGCCGACGTCGCGGGCCTTCTGCTCGGCCTGGGCCTTGGCCGCGGCGACCTCGTCCTTGCTCGGGAAAGCACGGTCGCGCTTGTCGGCGACGGCGGACGGGACGCTGCTCAGGCAGAGCGCGGCGGTCGCCGATACGGCGACGAGGTAGCGGATACGCCTCCGCGGCCGTCGGCCACGGTGGGTCTTGGTCACGCCTGAGCGCTGATGTTGCACGTCTTCCCCTTTGGTCTGCCCGCGAGCCACTTCCCCGTCGGCTCGCGTGCCGATTCGTTACCGCGGGCCAGCTGCTGGCCCTCCCAAGCCAGCAGCCGGTCCGCGGTGAAAGTCAGTCCCCGAGGACGACCATTCCAGGGAACGCTAATGCCCATGAGCCCCAATGGGAACAGTTTTCACATAAATACCTCCAGTCACACGGCGTGTCCTCTTGACAAACTACATGGTTGTAACTTTGGCGAAAGCCCGAGATGCCCGACTTTTCACGCTTGGACCCAGCGCTCCGGGCATGACAAAGGCCCCGTCCTCATGGGAGGTGAGGACGGAGCCTTTGATGTGTGGTCCCGCCCACCTGGGTAGGACGGGACCGACGGCGCCGCCCGATTGGGAGGTTGGGGCGGAGCCGTTTCTGGATGGCCGGATCAGGTCCGGCCATCCAAACTTCGGTTAGCTGCGGACCCGCGCGGGGCGCCGCCTGGCCATCATGGTCATCGCGCCTACCAGGACCATGAACAGGCCGCCGGTTCCCAGCTGTCCCAGGTTGTCACCAGCGCCGGCCGCCGGCAGCACCACGGCAGCCGGACGGTTCACCCGGCCACGAGTGACCTCTGCGGGAAGCAGGTCAGCCTTGGGCGCATCGTCCTCGACGCCACCCACGACCGGCTTCGCGCCCGGGCCGTTCGGCTTGTCCGCCGGCTCGTCGTCCTGACCGTCGTTGCCGTTGCCCGGGTTGGGGCCACCGTCCTCGTTGCCGTTGCCGTCGCCGTTGCCGTCGCCACTGCCATTGCCCGAGTTCTCGCCGGGTTCTCGCCGGGGTTCTCGCCGGGGTTCTCGCCGGGGTTCTCGCCGGGGTTCTCCGTCCGGGTCCTCCCCACCGTTGTCGTTGTCGAGCGGGCAGACACCGTCGACCGGCAGCGTGTCACCGTGACCGAGGTGCACGTCCAAAGCACTCTCGCTGATGCTGTCCAGCACGTACGCGTCACCGGCGACGTGACAGACGTCGACCTTCTGGTCAGCAGAGGGCTCTTCCTCACAAGGACGCCCAGCAGGAACACCTGGAGTCACGAGCACCTGCTCGTCATACGCCGCGACAGCCGCGCGAACCAGCTTCTGCTCGGTCACTTCAGGAACTGCGGCGTGGCGGATCGTCTCATCCCGAGCAGGCCGGCCGCTGCGGAGTGACAAGCGCTGACTCATCCCACGCAGGGACCTCTTCGGGTGACAAGCACTGACTCATCCCTCGCAGGGACCGCAGGAGTCACCAGTCGCCGCTCGGTGTTCTCAGGAATCTCAGGACCGATCAGCTTGCTCATTCGCGTGTCATTGCCCGGTCTTGATCCAGTCGCTCGGGTTGGCAGGGCCACTGAGTTGCTGTACCAGTTGTTCTTCCACTCGTCCTGATCGTTGTTCGACTTTTGTCCACTGGTGCTCGATCTCGTACACGGCAGGCTCGTACTCCTGCACGTACGACGGTTTCGTACACAGCCGGAACGGCGTCGTGGTGAACGGTTCTGTACTCAGCCGGAACAGCCTCGTGGTGAATCACGTCTTGGTATTCGCCGGAACGGCGTCATGGTGGACGACCTCGTCGTAGGCGTTCCGCGCAGGAGTCACAACGACCGTCTCGTACTCAGCCGGAACTGCAGCATGATGCACGGTCTGGTACACCGGCTCAACTGCAGGCGTTCCGCAAGGAACTTCCGCGGCCCACGCAGATGTGGTGGAGACACCGATGCCTCCAAGGGCAAGCATTGCTGCAAACCCGATCTTGATCGCGTGCGCGCGCACGCCAATGTGCATAGACATGACGTCTAGTTCTCCCCCCGGCTCAGCAGAGCCAGTAAGTAAAGAGCCGGCCCCCCGGCCGACTAGTGGAGCAAGATCCCCAAATCCCCCATTTGCCCCACCTGAACTGTAACTGCACAAACCGCCCGAAAAGTGGGACTAAAGCAAAATCTCCGGATCACTTCGGGACTAGGACCTGACTAGCGCGAGTAGCCCGAACGGGCCAGTGGTCAATGGGATTGCTGGTCGACCGGCACCTTGGTGGTGCTGGTGGTCGGATGCGAGGTGCGGCCGTGTCGCTCGAACTTCTGCCCGGTGGCGAGGCCACCGAGCCAGACCGCGACGACCGCGATGATGATCCCCCCGACATCGTCGGCGATGTAGTGCCAGCCGAAGTAGATGGTGGCGAGGACGGTCAACACGAAGAACACCCACATCGACCAGCGGATCCAGGCATGCCGGACGGTGTAGTGCGCGACAAGCGTTGCGCACAAGACGATCGCGACGTGAAGTGAGGCGAAACCAGCGACACCCTGCAACCCCGAGAACGGATCGAAAAGCACGTCGTTCCGCGCATACGACAGGGAGTCCTGCAGGGCCGACGCGCCGGTGTCGGCGAGGTCGGAGTAGATCCACACGGAGGCGAAGGCCGGTCCCAGCGTCGGGATCGCGTAGTAGCTGGCCGTGCCCATCGCCCAGCACAGGCACTGGGCTGTGGCGTACCAGTACCCGAAGCTGATGTTCCGCGACCAGACCAGCCACCCGATCAGGGACACCGGGACGAACGGCAAGAAGAGCAGGTACGCGAATGAGAGCACGTGCGCGCTGATTCCCACCCCGAGGAGGTCGTGAAGCCAGATCGCCGGGGAGGAACCGAACGTGAGGACCTCGTCCATGCGCCGCAGCATCGGGTCCTGGGTTCCCTCACGGATGAACGGCAGGTAGCTCTTCAGGTTGCGGTAGCCGACGTAGGTGACATAGAAGCTCACCAGCCCGATCACGACCAGGGTGATCCGGTCCCGGGTCCAGTGCTCCTTGACGATGGCACGCGCCTCGCTGGGGAACTGCCGGAGGGAACGGCGGGCCCGCCACGTGGAGCGCGGGATCACATCGGCGAGGAATGCGCCGAGAAAGAGGAGTGGCAACCGCGCCCATGAGGGTCCTAGGAAGCCTTCGGGATCCCTGATGGACAGATCGAGGGCCTGGCTGGCGACGACGGCGAGGATCCCTGTCACCAGAGCGACTCCTACCAGGAGTCCATAAGCCCGCCGAATCACAATCGCGGAGTCTAACGAACGCCGATAACGGTTTCCGCGGGCGGCAACAGCAGCATCCAGGGCAGGGCGGCAAGCAGCAGACCGGCCAGCAGGACAAAGGTGTCGCGACGTTGCCACGGCGCGGGTGCGGCCCAGGTGCGATCGTGTGCGGCAGCGAAGCCCCGGGCGTCCATGGCCAACGACATCGACCCTGACATCCGCATCGTCGAGACCAGCAGGGCGAACGCCATCGACGCCGACACCCGTGCCCGATGGACCAGGCCACCGTCGGCGCCGACCCCGCGTGCGCGGCGTGCCTTTCCGATCTGCTGCCACTGCTGTCCGAGGGACTCCAGCCGTTCCAGGGCCGCTGTCCCCGCCACCACTGCCCGGGCCGGTAGGTGCAGCCGCTGGCTCAGGTGGTCGCCCAGCGCGCTGGGATCGATGTAGGCGGTGAGGACTGCTCCGGGGAGGACGATGTACAGGATCCGCATCGCCGCCCCAACCGCGACATCCAGGTCCCGCCCGCCGTACAGCCACGTCGACAGGGTCACCGACGCGGCAGCCACCAGGCCGAGGCTCGCCCGGAGCATCGTCGGACGCCAGTCGCGGACCACGAACGGCGCGACGGCCACGACCAGCCCCACGCAGATCAGACCGTGCCGGGTGGAGTGGATCGCCGTGGCACCGATGATCGGCAGCAGGCATGCGGCCAGCAGGGACAGGGGGCCGTACGGTCTCCCGTTCACGACGCCACCCGCAACCTGCCGTGCTCGAGGTGCATGCTGTCGCCGCCTGTGGTGACCGCATGCCTTGCAACGTCCAGGTCGTGCGTCGCCACCGCGACGGCAGCACCAGCGGCGCGGGCGGCTTCGCAGACACCGAGCACCGCGGCCCACGTGTTGCGGTCCTGGCCCACGGTGGGCTCGTCCAGGAACAGCCCGGCGGGGCCGTGGGCGAGCGCCGCCGCGACGACCAGCCGTCGCTGCTCGCCACCCGAGAGGTGGTGCCCGGACGCGGTTGCGAGATGACCGAGGCCGAGCACGTCGAGCAGTGCGAGGCACCGGGTACGCGACGCCGCCTCGGGCCGCCCGAGGGCCCGGGAGGTCACCATGAGCTCCTCGAGCACGGTGTGCCTGACCAGCCCGTGCTCGGGGAGCTGCGGCACCCACGCGAACCCCCCGGCCAGCTCCCGAGAGGTCAGCCGCCACACCGATCGCCCCTTCCGTCCGGCCAGCCGCTCATGGACGTCAGCCACTCCGCTCTCGGGCTGCTGGAGGCCGGCGAGCACGGAGAGCAGGGTCGACTTGCCGGCCCCGGACGGACCGGTGAGCGCCGTCAGCGCACCAGCCGTGAGGCTGCAGCTGACACCCGCGAGGGCCGGTGCGTCGAGCGGGCCGCCTCGCGGTCCGCGGAACGCGGAGCGGTAGCGGACCACGAGGTCCCTGGCGTCCACCAGCCGGCTGCCTGCAGGCAGGGGTTCCTCAGGTGTGACCAGCACGGGGTCGATGTCGAGCGGATCTGGTTCCGGCAGACCGGGCACCCAGATCCCCTGCACAGCAAGGGATTCCCCCTGGTCGGCAAGCACGGTCGCGGGGGGCCCGTCAGCAACGATGTCGCCGTTCCGATCGAGCACGACGCACCGGTCCATGTGTTCTATCCAGGGACCGAGGCGATGCTCGACGACGACGAGGGTCGTCCCGTTCCTGGCAGCCACATCGAGCACGGAGCGCCGCACTCTCGCGGAGCCCTCCTCGTCGAGCATCGCGGTGGGCTCGTCGAGCAGCAGCACCCGCGGACTCAGTGCGAGTGCCCCGGCGAGGGCGAGGCGTTGGGTCTCCCCACCGGAGAGCGACCCGGTAGCCCGCTGCTCGTCGTACGGGAAGTGTGCCGCCTCGAGCGCCCCACGGACGCGCGGCGGCATCTCTTCCCGGGGGACGCGGGTGTTCTCCAGCCCGAACGCGACGTCGCGGCCGACCCGTGAGGCCACCACCGCCGCCGACGGGTCCTGCAGGAGCAGCCCCACCTGCCCCGGGACCTCCTGCGGCGGGCGGCCATCGATCGTCACCCGGCCGGAGAGGTCGCCGACGGCGTCGGTCAGCAGCAGGCCCGCGACCGCACGCAGCAGTGTCGACTTGCCCGAGCCGCTCGGTCCGGCAAGCAGCAGCCTCTCTCCGGGCGCGACCCGCAGGTCGAGGTTGCTGAGCACCGGTGCCCGACGGCCCGCGGGGCGCCAGGTCAGGTTATCGATGGTGACCGCGGCGCCGCCCTGCCCCGGATCGGTGTAGGTCAGTGCGCGGACCGTTCGAGATACTCCTGCCCCGGGGGCATCGAGCCCACTGCACCGGTCCTCGCCAGGGCTCTGACGATCGCCAGACCGCCCAGACCGGCCACGATTGCGCCGGAGATCACGAAGAAGCCGAGGTAGCCGAGCTTGAACGGGACGTCGAAGTCGGCCAGCCAGGTGTGCCACTCGTAGAAGACCACCTCGAACGTGGCAGCCAGGGCACCGGCCAGCATCGCGACGCCGGGGCCGAACCTCTTCCAGGCGAATAGCGCCAGCGCGACCTCGACCCCGAGCCCCTGCATCAGACCCGACATGACCGTCGTCCAGCCCCACTCGTTCCCGATCAGGGCGGAGACACTCGCCGCGACCATCTCGGTCATCAGCGCGGCGCCCGGCCTGCGGATCAGGAGCCCGCCGACCACGCCGGCCAGCAGCCAGGGTCCGGCCAGGATTGAGGTGAGCGGCGCCAGCGCCGCGCCGACCGGGCCGCTGGTCGTCGCGTAGACGAGGTTCCACGCCCAGAACACCACACCGAACGCGACGCCGAGCATCGCGGCGGTGACGAGGTCGACGGTCCGGAAGGCCAGCAGCGGGCGCGAGGCCAGGACTGTGCGACGTGGCCCGTCGACCGCAGAGGTCGAAGGGTGAGATCCAACTGATGAAAACATCGTGCAACTCCCTTGAGTTTCAGGGAGGGAAATCGCATAGGCGATTGAGACTCGACTTCCTTCGCCGGTATGAGCCGGGGCAGGTTCGAGGGTCTGCGGCCGTTTCCGCACTCTCAGCGCCGCTCGGCGCTCCCCTGTCGTTCTGAATCCAGCGTACCTCGCCGACTTGTCAGGGCGATACACGGCCAGGCCGTGGTGTCGGTGATCGACCGGATCACCCACCCACGCAGCGGAGCGGCTGTTCTGCCAACGCAACACGGTGATCTACCGGTTGAAGCAGATCGAGTCGCCCACCGGGCGCAGCGTCGCGGACCCCCGCGACAAGCTGCTGCTCACGCTCGGCCTGATGGCCGTCGGCGGCGCGAGCAGGAGCCGGTTGCCGGCGCAGTCGTGACAGGCCTCAGCGGAAGGCGCTGTGCCCGGTGACCGCTTGGCCGATGACGAGCTGGTGCACCTCGGAGGTCCCTTCGTAGGTCAGCACCGACTCGAGGTTGTTGGCGTGCCGCATGATCGGGTACTCCAGGGTGATCCCGTTGGCGCCGAGCAGGGTGCGGCACTCCCGTGCGATCGTGATCGCCTCGCGCACGTTGTTCAGCTTCCCGAGGCTGACCTGCTCCGGGCGCAGCGACCCTTCGTCCTTGAGCCGGCCGAGGTGCAGCGCGAGCAGCATGCCCTTGCCCAGCTCGAGAGTCATGTCCGCCAGCTTGGCCTGGGTGAGCTGGTAGCCCGCCAGCTTCTTGTCGAAGATGTCGCGGTCCTGCGTGTAGGCGATCGTCGTCTCCAGGCAGTCGCGGGCCGCGCCTAGAGCGCCGAACACGATCCCGTAGCGGGCCTCGTTCAGGCAGGAGAGTGGACCGGACAGCCCCGCGACCTCGGGCAGCATGGCTGACCCCGGCAGCCGGACGTCCTCCAGCACGAGCTCGCTGGTGACCGAGGCGCGCAGCGACATCTTCTTCGAGATCTCCGGCGCCGAGAAACCAGGACTGTCGGTCGGCACGACGAAACCGCGGACCCGGTCCTCGGTCTGAGCCCACACCACGGCCACCTCGGCGACCGAGCCGTTGGTGATCCACATCTTGGTGCCGTTCAGCACCCAGTCGGACCCGTCCTTCCGAGCATGGGTGCGCATCCCGGCGGGGTTGGAACCGAAGTCGGGCTCGGTGAGCCCGAAACACCCGAGCGCCTCACCGGCCGCCATCCGCGGCAGCCACTGCTGCTTCTGCTCCTCGCTGCCGTGCTTCCAGATCGCGAACATCGCCAACGACCCCTGCACCGACACCAGCGAACGCAGCCCGGAGTCCCCGGCCTCCAGCTCCATGCAGGCCAGGCCGTACGCCGTCGCGCTGGTCCCGGCACAGCCATAGCCCTCCAGGTGCATGCCGAGCACGCCCAGCGACCCCAGCTCCTTGGCCAGCTCCACCGCCGGGATGGACGCGGACTCGTACCAGTCGGCCAGCTGGGGTCTGACCTTGTCCTCGACGAACCTGCGGACGGTGTCGCGGATCGCCTTGTCCTCCTCGCCGATCAGCGCGTCGGTGCCGAACAGGCCGAGCGGCGTGTGCGGTGTCGTGGGGGCCATTCCGATGTCTCCTTGTGGTCAGACGAAGGCGTTGATGCCGGTCTCGGCGCGCCCGATCAGCAGTTTCTGGATCTGGCTGGTTCCTTCGTACAGGGTCATCACCCGGGCGTCGCGCATGTACTTCTGCACGGGGTACTCGTCGACGTACCCGTAGCCGCCGTACGCCTGGATCGCGAGGTTCGCGGCGCGGACGGCGGCCTCCGAGGCGAAGTACTTCGCCTTCGATGCCTGCACGCCGAAGGGCTCGCCACGCTCGATGAGGTCGGCGGCCCGCCAGACCAGCAGACGGGCGGCGTCGGCGTCGACCGAGATGTCGGCGATCATGTCCTGGACCAGCTGGAACGATGCGAGCGGCCGACCGAACTGCTGCCGCTGCCTGGTGTAGGAGACCACGGTCTCCAGGCAGCCCTGGATGATCCCGACACATCCGGCCGCCACCGACACGCGGCCCTTCTCCAGTGAGGACATCGCGATCCTGAAGCCCTCGCCCTCGGCGCCGAGCATCGCCGACGCCGGCACCCGGACCTCGTCGAAGGACAGCTCGGCGGTGGCCTGACCACGCAGGCCGAGCTTGCCCTTGATCTCGGTCCGCCCGAACCCGGGGGTGTCGGTGGGCACGAGGAAGGCGGAGACGCCCTTCGGCCCAGGCTCGCCGGTGCGCGCGAAGACCAGGCAGACGTCCGCCCAGGTGCCGTTGGTGATGAACATCTTCGAGCCGTTGATGACGTAGGTGTCCCCGTCACGGACCGCGCGGGTGCTGAGGTTGCCGGCATCGGAGCCGGTATCGGGCTCGGTCAGCCCGAAGCAGCCCAGCTTCTGTCCGGTGGCGATCCCCGTCAGCCACAGCTGCTTCTGCTCCTCGGTGCCGTGGGAGAGAATCACCTTCCCGACCAGGCCCATCGACACCGACACGATGCCGCGGACCGAGGAGTCGGCGCGACCGAGCTCCTCCATGCCGAGGCAGTAGGTCAGGTAGTCGCCGCCGACCCCGCCGTACTCCTCGGGGATGGTCAGGCCGAAGAACCCGAGCTTGCCCATCTTCGCGATGATCGCGGTGTCCACCGACTCGTTGCGGTCCCACTCGGTGCGGTAGGGAACGACCTCGTTGTCGAGGAACTCGCGCGCGAGCTTCTGGAAGCTCGCCTGGTCGTCGGTCAGTGCCAGGTCCATGCGGTCTCCTCGCCTCTGCCCGCGGTGTCAGGTTCCCGCTACGCTAACCTTACGCCGTTAGTTTTAGCAAGGAGTACGTCGATGGCCCGCCCCAGCACGCCTCTGCTCAACCGGGACCTGATCCGCGACACCGCACTCGCGATGATCGACGAGCAGGGTCTGGCAGCCCTGTCGATGCGCCGGCTTGCGCGGGAGCTCGGGGTGCAGGCCGCGTCCCTCTACAGCCACTACCCGACCAAGGACCACGTTCTCGACGCGGTGGCGAACCTGCTCACCAAGCACGTGGACACGTCCGGGTTCGACGACGGCGACTGGCGACGGGGGCTGACCACATGGGCCCGCTCCTACCTGGCGGCCCTCGCCGCCCACCCGAACGCGGTCCCCGTGGTCGCGTCGGGGGCCGGGCGGCGCGACGAGTTCCTGACCATGGCGAACGCCGTGCACGGCGGGCTGGTCGGCGCTGGCTGGCCGCCGCGCGATGCCACGACCATCGCCGGGGCGGTGAAGTACCTGGTCATCGGTGCGGCGTCGACGCCGTTTGCCAGCGGGTTCGCCGACGACGTCCAGGTCTACCTCGACCGCTACCCCAACCTCACTCAGGCACACCGGCTGCGCGAGCATGCCGAACGCATCGACCAGGACAGCTTCGAGCTCGGGTTGAGCTCGCTGGTGCGAGGTCTGGAGGTGGAACGACCGGATCAGGCCTGAGCAGCCAGGTCGACGAGCTCGCCCAGCCGGAGCCGGTGTCCTCCTGGGGTGCCGAAAGCGATCTGGTCGGCCTTCGCTCGCTTGAGGTACAGGTGCGCCGGGTGCTCCCAGGTCATCCCGATCCCGCCGTGCAGCTGGAGGCACTCCTCGGCGGCATGCACCGCGACATCCGAGCAGTAAGCCTGGGCCAGGGACGCCGCAACCTCCTGGTCCGGGTCGTCGTAGGCCGCCGTGGCCGCCGCATACCGAGCCGCCGCGCGAGCCGACTCGACCGCGACGTAGAGATCGGCCAGCCGGTGCTTGAGCGCCTGGAACCCGCCGACCACGCGGCCGAACTGCCTGCGGTCGCGCAGATATGCCACCGTCGAGTCCAGGCACCACTGCGCCACACCGAGCTGCTCAGATGCGAGCAGCGCCGCACCGACCCCCAGTGCGACACGCACCGCCGCCTCACCCGGGCCCGCGGGGACAACCTCCCGCGAGGGCGTCCCTGACAGGTCGATGTCCGCGAGCTGTCGCGTCATGTCCAGCGACACGACGGGTTCGATACCGGCCGTCACGGCGTCGACCAGATGGAGGGCGACACCGGAGCCGTTCACGACCGGCACCAGCAGCACGTCCGCCTCGAGAGCGCCCGCCACCGACGTCACCCGGCCCTGGAGGGCACCAGCACCGTCCACCCGGAGGCATGCGCTGAAGCCGCTCGCACTCGCGGCCAGGGGGACCGCGAGCGCGGCGGTGCGCTCGCCCGTCGCCAGGTCGCCCAGCAGCGCGTCGTCGTCGGACGCGAGCAGCGCGGTGGTGGCGACCACGGCGCTGGTCAGGAACGGGACCGGCGCGACGAAGCGTCCCAGCTCCTCGAGGACGACCGCGGCCTCCCGGGCGGTGGCACCCGCACCGCCCCGGTGCTCGGGCACCAACAGCCCGGCCACCCCGAGATCCACCGCGAGCATCCGCCACAGCTGCGGCTGCAGGGAGCTCCCACCGTCGTAGCCGGCGACGACCCGGTCGGGCGTGCACCGCGCGGCGAGCAGGTCGCGCACCGACTCCCGCAGCGAGTCCTCGACGTCGGTGTACAGCAGGTCGAGATCACTCGTGGGGGAGCTCACTGGACTACCTTCCTCGTGTCGGCGGTCCTGGACGGGCCGCTGATGCACCCCAGGTGCCGTCGGGTCACTGCCCTGCTCGCTCGACCCCTTGAGGTCCACGATGAGTTCTGCAGGGCCCGGCGGTCACCCGGGACGCCGTGATCGTCGACAGGGCTGTGCGCCAATGCCGAAGGCTGGGAGCGCCGATCAGTGAGCTGACAGACAGATGCGTCCCGGCACCGAGAAGCGGGTGCCTCCCCACTGGGTCTAGCAGCGAGGAGGCTGACGTGAAGTCTGCCAGCACCACCCCGAGTAGCAAACTGCCCAACCAGCCCGCCAACGGTGTCACCGGCGGTGTTGACTGGGCCAGCGAGGACCACGCGGTGAGCGTGGTGGACCACCACGGCCGCGAAGTCGCCCGCAGAACCGTCGACCACACGGCGGCCGGACTGCGCGCGATGGTCAGGTTCCTGGTCAACCACGGTGTCGACGAGGTCGCCATCGAGCGCGGCGATGGACCTGTCGTCGATGCTCTGCTCGACGCGGACCTGACCGTCGTGGTGATCAGCCCGAACCGGCTCAAGAACCTGCGCGGACGCTACGGATCGGCCGGCAACAAGAACGACCGGTTCGACGCCTACGTCCTGGCCGACACCCTGCGCACCGACCGGACCCGGCTGCGGCCGCTGACCCACGACAGCGAGGCCACCAAGACGCTGCGCGCCACTGTCCGCGCCCGCCGCGAGCTGGTCAAGCACCGCGTCGCGCTGTGCAACCAGCTCCGGGCGCACCTGCAGGCCGCGTTCCCCGGCGCTGTGGGACTCTTCGCCGACCTCGACTCCCAGATCAGCCTGAGGTTCCTGGCCCGCTTCGACTCCCAGGAACGCGCCGACTGGCTCAGCGTGAAGCGCCTGGCAGCCTGGCTGAGCAGCGTCGGCTACTGCGGCCGCAAGGACCCCGCCGACCTCTACGCCCACCTGCAGACTGCGCCCCGCGGGCCGGTCGGGCCCGACGGCGCCGCCCGCGCCCACGTCACCCGCGCCATGCTCAGCGTCCTCAACGAGCTCGTCGAGCAGATCGCGACCCTCGAAGCCCAGATCGCAGAACAGCTCGCCCTGCACGCCGACGCACAGATCTTCCAGTCCCTGCCCCGCGGTGGCACCGTGCGCGCCGCCCGACTGCTCGCCGAGATCGGCGACGTCCGAGGCCGGTTCCCCGACGCAGCATCCCTGGCCTGCCTGGCCGGCGTCGCGCCCTCGACCCGCCAGTCCGGCAAACACAAGGCCGTCACCTACCGATGGGCAGTCAACAAGGAGCTCCGCGACGCCGTCTGCGACTTCGCCGGCGACTCCCGCCGGACCAACCCCTGGGCCGCGAAGATCTACAACGACGCCATCGACCGCGGCAAGGACCATCCCCACGCCACCCGCATCCTGGCCCGCGCCTGGCTCGGCGTGATCTGGCGCTGCTGGCAAGACGAAACCGCCTACAACCCTGACCGGCACGGCGCCCTTCAAACACTGCTCGCGGGCGCTGATGCCGCCTGAGGTTGACACAGGGCTACTCATCGGGGCAGGTCCTTCCAGGCGATGTCCTTGTCGGCCCGCTGCTCGGCGGGGAGCCCGAGCACCCGCTCGGCCACGATGTTGCGCAGGATCTCCGAGGTGCCACCCTCGATCGAGTTCCCCTTCGCCCGCAGGTAGCGGTAGCCGGCGTCGCGGCCGGTGAAGTCCACGAGGTCCGGCCGGGTCATCGTCCAGTCGTCGTAGCGCAGGCCCTCCTCGCCGAGCAGCTCCACCTCGAGGCCGCTCAGCTCCTGCGCGAGCCGGGCGAAGGTCAGCTTCATGGCCGAACCCTCGGGACCGGGAGCGCCGACCGCCAGCTTCTGTCGTAGCCGCTGCCCGGTGAGGCGGCCCACCTCGGCCTCGACCCACAGCTCCATCAGCCGGCCGTGCAGCTCCGGGGTGCGCAGCCCCGGCCGGTCCCGCCACGTCTTCGCGACCACGCCGACCATGCCGCTCTCGCGTCGTGCGGCGTTGCCACCGATGGCGACCCGTTCGCTCATCAGGGTGGCGTTGGCGACCTTCCACCCGTCGCCCTCCTCGCCCAGCCGGTGCGTGTCGGGGATGCGCACGTCGGACAGGAACACCTCGTTGAACTCGGCCTCCCCGGTGATCTGCCGGAGCGGGCGTACGTCGACACCCGGGTCGGACATGTCGCACACGAAGTAGCTCAGCCCCGCGTGCTTGGGCACGGCCGGGTCGGTGCGCGCCAGCAGGATCGCCCAGCGGGCCTGGTGGGCGCTCGACGTCCACACCTTCTGCCCGTTGACCACCCACGTGGCCGCTTGACCTGAGCCCGTCGAAGGGTCGCGGAGAGCCCGAGTGGCGACCGCAGCGAGGTCGGACCCGGCGCCGGGCTCACTGAACAGCTGGCACCACACCTCCTCACCGGTCCACAGCGGCCGGAGGAATGTCCGCTTCTGCTCGTCGGTCCCGAAGGCAAGGATCGTCGGGGCGGCCATCCCGAGCCCGATCCCGTTGCGGCGAGGGTCGTTGTCCGGTGCCCCGGCCGCGGCGAGCAGCTGGTCGACGTACCCCTGGATCGAACGCGGCAGACCGAGCCCGCCGAGCCCTTCCGGGAAGTGCACCCACGCCAGACCGGCATCGAACCGGGCGCGCAGGAAGTCCAGCCGGTCCGTGGTCGCGGGGTCGTGTGCGGCCAGGAGCGCGTCGACCCGCGACCGAAGATCGGTTCGCACGACGTCGTCGCTCATGAGCCTCGCACCGTCGCCCTGCGCTTCAGCTCGTTGCGGGCGAGCGCGTTCTTGTGCACCTCGTCCGGACCGTCGGCGAACCGCAGCGTGCGGATCCCGGCGAACGCGGAGGCCAGCGGGAAGTCCTGGCTGAGGCCGCCGGCTCCGTGCACCTGGATCGCCTTGTCCAGGATCCACTCCACCGTCTTCGGGGTGGCGATCTTGATGGCCTGGATCTCGGTGTGCGCGCCCTTGTTCCCCACGGTGTCCATCAGCCAGGCGGTCTTGAGGACCAGCAGCCGGAGCTGTTCGACCGCAACCCGTGACTCGGCGATCCAGTCCCGGACCACACCCTGCTCGGCGATCGGCTTGCCGAACGCGACCCGGTTCGACGCACGGTCACACATCAGCTCGATGGCACGCTCGGCGATCCCGATGGACCGCATGCAGTGGTGGATCCGGCCAGGACCGAGCCGGGCCTGGGCGATCGCGAAGCCGTCGCCCTCGTTGCCGATCAGGTTCGTCGCCGGGACCCGGACGTCACGGAGCTCCAGCTCGGCGTGTCCGCCGTGGTCGCGGTCGTCGTAGCCGAGCACGTGCATGCCGCGCGTGACGACCAGCCCGGGGGTGGCCCGGGGCACCAGGATCTGGCTCTGCTGCCGGTGCCGCTCCGCGGCCGGGTCGGTCTTGCCCATCACGATCAGGATCTGCGCGTCCGGGTTCATCGCCCCGGTGATCCACCACTTGCGGCCGTTGATCACGTAGTCGTCGCCGTCGCGCTCGATGCGGGTGCTGATGTTCGTGGCATCGGAGGAGGCCACGTCCGGCTCGGTCATCGCGAACGAGGACCGGATCTCGCCGTCCAGCAGCGGCTGCAGCCAGCGCTTCCGCTGCTCGTCGGTGCCGAACATCGCCAGCACCTCCATGTTTCCGGTGTCCGGGGCCGAGCAGTTCAGTGCCGCAGGGGCCAGGTGGAGGCTGCGTCCGGTGATCTCTGCCAGCGGCGCGTACTGCAGATTGGTCAGGCCGGCCCCGTGCTCCCCGGGAAGGAAGAGGTTCCACAGTCCGCGGGCCCGCGCCTCCGCACGCAGCTCGGCGAGCACCGGCACCCTGGTCCATGCCCAGGGGTCCTCGAGAGCGGCCATCTGCTCAGCGAAGACCGGCTCGGCCGGGTACACGCGCTCGTCCATGAAGGAAAGAAGCTTCTCGCGGAGCTGCTCCGTCGTGGGGTCGTAGGCGAAGTCCATCAGGTGCCTTCCTTCATCGAGATGTTGCCGGCCCCATCGAGGTGAGACCGGCTGCGATCAGGGGTTCGACGACGGCGCCGACGGTGTCGAACCCCTCCCCCACGGTCTGCCCGCGGGTGTAGCGGTAGTGGATGCCTTCGAGGACCGCAGCCAGCTTGAAGTACGCGAGCCCCAGGTAGAAACCCATCGCCGACAGGTCACGGTCGCTGCCCTCGGCGTACCTGGCGAGCATCGCCTCGTCGGTGGCGAAGCCCGGCGCGGTGGACGCGTCGGCGACGGCATCGCCGATGTCGAGGTCGGCCATCCGTTGGTAGACGAGCAGCAGCGCGACATCGGTGAGTGGGTCGCCGAGGGTGGCCATCTCCCAGTCGATCACCGCGGCCACCTCGTCGCGGTCGTCGACGAGCAGGTTGTCGAGCCGGAAGTCGCCGTGCACGACACCGGGCGCGGACTGCTCGGGCAGATGGTTCTCGAGCAGCGAATGCAGCTCGACGGCGCCCGCCAGCTTCCGGCTGTGCGAGGCGTCGAGCTGCTTCTTCCAGCGCCGCACCTGCCTGCCGAGGAAGCCCTCGGGCCGACCGAAGTCGGCGAGCCCTACCGCCACCGGGTCCACCCGGTGCAGGGTCGCCAGCGTGTCGATCATCCGGGTCGAGATCGCGGCGGTGCGCGCGGGTCCGAGCGGTTCGAGCTGGGAGGCGAAGCGGTACGGCGTCCCGTCCACCTTCTCCATCACGTAGAACGGGGCACCGAGCACATCGGGGTCCGCGCACAGCGCGTAGGTCTCCGGCACCGGGACGTCGGTGTCGTGCAGGGCGCTCATCACCGTGTGTTCGCGCACCATGTCGTGGGCAGTGTCGAGCACATGGCCGAGCGGCGGGCGGCGTACCACCCAGCTGCGCTGCCCATCGCCGATCTCGTAGGTCAGGTTCGACTTCCCACCGGCGATCAGCTGCGCCCGGAGCGGGCCGTTCACCTCCCCTGGGCGGGCGGCCTCGAAGAAGGCACGGAACCGCGCCAGGTCCAGCCCGGGCAGGCCATCGTCGCGGGGCACCTCAGTCCACCAGCACCGAGACGACCTCCGCCACGCACGCCGGCTTGTCGCCGCCCTCCCGCTCGACGGTGACCCGGACCGTCGCCTGCGCGCCGCTCGGTCCCCGGCTGAGCCCGACGAGCTCGGCTCCCGCGCGGATCCGGGACCCGACCGGGACCGGCGACGGGAAGCGCACCTTGTTCGAGCCGTAGTTCACGCCCATCCGCAGCCCCTCGACGGTGTAGATCTGCCAGATCAGCCGAGGGATCAGCGAGAGGGTGAGGTAGCCGTGCGCGATCGTGGTGCCGAACGGGCCGTCCTTGGCCCGGTCGGGATCGACGTGGATCCACTGGTGGTCACCGGTGGCCTCGGCGAACAGGTCGATCTGCTCCTGGGTGACGGTGTGCCAGTCACTGTGACCGAGGTGGGTGCCGACGGCCTTCTCGAGCTCGTCGATGCCGTTGAACGTCTTCATGCGCGGGGACCACCGGCCACGTAGACGACCTGGCCCGACACGAACGAGGCGTCCTCCCGGGCGAAGAACGACACGGTCGCGGCGATGTCCTCGGGCTGCCCGACCCGTGCCACCGGGATCTGCTTCGCGGCGGCGGCCTTGAAGTCGTCGAACGGGACACCCATCCGCTCTGCCGTGGCGGCGGTCATCTCCGTCTCGATGAAGCCGGGCGCGATCGCGTTCACGGTGACGCCGAACTTCCCGAGCTCGATGGCCAGGGTCTTTGTGAAGCCCTGGAGCCCGGCCTTGGCGGCGGCGTAGTTGGCCTGGCCGCGGTTGCCGAGGGCGGAGACGCTGGACAGGTTGACGATCCGGCCCCACCCCGCCCCGGTCATGTGCTTCTGCGTGGCCCTGCTCATCAGGAACGAGCCGCGCAGGTGCACGTTCATCACCGAGTCCCAGTCTTCGGTGGTCATTTTGAACAGCAGGTTGTCGCGGGTGATGCCGGCGTTGTTCACCAGCACGGTCGGCGCCCCGATCTCATTGTCCACCCGGGTCACGGCAGCCTCCACCGCCTGCTCGTCCGAGACGTCCACGCCGACAGCGAGGGCCTTGCCGCCGGCGGACTCGATCGCCTCCACGACCGGCCTGCAGGCAGCCTCGTCCAGGTCCAGGACGGCGACGGCGAACCCGTCGTTGCTGAGTCGCTTGGCAACCGCAGCACCGATGCCGCGGGCGGCTCCGGTGACGATGGCGGTGCGTTGGGTCTGTTCGGTCATCGAATCTCCTTCTGGTGCTGGTCGAGGCGGCGCTGCAGCTTGTTCATGCCGGCCAACCAGGTGTCGGTGTGCGTGGCGCGGAGCTCGTAGTAGCCCTGCACCTCAGGGTGCGGCAGGATCAGGAACCGGTCGTCCTGCAGCCCCCGCCAGACCGTCTCGGCGACCTGCTCCGGCTCGAGTGCGGTGTCGTGGCTGAGCAGGTCCTGAAGCGGGCCGGAGTTGTCGAGCATCCTGGTGCGCACGCCCTGCGGGCAGATCGCCTGCACGATGATCCCGCGGTGCGCGTAGGTCGCTGCCAGCCACTCGGCGAAGCCGACCGCTGCGTGCTTGGTCACCGAGTACGGCGCACTGCCCAGCATGGTGAGCAGGCCGGCGGCCGAGGCGGTCACCACGAACCGGCCACCGCCTGCCTCCAGCCAGGTGGGCACGAGCTGTCGTGCGGCGCGCACGTGCGCCATCACGTTGACCTCGAGGGCGCGGGCCCAGTCCGCTTCCGGGGTGTCCAGTCCGGCGCCCACGTCGATGCCGGCGTTCGCGAAGTAGATGTCGATCGTGCCGAGCCGCCCGCGTGCCGCGTCGACCAGGGAACGCACTCCCGGATCGGTGGCGGCGTCTCCGGGGACGGCGTGGCCGCGGATCTCCTCGGCGACGGCAGCGGCCGCGTCGGCGTCCAGGTCGTTGACTACGACGCGGGCCCCCTCGGCGGCCATCCGGGTCGCGATGGCGCGGCCGATGCCGTGGCCGGCGCCGGTGACGACCACACCCTTGTCGCGCACGTCCAAGTCACCCACCCCCGGTGAGGGTCACGCCACCGTCGGGGACGCCAAGCCGCTTGAGCGGGTACGCCGAGGCGACCTCGTCCTCACGCCCCCCGTAGAGCGCGGTGGCGAACTTCGTCTTCACCACCGCCGGCGCGACCCCGTTCACGCGGATGTCCGGGCCGAGCTCGACGGTGAGCTCCTGGGTGATGTGGGCAGCCAGCGCTGCCTCTGCTCCTCGGTGGTGAGGTCCCGGGGGCACGGCGCGAAGCTGTCGGCGGCGTAGACGCAGCGTTTCAAGCGGACCTCACATTTCGATGACGGCTAAGCGCTTGCTTATTTCTAAGCGGTTGCTTAGCCTTCCTCACGTCGCACGCGCTCGTCAACACCCTCTCGCGAAGGACGTCCATGAGCCAGGTCACAAAGGCCACCGACGCCCGCAGCCGGCTGGTTGCGGCCGCGGTGGATTCGTTCGCGGCCAAGGGCTTCCACGGCACCACCACCCGGGACATCGCATCGGCGGCCGGGATGAGCCCGGCTGCGCTCTATGTGCACCACCGGTCCAAGGAGGAGCTGCTCTACCTGATCTCCCGGACCGGTCACGAACGCACTCTGCGTCTGGTCCAGGACGCCATCGGCGCCTCGGACGACCCGGTGGCGCAGCTGTTGGCCGTGGTGCGCTCGTTCACCGCCCACCATGCCCGCGACCACACCGGTGCGCGCATCGTCAACTACGAGCTTGCTGCCCTGAGCGGGGAACACCTGGACGAGATCGTGGGCATCCGGCGCGCGATCGAGTCCGAGGTTCGCCGGGTCGTGGATGCCGGCGTCGCGGCCGGCGCCTTTCACACCGCCAACCCCCGGATGACGGCGCTGGCCCTGTTGTCCCTGGGCATCGACGTCGCCCGGTGGTACCGCGACGAGGGCGAGTGGAGTCCTGAGGACATCGCGGACTATTACGGTGAGGTAGGGCTGCGGATCGTCGGCGCCGAGCCCGCCTGACCGCATCCGCTTCGGAGGAGGCAGATACGTGCCGAGCATCCAGCACCAGTTCCTGGCCCGGGCGATCCCCAAGGTCCGCCGCAGCACCGAGGTCGACGACCCGGCGCGGCTGCGACGGGAGAAGCTCGCCGAGCAGGCCGGGGCAGACACCGCTCCGCCGCACCGGGTGGTGCACGGCTGTGACGTGTCCAGCATCGACGGCTTCGGTTTCCCGGTGCATGACCTCAGGGTCACCGGCACGGTCCCTACGCGCACGGTCCTCTACCTCCACGGCGGCGGGTACGTGTCACACGCGGACCGGGCTCACTGGAAGTACGTCGTTGCGCTCACACAGCGACTCGACGCCCGGGTGGTCTTCCCGGTGTACCCGCTGGCCCCGGAGTTCACCTGGCGCGACTCCCACCCGCGGATGCTCTCGCTGTTCGAGCAGGTCGCGATCGAGTCACCCCGCGGTGTGGTGCTGGCTGGGGACTCGGCAGGCGGCGGCTATGCGCTCGCGGTCGCGCAACAGATCGCTCACCGCGCGGGCCCCCAACCCACCCACGTGGTGCTCATCTCTCCGTGGGTCGACCTCACCAACGCCGCACCCGGAACCGCGGCGGCGTCCGCGCGTGACCCCTGGCTGAGGCTGAGCCGGCTCCGGCTGTCCGCCGAGTGGTGGTCCGGCGGCGACGACCAGACCCGGTCAGAGCTGAGCCCGTCGTACGGCGACCTCGCGAACCTCCCGCCGACGCTGATGTTCTGCGGCACCCTCGACACGTTGTACCCGCAGTGCCGTGAGCTTGCGGAGCGGGCACGCGAGCAGGGCTGGGATCTGACGTACGTCGAGCAGCCGGACCTGTTGCACGTGTACCCGATCCTGCCGGTCCCCGAGGCGAAGCAGGCATTGGCGACCACGCTGGACTTCCTGGGCCGACCTGCTGACCGGGATCTGGCCGCGACCTAGCGGATCAGGCGCCGGCCAGCTCCCGGGCCCGTAGCTCACGACGCAGGATCTTCCCGGATGCTGCCTTGGGCACCGCCTCGATGAACTCCACGAGCCGGACCTTCTTGAACGGCGCGACCAGGCCGTCGACGTACTCCATGACTGCCTGCGGCGTGAGCGTCGACCCTGCGGCGGGGACCACGAACGCCTTGGGCACCTCGTTGTTCTCGTCGTCGTACACACCGATCACGGCCGCGTCCGCTATCTCCGGGTGCGACAGCAACGTGGCCTCGAGCTCGGCCGGAGCGACCTGGTAGCCCTTGTACTTGATGAGCTCCTTGACCCGGTCCACGATGAACCAGTTGCCCTCCGTGTCGACGCGGGCGATGTCACCGGTGTGCAGCCAGCCGTCGGCGTCGCGCGTCGCGTCGGTCTCCTCCTGGCGGCCGAAGTATCCCTTCATCACCTGGGGCCCGCGGATCCACAGCTCGCCGGGCTCTCCCTCGGCCACGTCCTGCCCGGTTGCCATGTCGACCAGCCGCGCCTCCGTCGAGGGGAACAGGTGGCCGACGCAGGCGTCGGGTTCACCGGTGTTGCCGTCGACGTGGATGTGCGTGCCAGGTGACAGCTCGGTCATCCCGTAGGCCTGGCCGATCTCGACGCCGAGCCGGTCGGCGACCGCCCTCTGCAGGTCGCCGTCGAGCGGGGCGGCGGCGCAGATGATCCGCTTCAGGTTCGACAGGTCGAGGTTCCCGACGGCGGGATGCTTGGCGAGGACCAGCATCACCGGCGGCGCGACGTACGCGTGGGTGATCCGGTCCCGTTCGAGACTCGTCAGGAACGCGTCGAGGTCGAACCGCGGGTGCACGAACACGGTCGCGCCGTGGAACAGCGCGTTGTTCACCAGCACCGCCATCCCGTAGATGTGGAAGAACGGCAGGATCGCGATGATCCGGTCGCCCTCCCCCACCCGGTGCAGGTCGGTGAGCTGCTCGAGGTTGGTGGAGATGTTGCGGTGGGTCAGCATGACGCCCTTGGGGGTGCCCGTCGTACCACTGGAGTAGGGCAGCACGGCAACATCTTCGGCGGGGTCCGAGTCGTACGACGGCAGCGGGCCGTCACTGAGCAGCTCCATCACCGACCGGTGCCCCTCGGCCTGGTCACAGACCAGCACCTCGAGCTCGGCGCCCGTCTGTTCCTTGACCCGGGCGACCGCGGCCCTGGCAGGCTCGAGCAGCGGCGAGACGGTCACGATGAGCCTGGCCTCGGAGTCGACCAGCTGCTTGGCCATGTCCTCGGGCGTCGCCAACGGCGAGAGCGTCGTGACCGTGCCGCCCGCGGTGGTCGTGGCGAAGAAGACGACCGGGAACAGGATCGTGTTCGGTGAGTGCAGTGCCACCACGTCGCCCTTGGCGATGCCGTTCTCCGCAAGCCCGGCGGCGAGCTTCTGCACCAGACCGGCGAGCTCCGCGAAGCTGAGCGACGTCCCGCTGACCGTGTCGACCATCGCCGGCCGCGTGCCGCGCTCGACAGCCCGACCGAGCACACGGTCGTGGATCAGCTCGTCGACCACGGGGACATCGGCGTACCTGCTCTTGTAGACCACAGCGTCTCCTCGTCCTTGCTCGGGTGTCCCGCCATCCTGCCGCAGCCGACCATCCCGCGCGATCGGTTCGACCATGTTCGGCGCGTGACTCCGAGCCCGGTGCCGTAGTCAGGCGCTGTAGCGCGCGCCGGCCGATGCGGACCCGAGCCAGGTGTGCGGGTTGCCGGCCCAGCACCAGCCCAGCCGCGGTGCGCCCTTGCTCACCCAGAAGCTCGGGATCCGCTTGTTGTCGGTGCGCGACCCCAGCGCCTGGAAGCAGTTGCGCACCTTGAGGATCTCCGGGAACTGGGTCACCAGCGCCACACCCTCGTCGATGGTCAGCGGGGTGCGTCCGGCCTGGGTGATGACCGGCAGCGCGTCGTTGGGACGAACGTTGAGCGTGCCCTCTCCGGTGTCGACGTCGGTGAGCAGGTAGACGGGCGAGCCGGGTACGTCGACTCCGTCGATCGGCCTGAACCCGGCGAGCTCGTCGTGCATGTCCGTCCAGCCGGGCTTCTTGCGCACCACGACCCTCTCGACCGCGTCGACGGTCGGCACGAGCTCGCTCTTCACCACGACCACGAACGGGATGGAAGCGTCGTCGGAGGCGGTGGCTTTCGGCAGCAGGTCCCGCAGCGGTTCGAGGTGCTTGGTGAACTCCTCCTCGCTCAGCTCGGCGAGAGCCGGGTAGTCCTTGGAGACCAGGGTGGCGACCTGGCGGTCGAACTCCTCCTCGGTCGTGGCGGCGATCCCGATGTCCGCGGTGTTCGTCAAACGCCTGCGCCCTTCGTCACGCATGGCTCACGCCATGCTCATGGGTGTGGGTGGTGGTCGCTCAACGGCCGGGACGCACACATCGTTCCCGCGGTACCTTGCTCGGATGACGGCGTCCGAGATCCGCATCGCGTCCTTCGACGAGCTGGACGTGCGCACGGCGTACCTGCTGTTCGCGCTGCGCGAGTCGGTGTTCGTGGTGGAACAGAGCTGTCCCTACCAGGAGCTGGACGGTCGCGACCTCGAGCCCGGCACACGACACGTGTGGGTCGAGCGCGACGGTTCGCCGGTCGGGTACCTCCGCATCCTCGAAGATGACGGACAGGCACGGATCGGCCGGGTCATGGTGACGAAGTCCCACCGCGGGCAGGGCATCGCCGAAGCACTGATGCGGTCCGCGCTGGCACAGATCGGCGACCGGCCGGCGCGGCTGGATGCCCAGTCCTACCTGGCCGGCTGGTACACCCGGTTCGGCTTCGAGCAGATCGGTGCCGAGTTCCTGGACGACGGCATCCCGCACGTCCCGATGCGGCGGGACCTGGTCACGGGACCGCGCTGAAGGTGACCGTACCCGCATCCTCACTCCGGTCGATCCTGCCCTGTGCCGCGAGCAGCTCGAGGTGCGCGAGCGTCTCCAGGGTGGCGAGGGTCGCGTTGAACACGTCGAGGTCACGCAACACGCGGTTGTGCCGTGTCCAAGGAAGCTCCGCCGCGACGCCGTACGCCGTCCCGATCCCGGACTCGACGGTCTGACGGCACAGGTCCAGCCGCTGGTCGTGATGGGCCACCAGCTCGTCGATGCGGGTGTGCGAAGAACCGGTCACCGCACCGTGGGCCGGCAGCAAGGTCAGGTCGGGCATCGCCCGGACCTTGGCCAGCGAGCCCAGGAAGTCGCGCAGGGGCTGCTCGGCGAAGACCGGCTCGAACCCGATCGAGGGCGTGATCGTGGGCAGCACGTGGTCGCCGGCGAAGAGCAGCCCGGCGGCGGTGTCCGCGAACACGTAGTGGCCCTGGGTGTGTCCCGGCGTGGACACCGCGTCGAGTGTGCGCCCACCGACGGCGAGAGTCACGTCGCCCGAGAGCCACTCGTCGGGCATGTCGAAGTCGTCGGACCGCGGCCCGGTGGCACCCATCTCGGTGGTCCAGCGCTCGGCCAGGTCGAACGCACCGGCCCTGTGCAGCTGGGTGACGTTCGGGTCCACGTCGACGGTCGCGTCGGCCATGAACTCCAGGGTCGGCTTGTCGCCGATGCCGAGGCTGACGTGCGAGCCGAACTCGCGTCGCACCGAGATCGCCTGCGTGTAGTGGTCGCGGTGCGCATGGGTGACCAGGAAACGGGTGATGTCGGAGACCTTGTGGTCGATCGACCGCAACGACGACTCGAGCAGCTCGCGGGTCTCCCCGATCGCCCAGCCGCCGTCGATCAGCGTGAGGCCCTCCTCGGTCTCGATCGCGTAGACGTTGACGGCGCGCAGCCCGTCCATCGGCAGGGGCAGCGGGATCCGGTGCACCCCGTCCGAGACCGGGAAGGCGCCCGGCTCGGTCCACTGCGGCTGTTGGCTCATCACGAACATTCTCTCAGGGGTCTCCGCCGGCCGGTTCCCGCCCCGTCGGCTCAACCGTCGAAGGCGATCAGCCGGACCGTGAAGCCGTCGTGAGCCCGCCGGTAGTCCAGGATGTCGCACAGCTGGCGCGCGGCCCACATGCCGAGCCCCTCGTGCGTCGACGGCGACTGCGTGGTGGCGCTCCCGATGGAGCGCGCGTACCCCTTGAGCGGGTCAGCGATGCCCGGGCCCTGGTCGGTCACCGTGCACAGGATCTTGTCCGCCGACGTCCACAACCGCACCCGCACCGGCCCCTGTCCGTGGGTCCACGCGTTGACCGCGGTCTCACCGACGGCCTTCACGAAGTCGTCGACCTTGGCGCGAGCCAGGTTGGTGAAGATCGTGACCGGGTAGAGGTCGATCCGCAGGCTGCGCAGGTCGGTGACGTCGTCGAGCTCGAGGTCGGGTGGTCCGTGCTGCAGCGGGTCCTCCGGCTCGACATGGTCTGGTCTCGTGACCAGCTCGACCGGCTCGACGTAGTCGGGGTTCCGCACCCGCCGGCTCTCCTCCACCAGCCACGGGTGCGCCTGCCGCATCGATGTGATGATCTTCGGGGCGACGGCCCGTGTGTCGTAGGGGCAGAGGGCGTGGAACGGGTATTTCTCGAACACCCTGTTGACGACGGCCTCGTAGCGCAGCCACTCGGGCCAGGGCAGCCGGTCACGGTCGAGGTCGATGTGCCCGATCGCGCGGTACGCCGACACGCCGCCGGCCAGGCCACGGTCCAGGGTGCGTTTGAACTGGTCGATCCTGGCCACCGGCCGGTCGTCCGCCGGGCCGTCCGGGAACACGACCGTTCCCTGCTTCGCCTCCTGCGCGAACAGCGCCTCGAGCAGCGCGTTCACCGGTTGCACGCCGGTGTTCAAGAGGACTATCTCGCCACACTCGACACCCTCACGGACGAACGGCACCGCCGTCGCCAACAAGGCGTCCTGGTTGTCGTAGAAGAGGGCGTCGTGGAGCAGACCGGAGGCGGGAGGAGCCGCCGATGTCATGGCTCATCCCCAATCTCATCGACTTTGAGACCGCGTCGTACCCGTGACGAACTCCTGCAAACGCTCACGCAGGGGTTCGTCAGGCGTGCCTTACTCCGTGGACAGCGACGCGCCGTCCACTGGCTCTCGGCCGGTCCTTAAAGCTTGCTGAGCTTGTCGAACGGCGTGAAGAGGCGGACCCTGGACTCACCGAAGTCGACCACGACGGCCTGGTCGCCTTCGACGCCGACCACGCGGCCCAGCCCGTACTTGTCGTGGGTGACCCGCTCGTCGACAACGAAAGTCTCGACGACCGGAATCGCCTTCGGCTTGAAGGGGCTGTTGGGCAGGTGGCGCCGGGTCCCGGCATAAGGCTTCATCACTCCCAGTATGCGCCTTTCTGTCACGGAGCCGCATTTCCGACGGCCCGCCGGCCGTTCAGGCTCTCGCGGACCCTGCCCTGTGACTGGCCTCGGCCCCGAGCCGTTCGCCCCAGGCCTGGGCCCGGTCGAGCTCGCCGTCGAGCAGCGGGCCGTCGACGTCGACGACGTAGAAGCTCTCTGGCTTCGCGGCGGGCGAGTAGCCGAGCCGCCGGACAGCCTTCGCCGCTCCCTTCGCAGCCGAGCCAGGGAGCCGGCGTACCTTCTCGACGCGGGTGTCAAAGGTGGCGACCAGCACCGGGTGTGGTCCGGCGGGCAGCCGCGACAACCACTCCCGCAGGCCCGTCTCCCGTGACCCGTGTGAGGCGCCCCGCTCGAACGCGTCCGCGCGTGTGTTGGCGCGCGTCATCGAGAACGCGTGCGTCGGGCCGCCGATCACGATCAGGTCCAGCAGCGCGGTGATCACAGCCGGGGCTTCACCGACCTCGACCACCGTGACGTCCAAATGTCTGGACAACCCGGTCGCAACCGCGCGTGCCACCTGCTCGGTGTTGCCGAACAGCGACTCGTACACCACGAGAGCCCTCATTGGTCTCGCCTCCATCTCGTCCACTCCCAGGCTGCGCCACAGGCCACTGGAGCGGCAGGTGCGATGGTCATTCCCAGGGAGGACATAGGTCCCGGACCGTGCACAGCACGAGTCGACAGCCAGCCCTTCGCGGGTGGCGTAATGTCACCAGTAGGAGCCATTCAGGCTCCCCACGAGTGGAGCGCTCACATGTCCGACAAGTCCCCGCGCCAGCACATGCAGAAGAAATCCGGAAAGTCGCTGAAGGAGAAGCGCGCCGAGAAGAAGGAGAAGGCAGGCGGCGCCAGCCAGGAACCAATCCACGACCTGAAGAAGCGCCGCTGACGGCCACGCGGTTGGCACTGAACTCCTCGAAGCTTTGACCCATCCGCTCGGCAGTCGCGCGTCATCCCGGTGACGCCGACCTTCCAGACCACCGCGGTCACGGCGCAGTCGCCACTCCGGGCGTGAGGGCCGCCCGCCCAACGGACCGATGGCAGCGGTGCGGGATACTGGTCTGTAGTCAGGTCAGCGTCAGACAGGAGCACCCACGGCATGGTCAACGACATCCTCGGCCCCTTCGGCGAGTACCTCGGGCTCGACATCAAGACCGCCGACGGGGATGAGGTCGTGGGCGCCTGGTCCGCGGTGCCGCGGCTGCACCAGCCGCACGGCATCGTGCATGGCGGGATCTACTGCAGCGTCGTCGAGACGCTGGCGAGCGTAGGTGCCGCGCTGTGGTTCGGCGACCGTGGCAAGGTCGTCGGCGTCAGCAACTCCACCGACTTCTACAAGGCAGTGTCCGAGGGACAGCTGACCTCCACCGCGCGGCCGGTGCACCGCGGGCGGTCGCAGCAGGTGTGGATCGTGGAGACCGAGGATGAATCCGGCCGGGTCGTCGCCCGGGGTCAGGTGCGGCTGCAGAACCTCCAGGCCCCCGCCGAGTCCTGACCGGGTTCAAGGGACTGCTGCAAGACCGAACGGGCATCCCAATTCATGGCGCCACTACACGCCGTCGTTCTGATCTGCGTGCTCCCCTACGGCAAGGTGGCCGCTTATGGCGTGGTGGGAACGAAGACGGTGCCGCGCTCAATGCTTCGCCGTACCCACCCAGCAGCTGACCAAGGCAGACGTCACCGGTGGGTACGACCCGCCGCCCGAGGGGCAGTAGCCAGCGCACCGACGCGGTGCTGCTGCGGGCTGATGCCGCGGACACGCTTGAACGCCGTGCTCAGCGCGAAGGGGCTGCTGTAGCCGACCTGGCGGGCAACCGCTCCGATTGTGGCGTCTCGCTCGAGCAGCAGGTCGGCGGCCAGATCGAGCCGCCAGTTGGTCAGGTAGGTCATCGGCGGGTCCCCGACCAGCTCCTGGAATCGGCGGGCCAGTGCGGCCCGGGAGACGCCGATCCTGGCAGCCAGCGCCGCGACCGTCCACGGGTGCCCGGGGTTGTTGTGCAGCATCCGCACGGCCGGTCCGACAACAGGGTCGCTGAGAGCGCGGTACCAGGTCGGGGCCTCGGCCTCCGGTCGCGAGAACCACGCCCGAAGGACGGCGATCAGCAACAGGTCCAGCAACCGATCCAGGATCACCTCCTGGCCAGGCTCGTCCCTTACGATCTCGGCGCCCAGCAACGGGATGAGGGGTGACTCCCAGGCGTCCTCACGCAGGACCAGCAACCCGGGCAAGGCTTCGAGTAGCCGATGGTTGATCTCGCCGACCATGGCGTAGGTGCCGATCAGCATCATCGTTGCCCCGTCCGGGCTGTTGCCCCAGGTCCTGACTCCCTGGTCCATCGCCTGGTCCAACAGCTCGCCGTCGGGCGTAGTGCATCGCTGGCCCGGGTGGATCACGGCCTGAACCGGCGTCGCCGGCTCGTCGGCCATCGTGTAGGGGTCCGGACCACGCATGATCGCCACATCGCCGGGTCGCAGCCGTACAGCGTCGCCGTCGTCGGGGATTGCCAGTGCCTCGCCCCGCATCACCGCCACCACGGTGAGCGGCGCCTGGTCCTGGACGCGCAGGCACCAGGGCGGGTCAAGGCTCGCGCGGAGCAGGAACGCCCCGCGGGCTCGCGGACCGTTCAGCAGCCCCGTCAGTGCATCCACGCGGTCAGTGTAGACGCATGAACATGGAGCTGAGCCTCTCAGCCATGTTCCATCTCAAGGAATCGCGCTGCACTGGAGCCATGACTGAATACAAGCAACAGAAGAAGACAATCCTGGTTCTCGGCGGCACCGGCAAGACCGGCCGTCGGATCACGGAGCGGCTCGTCGCGCGAGGAGTGCCGACCAGGGCCGGGTCCCGTAGCGCCAGCACGCCGTTCGACTGGGAGGACCGGGCGACCTGGGCGTCCGCGCTGAGCGACGTGGACGCGGTGTACATCTCCTACTACCCGGATCTCGCGGTCGCGGGCAGTACGGCGACGGTCCGTGCCTTCGCTGAGTTGGCTGTCGAGAGCGGTGTACGACGGCTGGTGCTGGTGTCCGGACGCGGCGAGGAGGGAGCCGAGCTCGGCGAGCAGGCTGTCCAGGCGTCGGGCGCAGAGTGGACGATCGTCCGGTGCGCCTGGTTCAGCCAGAACTTCACCGAGAGCTTCCTCCTGGAGCCCATCCTCGCCGGCGAGGTCGCCCTGCCGGTCGGCGACGTGCGGGAGCCGTTCGTCGATACCGACGACATCGCCGACGTCGCCGTCGCGGCATTGACCGAAGACGGACATTCCGGCCAGCTGTATGAGCTGACGGGTCCGCGGCTGCTGACCTTCCGGGACGCTGTCGAAGAGATCGGCCGGGCAGCCGGCAGGAGTATCTCGTTCGTGCCCATCTCCCTCGAGGAGTACAGGTCCGCGTTGACCGAGGCTGGCCTGACAGAGGACTTCCTGTGGCTGATGACCTACCTCTTCTCCGAGGTGCTGGACGGCCGCAACGCATCAGTGACCGACGGCGTCCAACGCGCTCTCGGCCGTCCGCCGCGGGATTTCGGCGACTACACCCGGGATGCTGCAGCCACCGGCAGCTGGGCTCCCGGTGGCGTGGCCGGGTCAGCAGACACAAGACGCGCAAGCTGACAGCACCCGGGAGGGCAACATGTCGGGCTCAGTACGAGATGCCGCGCTGGTCGCGGCCACGATCACCATGGGGCTCAACGCCGGCCTGTTCTACACCTTCTCCATGTGCGTCATGCCCGGGCTGCGGAATGTGGATGACAGGGCCTTCGTCCACGTCATGCAACGGATCAACGTGGCGATCCTCAACGGCTGGTTCGCGCTCGTCTTCGCCGGCCCAGGGATTCTGACCGTGCTGGCTGCGGCTCTTCGTGTCGGCGCCGATCAACCGGCCCCGCTGCCGTGGACCGTTGCCGGGCTTGTCCTCTACGTCGTCATGCTCGTCGTCACCATGCGCGTCAACGTGCCACTCAACAACGAGCTCTCCGCGGCAGGAGATCCCGATCAGAACACCGACCTCGGCCCGGCGCGCGAGCGCTTCGAGGCGAAGTGGGTCCGCTGGAATCTCGTCCGCGCCACGGTGTCGACAGGCGGTTTCGGCAGTCTCGCCTGGGCTCTGGTGCTTACCGGGTAGACGTCGTGCTCGCTCGTTCTTCAGCGGCCGTTCAGCGAAGTGCGTGATCATGGACGCATGCGAGTGCTGGTCGTCGAGGACGAGAAGCGGCTCGCCGCGGGGCTCCGCAAGGGTCTGGCGGCCGAGGGCTTCGCCGTCGATGTGGCGCTGGACGGCACCGACGGCCTGTGGATGGCGCGCGAACACCCGTACGACGCGATCGTGCTCGACATCATGCTGCCGGGAGTCAACGGCTACAAGGTCTGCGAGGCGCTGCGGACGGACGGCAACTGGACCCCGATCCTGATGCTCACCGCGAAGGACAGCGAGTGGGACCAGGTGAAGGCGCTCGACACGGGCGCTGACGACTACCTCACCAAACCGTTCTCCTTCGCCGTACTCATGGCTCGGCTACGCGCACTGATTCGCCGCGGAGCTTCCGAGCGGCCCACTGTCCTGGAGGCCGGTGACCTGCGTCTGGACCCTGCTGCGCGGAGGGTGTGGCGCGGCGACGTCGAGGTCGAGCTGACTCCACGCGAGCAGGCGCTGCTTGAGTTCCTGCTCCGTCACAAAGGCGACATCGTGTCCAAGCACGACATCCTCGACCATGTCTGGGACTACGACTTCGAGGGCGACCCCAACATCGTCGAGGTCTACGTACGCCACCTGCGCAACAAGCTGGACCGTCCGTTCGGCCGTGAGGCAATCGAGACACTGCGCGGGGCGGGCTACCGGCTGGCCAGCCATGGCGGCTGAGGCGCGGCGCGCGCTGTTTGCGTCCGTCCGGGTACGGACCACCCTTGCCGCCGTGTTGGTCGTGGGCGTTGCCCTGGCGGTCGGTGCGATCGCCCTCGTCCTGCTGTTGCGCGGGGCCTTGGCGGAAGGCGTCGCGACCGCGGCCGAGGCACGTGCGGAACAGATCGCGGGCGCGCTCGACTCCGGCAGCGACGAGCTGCCGGGGGTGAACCGGGACGACGACGAGGAGGTCGTCCAGGTTCTCGACGCAGGGGGATCGGTCGTGGCGTCGAGCCCGAACATCGCCGGGGAGGCAGTGATCGCCCGTCTGGGTGACGGTGACACGACGGAGGTGGAAGCGCCGGTCGAGGACGGCAAGTTCCTGGCGGTTGCAGCCGAGACCAACGACGGGCGGATCGTCGTGGTCGCGCACTCACTGGAGGACGCGGGCGACTCTGTCGCCGCCTTGATCCCGTTGCTGCTCATCGGACTGCCGCTGCTGCTCGCCCTCCTCGGCGGCACCATGTGGTACGTCACGGGCCGGGCGCTGGCCCCGGTCGAGAGGATGCGCCGGGAGGTCGACGAGATCTCGGCCGAGCAGCTGTACCGCCGTGTGGAGCAACCGCCGACCCAGGACGAGGTCGGACGCCTTGCGCGGACGATGAACCGCATGCTGCACCGGCTGGAGGAAGCGCAGGCTCGGCAGCGGCGCTTCGTCTCCGACGCGTCCCACGAGCTGCGCTCCCCGGTCGCGTCCATCCGGCAGAACGCCGAGGTCGCGCTGACGCACCCGGAAACCACGACGACCCCGGAGCTGGCCGAGACTGTGCTTGCCGAAGGGCAGCGGGTCCAGTCTCTGGTCGAGGCGCTGCTGGTGCTCGCACGCGCTGACGAGCAGTCCTTGCAGCTCGCCAAGCGCGTCGTCGACGTGGACGACCTTGTGTTCGCCGAGGCGCAGCGGTTACGCGACACCACCGACCTGCAGATCGACACGACCGGGGTCGGTGCCGGCCGTGTGCAAGGAGACGCGTCCGCCTTGACGCAGGTGCTGCGCAACCTGACTGACAACGCGGCCCGGCACGCCCATGGCCGGGTCGCGCTGGCACTGGCGGTGCAGGACTCCTCGGTTGTGCTCAACGTCGACGACGACGGGTCAGGCATCCCCGAAACGGAGCGTGACCGGGTGTTCGAGCGGTTCGTCCGGCTCGACGAGGCACGCGCCCGTGACCATGGTGGCAGCGGCCTAGGGCTGTCGATCGTCACCGAGATCGTCACCGCGCACCATGGCACGGTGCGCGCCACCGAGGCGCCGTACGGCGGTGCACGCCTCACCGTCAGGATTCCTTCCGCTTGAGCATTCAGTTGCATTCAGCGTGTATTCAGCGACGTGGGTGCACGATGGTGTGACGAGTGACGACGAAGGTGGGACTGGCCATGCAGAAGCAGACCATGTGGATCGGCGGTGGCGCTCTTGCGCTTGCCCTCGTGGCCGGTGGCACCGGTGCCTCGTTCTCGACGGGTGTGATCGCCGGCGACGAGAACGCTCTGAGCGGAACCACGTTGGACAGAGCGAGCGAGGCAGCCCTCGCCGAGACCGGCGGAGGCAAGGTCACCGGGACGGAGCTCGACAACGAGAACGGCGCCTTGTATGAGGTCGAGGTGACCAAGGACGACGGCAGCGAGGTCGACGTACGCCTCGACGAGTCGTTCGCCGTCGTCGCTGCGGAGGGTGACGACGAGGCGGACGATCAGGCGGACTTCGACATCGATGACCTGATCGACGACGACACCGACGGTGACGAGGACACACCGCTGACCGGCGCCACCCTGGAGCAGGCAACCGCAGCAGCCCTCGCCGAGACCGGCGGAGGCAAGGTCACCGAGGCAGACAACAGCGGTGACGACGGAGCGGCCTACGACGTCGAGGTGACCCTGGACAACGGCACAGAGGTCGACGTGCACCTGGACAAGTCGTTCGCAGTAGTAGCGGAGACCGACGACGATGGGGAGGAAGACCTGGACTGACTGAGACTAACCCTGCAAAGGTCCGACCTCGGTGCAAATCCCTGCGCCGAGGTCGATCGCTGCTGCTCCGCCCGCTGGAGGTTTCAGACCCCTCTAGGGTCCCGACCAGGGCGCGGCCACGAGAGTCCGATGAAGTGCACATCCGGGTTGCCGGGACTTTCGCCACTACGCGTCGGCAAGGCCCCGTCGCAGAATTGAGAAGTGGCCGGACTTTCCCGGAGGAGGCGAGCGATGAGCCGGGGCCCATTTCCCGAGACGACCGCGTTGCGCGCCGTGGCCCGCTGCTTCGCCAGCAGCATCGCGATGCTCGGACGACGGGAAATCCACCAGCCGCGTCGGAACGTCGGGCGAACGATCCGGTTCGCCGACGGAACAAGCGGACTGGTGTATCGGGAGACGGTCGTGGCCCGGACGCCGAGCAACCCGTGCTTCCTGGTGGTCTGCTTCCGGCTCAGATGGGTCCGAGGACGGGGCCACGCATTGTTCAGAGCGGAGAGCATCCTCAACACGCCGTTGTTCGTGGGGTTCCCCGGATTCGTCTCCAAGCTGTGGCTCGCCCACGACAGCCACGGCATCTACCGGGGCGTCTACGAGTGGGACGGCGCAGACCGGGCAGAGCGGTACGCCCGGTCGCTGTGGCGCGTGCTGGAACTCGTCAGCGAGGACGGCTCGATCGACTACCGGGTGGCCCCAGGACTCAGACGTGACGACGTGCTCGCGGAACCAGGCGTGCTGGACCGGTGTGCAGCGGCGGAAGAAGAAGCATGGTGGCGCGTGGTCGGCGCGGCATGACCGCCGGCCCGGACGTCCTCGTCGTAGGTGCCGGGCCTACAGGGCTCACCACCGCCTTGCAGGCACACGACCACGGCGCGACGGTGCGAGTCGTAGAACGCAGACCGGAGGCTTTTCGCCCGTCCCGGGCGATGATCATGCACCCGCGCACGCTAGAGGCCCTGCGCCCGTTGGGCGTGACCGACAACTTGCTCGACAGAGCCGATCGGGCACCGAAGGCCGAGCTCCACCTCGGACGTAGACGGGTCTCAGCCCAGCTCGCCGACGTGGCGTTGAGCGACACCGCCTTCCCTCACCTCACGCTGCTGCGGCAGATGGATGTCGAGGAGGTCCTCATCGATGCACTCAAGCAGCGAGGAGTCGAGATCGAGCGGGGGGTGGAGCTCGTGGACGCGTCTGCTGATGGCGGTGCAGCGCACGCGACGCTGAGGACTGCAGATCGGGTCGAGGCGACGACCTGCCGGTTCCTCGCTGGCTGCGACGGCCCGACCAGCACGGTGCGCACGCTTGCGGGCATCGGCTGGCGGGGTGGGACCTATCGCGAGGAGGTCGTTCTCGCCGACGCGGAGCTCGACGGGGACCTGGCGCCCGGTGTGCTGCACGTGGTGGCCTGTCGGCCAGGGCTGGTCTTCCTGTTCGCCCTGGGAGAGGGGGCGACCTGGCGCATCCTCGCCACCCGTCCGGGGCGCGCCGGCGACGGGCCATTCGGGCAGCCGGGCCACGCCGTGCCGGTCTCCGACGTACAACACGTCCTTGACGCGGCGGAACTGGATGTCACCGTCCACGGGCTGAGGTGGTCCGCACAAGTGCGGCTCCAGCACCGGTTGGCCGACTCCTTCCGGCACTGCGGCATCTTCCTCGCCGGTGACGCCGCGCACACGCACTCGCCCGCCGCGGCGCAAGGCATGAACACCGGAATCCTGGACGCGGTGAACCTGGGTTGGAAGCTTGCCTTCGCGCGGGAGATCGAGAGCCACGCAGATCTCCTGGACTCCTACGGCCAGGAGCGCCGGCCGGTTGCGCGTCAGGTGCTCGCCCTGACCCACGTGGTCTTCTTCGCCGAGGCGTCGACGAACCCGCTGCCTGCGTTCCTGCGGGGCACGCTCCTCCCGCTGGCGGCTCCTTTCTTCCCGCTGCTGGTCGATCAACCGCGTCTGATGGCGCAGGTGGTCCGGCTCCTGTCACAAGGATGGGTGCGTTACCGACACAGTCCCCTGTCGGTCATGGGAAGCCCGAGCGGCCACGGTCCGCGACCAGGTGACCGGCTGCCTGACGAGGACGTGACCCACGACGGGCGGAGGCTCCGGCTGCACGAGCTGACCGCTCAGCCAGGGGTGCAAGTCTTGCTGCAGCGTGACGCCGTGACCCTGGACCAAACACTCCTCGGGCCTCACGTGGCGGTCCACCGCATCAGCAGCTGGCCGGGTCACGGACTCCTCGCCGTGCGCCCGGACGGTCATGTCGGCTTCCGCTGCGGTGAGTCCGATCCCGGACAGCTTCGAGCGTGGCTGGATCTAGTCGGGGCACGCTGAATGCCGCAGACCGCTAGTAGCGTGGGGACATGGGCGGCGACCGTGGTCCAGGGGCGTCGGGACTGATCGTCTACATCGATCGTTCCGACATCCGTGAGGGCCGGAATGAGGACCTGAAAGCCGGGATCCGTCGACTCGTCGAGGTCATCGAGTCGCAGGAACCCCGGCTCATCACCTACGGCTTTCACCTTGACGAGGAAGCCGCTCGGATGACCGTGGTTGCGGTTCATCCCGACTCCGCGTCGCTCGAGCTCCACATGGAGATCGGCAGAACCGAGTTCCGCAGGCTGGCAGACATGATTACGCTGCGACAGATCGAGGTCTACGGATCTCTCAGCGACAAGGCCCTGACGATGCTCGAGCAGAAGGCGACGATGCTCGGAGGGAGCGGCGTCACGGTGCACGAGCGGTTCGCGGGTTTCGTTCGTCTGCCGACCGCGCATGTGCAAACCGTCGAAGGCAGTCCCTCCCGAGCGCCTCACCGCCATGCGTGAGCAGAGCTTGTGGGAGGCAGCGCTAGCGTCGCTTGCCGCCTGAAGTACGTCTCGACGACACCATCGCCAGCATCCAGGCGGATTTACCGGGCGGCAGAAACCGACGTTGTGCCGGAATCTGGCCAGCCGGCGGGCGTGCCGACACTGACGCAGAACACGTTGCTCTCCGGGTCCTCGAGCACAGACCAGATGTCGGGATGGTCGTACGTGTCCGGGTCTTGCCGGTGCTCGACAAGCCGCGCTCCTAGTGCGACGAGGCGCTCGACCTCCTCATCCATGGACGCCGCAACCAAGTCAAGATGAAGTCGGTTCTTGCCCACCTTCGGTTCCGGAACCCTCATGAAGTACACCGGCATGGCCACACCGTTGGGGTCACTGGCAAGGAACTCGTCAGGGTTTCGCTCACTGACGTCGTAGCCGAGTACCTGGGACCAGAAGGTCGCTTGACGCAGGGGATCCGTGCAGTCGACCACAACCGTGAGCAGCTTCGCCGCCATGTCGGCCTCCTCAGCTCAGGCTCACCTTGAAGATCCGGTCGTCCCGCGCGCCGGGGACCCCGCGTCCGTCCCGGTTGGAGGTCGTCATCCACAACGTGCCGTCGGGAGCGGCCGCCACCGACCGGATGCGGCCGAACTGCCCGGTGAAGTAGCGCTGCACACGCCCGCGGTTGGGCCCTGCCAGTCGGACCGAGTAGATGCATTCGCCCTGTAGGGCGCCCAGCCAGGCGCGGCCGGCGAGGATGGCGATCCCGCTGGGTGAGCAGTCGTCGGTGTTCCACTGGACGAGCGGGTCGTGGTAGCGGCCGGGGCCGTCCTTGCCCTCCACGAACGGCCAGCCGTAGTTGTGGCCCTTCACTATCTTGTTCAGCTCGTCCTTGTCGTTCTCCCCGAACTCGCTGGCCCACAGCGTTCCGTTCGGTTTGAATGCGATCTGCTCCGGGTTGCGGTGCCCGTAGCTCCACGTCTTGTTGCCGAACGGGTTGGTCGTCGGCGTGCCCCCTCGCGGGGTGAGGCGCAGGATCTTCCCGGCCAACGAGCCCTTGTCCTGGGCGCTGTCCGCGTTGCCGGCATCACCGGTGGACACGAACAGGTAGCCGCCGGGGCCGAACGCGAGCCCACCGCCGTTGTGGTACGGCCGGCTGGGGATTCCCGTCAGCACGGGCCGCGGCGCACCGAGCCGGCCCCCGACGTACTTCATCCGCACCACCCGGTTGTCGCTGACTGTCGTCAGGTAGGCGTACACCAACCGGGTCCGGATGAACGCGGGGTGCAGCGCGAGGCCGAGCAGGCCCCCCTCGGTCTCGGAGTGGGTGCCCGGGACGGAGCCGATGGCGACCTTGCCACCGTTGCTGCCGACCCGGTAGATCCGGCCGGTGTTGCGCTCGGACACCAAGGCGTCACCGCTCGGCAGAAACGCGATGCCCCAGGGCACCTGGATGCGCTTGGCGAGCACCCGGGTGATGCGTGGCACGGCGCCCGCCGGGGCGAGAACCGCCCCGCTGAACGGCATCGAGGCCGCGAGGGGAAGGGCGAGTCCGGACTTCAGCAGCGTGCGGCGATCCATCGAGAGCTCCTCACGGCGAGTGCATGGTGACGCCTCTCATACCTTGCCACGCGCCGCTCCCGACCGCGATAGCACGATGAGAGGGTTCTCGGGACGGGTGGCGGCAGGGCCCGGTCGACGAGCGTCAGTCGATCTCGACCTCGTTCGACGTCGACCCCTTGATCTCGTCCTCGACGCCGGAGTACTCGGCACGCAGCGTCACCTCGTGATAATTCTTGGCCTTGATCTTGACCTTGACGTCCGCTTCACCGTCCTCGTCGACGTCTTCAGTGAAGAACGTGTTCCAGGCCTCCTCGTCTTCGTCCCAGTACTGGAACTCCACCTCGCCGAGGTCGTCGTCGCCCTTGCCATAGCCGTCGTTCAGGTAGTGGTCGTCCTCCTCCTTCTGGAAGAAGTCGGCATCAGCGGTGAGTGTGACCAGTTTCCAGCCCGAGTTCCCGTGGATCTTCTTCTCATCGGCATCGAGCCAGGTCTTCGACCTGCATTTGCTGTCGTGGTCGTCCTTGAGACAGTCTGCACCGTCGACTTCCTTGTATTGGGCGGCGTAAGCCGGGGTGGAGGCGATCAGACTGCCACCCAGGAGGCCGAACGAGGCCAGGCCCAAGGCCGTGCAGCGCGCCGTTCGTGACATGGCGTTGCCCTGCTCTCTTCCCCCGTCGTTGGGTGCGGACTGCGCTCGCGGGACCCATTGGCCTTGATGGTCAATGCCCGAGTTCGGTCCTGCGACAAATAGTTGTGTTCAGGTTTGGCAATGTTCTCTGGGAACTTGAATGGCACAACTGGGGGATATTTGCGCGGACAGGAGGGCTAGCCGCTTTCAGGGCCTCCCCGCGACAACGGGTCACCACGACGCGGTATTGCGCGCTCAGGCGCTGCCGCTCCACGGAGCCGGCAGGAGCACCCAGATGAGCTCGGCAGGCTTCGTCTGGCTCGCGTTCACCCACGTGTGCGGCTCACCCCCGGCGAAGGTCAAGGCGTCTCCTGTTGCGAGTCGCTGCCGCCGGTCGGTGAGGACAAGCTCGACGACCCCCTTGAGAACGTAGAGGACCTCGAGCTGGCAGTTGATCGTGTACAAGTCCGTACCGCCGGTGCCGCCGGGCTCCACCGTGGAGTGCACCAGTTGTAGCCGTGACTGACCTCGCGGGGTCATCAGCAGCTCGTTGACCCCGGTCCCCCCGAGGTTGATGGCAGGTGCGCTCTCCCTGCGCACAAGTGCTACCTCCGGCACCGCGAAGAGGGAGCCGACGTCCAGGCTCATCACCTCACACAGCGTGATCAACGTCGTCACACTCGGCGACGTCTCGTCCCGCTCCACACGACTCAGAAATCCTTTGGTGAGGCCGGACGAGACAGCGAGCTGGTCGAGTGTGTAGCCATGAGCCTTGCGCGCGGCGCGGAGCTTGGAGCCGACCCGAATCTCGTTGTTGGTCGGCGATACCGGCAATGGCCGCATCTTGTACCCCTATGCGCTCGGAACGAATGTGACCGATCTTGCATCACCCTCTTGACATTGATGATGGCACCCCTGATGCTCGTAATGCAACCTTTGTTGTCTGTCAGGAAACACCTTCTAGTCCCGGAGACCACCATGCGGCTTCCTCAGCTCCTTCCCGGTCTGGCCCTCGCCGTGCTGGCCATGACCGCCTGCGCAGCGCCGGACTCGGCTAGTCCGGCCGATTCGAACGGCGGCGGAGAGCCGACTGCCCAGGTCGGTGAACTGTCAAAGGATGACGCGATCGCGGGCATGCTTCCCGAGGACATCAAGTCCTCCGGAACCGTTCGGGTGGCCTCCGGCGTGAGCTTCCCGCCGATGGAGTTCTACGACACGGACAACAAGACCGTGCTCGGCTTCGACGCGGACCTCGGCGCAGCGCTTGGCCAGGTGCTCGGAGTGGAGTTCGCGTTCGAGAACACCAACTTCGACGGCATCATCGGCGGGCTCAACGCCGGCCGTTACGACCTGGGCCTGACCAGCATGATCGACAAGAAGGAGCGTCAGGAGACGATCGACTTCGTCGACTACCTGAGCTCCGGTGTCGACCTACATGGTGGTCAAGGGAAACCCGGAGGGGCTCACCGAGAAGCTGGACCTCTGCGGCCGGACCGTCGCAGTGGAGAAGAGTGCCACCGGCGACATCGTCGCTGACGAGATCAGCGCGGAGTGCACCAGCGGTGGACAGGACGCCGTGAAGAAGCAGCCCTTCCCGGACCAGGCGAGCGCAGTGCAGGCGTTGCAGTCCGGTCGGGCGGACGCCGTGCTCGCGCTGGACCTGACGCTTGCCTACAACGTCAAGCAGAGCCCGGATGCCTTCGAGGTCGCCTCGAAGCCGTTCGGCGTACTTCCCGTCGGCATCGCGGTGCCGAAGGACAACCCCGAGCTGCGTGACGCCGTCCAGGCCGCGCTGCTGAAGGTGCAGGAGTCGGGCACGTACGACGAGCTCCTTGCCAAGTGGAACCTGACCGACCAGGCGCTCGAGGGTGCGCCGATCAACACGGGTGAGTGAGTGCGATGAGCGCTGACACGGCTGCAACGGCTGAGGCGGTGCACGCGGACGAGCCGATCGTGCGCCTCCGTCACCCGTGGCGCTGGGTCGGGGTAGCGGTCCTGGCTGTCCTGGGGGCGATGCTTGTGCACTTCATCGCGACCGCACCCGCACTTCGTCTGGACCTGGTCGCCGGCTACCTGTTCGAGGAGTCGATCTTGCGGGGACTGCTCAAGACCCTGCAGCTGACCGTGGTCGCGATGCTCGTCGGCCTGGTGCTCGGCACCCTGCTCGCCGTGATGCGGCTCTCCGACAACCCGCTGTTCCGGGCGGTCGCCGCTGGCTACGTGTGGCTGTTCCGCGGCACACCGATCGTGGTCCAGCTCTTGTTCTGGTTCTTCCTCGGCACCGTCCTACCGCAGATCTCCTTCGGCATCCCGTTCGGCCCCGAGCTCGTCAGCTTCCCGACCAACACGGTGATCACCCAGTTCACGGCGGCCATCCTCGGCCTCGGCCTCAACGAGGCCGCCTACATGGCCGAGATCGTCCGCGCCGGGATCGGGTCCGTGGACAAGGGTCAGACCGAGGCGGCCGAGGCGCTGGGAATGGGCCCGACCACGACCTACCGCCGTGTGGTGCTTCCCCAGGCGGCCCGGCTGATCGTTCCGCCCACGGCCAACCAGACCATCTCGATGCTCAAGCTCACCTCGCTGGTCCTGGTCATCGGGCTTCCCGAGCTCACCACTACGGCCCAGCTGATCTACGGGCGGAACTTCCAGCAGATCCCGCTGCTGATCGTGGCGAGCATCTGGTACCTCGTGCTCACCACGATCCTGACGTTAGTGCAGTCCCGCCTGGAACGCCGGATGAGCAGGGGTGTGCTGGCCAATACCCGTAGGCGGACCTGGTTCACGACAGGAGAACGCACATGAGCGTGATGGTCGAGGCGGTCGGAGTCCGCAAGCGGTTCGGCGACAACGAGGTACTCAAGGGCATCGACATGGCGGTCGGAGCGGGCGAGGTCGTCTCGCTGCTCGGCCCGTCCGGATCCGGCAAGAGCACATTCCTCCGTTGCATCAACCACCTCGAACGTATCGACGGTGGCGAGATCAGTGTCAACGGGCACATGGTCGGCTACCGGCGCCAGAACGGCAAGAAGTACGAGCTCCGGCCCCGGGAGGTGGCGGCCGCCCGACGCGACGTCGGCATGGTCTTCCAGCGGTTCAACCTGTTCCCGCATCGCACCGCGGTCGAGAACGTGATGGAGGCACCGGTCTTCGTCAAGAAGCAGGACCCGAAGCAGGCACGCGCGCGTGCCCTCGAGCTGCTCGACCGGGTCGGCCTGGTCGACCACTCGCATGCGTACCCCGCGACGCTGTCCGGCGGTCAGCAGCAGCGCGTGGCCATCGCCCGGGCCCTGGCCATGCAGCCGATGCTGATGCTCTTCGACGAGCCGACCTCCGCACTCGACCCCGAGCTCGTCGGTGAGGTGCTCGAGGTGATGAAGGGCCTCGCCGAGGATGGGATGACGATGGTCGTAGTGACGCACGAGATCGGCTTCGCGCGTGAGGTGTGTGACCGAGTCGTGTTCATGGACAGCGGCGCCATCGTCGAACAAGGCACACCCGCCGACCTGTTCGGCAACCCGCAGCACGACCGGACCAGGACTTTCCTATCGAAGGTGATCTGACAGATGACTACGAATGCCTTCAGAGGCCCGGTCGACGCCACTACCGTGCCCCGGTACGGCGGACCGCCCACATTCGCTCGGCTTCCCAGGATCGACGAGGTGGAACGCGCGGACGTCGCCGTCATCGGCGTACCCTTCGACTCGGGCGTGAGCTACCGGCCGGGCGCGCGGTTCGGGCCAGGGCACATCCGGGCCTCGTCCAAGCTGCTACGGACGTACAACCCCGTGCAGGACGTCGAGCCGTTCGCGGTCCAGCAGGTTGTCGATGCCGGCGACATCGCGTGCAACCCCTTCGACATCAACGACGCCGTGAAGCAGATCGACGAGGGCATCCGAGCGGTTCTCGACACCTGCGCGCGGCCGATGACGATCGGTGGCGACCACACCATCGCGCTCCCGCTGCTGCGGGTGATGCACGAGATGCACGGTCCGATCGCGGTGGTCCACTTCGATGCCCACCTCGACACGTGGGACACCTACTTCGGTGCGCCCATCACCCACGGGACGCCGTTCCGGCGGGCGAGCGAGGAGGGCCTGATCGACAAGACGGCCAGCATGCACGTCGGGTATCCGCGGCCCGCTCTACTCACGGGAGGACCTCACCGACGACCAGGTGCTCGGCTTCCAGGTCATCGGGTCGCACGACATGGACGACTTGGGCTGGCGAGGCGCGGTGGAGCGGATCAGGGCCAGGGTGGGTGATCGTCCGACGTACGTGTCCCTCGACATCGACGTGCTCGACCCTGCTTTCGCGCCAGGCACAGGGACCCCGGAGGCAGGCGGCCTGACCAGCCGCGAGCTGCTGAACATGCTCCGCTGCTTCAGCGAGCTGAACCTCGTCGGGGCCGACATCGTGGAGGTGGCGCCGGCGTACGACCACGCCGAGGTCACCGGCATCGCTGCTGCCCACGCGGCGTACGAGCTGATCAGCGCGATGGCGCCGCGTCCGGTGGCATCCGATGCCTGAGCCGGTGACCGGCGGCGCAGCGGTCATCGACTCCCTGGTCGCACACGCGGTCACGCGACGTGTTCGGGATCCCGGGGACTCACAACCTGGAGCTCTACCGCTACCTGCCCGGATCCGGGATCCGGCACGTCGTCACCCGCCACGAGCAGGGCGCGGGGTACGCCGCGGACGGTTACGCCCGGGTGAGCGGCCGACCCGGGGTCCTGATCACCACCTCCGGTCCGGGTATCACGAACGCGATAACGGCGCTGGCCACGTCGTACGCCGACTCCGTCCCGACCTTGGCGATCTCGCCCGGGCCACCGCGCGGCAAGGTCGGTGCCGATATCGGCTGGCTGCACGAGGTGAAGAACCAGCAGCAGGCGTTGGCCGCGGTCTGCGGTCGCAGTGTCCGGGTCGAGGACGCCGACGAGATTCCCGAGGTGGTGGCCTCGGTCTTCGAGCGGTTCGTGACCGCTCGGCCCCGGCCGGTGCATCTAGAGGTCCCGGTCGACGTACTCGAAGGCCATTGGGCACGTCGGCCGACGTTGGCTCGTGCCGTAGCCGGCGCCGTCCGTCCCGCACCGGAGGTGACGGCCCGGATCACAGAGGCGCTCGCCGCTGCCGAACGACCGCTGCTCGTCGCCGGAGGCGGCGCGCGCGGGGCACAGTCGGAGGTTCTCGCGCTCGCCGACCTCGGACTCCCGGTGCTGACCACGGTGAACGGCAAGGGGATCCTCGACGAGAGCCATCCGGCGGCGCTCGGCGCCGGGATCAGGCTTTCCGCCGCGCACGACGCGATGAACGACGCCGACGTCCTGCTCGTCGTCGGGAGTGAGCTCGGCGACTCCGACCTGTGGGGCGGTCGGGTGGAACCCGGCGCGCCAGGCCGCCGGACTGTGATCCGGGTCGACGTCGACCCGGCACAGGCTCACAAGAACGTGACGGCAGACATCCCTGTTCTCGGCGACGCCCGAGCTGTCCTCGGTGCGGTGCTGGCCGCCTTGCGTGACACGACGTTCGGCCCTGATGTGCTCAGCCAGGTCGGGGCTCGACGCACAGCGATGGCATCGGAGGCCGACAGCGACGCGGGACCTTGGGGGGACATCCAGCGGTCCCTGGCGGAAGCGCTCCCCGCAGACACCGTGGTGGCCGGCGACAGCTCGCAGGTCACTTACTACGGGACTGTGCACTACTGGCCGTTCACGCCGGCGAACCGACTGCTCTACCCGACCGGTTACGCCACACTCGGCTACGGGCTCCCGGCCGCGATCGGGGCCAAGGTCGCCGCACCCGACCGCGCCGTCGTCGCCCTGTTCGGTGACGGGGCCGCGATGTTCAGCATCCAGGAGCTGGTCACCGCGACCGAGCGGCGGCTCGCCCTCCCGGTCGTGATCGTCGACAACGGCGGGTACGCGGAGATCCGGGAACAGATGGTGGACCGCGGAATCGCACCACAGGCCGTCGACCTGTACCGACCCGACATCCCGGCACTGGCCGAGGCCATCGGTGCACGAGGGCTGGTCGCCGAGAAGGCCGACGACATCGGTCCGCTCGCCGCTGCGGCGCTCTCCACCGACCGGCCCACCGTGATCTACCACAGGGTCCACTGACCCACGTCAGCGTTGGTGCGTGTGGTCGCCGTGCTCGCCGTGCTCCTGCACGCCGGCACCGGTGTGGCAGTGCTCGCCCTCCGCCGTCGTCGAAGGCGGCGACGTCGATGGACGGGTTCTGGTCGAAGAAGCCGAACGGCTTGAGCCAGAACGCGACCGTGTCGGCCGGCATGATCGGCCAGTCCTCCACGCGGGTGACGTGATGGATGCCGAAGACGTACCAGAGCACCACGTCGGTGTTCTCGAGCGGCTCGTCGTCGGCGATCCATCGGGTCATCCCGTCGTCGTGCGTCGACTGGGTCGGGTAGGCACCGCATGGCCAGCGTTCGTCGTCGTGCTGCCGGGTCACCCAGACCGTGTGGCCGATGACCGGCGCGCGGAGGTACTGCGGGGTGTCCGGGGTCCATCATCGGCGGGATCGATGCGGTCGGGCACGAGCTTGTACGCCGGGTTGGTCCCCAGCGCGTTGGTCCGGTTCGGGTTGACCACCTTCCACGAGCGCTGGGTCGCCCAGCTGAAGTCGCGGGCCGACTCGGACTCGGATCGCACCGGGGTGGCCTTCGTGACCACGGCCAGGCCGTAGGGGTTCTCCGCTGAGATCGGCAGTGCCTGCGAGTCGACCTCCATCACCGTGTTGGCGTCGCCGTCCACGTCGAGGTCGAGCCGGGCGACGAGGAAGTGCTGGTGGAACGGCGCGTACGTCCGGTTGTCGACGACGGTGCCGGTCGGCGGCGGCTCGCCGTCGGCGGCGTACGGCGTGGTCACCATCAGCCCGGTCGCCCGCACCTCGCACTCGATGTTGCCGTCCTGGTAGAAGCGCCAGTAGACGAGGTACTCGTAGTTCGCGACCGTGGCGTGGCAGGACACCACCATCCGGCGCATCCGGCGCACCTCGGCCCCGGTGGTGTGGTCGACGTGCTTCCAGAGGACCGCGTTGTCCTCCTCGTGCAGGCAGATCGCGTTCTTGACCGTGTACGGCTCGCCCTTGGTGTCGTGCAGCACCGCGTCGACGTACGCGATCTCGCCGAGGCAGTCACAGCCGAGCTCGAGCGACGTGGTCATGAAGCCGAGGCCCCACTCGCCGATGTCGAACGCGGTGCGCCGGTAGTGGTCGAACGACGCGTCCCGGTAGGGCACGACCATCTCCGCGAACGACATCCGGTAGGCGATGTCGCGTTCGGTCCCGTGGTCGTCGTACGTCACCTGGTAGATGACCGGACCCTCGCGGTAGTTGAAGCCGAGCCGCATGGACCAGTTCTGCCACGTGAGCTCGGTCCCCTCGAGGGTGAACGAAGCGCCTTCGGGCTGGGTGATGTGCAGCGGCTTGAGGTCGGTGCGCTGCTCGCCGGTCCACGGCCCGGGGACGTACTCCGCGTCGACCTGGGCTGACCGTGGTCGTGGTCGTTCTCGATCTCGAGCAGCTCGAGCGTGTTCACGTCGACGACCACCTTGAGCCCGGAGACCGGATGGGCGTACGGGTTGCCCTCGGGGGTCTCGCGGTACCAGATGTCGCACCAGCCGAGCCGACGGTCGCGGTACCGCTCCGGCATCAGCGCCTTGCCGTAGGTCCACACCTCGATGAGCACCAGCGACATGTCCGTGATGCCACGGTCCGCGAGGGCGGCGACCACGTCGGGGTGGGCGCGCATCGCCTCGTCGACGTCGTGGTACTCGTCGACCGTGAAGTTCGGGGTGACGTCCGGGACGTGCATCCACGACAGCACCCGGTCGCCGGTCAGGTCGACGGTGGCCTCCCAGGTCTGGTTGTCGGCCCGGTTCCACAGCACGGCGAACGCCGAGCGGGGAACCGGGTCACCGGAACGCCACGCCCTGACCTCGGACTTGGCGGGCTCCCTGAGCTCGATGGAGGCGAACCGCCATGAACCGGTCAGGTCGTTGTCGCGTCTCAGGATGGCAGCGGTCAACCGGAACTCGTCCTCGTCGAGTGGCTCGAGCGGATGTTGCGCCATGGGTCTTGCTCCTCGTCCAATGCCCACGCTCTCGCACAGAGGCGACGGCGACAACACCCTGGACGGTCTGGGCGAACCTGTCGGAGAAGGTATTTCACAACATCATCAATGGTGAGGTCCAGGCCGCTGCATCCGGCGCGACGATGGACATCGTCAACCGGCCACCGGCGAGGTGTACGCGTCCGCGCCGCACTCTGACGCGCATGACGGTGACCAGGCGTTCCGGTGGCCGGCACGCGTTCGAGTCCTGTGCTGGCCGTGCAGAAGTTCACCGACGAGGATCAGGCGCTGCGGTTCTCCGACGACAGTGAGTACGGCCTGGCGTCGTCGGTGTGTGGACCAGCAACGTCAGCACGGCGGCGCGGATGTCGGCGCGGCTCGACTTCGGCTACGGCAAGGACCTGTCGATGTACGGGCTCGAGGACTACACGCGGATCAAGCACGTGATGATCCCCCACGGCTTCGACGGCTGACCTCGGCCGGTCCTCGGGTCAGCCCACGTCCCGAGCCGACAGGTCCGCCCAGGTCTCGCGTCGTACGACGACCCGGGCCTGCCCGTCGCGCGCGAACACGACCGGGATCCGGCGGCTCCCGTTGTAGTTGTTGGACATGGTGAAGCAGTACGCTCCGGTCGCGGGCACGGCGAGCAGGTCACCCACCCGCGGCGCGGACAGCAGCGCGTCCTCGACGAGTACGTCGCCGCTCTCGCAGTGCCTCCCGACCACGGTGACGGTCTCGGGGTCGGACCCGTCGAACCGGCCGACGATTCCCGCCTCGAACCGCTGCTCGAACAGTGCGACCTCGAGGTTGTCGCTCATCCCCCCGTCCACCGCGACGAACGTGATCGCACCCCTCTTGACGGTGGTCACGGTGTAGATCGTGGTCGCTGCAGTGGCAACCATGCTGCGGCCCGGCTCGATGATGATCTCCGCCTCGGCGGGCAGGTGCTCCCGCGCGGCACCGATAAGCGCGTCGAGGTAGCCACCCACCCCCGGCGGCTCGTCCGACCACGTGTACCGGGCGCCGAGCCCACCCCCGAGGTCGTAGACCGGGAACTCGCCGAGCCTGGCAACAGGGGCCACCGACTCCGCGAACGGTTCGACGTCGAGGATCTGCGAGCCGACATGGACATGCAGCCCCTGCATGGTCAGCTGCGGGCTGCTCTCGATGCGCCCGATCAGCTGCGCCGCGGCTGCAGGCGCGAGCCCGAACTTCGATCCCGCGTGACCGGTCAGGACATGGCTGTGGGTGTCCGCTGTGACGCCGGGGATGATCCGCACGAGCACGTCCTGGGTCCGGCCCTCGGGCACGGTCACTTCGAGCCGGTCCACATCGTCGGAGTTGTCGACCACGACCAGGCCTATACCGTTGCTGACGGCGAGCGCGATCTCCTCGTCGCTCTTCGCGTTGCCGTGGTACACGACCATCGCGGCGTCGACGCCCGCCTTGAGCGCGGTGAGGATCTCACCCCCGCCCGCGACATCGAGGCCGAGTCCCTCCTCGACCATCACCCGTTGAACCGCCGTACACGGGAAGGCCTTGGATGCGAAGACCACCCGGGATCTCGGCCAGCGGGCGGCGAGCTCGTCGACGTACTCGCGAGCCCGGTCCCGTAGGGCCTGCTCGGCAACGACGAGGACGGGTGTGCCGAACTCGGCGGCGATGTCGTCGCCGCGGCACCCGCCGACCCGCAGCATCCCGGCGTCGTCGACGGTGCTGCCGGCGGGGAAGAGGGAGAGCAGGTCACTCATCGCGAGCCGTTACTCGGTGCGCGCCCGCACCTCACGCACCAGGTCCAGGCTGGTGTCGGGGTGCAAGAAGGCGTGGGTTCATGCGCAGCCGGTTCTCGGCGTGAGCCAGCACGCTACGCACCATCCGCTCGGTCGTCTGGTCAACCTCGTGCATCGAACCCTCGCCTCCGTCGTCGCGCCGGCTCGGCTGTGCTAGCCGTTGGCGGCCTGGTCGACCAGCTGCGCCTGCCTGCCTCGCGGGACCACGACGACGGGGACGGGTGAGTGCCGAAGGATCTTAGACGCTCGCGACCCGATGAACACCTGCGCGACCGGTCCGATGTCGCTGGAGCCGACGACCAGCACGTCACCCTCGTCCCACTCGATGTCGTCCATTGCCTGGGTCCAGCCTTCGCCCCGACCGATCACCGCGGTGAGCTCTCGGGGCGCCGACCGCAGCGTCGCCACCTGCTCGAGTGCCTTCCTCGAGGTCTCCTCGATGTTCGCCTTCCACTCATCCCACACCAGATCCTCGGAGTCGGTGCCGAGCCGGGTGGTGTACGCCGGACGGGACCACACCGCGAACGACGCGATCCGCAGCGTCGCGCCCACCCTCGCGGCAACGCTCGCGGCCGCAACCACCAGGTTCTCGACGCTCCCGGCTCCGCCGAACGCAGCGGTGACCCGCACGACCCTGGTGTCAGGTTTGCACCGGAACCCCCGGGTTGCGAGCGCGATGGAGATCGGCGAGCTGTGCAGGAGCCGGTCGGTGACGCTGCCGAGGGCGACGTGACCGAAGACGCCGGCCGACGAGGAGCCCAGCACGATCAGGTTGGCCTGCTGCGACTCTGCGACCTCGAGCAGTCCCGCCGGTGCGGACCGGGCGCGGTACCGCAAGTAGTTCACGGACAGTGCCTCCGGCATGTTCGCCCGGGCCTGTTCGAGCGCCTGGTCGGCACTCTCGTCGAGGAATTCCTGGTACTCCGAGTCGACCCGGGCCATGCTGGGCAGCCATGGGGCGGGGACTACCGAGCAGACGACCAGGTCGTCGGCCGCGGAACGGGCGAGCATTCCGGCCAGGTGCAGCGCCGCCTTCCCGCGCTCGTCAGGTGCGTAGCCCACAATCATGGTCATCAGTGGGTGTCCGTCCCTACTCGTCGTGGGTCAGGCCGACGTGTTCGTGACGACCGAGGTGGGAGTGCTTCAAGCCGTACAGGAAGTACCAGACCAGCGCGACACCGACCCAGACCAGGAACACGTAGATGGTCACCGGCCGCAGGTCCTGGATGATCCAGATGCAGCCCGCGATCGACAGGATCGGCGTCAGTGGGTACAGCGGTACCTTGAACCCGCGCGGTAGCTCGGGGTGGGTCCGCCGGAGCACCATGACGCCGATCGAAACCACGAGGAAGGCGACCAGGGTGCCGATGCTGGTCATCTCGGCGAGGAAGTTGATCGGGATCAGGCCGGCCAGCAAGCTGATCACGACCGCCACGATGATCGTGTTCGGCACCGGCGTGAACGTGCGTGGGTTCACCTTGTGGAACAGCTCGGGGATCATTCCGTCCCGGGACATCGCGAACAGGATGCGGGTCTGGCCGTAGATCACGACCAGGGTGACGCTGAAGATCGAGATGACCGCGCCCGCGGCCAGCAGGGTGGCCGGGTACGACGACCCGGTCACGTCCTCCAGGATCGCCGAGAGGCCGGCCTCCTGGTTCTCGAACTCCCCTGCCGGCTGCGCGGCGACTGCGACGACTGTGACGAGGATGTAGAGCGTAGTGACCGTCACCAACGCGATAAGGATCGCCATCGGCATGGTCCGGCGAGGGTTCTTCACCTCCTCACCTGCCGTCGAGACGGCGTCGAGGCCGATGTAGGAGAAGAAGATGATGCCGGCAGCGGCTGTGACGCCGGTCAGGCCGAAGGGGGTGAAGTCGGACAGGTTGTCGGAGTCCCAGCCCGTCAGCCCGAGCACGATGAACAGCACCAGCACGCCGATCTTGATCATGACCATGACCGCGTTGGTCTTGGCCGACTCGCTGGCGCCCCGGATCAGCAGCAGCGTGCAGAGGAGGATCAGAATCACGGCAGGCAGGTTGAGGATGCCGCCCTGCTCCGGTGCCTGGGAGAGGCTGTCGGGCAGGGTGAGGCCGAAGAGGTTGTCGAACAGCTCGTTGAGGTACTGCGACCAGCCGACCGCGACCGCGGCGGCCGAAACGCCGTACTCGAGCAGCAGACACGCCGCGACGCCCATCGCCGGCAGCTCGCCGAGGGTCGCATACGCATAGGAGTACGACGACCCGGACACTGGCACGGCACTGGCCAGCTCGGCGTAGCAGATCGCTGTCAGGCCGGCGACGGTCCCAGCGATCACAAACGACCAGATCACCGCCGGGCCGGCGACCGGGACCGCTTGAGCGAGCACAAAGAAAATGCCGGTGCCGATGGTGGCGCCGACGCCGAACATGGACAGCTGGAAGAGCCCGATGGTCCGGGCAAGCTCGCTCTCCCCCGTGTCGGTGCCGGTCTCCTCGGCCATCTCCGTGACCGGTTTGCGACGGAGCAGCTGCGTTGTCAAGGAAGCCATGATTCCCTCCAAGCGGCCCGAGCGCTCGAAGAAGTCGCGTGGCCGCGCCCACTACAGAATTCTGGCACTAGACGGTGCAGGTGGGAATAGTCACGTTGGCCCCTACAGGGGTGGTCAGCGGTCGTCGAGCAACGGCCGGGAGGGGTCCCAGGTACTGCCGTCGTGCGCGTTGCGGCGCTTGCGGGCGATGGCCGACAGCGCCTCGAGCACAACCCGGTTGGCGAGCGCCGCGGTGATGTCGGCGTGGTCGTACGGCGGGCTCACCTCGACCACGTCCATGCCTACGACGGGCAGCTCGAGGCCGATCCGTCGTACGGCGTCGAGCAGCTGTCGCGCGGTCAGGCCACCCGGCTCGGGGGTGCCCGTTCCCGGCGCATGGGCCGGGTCGCACACGTCGATGTCGACGGAGAGGAACACGCCCTCGCACTCGTCGGTCGCGATCGCGAACGCCTGGCTGAGGCACTCGTCCAGTCCGCGTCGGCCGATCTCGGTCATCTCATAGGAACGCATCTGCTGGTCGGCCATCCAGTCCAGAGTGTCCGGAGGTGGCCAGTAGCCGCGCAGTCCTATCTGCAGGAACCGGTCTCCACGCAGCGCCCCGGACTCGATCAGCCGCCGCATCGGCTGACCATGACCCCACAAGGAGCCGAACTCGATGTTGCCCGTGTCAGCATGCGCGTCGAAGTGCAGCATCGAGACGCGGCCGTGGCCGAGCACGTTGGCGACGCCCTTGGCGTCGGGAAACGCGATCGAGTGATCGCCGCCGAGCACGACCGGGATGGCGCCCGAGCGGGCCACCTTCTCCACCGCCACCTCGAGTGCCGGCAGCGCGGTCTCGATGTCTCCGGAGAACATCTCGACGTCGCCGGCGTCGACCACGTTCAGGTCGACCAGCCCGTCGGTACGCAGCGCGAGGCTGGGGCGGGACCCGTCCTGGCCGAGGTAGTCGCGCATCCTGATCGCCATCGGCCCGAAGCGCGCCCCTGGCCGGTGTGACGTACCGCCGTCGAAGGGCGCGCCCAGGATCACCACCTGCGCGTCGGCGTACGAGTCAGGGTCGTCGAGGTCGCAGCTGGGCACACCCAGGAAGGTGAAGTCCGGGCCGTACTGCTGGCCGTACCGCGTCACCCTCGGAGTCTCGCACCACGCCGGGCCATGTCAAGCGTGCATGACCCCACCGGCAGCGCGCCGGAAGCCGCAATGTATCGACCAGGGCGCGCGCCCCATCGGACGCCACAGCAGTAGGTGAAGCCTCCGCCATGGGCATCGGACCTGCCGAGGGTGCTGAGGTACTCGTAGGCGCCGACCGGGTCACCGTCGAGGAGCGACTTCCAGCCCATCGAACGCTCCATCACCCGGACTCCGCCACCTCGGGAACGTAGGTCGTGACCGGCTCGGTAGTAGCCGGTCCCTGGTCGAGCCCGAGGAGGCGGAACACGGGAAGCTCCGATGGTGCCCACGCCCAAGCTCAAGGTGGCGACCGGCGGTAGAGCTCCGGATGGGGGTCAGGTTGCCGATGTGCGGACGACACTAGGTTTGGCTCCATGACATCCAGGTCGCAGCACATCAGCATCGGCATCGATCGGCCAGCCACTGAGGTCTACGAAGTCGCGGCAGATCCGCTCAACCTCCCCAAGTGGGCGGCCGGCCTCGCCGGCTCCAGGGTTGAGCACGACGGCGAACAGTGGTTCACGGACTCCCCGATGGGGCGTGTCACGTTCAGATTCGCGCCGCGCAACGACTTGGGCGTACTGGACCATGACGTCACGCTCCCCTCCGGGGAGACGGTCTACAACCCGCTAAGGGTCATCAGCGACGGCGATGGCTGCGAAGTGATCTTCACCCTTCGGCAGGCTCCTGCGATGACCGATGAGGACTTCGAGCGTGACGCCGACGCCGTGGCAAAGGATCTCGCCACACTGAAGTCTCTTGTCGAGACCAAGTGAGCGGAACGCATCATGGCTGAGTATCCGCAGTTGCTGCACACCGTTCTTGACACCACCAGACCGCGAGAACTCGCGAGTTTTACCGGCAGCTGCTCGGCCTGCGAGACCGACCCGGTGACGAACCAGAGCACGAGCCAATCTGCATGATCAGTTGCCCCGTTCCCGAGACGTGTTCGCAGATCTGTTAGGGCACCCGTTCTGCATCTTCGTTGCGTAACGGCACATGGCCAACCGCATCGGCCGTGGCAGTGAGTCTGCCGAATACTCGGTCGACAACCACGCTCGGTTACCGATGGAATCGGCACCGTGACTGATCCGCTGCACGACGACGAAATCCTGATCGATGTGCGTCTCGTTCGGGCCCTTGTAGACCGCGCTCTACCCGAATGTTCCTCGCTGTCGCTGAGTCCGCTGCAGGCTTCGGGATCAAGCAACGCACTCTTCCGGCTCGGGGATGAACTGCTGGTTCGGCTTCCACGACAGCCCGGTGGGTCCGCGACTATTGAGAAGGAAGCGCGCTGGCTACCGCACATCGGACCACTGCTTCCGGTATCGGTACCGGAGGTGGTCGCCGTGGGAGAACCGGATTTTGGTTATCCCGAGCGGTGGTCCGTGGTGCGCTGGCTCGTTGGAGATGTCCCCACAGTTGCCAATCCCGAGTCGGACGCCGCCCCGACGCGCCTTGTCTTGGCGCGCGACCTCGCCACCGTCGTCAGTGCGCTGCGCGACATCGCAGTGCCCCACCGCGCTCTGACTGACCCGGCGCTTCGCTGGTACAGGGGCGCCCCGCTCAGAAGTCTGGATGATTCGACCCGCGGCAACTTGGCAGCCTGTCGGGCCATTCCGGATCTTGACCTGGACGTCACCGCGGCGCTCCACATGTGGGACGAGACCATGGCTCTTCCCGAGCCTGAGCAGGCGTCGACCCCGCGGTGGTACCACGGGGATCTGTTGGCCGAGAATCTGTTGGTGCGCGATCATCGCCTCTCCGCGGTGCTGGACTTCGGAGGGCTCGCTGTGGGCGATCCGACGGTCGACCTGGTTGTCGCTTGGGAGCTCCTCGACGCTTCCTCGCGCGAGATTTTCCGTCGTACCGTCGGGGTCGATGACGCGTCGTGGCAGCGGGGTCGGGCGTGGGCGCTCGCGTTGGCGCTCATGACGTTTCCGTACTACTGGCGCACCATGCCGGATCGGTGCGCCAGCCGACTTACAATGGCGCGCGCTGCACTCATCGACGGCTCCCGGGAGGGGGAGTGCCCGCAGTAGCCTCGTGTTGACCTTGTCGAGCTCATCGGATAGCCGCTGATCAAGTTCTGGGATCGCAGCTCCGACAATGAAGCGGTAGGGCTGCTTGCTGATGCGCACGCCATGACCTCGACTTCACCTAGGCTTCGGCACATGGCTGACCTCTACCTCCCGATCAGCACGGAGAGACTGTTGCTTCGGACGTATCGGGTCGACGACATCAGCGCCACGTTGGAGTACTACGCCAACCCGATCGTCGCCCGCTACATCCCATGGGAGCCCTGGTCGCGCGAGGTGGCGGCCGAACAAGTCAACAAGCGCGTCAACCGCACCGGCTTCGACAAGCCAGACTCTGCCTTGGCGCTGGTGGTTGAACAGGCGAGCAATGTCATCGGCGATGTCGTTTTGTGGCCAACGGACGAGACGCTTTCCCGAGGTGAGATGGGCTGGGCTTTCCATCCCTCCTTCTCGGGTCACGGGTACGCCACGGAAGCCGTGCGCGCACTGATCGGCGTGGCCTTCGGGCACTACGGCATGCATCGCGTGATCGCACAGCTCGACGCGCGCAACAAGGCGTCCGCGGAGCTGTGTGAACGAGTCGGCATGACCAAAGAGGCACACCTGCGTCAGGATCACTGGGCAAAGGGCGAGTGGACCGACACCGTCATCTACGGCCTGCTCGCTGAGGAGTGGCGGGCCTAGCTCGGGAGTGGAGCTGCGGGAGCATCCACTCGCCGTGCAGCGTGAGTACAGCAGTTCCGACGAGTGCCACGGACGGGACGCATTAGGCAGCACATCGACGCCTGGAGAACCGAGTTTGGCACCTTGCGTGGCGAGGGCGCGACGAGGACTCCCACATCCGGACGGTTTGCTGGGCCGACGCCCGTGAGCGAAGCTCGTGCAGCGAGGCCGGTCGTCTCGTCGCGCTCAGGTCGAGCAAGGATCCTCGAAGAGAAGCGAGTCGAGCCCTCTGCGTACACCGACCACCCCGGGGACCTTCCGGATCGCCAGCAAAGTGCCTTCCACGTACGGGTCGGGGGTCAGGCCCGGGTCGTGGCGCATGACTAACCGCTCCCCCGGGCCGGTGAACACGATCTCGGTGGTGCCCACGAAGCCGGGGAGACGCACCGAGTGAATGTGACTCCCTGAAACGCCGGCGCCTCGCGCCTCGACCGGCCCGTGCAGATCCTCGAGTGGTATGGCCGGTTTCGGCTCGTGCCGCCGCCATGGCGGCTGCACGGCGTAGGACTGCGGCCATCACCGAGAAGTTCCCGGCGGCGATGACGCCGACCCGCTGGGCGCGGGCGCGGTCGTCCAACTCGGCGTAGTCGCCGGCGGTGAGACCGCTAGAGCCCACGACCGCATGGACACCGGCGTCGAGGGCTGCCCATACGTTCTCCTTGACCGCGGTAGCGCTCGTGTAGTCGACCAGCACCTCGACCTGCGCTGTCCGTAGCGCCTCCTCGACGCTCGCATGGACCGATCCTTCGCTCTTCGCCCCGATCGCGGTGGGGAGACTCTGTCCCGCAGCAGAGCGTGACACTCCGGCGACGAGCGTCAGGTCGTCAGCGGCGACTCCAGGGCTTCGCCGAGCGCGCCGGCTCACTGCCCGGTGTGGCCGTCGATACACTCGCGCAACAAGTCGGCGTGACCAGCGTGCCGGGCGTACTCCTCGATCACGTGGACCAGGATGTCGCGGACACTCACGGTCTCATCGTCGAAAGGCACGTCCCGTCCGAGGTCGTCCTCGTCGAGCGCGTCGAGCCACTCGTCGGCCGCGGCGATCTCCGCCTTCCACGCACCGAACGCCTCTTCGACGACCGCGGGGTCGGCGACCGCACCGTTGAAGTCCGCGTCCTTGTCGTCGTCGCGTTTGAACAGGCGGGGCCGGTCGACCTTGCCCTGCAGCACCCTCTGGAACCAGTGGTTCTCCACCTGGGCGAGGTGCCGGATCAGCCCCAGCAGGCTCAGGGTGCTCGGCGGCACAGAGCGGCGGGCGAGCTGCTCGGCGTCCAGACCCCCGCACTTCATTTCCAGGGTCAACCGGTAGTTGCCGAGGTACTCCCGAAGTGTTGCCTTCTCGCCCTCCGGGTTGCCGTAGGTCCGTGGATCGTCGGCGGGGTCCACCCACATGTCGCTCATAGCTAAGACCTTTCCGACAACCCGCCTCCGGCGCAAGCGGGTTACCGACTCACCGGACAGTTCGGCACCGGCCCGCCAGTGCCATGCGTCCGGTTTGCGCTCTACAGTCGGAGCACGCCCAACGGCGACATTCCCTGGGAACCCTCCCGCCGAACACCGAGGCCAAGCACTTCCTCGGTGCAACCGATCGCCGTCGTCCGATGACAGGAGTGTAGAAATGGCCGAAGTCGTGTTGTTCCACCACGTGCAGGGACTCACCGACGGGGTGCGCGCGTTCGCCGAGGAGTTGCGCGTTGGCGGGCACACCGTGCATACGCCGGACCTGTTCGACGGCAAGCAGCCAGCGACGATCGACGAGGGTGTCGCGCTCGCCCAGAGCCTCGGGGACGAGGTCATCAGCGAGCGCGCCAACCGGGCCGTTGCCGACCTGCCCGAGGGTCTGGTCTATGCCGGCTTCTCCTTCGGTGTTGGCACGGCGCAGCAGTTCGCCCAGACCCGCCCCGGCGCACGCGGCGCGCTGCTCTACGAGTCCTGCATGCCAATCACTGGCGAGTGGGCCATCGGGCCGTGGCCCGCCGGACTCCCGGTGCAGATCCACGGCATGGACCGAGACCCGTTCTTCGCGCTCGAGGGCGACATCGACGCCGCCCGCGAGCTAGTCGAGGCGGCCGGGTCCGAAGCTGGCCGAGCTGTTCATCTACCCGGGCGACCGGCACCTGTTCACCGACAGCTCGCTGCCGTCGTACGACGCGGACGCGGCGGCGCTGGTGGCGCAGCGTTCGCGAGAGTTCCTCGACCGGGTGGGCTGACTCAGAAGAGAGGAGCGGCTCTCCGATGACCAAGTACGTGATGGGACCGGACGTGGCTATCCACTGCCTGGGCCCTGACCAGTGGCTATCCGTGGGTTGCCCTCGAAACCGTCGAGGTCAATACCGCCAGTGAGCGCGTGGCACGCCGAGCTGGGTTTCTTCAACCCGGTCTGAGTCGCCTTACCGAACGCAGCGGCCGGCGAGTAGCCGTACCGGAAACGACCGCCCGATGAGTTCTGCCGTCGCGGTGAGTCAGAAGGACGAGACATCAAAGAACACCCTCCAGGAGCCATCATGACCGAACCGAAGACACACTCCCTGGACGTGCCAGGCGCCGTGCTCCACTACGAGGTGCGTAACAACGATTCCAGCACGGCGCCGGTCCTGCTGTTGATCGGGTCGCCGATGGGCGCGGCCGGGTTCGGCACTCTGGCAGAACATTTCGCCGACCGCACGGTCGTGACCTACGACCCCCGCGGGGTGGAACGCAGCGAACGTACCGACGAGGCGACCGAGTCCACGCCCGAAGAGCACGCGGACGACCTGCACCGGCTGATCTCAGCGCTGGCCGCAGGACCGGTGGATATCTTTGCCAGCAGCGGCGGCGCCGTCAACGCGCTTGCTCTGGTGGCCCGCCGTCCGGGGCAGGTCCGCACACTCGTCGCGCACGAGCCACCAGCCGCCCAGCTGCTACCGGACCGCGACCAGGCGCTTGCCGCATGCCTGGACATCCAGCAGACGTACCAGCGCAGTGGTATCGGTCCGGCGATGGCGAAGTTCATCACGCTGGTAGGCCACCAGGGCCTGATCCCGGCCGATTTCATTGACCGGCCCGCTCCGAATCCCGCCGACTTCGGGCTACCGACCAAGGACGACGGCTCCCGGAACGACCCGCTGGTTGGGCAAAACATCGTTTCGTGCACCCACTATCAGCACGATTTCGACGCCCTCCGCGCGGCACCGACCAACGTCGTCATCGCCGCCGGCACCGAATCCAGGGGCGAAATGGCCAACCGTGCCGCAGAGGCCATGGCCGAACGGATCGGGACGACACTCGTCACGTTCCCCAGCAACCACGGCGGTTTCCTCGGCGGTGAATACGGTATGACGGGCGACCCAGACGGCTTCGCCACCACCCTGCGCCAGGTCCTCACCGCCAATGCCTGAGGCATGGTCCAGGGCTACGAAGCGCCACCATCGGCTGTCTGGACGCCAATCTGGCAGACCTCGCTCAGGCGTAGTTCGCGAAGATTCGGCACGCGCTGCCGTCGACCGTGATCTCGCCCCCGTGCGGGATGATCCACTGCGGACGCGTGTGACCGAACGGGGTCCCGACGCACACCACGGCGTCCTTGTTGTAGCGCGTGATCAGTTCCACGACGACGTCGCGCTGTTCGGCTCGCAACCGCGCGCGCTCCTTGGCGTTTGGTCGCCGGTCGAAGTCCGAGACCGGTGGACGGGCTACGAGCACGGCGTCCACCGCTGAGAGAATCCCTCGCTCGCCCAGTGCGCGCACGATCCAGCCGATGTAGCGTGCCGCGAGGAGTTCCTCCGAGGTCTCGATGATGAGGACGCCGCCCTCCAGCGCTGAAGAGTCGAACGGGAACCGTCCAGCGGTCAGAATCCACTGGATCACCTCCAGGCAACCGCCCCACGACCGACCCGAGACTGGGCGGGCTGGGCCGGACCAATCCCACGGTCCCGTTGGTTCCCGCTCGCCGTAAGCGGTGAGGGCGCGGGGGTCGCCCCAATCCAAGCCGACATCCTCGGACTCGCCGGGGTCCGTGATCTCTAGGCGTTCACCAGTGACGAGCGCCGCCCGAAGCGATCGGGCATGCACTTCCTCGACGGCCGGGCCGGGGCCCAGATGCACCTGCGAGGAGCCGCCATAGAAACTGGCGATCCCATGTCGCCACAGCCAGTGGTGCAGGTTGGTGTTGTCGCTTGTGCCGAGGAATGGTTTCGGATCGTTGCGCGCCAAGTCGGGATCCAGATGCGGTATGACCTGGATCTGGTCTTCACCGCCGACTACCGCGAGGATCCCCCTAATGGTGGGGTCGCCGAAGGCTGCGTTGATGTCGCGCGCACGCGCTTCGGGGCACGCCCCGACCTGTCGGGTCGTGGGGTACTCGACTGGCACGAGCCCGGTCACCTCCGCCAGACGCCGCATCGCCTGCTCGTGGACGGCAGGAAAGACTCCAGGCGCGGCGAACGACGGCGACAGCACCGCGATGCGGTCGCCAGGACGTGCTTTCGGAGGTAGGACGAGTCGGTGATCCATAGTCAGATTCAACCTCATCGCTAGGACATGTCCCCGCACGGGCGAGGGTGCGTTCGGCTGGGACGCTCGAGGGTCCGTACGGCCACCTCGGGCCAGGAAGCGGGGCGTTTCCTTGGGACGCTGCACGCCGCAGCCTAGACCGACCAGTGGTTCAGGATTGGGCATCGTGGTCATGACACCCGCCAACACGAGAACGCGTCCAGCCGTGGACCGGGATGCCTTCGGTCAGCTCATCGACCACGGCGGCGCGGTCGAGCCGGGCGGTTGAGTGCTGCTTTACCGCGCGGTCGGCGGGGACGCCGTGCGTGCGATCCCGGGGACCAGGGCCGGTTTTCGTGACTCGCCCTCACGTTGCTCTGTTGGCGCGACGGATGGGCGGCATCCTCGCTGCGCTCCTCGCCCTCGCCGCACGCGCGTCCGAGTCGCCGGCCGACCCGGCGTCCAATGCGAGCACCGCAGGGCTCGGGATCCGACTCCTACGACGACCCGTCCGTTTCCTCCAACACCCGCGGCGCCCGGTGTACACGTGGCCCTGGACGCGGTGCCCAGCCGCGGCGGGTGGCATGCCCGGCCAGCAAGAAGCAGGCGTCGGAGCGTCGGCAGGCGACCTCGTCACACGGCAGGCCGCCCATCCGGACCTGAGACGCGCTGGGAGGACTCCCCTGGACGCGGGTACGTACTCGTCCCAGGTGTTTGCCACAACCGTCGAGTACACCGTACCGATGGGCTGGAAGATGTTCGAGGACGAACCGGGTGAGTTCGACATCACCCTCGTTGACAGCGACGGAGGTCTGCTGCGGGGTCACTTTCCGGGAGCGCATGAAGGACGGCGCACTCGTGCATGCACTGCACTGCGTACGTGAGCAGGTCACTCAAACACACGGTCTCTCCCGTCGGCTCGGCCAGCGGGTCCGTTGCTAGATCTAGAGTGTCGGGGGTGAACGCCGACGACCTCGTGCCCGGATGCTTCCCCTGCGACCAGCAGGCGGCGGTCTCCTTGCCGCCGCGCGAGGACGTCGTACACACCGATCACTGGCGAGTAGCCCATGCGTTCAACAGCACGCTCCCCGGGTGGCTCGTCCTGTTACCGACCCGGCACGTCGCGTCGTTCTCGGAGCTGACGCCGGAGGCAGCCGACGAGCTCGGTGGGCTCGTACGCCGCCTTGGCACCGCACTGGAGGCTGTCACCGGCTGCGTGAAGACGTACCTCATGCAGTTCTCCGAGGCCGAGGGGTTCTCCCACCTGCACCTCCACCTGGTGCCAAGGCTGCCGAACCATCCCGAGGGCGCCCGCGGACCGAGGGTGTTTGCCTACATGACTGACGATCAGGCTCAATGGCTCCCCCTGAAGGAACGTGACACGATCGCGCTCTCCGTCCGAGCAGCGCTTGCGTAGGGTCTTCGGGCTGTGCCGAACGTTCTGGGCCACCGACCCGGCACGATGATCGCCGTGGAAACCCTTGCCAGCAAAGAGGTGTACGCCAACGCGGGGAAAGCATGTGCCGGTGAGACGTCCGGATCCGCGCCGAGGTATCACACAACTGCCGATGAGTGCGGACGTGGGTCTAGGAGGCCCCGAGTAGGCCAATTACGTCGGCCGCAGGCGCACATCGCCGAATGTCCGGTAGACGGTGTGGAGGGTGGCGTTGTGGTCCAGGTCGCGGCACGCGGCGTTACCATCAGCGACCAAAACGACCCGAAAGCCGTGGGTGCTTGCGTCGCGCGCGGAAGACTCAAGGCACTGGCAGCTGTCGTCCACCATCAGGTCGTCGCGTTGGACCTCAAGCTCGTGCCACAACCGCTCCTTCAGTGCCCCGGGAGGTCATAGACCCAAGCATGATGGCGGCGTAGCGTTGCTGTGGACCACGCCGGCGCCGTCTCGCGCAGGGAGCGTCGGGTCTGGCGAAAAGCTTGGAGCGGATGTCATGGTTTTCCTCGCCTCTTCACGCCCTCCGAGACGAAGTCCGCGTCCGAGGGCCATGGTCGCCTGGTTGGCTGTGGGCTCTCTCACGGTTCTGCTGATGTCTGTCGGCACGCAATGGCCCGGATCGGAGCAACCCGCTGCGGGAACGCTGCGGCATCAGGTGGGCGAGCAGTATCGCGCCGAGATCCGCCGCACCAGCCATGGGATTCCGCATGTCAATGCCTCCAACTACGGCAACCTGGGTTTCGGGTTCGGCTTCGCGGCGGCGGGAGACAACGTGTGCGTGATGGCCGAGGAGTTCCTGACTCTGGCCGGGGAACGGTCGAGATATTTCGGCGCCGAGGGCTCGTACACGGCGCTGGGGCAGACGATCAACAATCTAGACAGCGACTTCTTCTACCGCTCCCGGGTCAACGCTCGCGTAGTCGAGCGACTGCTCCACGCTGCGCCACAGGCGGAACCTCCCGGTCCCTCCCAACATGCGCGCGCGTTGGTCCGCGGCTATGCGGCGGGGTACAACCAGTGGCTGCGAGACCAGGGCGTCAACGACGTCCCGGATCCGCGTTGTCGTGCGGCCTCCTGGGTCCGACCGATCGCAGCGATCGACGTCTGGCGACGGATGTACCGGTTGGCGACTCTGCTCGGCTCGAGTGGTGTGCTGCCGACCGCGATCGCCACCGCTCAGCCCCCGCATGGGGCGGCTCCCCGTCCCGTGCAGCCAGGGGTAGCTGCGCGCCGGGTGGCAGCCCTGCTGCCCAGTGCACAGGACCTCTCTGCAGGCAGCAACGCGGTCGCCCTGGGTGGGGCCGCGACGGTCAATCGCCGCGGACTGCTTCTGGCCAACCCGCACTTTCCGTGGGACGGGCCCGATCGGTTCTACGAAGCCCACCTGACCATTCCCGGCGAGATCAACGTATTCGGCGCCGGCCTCCTGGCAATGCCGGTGATCGCTATCGGCCACAACGCCGACGTGGCGTGGACCCACACTGTCTCTACCGCTCAGCGGTGGACGCCCTTCGCTCTACGCCTCGTCCCCGGAGATGCCACGTCCTACGTTGTGGACGGCAAGCCAGAGCGGATGACGGCACAACGGGTGACCGTGGAGACCACCGACGAGTCAGGACATCTGCAGTCCCGCACCCGGACCCTCTACCGGTCGCGATACGGTCCGCTGATCGAACTAGCAGGTGCATTTGACTGGTCCGGTGACGTCGCGTTCTCGGCACGTGACGCCAACGTGGACAATCTGCGCCTGATCGACACCTGGCTGGCGATGGCGAAGGCCACCTCGACCCGTAACCTCGTCCACATCATCAGCCGGCACCAGGGCCTGCCCTTCGTCAACACGATCGCGGCCGACGCCAAGGGCACCGCGACGTACGCCGACATCTCCGTCGTGCCGCATGTCACCGACCACCGCGCTTCCCGCTGCGTCACCACAGAGTTCGGCAAGCAGCTGTTCTCCGCGACCGGCCTGCCCCTGCTAAACGGCTCCGACCCCTCTTGCGACTGGGGTGCGGACCCGGACGCCGTGACACCGGGCACCTTTGAGCCAGAACGACAGCCCAAGCTGTTCCGCCAGGACTTCGTGAGCAACTCCAACGACAGCCACTGGCTGTCCAACCCCGCCGAGCCGCTGGTCGGATTCCCCCGGATTATCGGAGCGGAGCGAACCCCCCGCAGCCTCCGGACCCGCCTGGGAATCCGAATGGTCCAAGAGCAGCTGGCCGAGGCTGGGCGAAACCGTGGCAGCCGCTTCACAAGGATCCGGCTTCAAACCCTGGTCTTCAACAACCGCAACTACGGCGGCGAACTGGTCAGGCGCGACCTGGTGCGCCTGTGCCAGACGCGCCCCACCGTGACCCTCCGCGATGGCAGCATCGTGAGGCTCCGGACCGCGTGTGCTGCCCTGCGCGGCTGGGACAGTCACGACAACCTCGACAGTACCGGTACCCACGTCTTCCGAGAGTTCATGCTCCGACGACCACCGAGATGGCTGTCTGTACCGTTCAACCCCGCCGACCCGGTGAACACCCCACGGCTCCTCAACCGCACCAATCCCGCCGTGCTGCGAGCACTCGGCAGAGCGGTGCGCGTGTTGAGACAACATCACATCCCGCTCAAAGCACCACTGGGCGCTCTGCAGACAGAGCCACGCAGCACCAAACGGATCCCTATCCACGGGGGCCACGAGGAAGAGGGCGTGTTCAACATGATCATCGCCCCGCTGCAAGGCCGAACCGGATACCCCAAGGTGGTCCACGGGTCGAGCTTCGTCATGGTAACCGGCTTCACGGCGAACGGGCCCCGGACCCGGGCAATCCTCACCTACTCCCAGTCCACCGACCCCACGTCATCGCACTTCGGCGACCAGACCGGGATGTACTCCATGAAGCAGTGGGTCACCATGCGGTTTAGGGACCAGGCGAGTCGCACCGACCCACAATTGCGGCAGTACACGGTTTACTCCCGCTAACCGCCGGGGAATCCCGCGTCGCGACCTGGCCTAGGTGTACCTACCCGAGAGGTTGGTTAACGGCTGAGTGGCGTTGATCTGCCGATTGCGGTGTGGGGTCGGTGGTGGTTGTACTAGTGGATCCATGCTGGGAGAGCTTTGCGTCGGGCGGACTCCGAGGAGTAGAACCGCTTGACGGCCATGGTCCGGTGGAAGCGCTCGATCTTGCCGTTCGTCTGCGGCCGGTAGGGCCGGGTTCGCTTCGGGGTGATCCCGAGTTCCGCGCAGGTGTCGCGCCACGCAGCACTGTTGTCGCGGTCTGTTTGGTTTCGTCGTCGTGGATCTCGGCGTAGGCCACCCGGGAGTGGTCATCAAGCACGGTGCGCACGAACGCGGTGCCCAGCTTTGCGTTGGATCAGTTCGCCACTGACCCGGTCGATGTGGGAGAGCCGGTTGATCCTGTACCGGACCAGCACCGCGTGCACGGTTGAAGGAGCGCAGCATGCCCTGAGTTCAATCCAGGTCGGCTTCCGACTGGACGAAGACGTAGGGGGGAGCAGCGGCTCGCCCGCCCCCGGCCGCGCCAGCGGTTCAAGGAGTGATGCGCAGCTCCACTGGAGCCGAGAGGAACTCGCCCTCCGCGGTGGGCATCTGAAGCACCAGCCGCCGCCATTGTCCAGGCGGGCCCTCACCTTCTACACCCTGGATTTGATGGACAGCGGGGGTCGCTTGAGCCGATCCTTCGCCCTCGCCGACGGCCGGATGGCGACGCCTCCGTCTGAGCAAGGACGACACCGCCCGAACGTCCGCCATGCCGCTACCCGCGCGCTGACATGACCGATGAGAGGCACTTCCGATCAGGGTTAGCCGGGCTCGCGTTTGTCCGCCCACCTCCGGGGGATAACGTCGAGGGCGTGCGTGCGATCGAATACTCCGTGACCGGTGACCCTGACGTCCTGACCCTCGTCGATGGGCCGGTACCCGATCCCGGACCAGGGGAGGTGCGGGTCCGGATCCACCGCTCTGGGGTCAACCCGACTGACTGGAAGTCGCGTCGTGGCAACGAAGCCGGCGCAGCGGTCAACCCGCCGCAGGTTCCGAACCAGGACGGCTCCGGGGTGGTCGATGCCGTCGGCCAGGGCGTCGAGGCGGCGCTGCTGGGTCTCCGGGTCTGGGTCTGGGAGGCGGCCCACCTCCGGCCCGCCGGCGGCACCGCGCAGGAGTACGCCGTCGTGCCGGCCAGCCACGTGGTGCTGCTGCCAGATGTTGCGTCGTTCGACCTCGGCGCCAGCCTCGGGGTGCCGTTCCTGACCGCGCACCGATGCCTGACCGTGACCGAGGATGGTCCGACACGTCTCGGCCCGGGCACGATGGAGGGTCGCACCGTCCTGGTGGCTGGAGGTGCTGGGGCCGTCGGTAATGCCGCGATCCAGCTCGCCCGGTGGTCCGACGCCACGGTCATTACCACGGTGAGCAGCCCGGAGAAGGCGAACCTCGCGGCGCATGCCGGCGCCGACCACGTCATCGACTACACGCAGCAGGACGTCGTCGCCGAGGTGCGCGCCATCGCCCCGGACGGCGTGAACACGATCGTCGAGGTCGCCCCGGCGGTGAACGCCGCGCTCGACGCGGAGGTACTCGCCCGGCACGGCTCGGTGGCGGTGTACGCCAACAACGGCGGCAGCGCGATGGAGCTCCCCGTGCGCCCCTCGATGGTGCCGAACGCCCGCTGGCAGTTCGTCCTGGTCTACAACGCCCCCGGGCCCTGGCGTGCACGCGCGCTGGAGGACGTCGCCTCAGCCGTGCTGGACGAGGCTGTACGAGTGGGATCGGAGGCAGGGCTCCCTCTCCACCACTACACCCTCGAGCAGGCTGCCGAGGCGCACGCGGCCGTCGAGAACGGAGCGGTGGGCAAGGTACTCATCGACGTCCGTCCGTAGCGAGTCTTGGCACAATGCGGCCGAGGGGCGTGCGGCGGACGGCACTCGCGGGAGCGAACGTCCGGACATGTGTGCCGCGCTCCCCGCGAACGTGCACTGCCACAACCGGGGGTGACGTCCGACATGACGCTGGATCGTTGGACGGCTTTTGGACTCGTCACCGGCAACGTCATGGCAAGACTCGACTCAGCGGTCGTCTGCGTGACTCGACCTTGGGGGCGTACGACGCGGCGCTACGAACTGTGATGTCGCCCGCCGTGGGTGGTCTTAGGGTGTGCGAGGTCCACGTAGTTCTATTAGAGGCAGCCCGGGGGACATCGGAGCCCGTGGCCGTTCGACTGCTCAGGTTCGGTCGGTGCTGGCCCAAAATGCTGGCTTGCTGTCCGCGATGGTGCTCTCGATAGAACCCGATGTCCTTGATCGCGCGGCCCGCGCGAGAGGCCCGCGATGTTGAGGCGCTCACGGTCGAGTCGACGCATCGGTTCCGGGCCCTCATCCACCCAGCCACGCAGCGCATCGACGGGCATCGCGGGCCGTACCCGGACCTCTCCGAGGTCAGGGCCGACTCTGGCGGGGATCGCCTCCCGACTCTTCGACATCGAGCTCGAGGCCAACGCTGCCCTTCCCGCCGCCCGTAGGCGTCCTCGTCGTAAAGTAGTGAGTGACTCGGCTGGCGGCCTCGGGTCGAGGGCGCGCAGTCGGCGCAGGTCTGCAGGGTCTCGTCACCAACAGTGATGACGAGTGACGCGTTCGCCGCAAGCTGGTGCTCGCCCTCGCCTCGATCGTCGAGGATGAGGGCGTTGTCATCTACGAGAACACGCCGGTCACCGAGCTCGCGCCTGGTTGCCTGACGACGACCCGGGGACGGGTGACGGCCTCGGGGGCGCTCCGCGCCACCGAGGGCTATACATCGACGCTGCCCGGCGGCTGGGCGGAGCTGCTGCCGATGAACCCGTCCATGATCGTGACCGACCCGCTGAGCGAGGGCGACCTGGCGACGATCGGCTGGGCGGGGCGCGAGGGTCTGTCCCGTGCCAGCCATCGATACTTCTACGCCCAACGCACCGCAGACAACCGCATCGCGCTGGTTGGTCGCGGCCTCCCCTACCGGTACGGGTCGCGTGTCGACTCCAACGGGCACCTGGATGCGTGGACGGTCCAGCAGCTTCGACGCGTACTCCGGGAGCTGTTCCCGGCCATCGCGGAGGCGCCGTTGCAACACGCCTGGTGCGGGCCGCTCGGAGTGCCCCGGGACTGGTCGCCGAGCGTCCAGTTTGACCGGACGACCGGCCTCGGCCAGGCGGGTGGCTATGTCGGCCAGGGTGTCGCCGCCGCCTATGTGGCCGGACGCAGCCTTGCCGAGCTGGTCGCAGGTCAAGACACTCGCCACACCAACCTGCCTTGGGTGGACCGTTCCCCGCGGCGGTGGGAACCAGAACCTTTCCGATTCCTCGGCACCTACAGCATGTACGGCCTTTACCAGGTCGCCGACGTCCTCGAGCGCCGGCGCCTGCCGGAAAGAACGTCGCTGTTCGCCAGGCTCGCGGACAAGGTCAGCCGACGATACTGATCGCCTAGCGTCGGGTCGTCCGGAACGCGCCGCCATCCGGCTGGTCTCGCCGTTGAGGTAGTCGCGGTCGATGATCGCGAGGGCCAGCTGGGCGTACTCGACGGGGGGCAGGCCATGCGCTGCGGGAACGGGACGCCTGCGGCGAGGCCGGCGCGGACTCCTCGGGGACGGGCCAGCATGTCCCACCGGTTGGGCGTGCGGGGGATGCGCTCGAGGCACAGCTTTCTCGCGCTCTCGTTGCTCATGTACAAACTTCGGCTCCAAGTAGGTACCGATGTCAGGCACAAGACGTACGCTCAAAGCTGTGCATTTGTCTGTGACATCTGATGTCCTGACTTTCAGCGGGCCGGGCTAGGATGTGATCGTGACAGGTCAACTAGACATCGTGATCGAGCGATCCAGTCCCATCCCGCTTTACTTCCAGGTCGCGCAACAACTTGAGCGCGCGATTCAGGACGGACGACTAGCCCCAGGCAGCCGGATGGATAACGAGGTGGCCTTGGCGGGACAACTCGGCCTTTCACGGCCCACGGTGCGACAGGCCATTCAGGTCCTCGTCGATAAAGGGATGGTCGTGCGGCGACGCGGAGTCGGCACTCAGGTGGTGCGAAGTCACCTGCGCCGATCCATGGAGTTAACAAGCCTTTACGATGATCTTCTCCGTAACGGTCAACGGCCCCGCACTGAGGTGCTTGGACTTAAGCTGACCGAGGCGACCGGGGATGGGTGTGCCCACCTCGGGCTCGACCCGGACGAAAAGGTCTGGTTGCTCGAGCGCCTCCGCTTCATGGACGACCAGCCCCTCGCGCTGATGCACAATGTTGTGCCGGCTTCGGTGGTCGATCTGGGGAGCGTTGACCTTGAGAGGGCAGGGCTCTACAGCACGCTTCGGCTGGCTGGCGTTCATATGCAGGTCGCGAACCAGGAGATCACGGCGCGCCGTGCCAGCGCGCGCGAGGCGAAGTTGCTCGGCGAGTCCAGGGGGGCCCCGCTGCTCACGATGCAACGCACGGTGTACAACGACAAGGGACAGGCTGTTGAGTATGGCCTGCATCTTTACAGACCAGGTCTTTACGCCTTCCAGACGACACTCGTCGAGCGATAGACGGTAGGAATTCGAGCACCACATGTAGTGCGCAATGGGGGGAATAATCATCCCCAGCTCGACGGGCGACGCTCCAGCGAAGACTTGACTATCCCTTCACCGCTCCGGCTGTCAGCGCCAAGTGCATACGTTTCTGCATCAGCACATACACGAGGTAAACCACAACAAGACTGAGGACGGTTCCGGCCCCCAAGAGCCCGAAATCAATCATGCGACTGCCTCGCAACGTGGGGATGGCCATCTGGATGGTTCGAGTCTGGATATCTGGCCCGAGAATGATCAATGCGAATATGTACTCGTTCCAAAACGTCAGGAAGTTGAGCACCGCCACCGTCGCGATACCCGGCATCGCCAACGGGGCATAGATTCTCCACAGGATCGCTGAACGGCTAGCTCCGTCCATCACTGCACTTTCTTCTAATTCTGCTGGGATCGCACGCATGAACCGGACCAAAATGATGACTGCAAGAGGCAAGGCCATCGCCGGGTAAAATAAGATGACAAACAATCGCGTCTGGAAGAGGCCCGTCAAGGCAGCTAACAGGAAAGTTGGAACGAGAAGCGCGAACGGTGGGATCAGAAAGGCGATACCGAATCCCATTTCCAGGATGCCAGCGACTCGGCTTCGACTCCGCGCGATACCGAAGGCGGCCGGAATGGCCAGTACGAGCGTCAGTATCTCTGCACCCCCAGTGATGAGGAGAGAGTTACCCAACGCCAGAAAAAGCTGCCCCTGAGTCTCAGCCATCTGAAAGTTCTGCCACCCCTCGCCGAGCGACCTAGGCAGTCCAAGCGGAGAAGCGAAGACTTCCGATGTGGTCTTAAATGACGAGACCAGCAAGAAGTAAAAGGGCAGGAGGATCGCTAAGGCATAGGCGAGCACGATGAGATAGACGAGCACGCCGTTGAGGTATCGCGCCTTTGAAAATGAAACAGTTCTGTTCATACGTCACCGCGCCCCTGCAGTTTTGGCCCTCTTATACATCGGATGTTCGACGTCATGCTCTTCAGTAACTCGGCCGGAAAATTCGTCGAATGAGCAGCATTCCGGCGAGCCCAAACAGGAAGAGAAATACTCCAACCACCTGGCTGTACCCGATCTGTGACGACACAAAGGCCTGGTCATAGAGCAGATAGGCCAATGTCATGGAGGAGTTCCCCGGACCCCCTTCGGTGAGAAGCAGGATATTTTGGGCCGATGCGAGCAAGGTCCAGAGAAACTGCAACATCGCGAGGACCCCGACGAAGTCCCGAACGAGGGGAAACGCAATTTTCCACATGATCGACCACTGGCCGGCGCCGTCGAGCCGGGCAGCCTCCGCGATCTCCTCGGGAATCCCAGAGAGGCGGGTGGCGAAGAGGACCGCAGTGAAGCCGATGCCGGCCCACAGGTCGATGGCGATGACGGCCATGAGCGCGGTGGATCCGTTGGCTAGCCAGCTGGTCGTCAGGGCCTCCAGTCCCACGGCAGTCAGGAAGGTGTTCACGATTCCTTCGGGGTGGTACAGACCGAGAAACATCATGGCTCGCGCTGGGTACGACACCAGCGCTGGGGTGAAGAAGATGACCCCCAGCACGCGATGACCGGGAGGACGAAGACTCAGGAAGAAGCCCAGCATGAACGCCAGCGTGATCATGATCGGCAGAACCACAGCGACCTGAATGAGGCTGTTCTTCAGAGCTGTGAAAAAGAGCGGATCCTGAAACAGGTCGACGTAATTCTGAACTCCGACGAACTTCCGCGGAAAGATGAAACTCGGCCACTCCAACAAACTCAAGTAGAAGACACTGATCAGCGGCCCGATCATGAATACGACGAACCAAACAACTGCGGGCGCCGTAAAGAGAGCCAGCGCCCAGGCATCCCTACGAATGCGGGACGCTCGGGCGTGGCCTCGTGCGCGACCTTCTCGCAAGGACTCGAACGGGGGAGAAGGTTTCACAGCTGCTCCATCTGCCAGGTTGCGAGTCACCTTCGCGAATTCTCCGATGCGCGTTTACTGATAGGCCGCCTCGAGCGCCTCGATGATTTCATCCGTCGATGTGCCGGGACTGAAGGCAAGACTGGTTGCGCGTTCAGTTGCCGACAATGTGTCAGGCGGCACGAAGGTGTCCGCGAGCACCGCCAGTTCTACGTTTTGTTCGTATTCACCCTCGAGAACCTCGCGCATGAGGGGGTGCACCTTCTCGACGTCGAAGTCCACCTCCTCGAATGGAGGAAGGTAACCGCCCTCTTCGATGAACGGGGCGAAGGTCTCGGGCTGGTACATGAACGTGATGAACTTCTCCACTGCATCGATCTTCTCCTCGGCCGTCGGACTCAGCCAGAAGCCCAGGCTGGTATACCCGGCGTAAACCGTTGGGCGCTCGTGCACCGCACCCTCGGGCATCGGCAGCCCGGAGAGTTCAGTGGCGTCCACCACCTTGTCGGGCGTCCCTTCAAAGGCCCACGATCCAGCCGACATGATGGCGACCTTCTGCTCGTTGTATGCCGCGTACATCGCGTCCACGGTGAGGCCCTCCGCAGAGTCGATGAACGCGCCAGCGTCCCTCAGTTCAGTGAAGTAGTCAACACCTTTGCGTACGTTGGGATTCGCAGCCCATCCACCATTCACGTAGAGATCTTTCATCTCATCCTCGGTGACGTACGCCTGAATCGCCTGCCAGAAGAACTTGTTGCCCGACCAGTCTCTGCCGCCGATCGAAATGCCATCCAAACCAGCGGCCTCCAACTTCTGACTTGCCGCGAGGAGATCCTCGGATGACTGCGGAATGCCATCCACGCCTGCTTCCTTCAACAACGCGGTGTTGTAGAAGACCGGCCAGGCGAAGCCGAAGTACGGAAATGCCTGGACGTCGCCGTCGGCGCCCGTCGTCCACTGGTCGACGGCTTCCGGCTTCAAATCGTCGGCGAGCCCCCACTCATCGAGATAGTCCGTGACCGGAAGGGTCGCCTGGTTCTCCATCCATCGGGTCGGCTTTCCATACAAATTGATCATGACGATTTCAGCTGGGTCACCGGCCGTCAAAGAAGTCTCGTACACCTGGGGGCTGTCTTCGACATCAACGATCTTCTCCTGGATGTCGATGGTCGGATTCTCTTTCTCGAACTGCTTGAACGCGGCCTTCAGGGCGCCAGAGAACGGCTCAGACGGAACGCCGCTGTGCTGGATCTTCAGGACCACAGCATCGCCTGACTCGTCCTCTCCTCCGGAGCCACAAGCAGTCAGCCCGAAGGTCACCAAGAGTGCCACTGCACTGACCAGCCGCGGCCGGGCAGCTCCACGGGGAGAAGAAGTTGGAATCACGTCAGATCCTTAAGATTTCGGCTGCCCGATCTGGCCAGGCCGCACAGTGTGGCGTAGATCATGAACGGTACTTGTCTATATGTCATGACGTCAAGGTTCCCAGTTGCGGTCGAGGGACTACCCCGGCGCCGAGTGAAACCACTTCCAGGCTCCTCGTTTCTAAGCTCGCGACCCCTGGGCGCAAGGGAGTGACAATCGGGCAGTTCCCCAGGTACCTCCGACGATTGAACTTCCTAGCGAAGGGCGAGCAGAGCACCGGCGTGGTGGAGTTCCTTGGGGGCCGCATCCTGCTGCGCAGTTACCCCGTGGCTCTCTCGTTCAAACAGCGGAGGACTGGCGCGGTCTTGAGCAGCTCGACGTCTCCGGCTTCGACCCCAGTCACCTGGATGACACGGCTCTCCCCGGGTAGCAGGGTCAGGAGCATGTCGCTGACCTGTGCCGCTGGGTGTAGTCGGTCAGCGAAGACACACAACGCTTGGACGAATGTCGGCGACGTGATCGTCATCTCGATCCCCGAACCCGTCTTGGCGGTTTTGATCTCGAGACGGGCTGGTCGGTAGGCCAGATCCTTTGGGTCAGCAAACAGCCAGAGGGCCCGGACGCCGGCGGAAGTCGAAGCGACGAGGATCTCAGCGGTCCGAGACCGAGGAGTGGTGACATCGCTAGGGAGTTCACAGACCTGACTCCCCAGTCCGGGGGTGTCAAGCCGACGGGTCCGCTGAGCCAGAATGTCGCCGTCGAACGACATCCTTCGGATCGTGACCGTATCGTGCCACGCGTCCCGGCCATCATTCACGGCGATCAGGGCGAGACCCTCGCCTCGCGGCTGGACGGTAAGCAGGCGAGTGGCATAGGCAGCGCGCAAGGCGTACCACAGCGGCTTGAGGCGCCCGTAACCATCCACCGCGGACCAGGAGACAACGGGCCAACAGTCGTTGAGTTGCCAGACTATCGAGCCTGTGCACAACGGCCGCAATGATCGGAAGTGCTCGATTCCGAATGCGACAGCATGGGCCTGGTTGACCTGTGTGAGGTAGTGCCAGTCATCCATGCCGACGGGGTTGGGAAGGTGGTTGGCCATGCCGCGCCTCAGCTTTCCGTCACCATCCTCAGCCTTCTGGTGTAGCTGCATCCCCGGCGAGTCGACCGTCAGAGGGTCGTCGTGCACGCTGGCCTGGAGCGTCGACCAGGTCGGAGGGCCTTGGAACCCGAACTCAGAAACGAATCTGGGCGAGCAGTTGCGGTACTCGACGTAGTCGACGTCGTTCCACACCTCCCACGCGTGCCGCAGACCGTGCTCGTCTGCGTTCGGATGTATTTCCATGGATCCTGAATAGGGTGAGCCGGGCCAGTAAGGCCGGGTGGGGTCCAACTCCCCGACGATCCGCGGCAGCAGGTCCAAGTAGTAGCCCTCACCCCAGGTCCGGTCACCCAGACTGTCGCGCCAGCCCCAGTCGAACCAGCCCCAGATGTTCTCGTTGTTGCCATTCCAGAGCACCAAACTCGGATGGGGCATGAGGCGAGTCACATTTTCACGAGCTTCCGCTTCCACCTCACTTCGAAGAGGTTCCTCCTCCGGATAGGCAGCGCACGCGAACAAGAAGTCCTGCCACACCAAGACCCCCATCTCGTCACACGTCTCGTAGAACGCGCGGTCCTCGTAGATACCACCGCCCCACACTCTGAGAAGGTTCATGTTTGCGTCGACCGCCTGCTGAACTCGTTCCCGATACCGCCCCCGGTCCACTCGGTGGGGGAACGCATCGTCCGGTATCCAGTTCGCACCGCGCACCGGGACAGGGATGTTGTTCACCGAAATGACGAAGGGTGTCCCGTGCTCGTCGACAACGGTGTCGACCTGCACGGTTCGGAAGCCGACTCTTCGCGTCCATGAGTCCAACTCAGCACCAACCGAATCGACCAGCACGACGCTCGCATCGTAAGTCGGTTGCTCCCCTAGTCCCCGCGGCCACCACAGGTCCGGGCTGGGGACGCGGACCCCGATATCAACTTCGCGTTCGCCTGGTGCGACCTCGACACTAGCCATCTGGTCTCCCACACGAGCAATTACGGAGAGTGAATCGGTCGGGGCTCGTCCATCGATGCCGACCAGGACGAGGTGGAAACGGGCGACACCCTCGTCGGCCTCGACGGTGACCAGCGGCCGGACCTCGCCGAGCCTGGCGACGTCCCAGCTGCAGAGTCCCACTGGCCGCCAGATACCTGCGGTGACGAGGGACGGCCCCCAGTCCCAACCAAAGTTGCAGGCCATTTTCCGGATGAAGTTGAACGGAGTCGGATAGGCGTTCGGCAGGGTTCCTGCGACGGAGCGAGCGTCCTCTGCGTAAGCCCAAGCGGAGTCGAAGCTCACGCTTAGGGTGTTCTCCCCCTCTACCAGGAGATGCCGCACCGGGAACTGATATCGGCGATGCATGTTGATGGTTCGCGCGATCTCCTGGCCGTTGAGCATCACCGTCGCAACCGTATCCAGCCCCTCGAAGACCAGGTCGACGTTTTGCGATCCGTCGTCGGCCCAACCAAACGTCGTCGAGTACTTCCAGGCCTGGTGCCCCACCCACGCGGCCGTCAGCTCGTTGCGATCGAGGTAGGGGTCTGCCAGGAGACCAGCCGCCATGAGATCGGTGTGGACGCACCCGGGAACGGATGCCGCGAGAGGAAGTCCTCGCGCCACCTGCGCGGGGACTTCACTGCTGGGGGACAGTACCGAGCAGGTCCAGCCGTCTTGCAGCGGCCGCCACCGACTCATCGTGAACCGTTCGTCTCGAAATGAAGTTCTGGCACGTGCATTACTGGGAGATAGGAAAGTGGAAGCTCGCACCGACCGTCTGCTCCACGCGCGGCAACCGGGAGGTGATGGCCTTGTCCCGGGTGTAGCTGGGACGACACCTCCGCGTGCGTGGCACCAATCCGGCCGACTCCGAAGACACCGATTCGCATCTATCCAGTCCTTCTCAGTGGGTGAGGGCGGTGCCGTCAGCCTTGCTGGGTTGACCGCCACAGTCAAGATTTTGTGCAGACATTCTATCCACCTGTCCTAATTGTTTGACGGGTCGATGTGAGGCATCCAGCCCTACGCAAACTCAACAACAAGGTCCAGCGGCCCGTGACGTCCGTCGGGGGGCCCTGCCCTGAAACCGGACCCGACCTGGGGGCGACCACGAGTTGCGACCCCGCCTGGTCTGCGCCGCCGTGCCTATGGTCCCAGCCGTAGCGTTCGTTGGTGCGAGACTCGCTGCGTTCGTAGCGTGCGGCGCGGATCCGCTCGGTGGCTTCGGCTCCGATCAGCTCCTCCCTGGAGCAGCTCGGACACGACAGACGGGGGATAAGGCCATCGGTGGGGTTCCCTTCAGTGAGTACTTGGCCGTGCACACCAAGATCCCGCCGATGGCCCCTTCTTCGTCGGAGCTGCTCCGATCACCCTCAAATCCCACTACTCCAGGGGACGGCTACCGACGGCACCCAAATCTCCAGAGTCGGCTGCCTCACTCAGCGGGCCTGGCAGAGCCGGGTGACCTTCTCTCAGGTGACCAGGTTCGAGTTTGTCGATAGGCCGCCCGGCGCATCACCGATTCGGCGCTTGGATCATGTGTCAGGCGTTGACGTAGTCGCTTCCGGAGCGACTCTCGCCTCGAGCGAGCCAGATCTTCATCTCGGCGTTCTTCTCCACAGGCAAGACTTCCACCGAAGCGGGGAAGTACCGCATTGTGTAGCCGGTTCGCCGTACGGGGCTCTTGTTCGGCTTGGCGCCGTGCATGATGCGGCCGTCGTGGAGCGATGACTGGCCGCGCTCAAGCTCGAAGTCGACCGCCTTGCTCTCATCGACCTCGGTAATTTCGGTGTGGAAGGTCTGGTCAGTCATGTCGACAGGCCGATACTCGGAGAACCCGTTGTCATGGGTCCCAGGAATGACGCGCATGCACCCGTTGTCCCGGTTACTGGGGCCGAGCGCCAGCCAGACCGTGACGATGCGGTCGTACTCGCTGAGCCGTCCCTCCCAGTACGCCGAGTCCTCGTGCCAGGGGGTCGCCCGACCTACATAGGGATCCTTCGAGATGAAGTGGCTCGTCCACAGCGCGATGTCTGGACCCACCAGTGGTTCAACGAGGTCGAGCACCTCGTCGGAAAGTAGGTACTCCAAGAGCCTGGGATCGCGGAAATGTGGAGTGTCCAACTCATCAGAAAGCTTGTCGCCCTTATCGGCGAGATGTTCGTCGAAGATTGCCTCGAGCCCGTCTAGCTTCTCCGGCGAGAACAACTGCTCGCGATTCAGGTAGTAGCCGTTGGTCCGAAAAAATTGAACGTCTTCCGGGGTGAGCATGGTGCCACCCTCCTTTCCTATGCGCGCTGTATCGAACGGGACCAACGTTAAAGGCGGCTAGGCGCCTGCCGCGCCACCGTTGTTCCGCAGCGATCGACATATCTTCAGATGCTTGTCTCCAGGAACCCTTCTTGCCGGGTACCCCAGATCTCTGCGCAGAGTCCGAGATCTCCCACGAAGTCGTCCGGCGTCGTGGGAGCGGCGCAGCGCGAGGCCTCGTGGAAGTTGGTCTAGAGGTACGTCAGCTGGGGTCGCTGCTCGATCGGGCGAGCATGGGTCGCCCTCGGTCTCATGCCTAATCAGCGCTGGCGGGCGGTGTCGAAACGTACGGAGTGTGTCGTATTGGATGCTCTCGCCGTAGACCCTATGAGGAGGCTCAAAGTTGCTGCGGTGGGGCTCGCGAGACTGCGGCTGTCGAGCGTTCGCGAGCTCACCAGGCATGTCCCGATGGCATCGTGCACGCGGTGGGCGGCCCTTCCTGGGCTTCGCACGGATGTCCCCGCCGTGCGAGCCCTGGTTTTGGGAGAGGGGCGGCGCGAGGCCGCTTGCGAGTGTTAGCCACGGAACCAGCGGAAGGAAGTCGTCTTGGAACGCCGGCTGTCTAACAAGTTTGCAACGGATCATTGAGGCCCGCGACACGATCGGCACTCGGCCCCGCAGAATCGCCGCGAGAGTCTGTGGGCGTCTCCCCGTACCAGTCGCGATAGGCACGGCCGAAGTGCGAAAGACTGTCGAAGCCCGAGGCATGACAAATTTCGGTGATGCCTAGCCTCGTCGAGGCCAGCAAGGACCGGGCGACCCGAGGCGCCGTTGCCGTAAATACCTTCGAAATGAGGTCCCGTAACGCCCGAAAGCGCTCACTGAAGTAGTTAGGGGACAGGTGAGCTTGGGCGGCGACACCCGCCAGAGTGAGGGGTGAACGGAAGTGCCTGTCCACGTACAGCACCGCGCGCTTGATGTCGGGAGCCTCGACCCATGACCCCAGGCCTGCCCGGATCTTAGGCCCGCGGGGCTCTGGCGCCCCAACTCAACGACAATACAGTCGAGAACTGCATGCATCATGACTACCGCTCCAGGGCGATCGGCGCGAGATTCGTGCCAGAGTCTCTTGAAGTCGGGCTCCAGAGCGGGTTGATCTGACATCATCCAGCATATGCTCCGAGCCAGGCATTAAGAAGTCTGCGAGACGAGTTTCCCAAAGCTGTGCGTCGATGACCACGTTGTAGCACGAGAGTGGTTCCCCGAGTCCGTGTGTATCTCCGGAAATCAGCCGGCGTAAGCAAGAATACGCTGCCGCGCGACAGTCGATGCTTCACGCCATTGACGATGTGCGACGCCGCCCCTGCGGAAACATAGACAAGTTCGTAATAGTCGTGCCAGTGGACACCCACGCGACGTCCTGTCGGGCCTTTGCGCTGACCGTTGTAGTTGGGGTCAGAAGGTCCACTGCGGCGTAGCGCTCGACACGGTGCTGCATTCGACCCCCTCCCAGCGGTCCAGTGCCTCACCGTTTCAAGGCCGTCTCTAGGCACGCCGAGTAACCTACGAACCTCTCCTCCGAAGTGTCAACGGCCCACGAGTTTCGAGGATGGGACCGTTTCTCAGGAGCATCGTACCGGCGGTGGTGTGGACCGCCGTGCGAGTCACTGCGGCAGTGTCAGGCGGGGCCAGGCGGTGGCTCATGCAGAGCGCCGCAATGATTTCTCCGGTCGGGCTTCGGTCGTCGGCCGAGACACCACGACCGGTGGCCACCTCGGCCCAGTCTTGGACAGGTGAGGGCGTACGTCGCCACCGGTGAGCCGCTCCACGTCCCGACCCCGGCTGTTGGCCACCCAGGCCGGCGATCTTGAGTTGCGGATCCCCAACTTGCGCAGGGCGTACTTCCCGGTGATTCTCGAACCCAGGAGAAGGATCGACCAGGCGCTCTACGCGGTCGCGATGGAGGCCTACCTCGCCGGGGTTCCACCCGCGCGTCGATGACCTGGTCGCCGCGCTCGGCATCGCCTCCGGCATCTCCAAGTCCGAGGTCTCGAGGATCTGCGCCGGACTGGACGAGGTGGTCGCGGCCTTCCGGACCCGCCGCCTGGACCACACCGAGTTCCCCTACATCTACCTCGACGCCACTTACCTGCACGTGCGCAACGCGCCTCCCAGGTGGTCTCCATGGCGGTCGTGGTCGCCACCGGGATCACCGCCGACGGCGCCCGGGAGCGCTGGGCCTCGACGTGGCGACAGCGAAGACGAAGTGTTCTGGCGGGCCTTTCTCACCGACCTAAGACGCGCGGCCTGACCGGCGTTCGGCTGGTCATCTCCAACGAGCACGCCGGCCTCGTCGCCGCCCTCAACCGCTCCTTCCAGAAGCGCGGCCATCAGCGGTGCCGGGTGCACTTCGCGCGCAACCTCCTCGCGCTCAGGCCTATAAACCTACGCCGACATGGTCGCCGCGGTGTTCCGCACCATCTTCGCCCAACCCGACGCGCGGAGCGGGTGGTGAGAAGCCACCGCTGCCTAGCGGCAGCGCGGCGCCATCAACATACTTGTTGAGTGAAGTCTCATCCCGGAAAGGTGGACACGCTCGGAGACTCAGTGAGAAGAAGGACATCGCGGCGCATCGTCGCGCTTTGCTCGAGTTGCCTCGAGCATCCCAGCGACCTTGCAGATTCCACGTCCCTACTCGCACCGGGCGGAGTCTGACGCACCGGACCTACTCTCCACGACGATTCCGCTCTTCGTCAGTCCTGGGGTGTTCGGTCAACGGAGTTGATCGACCCGGTCCCCCCGGACAAACTCATTGGAGATCCGTTAGACCGCCGTCACATGACCTACGCAGCGCACTCACGCCGGATCGAATGGCGCGACCTCGAGCGTGACCTCGCAGGTCGCACCGGCGCGCAGGCCATTGGCCTGCCGTACCTGCTTCTTCACGGGAAGTACGAAGTTTCCCGCGGCAGCGTCTGGGAACAGTGACGTACGCCAGGTCGTGGATCCGATGGAGACCTCAACCCCCATGCTCCCGAATCCCCTGCCGGTACCCGCTTCGACCGTGATGTCCTCGGACAGTTCGGCGGGCAGCGTCAGGAAGTGCCAAGACCCAGGGTCCCCGGAATAGTGCTCCCAGATCTTGGCGCGAAGCACGTGCTGGACCATGCCTAGGATCGTCGCATCGTCTACCCAGCCGGAGTCCAGCATTGAAGAACCACCGGGCCTGGAGATGGCTGGTGCTGAAGGCGGTACGTGACGGTGGAGGGCCACACGCAGAGGCGGCTCGTACCGCCGCGAGCGGACCTCGCGTGAGCTCGAAGGGAGTCGCATGCAAACGTAACGTGCTGAAGAGCGGCACACGGGGGATGGCTCAATAGTGTGTGACAGAGGCTGGAATTAGCGGTGGCTCGTGGACGTTGCCGTGCGTTCTTCAGGAGCGTCGCCCTCGGCACAACCGCAGGTGCGCGTCGTTTTGGGCGCATAGTCGAAGAGGGCGCCGGTCCGGTCGGTCTGGACCTGGCAGCAGGACGTGAGCCGTTCCTTGAGCTCTCGGCGAGCACGCTGAACTCGCGACTTCATTCCCGACACGGAGATGCCGAGCTGTTCTGCGGCCTGTCGGTGGGTCTGCGCCGTCCGACTCGACGCGCTGAGGGCGTCGCGTGCCGTCGGGGTGGAGGTGCCGAGCATCGGCTGGAGGCAGCGCGACAGCTCGCGGGTGGCCTCGTTGGGCTGGTCGTCGGATGTGTCGGGTTCGGGCCAGGGTCGTCAGGTCCGTCGAGTCGAGCGTGGCGGTGCGGTCCGGTAGTGGTCGATGACGGCGTTGCGGGCCGACCGGTACAGCCAGGCGACGGGTTGTCGACCCGCTCGAGCGCGCCCGAGGCGATGCTGCGCACGATCACGTCCTGGGTGATGTCGGCGGCGAGTTCCGGTCCCCGACCCGTGCGGCGACGAAGGCTCGCAGTCGGTCGAGGGTCTCGGCCCAGTCCGGTCGCGGCGATCGATCGTGCTGTGCTCGTGGGTTCGTCATCGGCATCCTCCGCGCGCCTCTCCATCATACTGACGAAGTCGGGCCCGGAAGGACGCATCCGCGTCGAGGGCAACGATCCGGCGTGCGTCCCTCGGCGGCTCGTTCGTCATCGGGGGCGACTCCCGCATGGGCGGGAGCAGATCCAAGAGCCACCATGACCAGCCGAGTCCAGCTCGCGTTGAACGTCAGCGACATCGTCCGCCACCCGCTTCTACACCGAGATGTTCGGGGTCGCCCCGGCCAAGCAGCGGCCCGGATACGCCAACTTCGAGATCGCCGATCCGCCGCTCAAGCTCGTGCTGTTCGAGCACCCGGCGCCGCGACCGCCTCAACCACCTTGGCGTCGAGGTCCGTCGACGGCCGACGTGGTCGCGGCCACCGGT
>CAWHPY010000029.1:0-172888 GCA_963831375.1 uncultured Actinomycetota bacterium | reverse complement strand
AGGGCTAGTAGGAGACTTTCTCCAGGGCGTGGCGGGCCAGACTCGCTCTACGTGGCCGACGGGAACCTATCGTTCGGGGACGCACACGGCGGCTGGGCGTGGCTCTCACATCGGACGCGAATCGGCGACGCGGTGACATGGCGTGACTCGAATGGGACTGCTTCGGCGTGGGCGTCCCCCCGAGACCGCTCAGGGTCGGATCAGGGTCAGGTCCGGTGGTCTTCCCGATGTGGCCGGGAGCCACGGCGGGTGAGGCTTTCGCCATGATCACTATCGAGTCCCTTACCAAGTCATATGGCGGGTTTACCGCTGTCGACGACATCACGTTCACCGCCCGGCCTGGACGGGTCACCGGGTTCCTCGGGCCCAACGGCGCCGGCAAGTCCACCACCATGCGGGTGATGGTCGGCCTCACTTCGCCGACCTCTGGGTCGGTCATGATCTCCGGCCGCCGGTTCGCCGACCTGCCCAACCCGGGCCGCGAGGTCGGCGTCTTGCTGGACGCCTCGGCACAGCACGCAGGCAGGACCGGACGCGAGATCCTGACCATCGCCCAGCGCACCATGGGCATCCCCGCCGACCGCGTAGAGCAGATGTTGCACCGGGTAAGCCTCACCGATGCCGAGGCGGACCGCCGGGTGCGCCACTACTCGCTCGGGATGCGCCAGCGTCTCGGCATCGCCACCGCGCTGATCGGCGGCCCCGAGATCCTCATCCTCGATGAGCCGGCCAACGGACTCGACCCAGCAGGCATCCGCTGGATGCGCGACCTGCTCCGAGATTTCGCCGACGAGGGCGGCACGGTGCTGCTCTCGTCGCACCTGCTGCACGAGATCGAGACGATCGCGGACGACATCGTCGTCATCGGCAACGGCCGGATCGTCGCCCAAGGCACCAAGGCCGAGCTCCTCGCCGGCGCCGGCACCGTGGCCCGCAGCGCCGATCCCACCTCGCTGGCCCGGGCGATGACAGCTGCGGGCCTCGTGAGCCGCGTCGGCACGGACGGCGTACTCCGCGCAGACGCCCAACCTGGCCGGGTCGGCGAGGTCGCGCTCGCTGCCGGCGTCGCACTCACCGAGCTGCGGCCCGCGGAGGGGGCGGGCCTGGAGGAGATCTTCCTCGAGCTCACCGCAGAGAGTCAGCGAGACCACATGTCCGAAGGAGAAGCAGCATGACCACCAGCACCCTCGAGCCCGCGGCGCCGGTCCGCCGGAACGGCGAGCGCGCCGTCCCCGAGCCGATCCCGATGAGCCGGATCCTCGGCGTCGAGCTGCGCAAGATGTTCGACACTCGATCCGGCTTCTGGCTGATGACCAGCATCGGCATCGCAGCGGTTCTCGCCACCACGGCGGTGATCGTCTTCGCACCCGACGACGCGCTCGACTACGAGACCTTCGCGAGCGCCATCGGGTTCCCGATGGCGGTGATCCTGCCGCTGGTCGCCATCCTCTCGGTCACCGGTGAATGGAGCCAGCGCAGCGGCCTGACCACGTTCACGCTGGTCCCGCACCGGAGCCGGGTGATCGCAGCCAAGGCGATCTGCGCAGTAGGGATAGGGGTCGTCTCGATGCTTCTGGCCGCCGCGGTCGGCGCGGTCGGCAACATCGTCGGTACGGCGATCACCGGGGTCGACACCACCTGGAACGTGGACCTGGAGGAGTTCGCCCTGATCGTTCTTGCAAACGTGCTCGGCCTACTCGTCGGGTTCATGCTCGGTGTGGTGATCAGGAGCTCCGCCGGCGCGATCGTGGCGTACTTCGTCTACTCACTGCTGCTGCCGACGGCCTCCAGCGCCCTGGCCAGCAGCCAGCAGTGGTGGCGCGACAACGGTCCCTGGCTCGACTTCAACTACGCCTCGTCCGGCCTGTTCAACGAGCACATGACCTCCGAGCAATGGGCCCAGCTCGCCACCTCCGGCCTGATCTGGCTGGTCCTCCCGCTGGCCATCGGCCTGCGACTGGTGCTTCGCTCCGAAGTGAAGTAACCGCCGACCCGGCTTGTCTTGACGCGATCGCGTCAAGACAAGCCGGGGTCGATGTGTTGTGCGTGGCTGCGAGCCGCGTCCTGCTCTTGATGCGCCCGGTTGAGCCGCATGAGCCTGGGTCCCGTCGACGAGGGGAACTCCCGCACCGTGAACCAAGAACTCCGAGGCTCAGGGGGTCCGAGCTTCACCTTCGGCCCGGGCCGCTTGCCGCAGCGGCTCACGCATTCCCGACCTGGAGGGTGGTGACGACTACTGCGCGGCGTCGTTCTAATGGATGGACTCAAGCCCCATCTCCCGCTCAGGGCCCAGCCCCGGCGGTCTTCGGCGCGGCAGGATCTTCGGCACCCCAGTGGGTGCCGCCTCGCCACGGGCGACCGCGGCGTCGTGGCTGTCGCGGGCGCGTTCGAGAAGGGCCATCAGGGCGGGTTCCTCGCGGACTTTCTGTCGGCACTTCGGATCGAGCGCGATGATCTGGTCACGCTCGGCCAGCAGCCGAAGATGCGCTCGCGTTCGACCGGGTCGGCGGTGTACTCCGAGTCCAGGTACGACGTCGCGTGCCGGCGTGCGTTGGCGATCGCGTTCTGGGCCTTGCCGGCGGGGCTGCGCAAAGACGCCGCGACGGTCACGACGAGGACCCCGAGAATCACGCTCAGGGACAGCCCGGTGCCGATCTCGACCACCGGGACGGGCTCGCTGTCGTTGATGAACGGCACGTTGTTCTCGTGCAGCGCGTGCAGGATCAGCTTCTCGCCGATGAACCCGAGGATGCCGGCGATCCCGCAGGAGAGGTAGATCAGCCGGTCCAGCAGCCCGTCGATGAGGAAGTAGAGCTGCCGCAGCCCGAGCAGGGAGAAGGCGGTGGCGGTGAAGACGATGAAGGTGTTCTGCGTCAGTCCGAAGACCGCCGGGACCGAGTCGAGGCGGGCGATGACCCAACCATCGCCGTCCGGCTCGCGCTGACTGCCGATGTGTTCGTCCACGGTGGCCACCGGTCCGAGACCGTCAACTCCGAGATGTTCCTTCGGTTGAGTGATCGTGTTGGGGTGGTCGTTCTCGCAGCGGTGGGTTCCAGCTTCTGCCTGGATGAGCATGTCGTAGGCCTTGGACGAAGCTGCCGATCGCGTGGCCGTCCACCTCGCACGGCCGGCTGTTCGGCCCGGTCGCCGTCCTGTACTCGGTGAACTCAGCCGAGCAGGCAGGCGCGACCGCGAAACGACTCGCCGTTCGGCCTCGGAGCCGCGGTCTTCGGTCGCGACGAGACCAAGGCTCGTGAAGTTGCCGACCCGCTGGAGGTCGGAATGGTGGGGATCAACACGACGATCAAGAGCGCGCCCGCCAAGCCCTTCGGTGGCGTCAAAGAGCTCGGGAGTCGGTCGGGAACTCGGAAGATTCGGACTCGATGAGATCGCAAACAAGAAGCTCGTCAGAGAGCTGGGGACTGACGCGCCTGGCCGCCGACGCGCTAGTCGTCCCAGGCAGATCCAGCTCCCGTCCATCGGAAGTCTGGACTCGCCTTAGCTGCACGGTTGCTGGACTGCCTCGGTGATCCGTCGACAGTGACCGGACGAAGACAGTTGGGCACGACGTCGGGTAGTGATTGCCGTGGTGTCGACGTCACCAACGCCACCGACCTCGCCGCGGACCGTTGGGCTGTCGGCCTCATGGATGTCTCCGCTCGGGCAGCTCATGACACATACCGGTCAGAGTGACGCGCTTGTTGCTCCGTTGGGCGGGGCGCTCTTCCTGGGTTGCATGCGCCGCCGAGGCAGCGACGCGTTGTCGGCGTAGGGTCGGGACGTGGACGTGGGTACGGGGCGCCTTCGAGGGAGCGTGGAGGAAGGCTTGTGGCCTCTGGTCGAGACCTTTCTCGGCTCGCACGACGTGGCAGGCCTGGCCGTTGCGGTGGTGCGCGAGGAGGAGGTCGTCTCGCGTGGGTTCGGCGTCCGTGACGTCGGCAGCGGTGCGTCGGTCACACCCGAGACGATGTTCCACCTGGCGTCGGTGTCCAAGCCCTTCGTCGCGACCGCGATCGTGTCGCTGGCGACCGCTCGGGACGCCGGCGAACCGGTGCTCGATCTGGATGCTCCGATCATCGAATGGGTGCCTGAGTTCACGCTGGCCGACGGTCGGGCAGGGGAGGTCACAGCCCGGCGTCTGTTGAGCCACTCGAGCGGTCTCCCCGACGTCGCGGACTACGGCTGGCACGACCCTCAGCTCGGCGACGACGCCCTCAGCGAGTTCGCTCGCAGCCTGTCGGGCTGGCGGCTGCAGGCGGAGCCCGGCTCGACGTTCTCCTACTCCAATGCCGGGTTCGAGCTTCTCGGGCTGCTGCTGTCCAGGGCCACGGGCACGACGTTCGAGAACGCCGTCCGGCAGCAGGTCCTGACCCCACTCGGGATGCGGAACAGCACCTTCCTGCGCGGCGAGGTGCCCGGGCACCTGGCTGCCTCACCGCACGTGGGGATGCCACTGTCGGTGCCCGAGGGCGCCTATCCCTACACCAGGCGCCATGCCCCCAGTTCGACCCTGCACTCCAACCTGGTCGAGATGTGTCGCTGGATGGTGGCCCACTTCGAGCCGGCCGAGGTGGCTGCTGGGGGTTCCGACGGGCAGTGGGTACGGCTGGACGCTGGGCTGCTCGACCTGATGTGGCAGCCGGTGGTGCCGGTGGGTCACCCCCCATGGGAGGAAGCGGCGGCGCTCGGCTGGGGCGTGGGCAGCTACCGCGGGCACCGAACGCTGAGCCACAGCGGTGCGGACCCCGGGTTCGGGTCGAGGCTCGTGCTGGTGCCTGAGCGGCGGACCGGGGTTGTCGTGCTGGCCAACTCCAACACCGTCCCCACCTCGGCCATCGCGGCGGCAGCGCTCGACATCGCCCTCGCCGATGTCCCCCTCTCGGTGATCTCCGGTGTGACGCCCGAGGAGTTGGGCGAGGGGGTGGCGGCAATGCGCGCCTTGCTGCCCCCGGTCGTCGGCCCCGTCGCCGAGACGCTGACAACGTCGGGGCCGGACGCCGCAGAGGCGGCGTTCCACCGACTGGCCGCGGTCGAGCCGGCCGAGTTCGACCTCGACGACGAGGGGTTCATCGACGCCGTGTGGGGAGCGATCGAGCTGCACCGCACAAGCCTGGTCTGGCCCCTCCTGCGAGTGTGGACCGAGTTGCGTCCGGACTCATCCGCTGCCTGGACGATGACCGGATGGGCCCATCAGGTAGACGGGCATCTCGACCTGGCGAGGAGTCTCCTCCGACGCGCCCTCGACCTCGACCCCGAGAACCACGAGGCCGCGCTGATCATGAGCAGCCTGACCCGGTGAGGTGCAGGTGCGCTCTCCACAGGGTGCCCACTGGGACCGGGGCCATGCCCTGCGCCCAGGCCTGGACCGCGGTCGGAGTCGACCTGCGTCTTTCGGTCGCGCTCCTAGAATCCGACCTCAAGCAGCTGAGAGCGGCACGTACCAGCAAGCACACGTTCAACACGACCGAGATTGTTGACCGCGTGGCCATCGTTGTATTCCCCGACAACACGGAGCACCAGCGGACCCTCACCAGAGAATGGCGGCGACCCGGCGGCGACGCCCACGCCCTGGGCTGGACGCTGATGACACAGTCCCCGACATGGGGGCGGCGCGATGCCGACGGCAAGACATGCGCCACCGTCGAGGCCTCGATCGGGAGCCTCACTAACAGCTACCTCACGGTCTGGAGCGTGTACCGGCGTGCCTGGGACCGCCTCGACGATTGCTGCAGCGGGCCCACACCAATTGATGTCAACGCGCGTTCGACGGCATTGCGTGGGGTGTTCGGATGCGCCAGGAGTGGTGAATGCGTCATTTCACCGCCAGCGGACCCTTGTGCCGCCAAATCGCCGTCGGGGCTCATCTGCATCGTGGCGATCAGCGGACGCTGGAATGGGACGCCTCGACCTCGTACTAGGGTCCGAGCATGAGCGAGGATCAGCGGGCCAGCAGGAACGCTCGAGAGCCGGAGAAGACTGGGCCGGCGGGTGCGGAGCGCTGGGCGGCCTACCTCGACTGGCTGCGCGAAGATCTGATCGTAGGCATCCTGTCGTTGCCTCCACACGAGCAGCGGAGTTCACGGCTACCTAGCGATTGGTCTCCGATCGAACTGTTGAGCCACCTGTTGCACATGGAACAACGTTGGTTCATCTGGGGCTTTCTCGGGGAACCAGTCGCCGACCCTTGGGGTGACTGGAACGTTCCCGATCCCTGGAGAGGACCCGGCGCCGACGACGGTCCGGAGGCACGATGGGTGGTCAACGATCACGTAACTGCCGAGCAACTGGCCGAGCAGTTGCGTGCGATGGGTGAGCGCACGCGGTCAGTCCTTCGCGAGCACTCGCTCGAGGCCCGCGCTCTCACTGGGGGACGCTTCACGGAAGATCCGCCGACGTTGGAGTGGATCTGCTTCCACGTCTTGGCCGAGTACGCCCGGCATGCTGGCCAGTTCGACATCGTCGCGGAGATCTCACACGCGTAGTCGAACCAGCACTGCATACGCGCTATGCCGCGATCCGCTCGGTTCGAGCCGCGCTTCGTGGAGTGCGTCATTTCGCCGCCTGTTAGTCCCCTTCCCATTCAGCGACCACCCACCGACTCCTTGGCCCTCGGCGAGGAATTGTCACTACCTGTGGAAGGGCCTGTCACGCACCCAAGGGCGATTACCAACGACCCCTGCCCGTCCGCTGGCACATGCCGGCAACGGTCAGTGTTCAGCGTTGACGGCCTCGGCTACGTCCCCCTTCTCCGGGGGGTCCTCGAGGCACCGGTAGCGCAGCAGCATCACCCCTCCGGGATACAACTTCGGCGGCTCGACCTGCTCGAACCGGATGGCGGCTGTGCCTTCAGGAAAGAGCTTCTTGCCCTGCCCGATCACAACCGGACACACCCACAGGTTCACCTGGTCGACCAAGGCCTCGCGGAACAGGGTCTGCAGCAGGTTCGCGCTGCCCCACGTGTGGATCTGCTCATGCCGCTCACGCAGGTCACGAACCTCGGCGCCCACGTCGGTTATCTGGATGCTGGTGTCCCAGGACAGTGCTGGCGTGCCGCGGGACGCGACGTACTTCGGGACCCGGTCGAAGGCCCGCCCGATCTGGTCGGTCTTGCCCGGCCAGTAGTCGCGGAAGATGTCGTACGTCGTGCGACCCAGCAGCAGCGCGTCGGATGCCTGCACGTCCGCACTGATCTGTTCGCCGGACTCCGCATCCCAGAACGGACGCTCCCAGCCGGCGTACTCGAAGTCGCCGTCCTGCTCGGTAGGACCACCGTTGGCCTGGATCACGCCGTCGAGCGTGATGTTCATGTTGGCGTGCAGCTCACCCATCGCGCCATCTCCTCATCATTCTCGTTGGGTCCATTCGGATCACCTCCACGGTCAGTATCGGTAGATGGCAACGGATCGTCTATGTCACTCACCGGGAGGACGACGACCTCGAGGGTCCGGTCCATCTCACTGCTCCTGTCGCCAGAGGCTGCTCTCCACAGCCTGTCGCCGTCGACGCGTCGCCGCCGTCCCAGTTCCGTGGGACCCGGCGCAGGTGACGACCCGCGTAGTTCCCTGAAATCATCGGACCCCCGCGAGACATGCGGTCGGGTGGCCCGGTGGAAGGGCGGAGGGAGACTCGGACGACCCATAGCCACGGAGAAGTCCCTTTCCGCTGACAAGCCAGGCGTGTGCGCTCTCCTAAGCCTGTCAGCGGCCTGGATGGGCCTAGATGTAGAAGGTCATGGGCCTCAGTCCGGTGGGTGTTCCTTGAGCCAGGCTGACGTTCGGGCGGCCGACGCGCGAGACAGCCAGGCCTCCTGTACGACCTCGGCGAGCTCGTTGTAGGTGATTTCGCCGATCCGGCCGGCCCGCAGCAGGACCGAGAGGTGACCGTCGAAGTGAGGGGTGGTGAAGAACGGCGAGGAGTCGTCCTGCGCCATCGCGAGCTTGTCGCCCTCGCTAGGAACCCAGAAGACGATGACGTCGTCGTAACGCTCGCCGGTCTCCGGGTCGAAGGCGTCGGGGCGCGGGTTCCGGAAGAAGACGAACGACTTGCCGCCCACCTGGTAGACCGGCTTGTGCTCCGTGCCGGGGTAGACGGTGACGTGCGGCATGCCGAGTGCAAGGTGGTGCACGTCTGCGACCCTGGCCGGTCGGGCACGCTTTGTCGTCACGACCTCAGGTTAGATGTCGCCGGCTGTGACCCCCGCCTGGAGTGGCTGGCGTCCCCTCGCCGGCTATCCGACGATCGGCATATTCCACGCGGGCGCCCAACAACAACCATTGTTCACTTCAGTCAACGAGCCTCTTCGCTGGCGCCCGATCCTTACTCGCTCAGTTGCCCGTGGCCCCGACTGGCCAGAGGCGTCATTTAGCCGCGTTGGATGCGGCAGTTGCGTGCCAGGTCGAAGGAACGTCCGGATCTGAACCGCTGATCAAAAGCCCCCCTGCCGGGTAATCGCAGACCTGTGTCGGTGTCGGAGAGGAGTTGGGGATCGGCGGACTGGGGGCGCGCGCCGTATCGGTGTCAATAGTCCCGACGGGGCATCTTTCTTTACCTTTTCGGGCCTGCCGCGGCCTACCTCGTGATCGCTAGCGTCTGACCTGGTTAGACCGGAATGTTGGCAATTCCGCCCAGTGCGGTGGGTATGCAGCATTCTCGGAATCGGGCTTCGCGCCGTGGCAGAGACAAGGCAGGGGAAACGTCACAGATGCTCCACGCTACCGAGCGCCGATAGTCCGAGACACATGGAGACCTCCGGCATCCGCCCGCCGAGCCAATGGCCCAAGCTACTCGTTGGACCGATGGTGCGCCGGGTAACAGCGGACCGCGCGCACTTCTTCATCGCCACTTCCGTTGCCTGCAGCGCACAGGTGAAGTTGTACGACGGCCGCGTCAAGCATGAAGGGCACGACGCGATCATCACCGGTGAACCGGTAACCCTCGACCGGATCGGGGCAAAACTGTGGGTCGGTGTCGTTGCGGTCAACATCCCCGCTGGCGTTAAGCCCGCCAGTGTCTTGGGTTACGACATCCTTCTCCTCGAGGACGGGGCGACGAAGCCACTCGGACTGTTCAAGCTCGGGCTTCTCGGCGGCACCGAGGGGCAGGTCGGCGGCCAGTGGGACAAGCGTCGAGCCCGGATGCCACTCGGCTATGAGGACGGGATGCTCCCATCGTTCGCACTCCCGGCGGACCACCCCAAGAATCTGCGCATCGTGCACGCCTCCTGCCGCAAGCCGCACGGCGGCGGGCAGAAGGAGGGCGATGCCCTGCAGATGGTCGACGCGGTCATCGAGGACGCCGTCCTGAACGGAAACCAGTCAGCGGCGCAACGTCCGCAACAGCTGTTCCTCACCGGCGACCAGATCTATGCAGACGACGTCGCGGCGGGCCTGTTGCAGGCTCTCACTGAGGCCGGCACAGAACTGCTCGGATGGAAGGAGAAGATGCCGGGCCTGGCGCCTGTACTCGAGTGGCTGATCGACCCGGGGTGGCGCACCCGCTTCCTCTCTATCCAAGATGTCGGGCTCAAGGAACTCCCCGATGGGGAAGACGTTGACCCCTCCGCCAACCACCTGCTCCGCTTCGGTGAGTGGTGCGCCATGTACGTCTTCGCCTGGTCCGACGCGCTGTGGGCCACCGATGGCGACGATGAGAAGAAGGACGGCTACGACGTGCCCGGGCCGCCGTCGGCGGTCTCGATCGAGAAGGTGCAGAAACTCGTCGAGAAGGCCGAGACGCTGGGCATCGCGGCGGTGCCGCCCCGCGTGGCGACGGCCATGGAGATCGGGGTGTACCTCGACAAGTTCCGTGCCCGCACCCATGCCGAGTGGGAGAAGACCCGCAGCGAAGTGATTGGGTACGCCGACTCGGTGCGGTCCGTACGTCGGGCGCTGGCCAATGTGGCGACGTACACGATGTTCGACGACCACGAGATCACCGACGACTGGTTCCTCAACGCCCTCAACCGGAAACGCCTCGCCGGCTCCCCCATGTCGCAGGGCCTCAGCGCCGTCGGGCCGCGGATGCTGCGCAACGGGCTTTCGGCGTACGCGGTCTTCCAGCATTGGGGGAACGTGCCGTCGGACTTCGAGAGCCCCGGGGGCAAACCTGCGCAGGGACGCAGGCTGATCGACCTGTGGCGCTACGCCAGCAAGACCAAGCCGGGTGTACTGACCACCGACGCCGGCGACCGGGAGGCCGACGTCCTGCTCGGTATCGCCAGCAAGGACTCCGAGATACCGGCCACCGGCGGTCGCGCGGCCTTCAAGCGCATGCGCTGGGACTACGCCATCGGCTTCCCCGCACACCGGCTGATCGCGCTCGACACGAGGACATGGCGGCTCTTCCCAACGGGTGAGCGTTACTCGTGGACGTCGCTAGCCAAGTCGCTTCCCAACCCCAGGGGCGAGGCCGACACCAGTGGCGGTGCGGAGTTGCGGGCCATCGCGAAGGAGTGGCGCGACGCGGGCAAGGCGACCAAGCAGCTCGCTCTGACCAAGCTAGGCGATTTCACTGACGCCGTCATGACGTTGGCAGCCGCCATGGACACGCCGAAGGCCGACGTGGTCAAGTCAAAGGCTGACGTGGTCAAGGCCGCCGTCGATGCGGTCAAGGCTGGACAGGACCTGATCACCAACATCCCCGGACGGCTCGCACTTCCCGCTTCGGAGCGCTTGGATCCCGAAACGCCGGAGGGCGCGACGTTCCTAACCCAGGTCAGGGGCAACCTCTCCGCCCTTAACGACAAGCAGGAGATCTTGTCGCAGGCAGTGATGTCGCTGCAGACGGTGGTTGCCCACGACCTCGGTGAGAGCGCCGCGGCGCTCGACCGCCTGCTCGACGCCCTGGTGGACTTCGCCGACGCGGCCATCCACAAGTCGGCGCTCGGCATGGCCTACGCCGCCCAGCGGGTGGTCGAGGAGGCTGACGTCGAGCTGATCCAGATCCTCTCCAACATCACGCTGCCTGAGGTCAACCGGCAGAACGTGCTCACTGCCGTCGACATGGCGTCGACGGCCCTGTCAAAGCTGGCCAAGGACACGGGCATCGACAAGCTCGCCGACAAGCTCTTCCGCGACGGTAGGAATCGGCTCGGGGTGGGGCTGATCAACGAGGACGCGCTGGCCTTCCAGGTCACCGAAGCGCTGCGGACGTCCGGCACCAAGGACACGATCACGCTGCTGCTCTCCCCGGCGCCGATCTTCGGCAACCCCGCCGTCGAGGTTGCTCAACGCGCCGCCACCTTGCGACTGATCGCGCTCGGCAAGGCCGGCGAGGAGGAGATGGACCTCGAGGCATGGTCGGTCAACGTGCCCTCGATGATCAAGCTGTTCGAGGCGATCGCTGCCGAGGGCGTGCGGTGCACGGTCGTGCTCTCAGGGGACGTGCACTACGCCGGCACCTCGGTCAACGACGTGAAGACCGGCAAGGTGTCCTCGCGTTACATCCAGCTCACCTCGTCGTCACTGCGCAACTCCGAGCCCAAGACCCGCTTCCTCGGCCGCATCGACGACCTGCTGTACGACGACCAGGGCACCGTCTTCTACGAACAGTCCGACTTCATGGCAATGCTCCCAGCTGCGGGCAGCTCGTCGCTGGCGCACCTCGGCCTACTCGCCCGCGCCAAGGTCGACGAGACGATCGAGTCCGTGAAGGAAACCCCGACACGCATCGGGGAGGCGTGGGACTCGTTCTGGGAGAACACGGTGACCCTCAACGACGTCCTAGAGATGGGAAAGCGTGTCGCCCTGGCCGGGCCCAACAGCGTCCGGTCGCTCGCGATGGAAACTGCCTGGCAGGTCGGGTCGGCGATCGAGACTATTCAGGACTTCCGAGACGACCCTCTACTTGCGGTGTACGGCGATTTCCTGACCGCGGGCCCGGCGGCGCGAGAGCAGATCGGCGGCATGTTCGAGCAGCTCGGCATCGACAAGAGCCTGGGCTTGTCGGTGCGGAATGTCTCTCTCGTCGACCGACGCGTGAACCGGCTCGCCTCGTATCCCGCGTTGGTGAAGCGGATGCCCCGCTCGTCGTCGGCTGCCTGGGTGCTGACCAACGACTGGCAGCGCCGCACCGTCGGCCACGCCAACATCGGGTTCGTGTCCTTCAACGTCCGCAACACGCAGGTCACCAGCATCGCGCACGAGATCCGCTGGTTCCCCCACGATGAGCCGCCAAAGGTGAAGGAAGGCGAGCCCAAGCCGATGCCGCGCCGCGACTGGATCGGCACCCGCCACGTCGGCGGATGGTTCGGCTTCAAGGCGGAATTCGGAAGGAAGCCATGACCGACAACATCGCCGACGTCGTCCTCGTCGAGTTCGGCAAGGCCCTGACCCCATTGGCGCAGATCGCGGTCGCCGAGGAGCCGCTCACCCAGCTCCGCCGTTTCCTTCAGTTCTGCGGCTGGCAGGTCACCAGCGACATCGACCCCGCTCCGATTGTCAAAGGGATCCTTGGGTTTGTCGACGCGGTGGACTCGGTCCGCGATGGCATCGACCCGAAAGACCTCGACGATTTCCTCGCTGCGGTCGAAGGCGTCAGCGAGCTCATCTCCGCGATCGAGGGGATCGCCAAGCTGATCGCAGCCGGTGGCCCGAAGAGCGCGACCCAGGCAGAGGTCGGCATCCTCGCCGAGGACGTGCTGCAGTGGCTTATGGTCCGCTGGCTCGCCCGCAAACCGATGGTCGGCGACCTCGCGCCGCTGCTGGGCCTCCTGGAGCAGGTCGACCTGCCTGCTGCATCCGTCGGGGGCTGGCTCGTGCGCCGACCCGACCGGCGGCAACGCTTCAACCCGAAGGCGATCCGCGACCTGCTGTCGGACCCGGTCGGCTACGTCCGCAACCGAGTCGTCGCGAACGACTGGGCGTCCTCGGCGGACGCCGCGGCAACGAACCTGTTGCTCTCCCAGGTCCTCGCTCCGCTTCTCGCTCGGGTCGGCGGTACCTGGCGGACCCACAGTGACGCGCTCGCGAGCCAGGAGGACCTGCGCGAGAAGGGGCGGCTCGCGATCGTCGAGTTCGCGATCCCGGTCGCCGACGACTCCGGACGGGTCAGTTTCGGCACCGAGATCGAGATGCTCTCCGCGGTCGACCAGGATGACGCCGGCCGGACAGGCCCGGCTATCGCGCTCGCGCCGTTCGGCGGTTACCAGCAGACGATCACCACCGGGCAGTGGGCGCTGACGATCAGCGCGCTGGTCGCGCTCGGCGGCGTCGACGCCGGAGACTCGCTCCCGGCCATCCGGGTCTCGAAGTCCGGGATCGACCTGGCCGAGTCGCTCGACGCTCGTTTTGACCTCAGGGCCGAGCGGCTCGGGGCGCTCAGCGAGGGATCAGAGGAACGCGCACCCGCCGTGGTGCTCGGCGGGGCCGGCGGCACGCGCCTCGAGCTCGGCCGGGTCGCCATGGAGCTGTTCGCTGCCTTCGGGAGCACCTCCGACTACGGCGGCCTGCTCAGCGTTGCTGACGCGGCGTTCGTGCTCGCGGCTGGCGAGGGCGACGGATTCTTGAAGAAGGTGCTGCCCAAGGAGATGCGCGTGCCGTTCGCGCTCGGCCTCGGCTGGTCGCGCCTGCGCGGGCTCTACGTCGAGAACGGCGACGATGGCGCTGGATCGGACGGCTTTGCCGGCACGATCCCGATCGGCCTCGCGCTCGGTCCGATCAAGGTTCCCAGTGTCTACGTCGCGGTCAAACCAGACGGCGAGAAGATCGTGCTCATCGCGGCGGCCAGCGCCGACGTCGTCCTCGGCCCGATCGCGGCATCGATCGAGCGCGCAGGCCTCGCGCTCGAGCTGTCGTTCCCGCCCGATGGCGGCAACGTCGGACCAGCCGAGCTGGCGGCGCGGTTCCAGCCGCCCGTCGGCGTTGGCCTGGCGATCAAGGGCGGCCTCGTCACCGGTAGCGGCTACCTGTTCGCCGACCCCGACGCCGGGGAGTACGGCGGCGCCGTCCAGCTGCAGATAGGTGCGGTCGGCGTCTCAGCGGTCGGCCTGCTGACCACCCGCATGCCCGACGGCAGTGATGGCTTCTCCTTGCTGGTGCTGATCTCCGTGCGCTTCCCACCGATCCAGCTCGGGCTGGGCTTCGCGATCACCGCCATCGGCGGCCTCGTGGGAGTCAACCGCACCGTCGCGATCGAGGAGCTCCGCAACGGACTCCAGACCGGCTCCCTCGACACGATCCTCTTCCCACCCGACCTGGCCACCAACGCGCGGCAGGTGGTCAGCGACCTAGGTCGCTACTTCCCGCCCGCCGAAGGACAGTACGTCTTCGGCCCCACTGCCGAGATCGTCTGGGGCACGCCCGCGCTGGTCACCATCCAGCTCGGACTGTTCCTCGAGCTCCCCTCCCCACTGCGGGTCATCCTCGCCGGCAAGCTACGGATGACGCTGCCCACACCCGAGGCGCCGGTCCTGGACCTCAGACTCGACCTGCTCGGCAGCCTCGACCTGACCGCGAAGAAGCTCGCGATCGACGCGGTGTTGCGGGACTCCCGGGTTGCCGCGTTCACGCTCACCGGCCAGGCCGCGGTCCGGCTGTCCTGGGGGGAGACACCGGGCCTGCTGCTCGCCGCCGGGGGATTCCACCCACGCTTCACCCCGCCGAGTGACTTCCCGGCGCTGTCCCGGTTGACCCTGGCGCTTGGCAACTCGGACAACCCTCGGCTTCGCCTGGCCGCGTATTTCGCGCTCACCTCCAACACCGCCCAGGTGGGGGCACGGCTCGACCTGTACGCAGGAGTCGACATTCCGGTGATCGGCACCTTCTCGGTCTCGGCGATCCTCGGCTTCGACGCGCTGTTCCAGTTCGAGCCGTTCGCGTTCGTCGTCGACATCACCGCGCAGGTCTCACTCGAGTGGGACGGCGACCCGTTCCTCGCAGTCCGTCTCGACATGGCGCTGTCAGGCCCCAAGCCGTGGCATGCGGTCGGCACCGCCACCTTTGAATGCTTCGGTCGGCACCAGCTCGGCTTCGACGTCACGATCGGCCAGGCACCGCCGCCGCGGAGTCTGCCCAGCGAGAACGTGCAGGCACTCGTCGCCAAGGCGCTGGCCGAGCCCGGCGCCTGGTCGGCCGTGCCACCAGGCGCCGCCGCCGCCGTTGTATCCCTGCGGGAAGGTGCCGACCGCATCGCCGGCGCAATCGTGGTGCACCCGCTCGGCTCCCTGACCGTCAGCCAGAAGGTCGCTCCGCTCGACACCGAGCTCGTCCGCTTCGGTGAGGCGACGATCCAGGGGCCGCGCAACCTGAAGATCCAGGAGGTCCGGCTGGGCGGCGCGAAGGTCACCGCAGGCACGGTGCGCGACCAGTTCGCGCCGGCACAGTTCCTGCAGATGACCGACGCGCAGAAGCTCGAAGCACCGTCGTTCCAGAAACTGCCGTCCGGGGCCAGCTTCGACACCGTCCGGGTGACTCTCCCGACGCAGATGCTCGCCACTGACGTCGAGCTCGACGAGAGGATCATCGACCCCGGTCACGGTCCGGACCCCACCGTCCGAACGACCCTACGGAAGACGCTGATGACGACAAAGGGCCTGCTCGATCAGGTGGGCGGGGCGGCCGCCCAGTCCGGACCCGCAGCTCTCGCCGTAGCGCTGTCTGCCCAGCCGGCCGTAACGCTCGTCGAGCCGCATTTCGCGGTTGCCCTTCCTGGCATGACGGTCGCGGGCGGCTCGACCGCCTACCTCTCGACATACGTGGAGGCTGAGGAACTGCGACGCAACGCCGGCGGGGTGGGGATGTTGGTCGTCGAGACCAGCGAGATCATCACAGGAGCGAGGTCATGAGCACAGCCCAGCTGGTCTTCTTGCCGTGGCTGCGCGAAGGAGTCGGCGCTGAGCTGTCCACGAAGGACGGAGGCGCAGACACTGATGTTGTACCGGCTCTTGACACCGTAGCGGTCCTCAATGCCGGCACCCTCGACGTCGGCGTGCAGCTCAATGACCAGTGGATCGACGTACAACGGGTCCGCGTGCTCGGGCCGGGCGACGTCGTGGGCATCGACGGCCGCCAGGTGATCCGCACCGACCCGACTCCGGGCAGCAGCTCCTTCGAGTCGAGCCGGTTCGTCTCCGTCGAGCTCGACTCACCGTCGCTGCCCTGGCTGTTCACCCCTGCCGCCACGAGCGGCGACCGGTTGCTCCCCTGGCTGACGCTTGCGGTCGTCGAAAGGCGCGAGGGAGTGAGCGTGCTCCCCGACACTCAGCTCCGCGCGACTGTGCTGCGGATCAGCCGTCCCGCCGAGCCGGACGACGAGCTGCCCGACCCGACTGAGACCTGGGCCTGGGCGCACGTTCAGGTCGCTGCCGAGCTCAATGAGTCCGCGATACTCAACGCGGTGCAGCACGCGCCCGAGAGAGTGTTGTCCCGGCTGATCTGTCCTCGACGGCTGCAACCCAACACCCATTACGTCGCGTGTCTGGTGCCGACCTTCGCGGCGGGTCGCGACGCGGGCCTGGGCCGTAGGGTCGACCCCGACGAACCGCTCGCACCCGCCTGGCGTCGAGGGGACACCGAGGTGACCCTGCCGGTCTACCACGCGTGGGAGTTCTCCACCGGGGTCGACGGCGACTTTGCGACGCTCGTTGAACGCCTCAAGGGGCAGCCGGCACCGGTCGGCGTCGGTGAGGCCGTCCTCGACATCACCGCCGCCGGAGCGCGCCGCGGGACGACGGAAAAGATCGCAGGCGCACTGCGACGCCCCGACGCCGACACCTCCATCCCGCCGCCAGCAGTGGTGCGCAAGAAACTCGCCGGTCTCGTCGCCGGCGACAAGGACGACGTCCGGCCACCGGTGTACGGCGGCCTCCAGACGGGAGCCGCGGAGGTACCGGCCGACCAACCCGGGTGGCTCTCCGACCTCAACCTCGACCCGCGGTGGCGGGCCGCCGCAGCCTACGGCGCCGCACTGGTGCGCGAGGACCAGGAGACCCTTGTTGCGGCCGCGTGGCAGCAGGCCGGTGAGGTCACCGAGGCCAACGCGCTCATCGAGCGGGCTCGCCTCGCGGCCGAGGCCAACGAAAGCCTGCTGCGCCGCCGGCTCGGTCCGCTTCCGGCGCAGGACCTGCTCGAGATCACGTCCCCGATGCACGAGCGAGTGAGTCTCGGGTCGGCGACGGTGTCGTCGATGGTGAGCGCCAGCGGGACCCCCGACGCGACCGTCACCGCTGCGTACCGCCGGATCGCGCGGCCTGGCGGACCGATCGCCCGCCGCCGGACGGCTACGCGAAGGGTCGCCGAGGCCCGCGGCGAGACGCCAGCGCCCGAGCCGCGTCCGGCACCGGTGGCCAAGGCATCGATCCCCAAGACAATGGCCGCGGCGGAGAAGCTGCTCGCACCGCTGACCGGTCCCGCGTTGAAGTTGTCGCAGGCGCAGGCCGAGACGATCACCCGGTCAACGCTGGCCGTGCCCACCGACCCCCCGGTGCGACGGTTGGTCGAGGAACCGCCCGCGGCAGCCGTCGAGGCGTCGACCGCGGTGCCCGCGCTTCCGGAGCTCCCGGCCCAGGCGATGCGGTTCGCTCTGCTCGAGAGACTCTCAGCCGAGGTCAACGTCGCCCGACGCGTCGCCGGAAGACTGGACACCGACGAGTCCGCCGCTGCGGCGGTCGCAGTAACGGCCGGCGGGTTGACCCTGCGTCGATCGGCGACGTCGAAGGCGGCCACCCTCAGGACCTCCGCGACACGGACCACCGCCCGCGCTACGGCGAAGTCGCCGACGCCCAACGCGGAACAGGACGCGCTCACGCCGCGATACGCAGCGCCCTCCATCAACTTTCCCTTGTACGACGGTCTCGCCCGCCTCGCGCCCGACGCCGTGCTCCCCGGGACTGAGCTCATACCCGAGGAGTCGGTGATCCTGCTGCGCTCCGACCCGGCGTTCGTCGCCGCGTTCCTGGCGGGCTTCAACACCGAGCTGGCCCGCGAGCTCGTTTGGCGCGGCTACCCGGTGGACACGACGGCCACCTTCGCCCGGTCCTTCTGGGACTACCGTGGCCGGGTCGGCGCAACCGCCGCCGACGTACTCCCGATTGCGGCGTGGGACCGCCGGGCGCCGTTACCGGCGATCGCGACAACGCCGGGCGGCGGGGACCAGCTGGTGCTGGTCGTCCGCGGCGAGCTGCTGCGCCGCTACCCTCGGACACTGACCTATGCCGTCCGGGCGAGGTGGACTGGCGCGGTGGGCGGTAGGCGCTCTGCGGATGACGAGGCGCGCCCGGAGAACCTCCGGCAGGCGACGTTCTCCGGGTTCATCGCGCCCGACGTGCGGTTCTTCGGCTTCGATCTGGACGCGGAGGAGGCACGAGGAGGCGGCAAGGACGCGGGCTGGTTCTTCGCGTTCCAGGAGCAGGCGACGGAGTCGCGCTTCGGCGGTACAGCACCGCCACTCGTCGAAGCATCGAGCGCAAGTGTCGCCCTCGCCACCCGCCAACCCCCGGTGCGTGTGCTCATGCACGCAGCCGCGATGCTCGCCGGCACCGCCACTCACGGAGGCTGACCATGGTCCTCGAGATCACCTACGACGACGCCCGCCGCAGGGTCGAGACCGCTGCCGCAGAGGTCGAGGCGCTCAACGTTCCGAAGCAGCAGGGGGCCGCCGCGGTCGCCGCCGCTCGCTCACGGACCGAAACCGCGATTGCCGCGGTCAGCAACCTGCTCGGCCTGGTCGAGCAGGCCGCTACCGCCCAACGCGAGCTGTCTGCCGCGGAGGCACGGCAGTCCGCGACCGCCCAGGCTGTGCAGTCAGCTCGGCTTGTCAACGACGCGGCCGCCGCGGCTCTCCGCCCTGCCCAGGAACGGCTGGCGCAGGCCGAGCAGAATCGCGCCCAGGTGCCAGCGCTGCAGCAGCAGGCCGCAGCCGGCGACGCCGAAGCGGCCAGCCTGTCGCGGGAGATCGGCCAGCTCGAGGCGGAGTCCGTCGACTTCGAGATCGAGGGCCCCTACGGCAAGCCCCGGCCGGGCGCGTCGATCCGGCTCAACCAGATCCGTTCGCTCAACCTTCGGGTCAACGCGGCACGAACGCGCGCCGATCAGGCGCGTGCCCAGCTTGCGGCCATCGGTGACGCCGAGGCGGCTGTGCAGACGGCCCACGGAACCGTCCAGCAGGTCACCACGCAACTGAACTCGGCAGGCGGCCGGCTCGCAGACGCGCAGCGTGAGGACGCCGCGGCGGCCCACGTTGTCGCGACCGCCCGAACCAGCGTGATGCAGCTGCAAGGGGCGGCCGGCGCCGTTCTGCGCAGTCAGCTTGCCGCGACCGACGCCGAGGTCGCACGGCTCGACGCCCAGCTGGCCGAGATCGCGACCCGGTTGCGCAACCATCGCCCTCCCGTGCGCCCCCGGATCCCGGACTGGAAGCTGCCCGAGAACTGGGAGCCCGAGCCACCCGAGGACCTGGTCCTCGACCAGCTGCTCGACTTGCAGTCAACGCTGTCCGCCCAGCGCACGGCCGCGTCAGCGCGGGCCACCGAGCTGCGAAACCGGCTCAACGCGCTCCTCGGTCCGGAGGTCGAGCTCCCAGCCGCACGCGCCGAAGCGGCGGCCGCCGAGGTGGCCGCGTCGGCGGCACAGGCTGCGCTGCAACAGACCGAGAATGCTCTGCGTTTTGCAACCGAACGGCTGGACCAGGCCCGGTCGGCGCTGGCACGCGTCACCGACGTCCGCGAGGTGCTCGCCACCGGTGGTCCCACCGGCAAGGACATCAAGCGTGCCACGGACACGATCGAGGAGTGGACGCGAGCCGCTCAAAGCTCACGGGCATCCACCTCGGAGGAGACCGCCCACCGCGCAGCCCTGCTACGCGAGCTCGCCGATGCCTCGCTGTCCGTGCAGGTCGTCGCTACCCTCGGCGTCGCGCCTGCGGTGCCTGCGGTCCTGCTGCCGGTGCGCCTGGAGACCCGTTACGACAAGGGGTCGAGCGGTGCCACCGACCTGGTCGTACGGATCTACCCGGACGAGATCGCCGTCGACACCCACGAGCAGGCGCTGACAGCGGACGAGTCCGGCTGGGGCAACCGCTTCTGGAAGGAGCAGGCCCGGGGCGACGCCGAGGGGCTGGCGGCCTGGGCTGGCCTGGCCGACCGGTTCGGTGCCGGCCGCGCGGCGTGGATCACACGCGCGACCGCCCCCCGTGCGGACAAGGCGAAGCCGCGCGAGTCCTCGTGGACCCGCGCGGCCGCTGTCTGGGCCCTCCCGGACCGGTGGCTGGTGCTGGCCTACCGCAACGGCGAGCGGGTGGCCTGGACACTCTCGGAGCAGCCGACCCGCCGACCGCTGGCCGTCGGGCCGACGCCGGGTGCGAAGCGCAACGGTAGTAGCACCGACAGCGGCATGCGATGGATGGTCGACCTGTACGAGGCGTACGCCGCCGGCATGGCCGCCCGGCTCCCGGGAGTCGGCACGGAGGTCGACCGGGTGGTTGTGCTCGGCATCCGCCCCGACGCGGATGGCACCAAGGACCTCGCCGCGCTGCTCGACGCCCACCACTTCACGGACGGTCTCGAGCTGCTCGCGCACGGCACCTCCACCAACGCCACCAAAGACCACTCGACCGGCTGGACATCGGCCGACCCCGGCCACTTACGCAGCCACTCACGCGAGCACGGCCCGAGGCCGGCAGGCGCGGGTGACGGCGACCGGATGGCCACAGCGCTCGGGGTCCCTACCTCGGTGCTCGCCCACGCCGACGGCGCCGGTGCCCGCACCGACGAGCTCGCCGCCGCGATGAACGGTGCCCTTTGGCCCGCGACCTGGGGTTACATCTTGGGCAGCCGGCTAGGAGTCCCCGACGCCATGCTCGCCCCGGTCCGTGACCACTTCGCCGCCTGGGTGCGCGCCCGCGGGCCGCTGCCGGCGCTGAGGGTGGGTCGCCAACCGTACGGCGTGCTGCCGGCCGTCTCCCTCGACCGGTGGGAACCAGCCGTGGGGGAGGACGGTCTTGAGGTCATGGCCGACCTGCTCGCCCGGCTCCGCGACACCTGGGCGGCCGCCGGCCGGGCCGCCCTGGCCGCCGACGACTCGGGTGACGGTCTGCTCGCCCGGACCCCTGGGGCTGCGAATGTGCGGGGCCGTGGTGAGTTCCTCGTCGACCGGCGCGGCTGGTTCGCCCGGGCGACGGGGTTCATGGGGCTGAGCCGCGCCGAGATCGAACGGGCCCTCGACTTCGAGGACCAGATGCTCGAGGTGGCCGGCCGTTCGATCCGCCGGCACGTGCCGCGGCCGAACCGGACCATCCACCGGCCCTCACCAGGACAGGTCGGCTGGCCGCTGGCCGAGGGACTGCAGCTCGCGGACCCGCAGGGCGGGTCGTCGGACAACGACCCCCCCGGCTACGTGGACTGGCTCGCGACCGCCCGGCAGGTCGAGATCGAGGGTGAGCCGGGACACGGGAAAGCCGCGGACACCTTGCTGTATCTCCTGCTGCGGCAGGGACGCCGCCTCGGCGATACAGCCGGCGCAATCGGCGCGTTGCGTGACGTGCCGGCCGACGAGCTGGCCCGGCTGATGCTCGACACGCTCGACCTCGCGACGCATCGCTTCGACGCGTGGGCGACCTCGCTCGCGACGCGTCGGCTCTTCGCGATCCGCAGCTCCTCGGGAGCCGGGAGGCGCGGGGCCGTCGGCAACACCGGTGTGGTGCTCGGCGCCTACGGGTGGATCGAGGGACCGTGGCCCGAGCGCAACGCGACCGCGGTGCCCAAGAAGGAGCGCCCGGCGAGCGAGCCCGCCGGACTGCTGGTCGATGAGCTCAGCACCGGCTACATTCACGCGCCCAGCGTGCCCCAGGCGGTGACCAGCGCGGTGCTCCGGTCCGCGCAGCTTGGCCGCAGGACGTCCTACGCAGACCCCATGGCGATCGACCTGTCGTCCCGCCGAGTGCGGTTGGCCAACGATCTGCTCGACGGGATCCGGCAGGGACAGCCACTCAGTGCGCTGCTCGGCTACCGACTGGAGCGCACGCTGCACGACCGGGGGAAGCACCAGTTGGTCGCGGCCTTCCGCGAGCTCGCTCCACTGGCGGGTGTCGGTGCCGCCGCTGCGGGCGGAGGCGTGGCCACAGCGACCGTCGACGGGTTGGCGCTGGTGCGGGCCTGCCGCGACAAGGCGCTGCCTTTCCAGACCGCGGCCGGCCGGCGCACCGCCCCCTGGGACACGCCGGCCTCGGTCACGGCGGCTGAGGACGCGCTCGCCGTCCTCGAAGACGCGCTCGACGCCGTCGACGACGCCACGCTGGCCGAAGCGGTACACCACACGCTGCAGGGCAACTACCAGCGCGGGAGCGCCAACCTGATCGCCCGGTCGCGCGGTGACGTGGCCCCCCCGGAGCTGGAGTTCGTACGGACGCCCCGCACCGGAGTCGGCCTCACCCACCGGGTGGCGGTGCTGACCCCGGGGAGGAAGCCGGGCAAGGGATGGAGCGGCACAAGCCCGCGGGTCAAGACCGAACCCCGGCTCGCGGTCTGGGCAGAGGATCTGCTCGGCCCGGCGAACCGGGTCGGCCTCACCGTCGAGGCACGAGACGCCGCCACCGGATCCGTGATCGAGCTGCCCGCCACCCTCGGACAACTCCGGCTCTCCGAGCTCGGCCTGTCCGCGCTCGACGTACTGGCGGTCGCCGAGCAGCCCGCCGAGCTCGACCGACTCGTCGCCGCCCACGTCCTCGCACCCTCCCGGCGGACTGCCGCGGTGCCCACTGACGCCGTGGTCCGAGCGGTCCCCGACGCCCCGCCTGTCACCGGAGCCCAACTCGGCCTCGGTGACCTGCTCGTCCTGGCCCGGGCGGCGAACCGGCTGCTCGGCGTCTCCCGGCCGATGCACGCCGCGGACCTCGCGCTGCCGGGCGCGGACGCACCGCGCGGCATCGACCTGCAAGACCTCCGCAAGCGCGCCACCGCGGCGGTCAAGCAGCTCGAGCGGGTGCTCGCCTCCCTCGACTCCGCGCTCGGCAAGCAGCCGGACGGCCTGGCGACCACGCCGCGTGTCGCTCGTCCGTCCCGGTGCCGGACCGCGTTAGCAGCAGCCTGGGCAGCCGGTGTCACGGGCGCCCTGCCCGAGCCGGGCGACGACTCCACGGTGGCCGGACGCACGGCGCTGGCCCGGTCGGCCGTCGCAGTACGGGCCGAGCTGGTCCGTCGCATCGAGGCGGCGAACGCGAACCTGACGCCCGGCGCGGACGACGAGAGCGGTGCGCTGGTGAAGGCGGTCAAGACCGTGTTCGGCGAGTCGTTCACGGTGCTTCCGGTGTTCAAGCCGGCCGACCCGGCGGCGCTCGCCCGGGCGGTGGCCGCCACCGACATCACAACCGATGACCCGGGCCAGGGACCTGACGCCTGGTTCGCCAAGGTAGCGCAGGTCCGTGAGCCGCTCGCCGCGCTCGAGGCAGTCACCCACGCCAGCGAGGCACTCGGCACCGACGTACCGTTGGAGTTGTCGATCGGGCAGCTGCCCGCGCCAGACCAGGGCCGGCAACGGTGGGCAGGTCTCCCGCTGGACAACACCGATGTCGGCGCGAACCGGCTCTCGCTCGTGCTCGCCGGCGGGGCTGCGCCGATAGCGCAGGGCCCCTCAGCCACCGCGCAGGCAGGCCTCCTCGTCGACGAGTGGGTGGAGAGCATCCCCAAGCCGCGCGAGACGACCGCGGTGACGTTCCACTACGAGGCGCCCGGCGCCCAGGCACCACAGGCGGTCCTGGTGGCCGTGCCGCCGCGGCCCGACGCGACGGCCTGGGACATCACCGACCTGGAAGCGACCGTCCTGGAGACCATCAACCTGGTCCACGCACGCACGGCCGACCTCGCAGACCTCGACGCCTATGCCGCATCGGCTCCGCGCGAGTCCGCGGACACGGCGCGCCTGGCGGCCCTGCGCACCGTGCTCCCCGCGATCGCCCTACCAACCCCGGCGGAGCGCGAACCGCACGGCCTCGAACCCGAGCGGCTGGCCGCGGTGCCGCCGGAGTACGGCGTGGTCACCTCCGAGGACGCTCCGCAGATCACCGCGCTGACCGTCGTCGGGACGGCGGAGGCGTCGATCGAGCAGGGCGACAGCGTGACGTTGTCGGTGCAGGGCAGCCACCTCGAGGGCGGTGAGTACCTGGTGAACCCTCCGGCCGGGGTCAGCCTGGTCGTGGAGTCGGCCAGCGCCACCAGCGCCCGGATCCGGGTCACCGTCGGCGCGGACGCCCCGGCTGGGCAGCGCTCTTTGCACTACCGCAAGGCGCTCGGCGGCGAGGCATCCCGTGCCCTGCCGATCACACCCCGGCCGAGGATCGACGGGATCAGCCAGTCCCAGCTGACACAGCTGGCATTCGGCTCCCAGCCCGTCGTGGTGCTCACAGGTCACCGCCTGGCCGGCGCCGACTTTGTGCGGATCGAGGGCGGTCCGGGGCTCGGCGTCTCGGTGACCGCCACGACGGACACCACGGCGACACTGAAGATAGTCATCCCGGGCAGCCCGCAGCCGATCACCGTACCCGCCTGGGACCCCATGGACCGGGGCGGGCCGCTCAAGCCACCCCGCCGGGTTCCGGCCAGCTCCTTCCGCGAGGACGCCACGGTCCGGATCATCCTGCGCACCGCGGCCAGCGCGGGCCGACCGGGTGTCGAAGTGGCCGCCTCGCTGACTGTGAGCGAGCTGCATTGGCAGACCAACGAGTGACCCGGAGGAACCGATGAACAGCCCCATCATGCGGAGCTGGACCCGGCTGGAGTCCGTGCCGCGCGACCCCTCTCTCACGCAGGGCGTCCAGGCACGCGTCGCGGACCCCTTGTGGATGCTGACCCGCCAGTGGCAGTTCGCGGAGCTGCAGGGCGAGGACGCAGGCTCGCCCGCCGAGGTGCGGCTCAGCGGAACAGCCGACCGGCTGACACGCTTCCTCCCAAGGCTTCCCGACGGAACCCCTGGGACACCGCTCGACGTCGGTGCGGTACCCCTCGAGGCGCTCGTCGAGGCCGAACGACAGCCCGCGGATGCCACGCCTACCCCAGCCTTCGCCGCACGCGCCGGCCTACACGCCGTGCGTCTCCTGCGCCGCGCTGCCTCGGGAAGCGACCCGACCACGGTGAAGCAGGTCGAGGCCTACGTCGCCGCGCTGACCGCTCGTTTCCCGCTCAGCCCGGGGGATCCGGAGGGCACCGCGGACCCCGTGCTCAGGCTGGCCGCCGGACGTGCACCAGACGGGCAGGCGGTGTACCGCGCATATGTGACGGGTCTGCGGAAGAAGTCCCCACGGCTGCCCACGCAACCGCCGCTCAAAGGACTGAAGAGCGCCTGGGTCAAGAAGGTGATGCTCGAGTTCCTGGACTGGTACGACGCCCTGACCGGACGCGACTTCCCCGACACCGATGCATGGGTGCCCGACCGTGTCGAGTACCAGTTCTCCGTGTCCGCGCCGACCGCACGCGGAGAGCTCGTCCTGGCGGCATCGGAGTACGACACCGGCTCCCTGGACTGGTCCTCACTCGACGCGGCGCCCGGCGCCGTGCTGGGGGCCCGGGACGACGACCCCGCCGCAGCGCGGAAGCCGATCACCCACATCGGGCTGGCTGCACCGGTGTCCTACCGCGGCATGCCGGCCCCCCGCTGGTGGGAGCTCGAGGACGCCGCGGTCGCCATCGGTGATCTATCGGCTCCTCCAGAGGAACTGGCGACGCTGATGGTCGTCGACTTCGCGTTGAGGTACAGCAACGACTTCTTCGTCGTGCCGGTACCCCTGGACCTCGGGACGGTCGCGCGGGTCGACGCGCTGATCGTCACCGACACCTTCGGCGAGCGATTCATGGTCCGTTCCGTCGCCAAAGTGGACGGAAACGACGGTGGGTTCCGGCTCTTCGAGCAGAGCACGCCTGACGGCGCCGACCGTGAGGACGCCTTCGTGCTGCTCCCGGTCCTCGACGACATGCTCGAAGGCGCGCCGGTCGAGGACGTGCAGATGTTCCGCGACGAGGCAGCGAACCTCGCATGGGCGGTCGAGTCACGGGCGTTCAGCCCCGAAGGAACGGTGGTCGACCGCGTCGAGGCCGGGGGCGCGCTCGCCGGTGCCGCGAGCACGGGACCGGCCGCCCCGGTAGGCAGCCCGCGCGTGTACGACTACCAGATCCGCACGGACGTGCCAGCGAACTGGTTTCCGCTGTTGCCCGTGACCGAGGGGACCGGAAGTGAGGTTCGACTTCTGCTCGGCGACCTGCCTCCGATCGACGGCGGCGCGGCGCCCGAGCCCTGGGGTCGGCTGCTCGAGGAGATTCGCGCGGTGCGTGTACCGCTCGAGGAGGTGCCGAAGGACGGTGTGCGCGTCACCCGCTCATGGCAGTACGTCCGCTGGGTTGACGGTCGCCAACACGCCTGGGTCGGCCGGAGGGCGAGACCGGGCCGAGGCAGTGAGGCAAGCGGCCTGCGCTTCGACATCGCGGAACCGCGGGCCTAGCGACGTTGCGAGGGGCGGCGCAGTGAGCACACTTGTCGAGAGTCCGCCTAGCCGCACTCGGCAGGCCAACTGGACGTCCAGCTATCCGACCAGCGGTGCGTAAAACGTCGGGTTTGGCACAGAGTGGGGCAATAGCCCGTTTGTGCCATAACTCTTGCTACTGCGGGGCTATGGGCAAAACACCGCGCCCACTCCAAACTCGAAAGTAAAGCCACACAAGCACGGGGATCTCAGGTTCTGCCGCGGCCAGCAGCCAATCCGGCGACCAAGCCCCGACATCGCCTGACACGGCATGACGAAAGGGATGAGCGGTGACCGAGACGCCACTACAGGTGGAGATCGAACTCTCCGAGGAGGAGTTCGAACTCGACCCCTCCGCAGAGAACGTGGACATTGCTGAGGTGAACGGCCGGGACAACAAGGACGTCGACAGCCAGGACCCAGCACAGCTGGAGGTCACCCGTGCCTCGTAGACCGGCGGAAGCGCTCACCTGGGCGCGATCCCAGCACCAGGACGGTGGCAGAGAGTGGGGAGGTCTGTGCCTCATGTTCGTCCGGAGTTGCTTCGGCGTGGACAGTCACTACGGATCCGCGGCAGCTGCCTGGGAGGGCGCAAAGCACAAGCACCGCGAGACCGACGGCCGCAAGGTCCCCCGCGGCGTGCCCTACTTCTGGACCGGCGGCAGCCAGGGCTTCGGACACGTCGTGATTTCCGCAGGCGGCGGCATGTGCTGGTCCAATGACGCCTCTGTCAGCGGCGGGATAAGCCTCGTTTCCATCAACGACATCACTGCTCGCTGGCGACAGACCCCACAAGGGTGGACCGAAGACATCAACCGAGTACGCGTCTGGGCAACGCCGCACCCGCCCGAAGTCGACCTCTCGGACCTTGCGCGAGCCTTCGGGAAGGATCCGGCAAGGCCGGGTGATGAAGGCACCGACCGAGCCAGGACCGACGTACGGCGGTTCGAGCGCGCCCTCTCCAAGAGGGGATACCTCGATGCCCGTTACATCGACGGTTCCTACGGCACCATGACTGTCGACGGCATGAGCCGATTCCAACGTCACCACGGCATGGAGGGCAATGGCGAGCCCACGTTGGAAAGCGTGAAGGCAGTTGGCCGAGGTCGTTTCCGCGTCCACGCCTGACGGGCTCCGGCCGACTGGAAACGCGTGTCGTGAACCTCGTGCATCGTCAGGCAGCAAATGGAAAGGTGAAACCATGACCGGGCGGACATGAGCGCAGATTCGATCGATGCGGCGGCCGCCCGAGCCCTGTGCCAGACCCGGTAGGCAGTGCCAGCGGACAATAGATGCAGAAGGGCGGAGCCAGAGGAACACCCGCGCGGCCCGTTCTGGTGACGAACAGACGCCCATCCGCGCCGCGCCAGAGACTTGGTGCGAGCCGGTCAGAGCAGTTCTTCCCCAAACCGTGGCGCTAAAATTGCGGTCCGACGGCCGTGGGTTTTGCGCCTCGGCACACGCAGCCCTGCGGATCCCGGATCGCGGCACGATCGGATGCCCGATCTCCCGGGATCCATCTGGTGGCCCCTCAAGCGGGCAGGAGCACCGCGTGCATCGACTGAATGTGTTCATCGGGAATGTTCAGACGGACCATTGCCACCGGCTCCCCGGCCCGCGTGGCCACGACTGCCATGCCGTCCTCCAACGGCAGCGGCGACAGGAGACAGCCAGAACGGGGACCGAGGAAGAACAGCAGCCGCTCCGCGAACGCGTCGATGCCCTCCGCGAACCCGACCCGCCTGCCGTCGACCGTTGCCCAGCCGGAGACATCGTTGTGCAGCGTTCGGGCAAGCGCGTCGAGGTCGCCACCCGAGCATGCTGCGATGAAGCTTTCCACCACCGCCTTCAGGTCTGGGTCCGGAGCCGGACGCGGGGCTGACGGCTCGCTGTCCCGAATCGAGCGTCGGGCCCGACTGGCTAGTTGACGGCATGCCGACGGCGTCCTGCCGACGAACTCGGCGATCCGCTCGTAGGAGATCCCGAACACGTCACGGAGCAGGAAGGTCGCCCGTTCGGCGGGCGAGAGTTGGTCGAGGACGACGGCCAGTGCGCGGCGTACCTCGTCGTCGAGAGTGACGCGGTCGGCGGGGTCCGGGGCCTGTCCCTCGGACCCTCTCGGCGCCAGCGCGTACGGGTCAGTCGGCCTGGAGAGGCGACGGTGGGCAGACCCGATGCGGTCCAGGGCCAGACGCCTCACCACCACGACGAGCCAGCCGCGCAGGTCCTCGATCTCCTCAATCCGCTGCACGGCGAGCCGGGCGAACGCGTCCTGGACGATGTCCTGCGCCTCGATCGGATCAGCGAGGATCCGGGACGCGATCGCGATCAGGTAGGCGCGGTCGTCCAGCCATTCGGTCGCGATGCGGTCGGTGGTGCTCATGCTAGACAGGACGATCCGTTCATCGGTTGTGTGACATTGGTCCCGGCACACGATTCGGCGTCCGTCTGACGACGCGGTCCCGTACGCCGATCCGGGTGCATGGCTCATTCGACTCCGCGCGTCGCGCTGTCGCATTCGGCTCACGTGATTCGTCCTAGGTAGTGGCAACCGACGACTATCGGCACGGCGATCGCCGTGGCCCGCCGAAAAACCACGACCAGGAGCGAACCGTCATGCTTGACACCACCCTATGGATCGCACAGGGCTTCCTCGCGCTCTTCTTCTTCGCCGCAGGCGTCCCCAAGGTGATCGGTCGGGGGATCGACCGTTGGGTCGGCTTCGACGACCTCCCTCGCCCCCTCGTCGTCGTGATCGGGATCAGTGAGGTCGCAGCGGCGGTCGCCCTGGTCGCACCCATGGTCGCCGCACGGGGCGAGTGGACGACGCCCCCGGCTGCGATCGGGCTCGCTGCCGTCTCACTGATGGCGAGCGGCTTCCACATCAGGAAAGGCGAGTGGCTGCCGGCGATCGAGACCGCACTGTGGGCTTCGCTGGCCGCGTCCATCGCCATCGGTCGCTGGGAGGAGATCGCGACCGGACCGTCGATCTCGGTCGACTGGCTCCTTGCTCTGGTGGCCGTTCTCGTGCCCGCCATCATCGCCAACCTCGTCCTTCTGTTCCGGCAGCCTATCGAGCCGGACCCGGAGAGCCATAAGCCGCTGATCACTGCTCGCTGACACCAGGTCGGCTGCCCGCCATCGAATGTCGCTACTCGCTGAGGGCGATAACTGGTGGTCGGCCCTAGCAACGATGTCCTGCCACCTCCTGCTCATGGAGCCGCTAACCACGCTTAGGTCCAGATGCTCGATGTCTGCCTCGTCATTGTCATCCGTGCAGTACACGAAACCCTTGTCGACTCCGGAAGGGCATGCACGACGTAGTGGCCTTCCATCTCGGTCAGAAGACGTATGAGCTCTAAGACAGCCTCGTCGCTCATCCGTCGGCGAAGTCCGCGCTTTCCTCTATGCGGGTGATCCTCTGTCAAGCTCGACGTTCGCGGTGTTGCTGGACGTGTGTTTGAGGGTTCTTCCGGGTGGTCAGGTTGTGGCCGGTGTGGGTGCGCCGGGACCGTGGGCGGGTTGGAACAGTTCGATCAGGTTGCCGGCAGGATCGGCGAGCAGGATTTGGCGCCCGCCGGGTCCCGCGACCACGTCACTGCGGAAGGACAGCCCGGAGTCGCGGAGCCGGGCAATTTCGGTATCCAGGTCGTTGACGACGAGGTGGATACGGTTGCGGCCGGCGGGGGTGGCGTCGTCGGGGGTGGCGCGGGCGCCGGAGCTGGCGGGTCCGGACAGCAGGAGCCGAAGCGGGCCGCGTACCACGTCGGCGAAGGCTGGCGCGGCGCTGGTGTTCAGGGTGAAGCCAAGGTGGGTGGTGTAGAAGTCGATGGCCGCCTGCACATCGTTGACGATGTAGCGGACGCTGGCGTACTGGTCGGTCGTGGTCATCGGGGAACCTCCTTAATGGTTGGTCGTGGCGAGGACGGGCAGCAGGTGCCGGATGCGAGTGTCGATGTCTGCCGCGGTGCGTTGGAAGGCGGGGTAGCTGGCCTGGTCGGTGTCGCTCGCCGTCGCCGGGTCGGGGATGCTCCAGTGGATCCGCCGCGGGTGGTGACGGAACTCGGGGCATGTTTCGCGGGCCTTGTCGCACAGCGTGATCACATGGTCGAACCGGCGACCGGCAAGCGTGTCGAGGTGTCGCGGCTGCTGGCCGGTGATGTCGATGCCGAACCGGTCGCCCAGGACCCGCACGGTGTTGGGGTGCAAGTGGGGTTTGGGTCGGCTGCCGGCGCTTGTCACGGTCACGCTGTCGCCAGTGTGGTGGCGCAGCAGTGCTTCGGCAATCGGTGATCGGGCGCTGTTGCCAGTGCACACGAACAGCACGGCGATACGTCGCGACCGTTGCCTGCCGCCCAGGGCGATCGGTGGTGAAGGGTCTTGGCGCAGCGCCGGGTGCAGCGCGGCGCCGGTCTCGGTTACCCCATCCGCGCAGCGGTCCAGATCCAGGTGGTAGTAGCTGTCACGGCCGTCGAAGCTGCTGCGTGTGGCGGTGACCAGCCCACCACCACGCAACAGCCGCAGGTGGTAGGAGACCAGGTTCTGCGGCTGGCCGACCCGCGTCACCAGTTCGCGGACCCGGTAGTCGCTGCCGGCGAGTGTGGTCAGCAGCTTCCAGCGCAACGGGTGGGCGACCAGCCGGACAAACGCCGGTGGTGCGGTGACTTGATCCGAGGGGATCATGAGTCAGATAGTACATCAAACGAGTTTGATGTACTGGCTTGTGTCAGGAGGTGGCCGGTCGCATCGCAACTGGCGCCCTCGTACGTCGCGGCAAGAGTGGACGGTTCTTGAGCTGGGTGACAGCGTGCTGCATGGTGACAAGGGATGCTGGTCCTTGCATGTTCGGCTCATGTCAGGCTGCGTCATGGACATCAGCGAGTTCGGCCGGCTTGCCTCGTCGCTTACCGGTGTGCGGCAGCGATGCCGTGGCGGGCTGCTGCAGTGGCACCATGGAGGGCGACTCGTCGCGCGACAGCTTGACGACGCACGCGTCGTGGTCCGTACACCTTTCGACACCCGCGACGTGCTGTTGCGCCAGTTCCCCGACACCTTCACGGTTCCTGTGCGCTTCCAGAAGCACATGATGGTCGTCGCGGACCTGGCGGAAGGCAGTGCGGATGCTATCGAGGACGCCGTCATCTCGGCCTGGCGCTTCCAAACGCAGGACGGCTAAGGGGGCGGGATCGGGAGGTGAACATGGTGAGACCCTCGGACGGTCGGGTGGCGCTGGTCGCTTCGGCAACCAGAGGTGCGGGGCGTGACATCGCCGTCGAGCTGGCCCGTTCGGGCGCCTTCCTCTACGCCACGGGTCGCGCACAGTCGGGCTTCCGGACCGTCTGAGATCGGTCGTTCCGAGCCAGCGAGGAGACCGGCGACGTGATCCGGACGGCGGACGGCCACGGCGAGGCTCTGCGGGTTGATCAACTCGTGCCTAAGCTGGTCGCCGCGTTCGTCAGCGACATCAGGTAGCGGCACGGCCGGCTGGACGTCCCGGTCAACGACATCTTCGGCGGCGACTGCTACGCCCAGTGGGACGAGCCGCTTTGGGAACACGACCTTGCCGGCGGCCTCCCCATGCTCCGCATGGGTGTCGACACCCACCTCATCACCGTCTCCACGTCCTGGACAAGCGCCACATTCCAGGCAAGTAGCCCACTCCCCTTGGCGCCGACACCACACCTCACGTCCAACTCGTTGGTTGAGCATCTGAACGTCAGCCTTTCACCCAGGAGATGGCGCTTGTTTCTAACCATTCCTGGAGGTGACCATGGTCTGGATCGCCCGACTCACCGAAGGCAGGCTGCTGATGAGCGACGTCCCGTCCCACGCCTCCGTTGTCATCATCGGCGGGGGCGTCATTGGCCTGAGCACTGCCTACCACCTCGCCACTGCGGGGGTGCAGGACATCGTCTTGATCGAGAAGGACGAGTTGGGATCCGGCTCGTCCTGTCGCGCCGCTGGCGGTGTGCGCGCCCAGTTCTCCGACGCAGTCAACATCGAACTAGGCCACCGCAGCCTGGCTGCCTTCGAGACGTTCAGGCACGACTTCGACCAGGAGATCGACCTGAGCCAGGTCGGCTACCTGTTCCTGCTGGACCAGCCCGAGCACGTCGCTGCCTTCGAGAAGAACGTTGCGCGGCAAAACGAGCTCGGTGTGCCCAGCCGGATGATCGAGGTAGCCGAGGCCAAGCAACTCTCCCCGTTGATCAACACCGAGGGACTCTTGGCCGCCGCTTGGTCAGCCACCGACGGACACTGCACTCCCGAGTCGGTCGTCGGTGGATACGCCCGCTCCGCGCGCCGCGCCGGGACACGCATTGTGCGCCGCTGCACGGTCTCCGCGATCACGACCTCCGGGGCCGGCATCAGCGGTGTGGTGACCGACCGCGGCACGATCACCACCGAGGCGGTGATATGCACCGCTGGGCCTTGGTCCAGGGCGATCGGCGACATGGCGGGCGTGCACCTGCCGGTGGAGCCGTTGCGCCGCCAGATCCTCATCACCGAGCCGATGCCGGGCCTGGATCCCAGCACCCCCTTCACCATTGACTTCTCGACCAGCTTCTACTTCCATAACGAGGGCCCAGGACTACTGCTCGGGATGTCGGACCCCGACGAGACCCCCGGCTTCAAGTTCAACCGCTCAGACGACTGGTTGCCGCGCCTAGGTGCCGCGATCGAGCATCGTGCCCCCGAGATCGCCGAGGTCGGCATCGCCAGCGGCTGGGCGGGTCACTACGAGATGACCCCAGACCACAACGCCCTCATCGGTGAGGCCAACCACGTCTCACGCTTCCTCTACGCCACCGGATTCTCCGGCCACGGTTTCCTCATGGCCCCCGCAGTCGGCGAGGTCATGCGCGACCTTTACCTGAACGAGCCCCCCGTCGTCGACGTCAGCGGTTTGGACGCCCGCCGATTCGACTCTCGTGACATCCGCCCTGAACTCAACATCGTCTGAGCCAAGGGAACCCGACGAGACCAACATGGCTATGCGGCCGGCACCAGACAATTCTGGATCAGGACGGTGACCAGGTCGATGCACTTACCACAGACTGAAGGAGCCCATTATGCGGACTTCTTTGAGCAGCGTGCTGCGAGCCCAGCCGGGCGGTGCTACGACTGGCGTTCGCGCTCGATCACCTCGATGATCCGCGGTCGCAGCTCGTCGGCCCTGATCACCGCGTCCACCGACCCGACGTCCACCGCACGGTGGATGTTGTGGACCCCGTCGAACTCCGCGGCGACCTCACCGAGCTTCTCCGCACGCACCGAGGACCTGACCTCGGCGAGCTCGGTGGTCAGCGCGGCTCGTTCGGCTCCGGTCGCCTCCGCGATCTGGGACTCCAGGTCCTGGACCCGGGCATCGTTGGCGGTCCGTGAGTCGACCACGCCAGCGAACACCACTGCAGCCGCAGGAGCACCGCCGATGACGGAGGCGAAGGAGCCCTCGAGCGCGAGCACGGTCATGCGGGGGTTCAGCGCCTTGGAGAAGACGACGAACGCGCCACCGTGGTAGCGCGAGATCACACAGAACACGATCGGGCCGTCGAAGTTGACGATGGCTCGGCCGATCTCGGCGCCGTACTCCAGCTGCAGGTTCCGCATCGAGTCCGGTGAGCCGTCGAACCCGGACAGGTTGGCCAGAACCACGAGTGGTCGGTTCCCGCTGGCGGAGTTGATGGCGCGGGCGGCCTTCTTCGAAGACCGTGGGAACAAGGTTCCTCCGGTGTAGGTGTCCGGACCGTCAGTCGGCGGGAAGCCGCGACGCGGGACCGGCCGCGACTCGATGCCGAGCAGGCAGACCGGCCAGCCACCCAGGTGCGCGTCCTGGACCACCGCGGTCTCGGCATCGGCCATCCCCGCCCAACGTTCGAGGGTGGGGTGGTCCTGGTCCACCAGCGCGCGCATCACCGTCCTGATGTCGAAGGCCTTCTTCCGGTCCGGGTTCGTCGTCGGGGAGAAGATGTCGCCCACGGTGCGAAAGTCGCTGTCGGCAAGTGTGTGCGGGTACGTCGAGACGTCCCGGTCGACCGGGTCGGAGGTCTCGGCGCGACGGGGCACCGACTCGCCGGGGACGACATACGCGTGGTCGTAGTGGGCCATCAGCACGTCCCGCGCCCCGGCCAGGTCAGGGGCCCAGTACTGCGCCTGTCCGTTCGGGCCCATCACCCGGTCGTAGCCGCCGATCCCGTAGTTGTCCTCGGCCGAGACGCCGCCGGAGAAGTCCAGGGACTGTTTTCCGGTGAGCACCATCGTGCTGTCCGGGGTCATAACCAGCACACCCTTGGTGTGCATCAGCATGGTCGCCTCGGCGTTCCAGTAGGGCTGGGCGCCGACGTTGATGCCGGCGACCACGACGTTGATCTCGCCACCGGCCTGGGTGAACTCGATGATCCGTTTCAAGGCCCTGGCCACCCAGTCCATGTTCTCCGTTCCGGAGTCCATCGAGATCCGGGCTCCGGCGGACAGCGCAAACCACTCCACCGGTACCGACATCCGCTCAGCCAGGTCAAGGGCGGCGATGATCCGTGAGCATTCCGGCTCCGAGACGGCGCCAAGGGCCCTCGTGGGGTCGCCTGACAGGACCACTCTGGTGATGCCCTCGGGATGCCGTTTCGTCGGAGTGCTGACCACGCCGGCGATGATCCCCGCCTTGTTCAGGCCCCGCGGCCGGTCCGCCGGGACGAGGGCGCCGCCGTCATCCAGGTCGTGCTCGACGAACGAACCGCCCTGGCCGGCCACCATGTCCTCCAGCTCGTAGGGGTAGACAGTGCCGCGGCGGCGCGCACGCAACACCTTCTGGGCGTAGTCGTCAATCGGCTTCAGCCGCTCGGTCGGGGGATCCTCCACGGAGGTGACCACACCGGCGCCCGGTTGGTAGTGGAACCGCACCGCGATCGGCGCGGCCCTACCGTCTTCCCCGGCCAGGCTGCCCTGGGCGAGGACCTCCTCGATCCCGGCGCCCGCTGTTAGGGGGGTGATCTTGCGCTGTAGGGCGGTGACCTGGTCCAGGTCCGCCTCGATGACCGGCCAGATCTGAACCCAGACGTGGTTCATGTCGAGGCGGGCGCCAGCGGGGCCGCGCTCGGTGCGGGCACGGCGGATCGCCTCGAGGCAGTTGGCGACCGCGCGCTCGGCGTGGGGCAGCGCGGTGATCGCACCCTGCTCGTCGCGGACGACTGCCAGCTGTCGGACCTGGGCGAGCGCGACCAGCCGTTCGTCAGCCGGGTTCTCCTTGGCGACGCAGTGGTAGAGCAGCACGTCATCGGGCGACTCGAGCCGGACCAGGTCGAAGTCCCGCAGCCGCCACAGGTTGAGCCGTCGCCCGACCATCGGGTGCACGCCCCGCACCAGGTCGTCCTCGACCAGAGTTCCGTCGACGGAGCGGAACGTGAAGTACGACACCGGTCGGTCACCGCCCGGGCACACCGCCACCGCGACCCGGCGTACCTGATGGGTGAACGCAATCGACCCGAGTCGTTCCCGCAGCGCCGCCATCGCGCCCTCCGCCGACTCTGGAGCATCCGGCCAGCCGAGGTAGAAGTCGACAACCGCGTGATGTCCAGGCTCGCGAGCGGCAACCTGATCCGCCACCGCCTTCGCCAGCGCGCTGTCGTGGGTGAGCTCGTCGACGGTCCCCACCGTCGAGACCAAGTGGGTCGGCCGGGTGTCCAGGGTGTAGTCGGCCACCGCGAACGGCCGGCCGCCGACGTGTACCGAGCGGACCCCGTGCAGGTCGTGCTCACGGTAGTGACGCCTGATCAGCACCTCGAGCATCGGCTCGTGCTTGGGGAGCCCGTCCTCAAGGCGAGCGGCGAGGAAGCCGACGATCTGTTCCGGGATCAGGGCCAGGGCGTCGATGCGTGGCGCCCGGTCGGCGGCGTCGGGTGCCGCGGCCAGGGCAGCGACCTCGTCGGCCACGCCGGCGATGACGCTGGCCCGCTCCTCGTCGACCATGGGCTGGTCGAACCAGCGGAACCGGACGCTGCGAGCCAGGTCACCCACCACCGGGAAGCGCAGCTGGGTGGCTAGTACGAGCCGGTTCAGCATCTCGCTCGCGGCCCTGTCCAGGGGTGCGGCGGGGGGTGGCTCGGAGATCCAACGCTGCAGGAGTGCGGTGGCCAGCATCAGGTCCGGTGCGGAGCGCTGCTGGGCGAGGAAGATCCTAAACACCGCCTCCTCGAGCTCATCGGTGCGGTCGAGCTCGCTGATGCCGTAGTGCTGCAGGACCCTGGCCAGCCTGCTGCGGAACTGGCCGGGCAGACCGGCACGGTCCACGTCGAGGCTCTGCAGGTAGCTGTGGAAGTGTTCCTTGGGGCTGTGCACCCTGTTCTCGGTGTGTAGATCCTCGTCTACCGGACGGTTCCGGCTGAGCTCGGCGAGGTCAGCGAAGACGCCGAGCAGCCTGACCTCGTCCTCCAGTTTCGTCCCGCCGGCCGACACCAGCTCGTCGCGTGCGGCCAGGTACGCCGACAGCGTGCCGCGCTCGTCCCGTGGGTCGATGTCATAGCCGAGGAGCATCGCGGCCAGGTCCGCGATCCCGCGAGCGAGCCGGGCGTGCTGCGACTCCGCCGGGAGGGTCTCCGGAAGCTCGAGCTCGGGACCCGTCTGTTCGGCCGCTGCCGGTGCGGCCTCGCCCTCACGGTCGGCTACCGGTTCCAGACGCACCAACGGGGCACCGGTCTCCACCTGACTGCCCGTGGTCACCAGCAGCTCGCGCACCTTGGCCGCGAACGGCGCGTGCACCACGGTCTCCATCTTCATGCTCTCGAGAACGAGCACCGGGGCGCCGGCCGCGACCTCGTCACCGACCTGGAGCGGGGTAGCCACCACGAGCGCCGGTGCCGGCGAACGGAGCACCCCCCCTTCGTCCCGGCTCACCCGGTGTGCGACGCCGTTCACGTCGACCAGGTGCACCGGGCCGTGGGTGGCGGTGACAAGCCGGTAGCGCTGGTCGCCGAGTACCAGCCTCATCTTGTAGTCGTCGATCCGCTCCACGTCCGCATCGACCACCTGCTCGTCGCCATCGGCGCCGATGGCCACCCGGAACCGGTGCGGCCCGATTTGTGCGACCACCACCCGGTACGTCGTACCGCGGAGCTTGAGGTCCAAGGCCCGGCCGACCTTGTGCTGCACCTGAGGCCGACCACCGTGCGCGGTCTCGAGCAGCCGGGCCACCTCGACCTGCTCCTCGTCCTCGTAGGCGGCGATGCCCGCGGCGACCAGGGCGACCCCGGAGTGCTGGTGGCTGACCAGCCTGCCCTCCTCGCGTACCCGGTCGATCCAGCCGGTATCAGCGCTGCCGTCGATGACCTCAGGCTGGTGGAGCAGGTCGAGGATGAAGCTCTTGTTGGTCGAACCACCCTCGATCACCACGACCGTCTCCGCGACCGCGCGGCGCAGCCGGGCCAGCGCCTCGTCACGGTTGCGGCCGGTGGCGATGATCTTCGCGATCATCGAGTCGAAGTCGGCCGGGATCGTGTCACCTTCGCCGACCCCGGTGTCGATCCGGATCCCCGGCCCGGACGGCAGGTCGAGCAACGCGATCCGCCCGGGTGACGGTGCGAAATTCCGGTCCGGGTCCTCTGCGTTGAGCCGCGCCTCCACCGAGTGCCCTGCCTCCACGGGCACCTCACCCTCGAGCCTGCCGCCGGCCGCCACGTGCAGCTGAGCCTTGACCAGGTCGACACCGGTGGTCACCTCGGTGATCGGGTGCTCCACCTGAAGCCGGGTGTTCACCTCGAGGAACGCGAAGAACTTCTCCTCGGGGTGGTACAGGAACTCCACCGTCCCGGCGCCGCGGTAGCCCACCTCCAGCGCCAGTCGCTCCGCAGCCGCCTTGAGTTCGGCGTTCTGCTGGGCGCTCAGCACCGGCGACGCGGACTCCTCGATCACCTTCTGGTTACGGCGTTGCACGGAGCAGTCGCGGACGCCCAGCGCCCAGGCGACACCCTGCCCGTCGGCGATGACCTGCACTTCGACGTGACGGGCGCCGGTAACCAGCCGTTCCAGGAAGACCACCCCGCTGCCGAAGGCGCGCTCCGCTTCGTCACGGGTGCGTTGGTACGCATCGGCCAGCTCCTCATCCGAGCCCACCAGCCGGATACCGCGGCCGCCGCCGCCCGCGGTCGCCTTGAGCATCAGGGGGTAGCCGACCTCGTTGGCCGCGGCGATCGCGGCTTCGAGGCTGTCAACGCCTCCCCGGCTCCATGGGGCGACCGGGACGCCCACCCGTTCGGCGAGCAGCTTGGAACCGATCTTGTCGCCCAGTTCGCGCATCGCGCCCGGGGTCGGCCCGATGAAGGTCACCCCGATGCGTTCGCAGAGCTCGGCGAAGGCCGGGTCCTCGGCAACGAATCCCCAGCCCACCCAGGCCGCGTCCGCGCCGGTTTCCAGAAGGGCTCGTTCCAGGACCTCCATGTCGATGTACGGCCGGGCCGAGGCGGGGCCGATCGGATACGCGATGTCAGCCTCGCGCACGAACTTCGCGGTGCGCTCGCCGTTGGTGTGCAGCGCGACGGTCTCTATCTGGTCACCGCCCTCGGCGTTGATGTCGCGGACCGCGTGGATGAGCCGCATCGCGGCCTCGCCGCGGTTGACGATGGCGATACGCGAGAACACTGACTCGACCTCCTGGCGGGCGACGACGAAGGGACCCGACGATCCCCACGCTTGTGACTCCGACCTTTGCACGGGCCGGGGAGTACTCGGAAGTCACAAGCCGGGGCGCGCGGGCGAACTCGGAACTCAGGATCGATCCGGCCCGGTCGTAGCGCCGAAGGCGTGTGCTGTCAGAAAGAGTCAGGAGACGAGAGCGAACTAGTCCAAAACAGTCATTCAACGATTCCGATCGACTACCCAGATGGACCACTAACGAGTCGACCGTCCAAGGGTTGAGCATTCTCTGGAGCAGGGCACCCTTATTGGCGCTCTGGGCAGCAACCCACCATCGACGCGCTTGGCGTCGTCGAAACCCAGGCAGCGAGGGCGCGATGTCGATTAAGTGGTTCCGTCGTTCGACCCAGGGGTGAGAGGGTCCGAACGGGACCCGGGACACATTAGGAGAGACCGTGAAGTACATGCTGATCATGCGCGCGACCGACGAGGCCTACGCCTCCTTCCAGGACGTCGACTTCGACAAGATCATCGAGACCATGGGCCGGTTCAACGACGAGATGATCTCGGCTGGGGTCCTGGTCGCCGCGGAGGGTCTCGAGGACGCGTCGCAGGGCGTTGTCGTCGACTACTCCTCCGAGCCCCCCGTTGTCACCGACGGGCCTTACGGTGAGGCCAAGGAGCTGTTCGGCGGCTTCTGGATCCTCGACGTCGCCTCCAAGGAGGAGGCCGTCGAGTGGGCCAAGCGGGCACCGATGAGCGGGCCGGGCATGAAGAGCGAGATCCGCCGGGTCGCCAGCATCGACGAGTTCCCGCAGGACAACGTGTGGATCCAGAAGGAGCGGGCATGGCGAGAGGCGACCGGCCAGCTGTGAGCCGTCCGCGCAGCGGCCGCCAGGCTGTCGAGGCGGTGTGGCGGATCGAGTCCGCGCGGATCGTCGGTACCCTCGCCCGGTTCACCTGCGACTTCGCGCTGGCCGAGGATCTGGCCCAGGAGGCGCTGGCCGAGGCGCTCGTTGCCTGGCCGCGGGACGGCGTGCCGCGCAATCCCGCCGGGTGGCTGGTCACGGTGGGCCGGCGCCGGGCCATTGACGCCTTCCGCCGTCGCGCGGCTCTCGACGCGAGGTACGCCGCCCTCGCCCGCGACATGGACGAGGGTGGCGTCACCTCCGGCGGTGCCGGAATGCCACCGGAGGTCGCGCCGACGGACGCGGACCTGCTGTGGGATCCCGACCGCATCGACGACGACCTCCTGGCGCTGATGTTCATCGCCTGCCACCCGGTCCTGTCGCGCGAGGCCAGTGTCGCGCTCACGCTCCGCGTCCTCGGCGGCCTCACGAGCGACGAGATCGCCCATGCGTTCCTCGTGTCGACCGCCACCGTGCAGGCCCGGATCACGCGGGCCAAGAAGACGCTGGTGGCAGCGCAGGTGCCGTTCGCGGTGCCACCTCCCGACGAGTGTCGCGGGCGGCTCGGGTCGGTGCTCAGCGTGCTCTACCTGGTCTTCACCGAGGGCTCGACGGCCACCTCCGGAACCGAGTGGATCCGGCCGGACCTGGCTCGTGAGGCGGTTCGGCTCACCCGGATGCTGGCGCGGCTGGTGCCGGACGAGTCGGAGGCGCACGGCCTGCTCGCGCTTCTCGAGCTCACCGCCGCCCGGTTTCCCGCGCGCGTACGTGACGACGGCGAACCGGTGTTGCTGGAGCAGCAGGACCGTCGGCGGTGGGACCGGGCGGCGATCCGACGCGGACGTGCGGCCTTGGTCCAGGCCGGACGTGTCGGACGTGGTCTCGGTGCGTACGGCATCCAGGCCGCGATCGCCGAGTGTCATGCGCTCGCACCGTCCGTCGACGAGACGGACTGGGAACGGATAGTGCTGCTCTACGAGGCGCTCTGCCGGTTGGCGCCCTCGCCCGTCGTCGAGCTCAACCGGGCGGTCGCGATCTCCATGGCCCAAGGCCCTGCAGCGGCGCTGCCCGTTGTCGACGACCTGGTAGCCGCGGACAGCCTCGCAGGCTCCCACCTGCTGCCGAGTGTCCGCGGCGAGCTGCTCCGGCGCCTCGGCCGGACCGAGGAGGCGCGGCGTGAGCTCGAGCTGGCGGTACGGCTTGCCGGGAACGAGCGCGAGCGCGGCCTACTCCAGCGCAAGCTCGCCGCTCTGGGCTGACAACGACCGACGCCCCACCGCGGCGACTGCCGCGGCTCGACGCTGCTCGAGTGTTCCGGTGACCGACCAGCTGGATCGTTCGATTGACAGCTCGGACGCAGGTCAGCACTCACATCAGCGGTATCGGAGCAAGACGATAACGGCGCACACAGGCCGCGCGGATCACGTACATACCCACCATGTCAGGCAGTCGAAGTGACGCTCGCTACGCAGGTCGGCGTGAGTCTGGCGGTTGCTCGCGCGAAGGACTTGGCTGAGCATGAAGGCATGGACGAGAACGCGGCCAGGCGGCTTATCAAGGACCACTTCGACAGCGCAGCCGACGACCAGGTGCGCTCCGCCGAGATCTACGCCGACGATGCCGTCATCGAGTTCCCTCAGGGCGGTGAGCGGATTCGTGGCAGGGCGAACATCATCGCGTTCCGTTCTGCCTACCCAGCGAAGCTGTCTTTTGAGATGCATCGCACGATCGGCAGCGGTGATCTGTGGGTCAACGAGTACACGATCCGCTACGACGACGCGCGCCCACACAAGGTGGCCGGAATCATGGAGTTCCGTGACGGCAAGGTGGTGCGGGAACGGCTCTACATCACGGAACCGTGGGACCCTCCGCAGTGGCGGGCTTCATGGGTGGAAGCCATGGAATGATTCGACAGAAGAAACGCCCTGTCATCGGCGTGAGAAGGCGCGGACAGCGGCACGAGTATGTTTTCGCGCGCGATCGCGGCAAGTCCGGGGGCATAGCCTGTGTCCTGGTCATCAATGGGCCTGGATGACAGCGAGCGCCGTGGTCGCTATCCGAGGGAGCAGGCATGAGTGAGTCGCGGATCTACCCCCAGGGTGTTCCGTCGTGGCTCGATGTCGAGCACCGCGACGTCGAGGGTGCTCAGGCGTTCTACGGCGTGTTGTTCGGGTGGACATTCGCAGAGGTGACGCCGCCAGGCGGCGCCTTCCGGTACGTAATCGCCCAGCTCGACGGTCACGATGTCGCCGGGATCGGGGGCCCTGCAGATGCAGATAGACCCGGCGAGGTGTCCTCAGGTTGGAACACCTACGTTTCAGTCAACGACGCCGATGTCGCAGCCACGCGGATCGAAGCGGCGGGCGGGCAGGTGCTGCAGGGACCTTCCGACGTCGGAGAAGGCGGCCGATCAGCTGCCTGCGCGGACCCCTCCGGCGTGCCGTTCCGGCTCTGGGAGGCCCGTGGGCGGCTGGGCGCCCAGGCCGTCAACACGCCGGGCGCCTGGAACTTCAGCGACCTGCACGCCGCTGATCCAGCAGCGTCGGCTGCGTTCTACGCCGAGGTGTTCGGATGGTCGTTCGACGACCTCGGGTTCGCAACGATGATCCGCTTGCCGGGTTACGGCGATCACCTCGCGGCCACGTCCGACCCCGACATCCACGCCCGTCAGGCGGACGTCGCGGCGCCGCCTGGTTTCGCCGACGCCATCGGCTGGCTCGCTCCGGTGGGCTCGGACGAGCAGCCGCACTGGCACGTCTCGTTCACCGTCGCCGACCGGGACGCCACGGCCACGACGGCCGAACGCCACGGTGGCACGGTGCTCAGGCGCACCGACTCCGACTGGACCCGCGACGCGCTCATCCGCGATCCGCAGGGTGGTGTGTTCACAGCGAGTCAGTTCACCCCACCCTCGGAGTGAGGTTGGCAGCTCTCCAGTCCCGCGCCCAGCGCACCCCTTGAAGGTCAGGGTGGCCGGACCCTGGGCGCCGGTTCCCGGCCCCGGCCTAACGCGGACAGGCTGCATCGATGGCGTCATCGAGTGCGGCTGCGTAGGCGAATGGCGGGGCCTGGATCTAACCGGGCTTCTGGGGCGACGGGTCGCGTGCGAGCGCGACGGTCAGGGCAAGCACCGCGTCGGGGTCGTTGAGCCGGTCGCCGAAGAGGTCACGGACCTGGCCCATCCGGTAGCGCACGGTCTGCGGGTGCACGTGCAGTGCGCTCGCCACGTCGTCGCGGCGGCCCTGATGGAGCAGCCACTGCCGGAGGGTCTCGATGAGCCGCTCGGCCGTGGCCGGCCGCACGTCGTCGAACGGTGCGAGCGCCTGGCTGCGCAGGTCGGCCAGGGCCGCCGGGTCGGAAGCGACCACGAGCGAAGTGAGGTGCTGCTCGGTGTCGACGGGTGAGGCGCCCTCGGTCGGGAGGTCGAGCCGCCGGGCGCGGAGCACCCGCAGGTACGACGCCCGCACGAGCGTCCACCGGCGGGGTGGGCCGACGTGGGCCTGGTGACCCCGGAGGGTCCGCATCAGCGCGCCGCGGGCCGGTCCGTCGGCGTCCGGGATCAGCAGTACGGCGACCTCAGACTCGTCCTCGTCGTCGTTGAGGTCGGGCAGGTCCTCTTCCGGCCGCAGGGTGCGCTGGTCGAGGGAGCCCAGCACCCCCCGCACGTGCGAACTGGGCAACACCACGGCGGTCAGCGTGCGTGGTGGTTCCCAGTCTGCCCGCTCGGCCGAGGCGGCCAGCCGGTCCGCGGGATCGCCGTTCAGCAGGCTCCGTCCCAGCCGCTGGAGGTAGCGCTCCCGGACCCGGCCGGTGGTGGCCAGCTCGTCGGTGTGACCGGCCACGCTGGCCGCGGAGAGCTCGTCGATGTAGGCGAAAACCAGCTCCGCGAACTGAGAGATCGTCTGCGCGGAGAGGCCGGCCTCGACCGCCGTCGCCGACAGCTCACGCCACGACACCCGCGCCCCGACCCGGTAGGCAGCGAGTAGCGCGTCCATGCTTCGGCCGCTGCGTGCCTCGCCCCGCCCCAGCGCGTAGGCGCCCTCCAGCGCCGGCGCCAGCGGCGTGCCCGGGTCGCTGCCGCGGGGACGGCTTGCCAGGCTGAGGAACCCGCCGAGGGCGAGCTGTACTGCGCCCTGGATGTTGCCACCCATCGGCCCGGCCAGGGCGTTGGCGTAGCCGGGCACCTCGACGATGACCGCGCGCACGGTGTCCTCGGCGACCGAGGGCAGCCGGGAGCGGAGCAGGCCGATCGCCGCTTCACCGAGATCGAGCTCGGCAGCCCCGCGCGCGGTACGACTGGCGTGACGGGTCGGGTCACTCTCGCTCACTTGTTCGCTCCGAACAATTTCTTGGGACAGATTCACGTACTTCGGTCATGAACTTACACGCATCAGCGAGCATCCTGGATGCATGACCACTCTCGTGCGCGACTCCGGCATCCCCGGCTCCTTCGGCGGTGCCAGGCGACGGCTGCGGAACCGGGTCTGGCAGGTGGCGACCGCCGTGACCCACCCGCGCGACCCCGCCGACTACCTCGACATGTTCCGCCCGCTCCGCGTCGGGGCCGACCTACGCGCCCGCGTGGTCGAGGTCCGCCCCGAGACCGCCGACGCGGTGACCGTTGTCCTCCAGCCCGGCGGAGCATGGCGGGGCCACCGGCCCGGTCAGTACGTCCGCGTCGGCCTGGACGTGGACGGCGTCCGGTTGTGGCGGTCCTACTCGCTGACCTCGGCTCCGCAGGCCGTCGACGGCCTGCTGAGCATCACCGCCCGCGCCGTGCCCGACGGGGTGGTCAGCGCACACCTCGCGCAGGAGCTGCGGCCGGGGCAGTTGGTCCACCTCGACCAGGCCCTCGGTGACTTCGTGCTGCCCGACCCGGCACCCCGCAAGCTCCTCTTCGTCACCGGGGGCAGTGGCATCACCCCCGTGATGGGCATGCTCCGCGCGGGCCTCGAACGCCTCGAGGACGTCGTCCTCGTGCACTCGGAGTCGAGCGCGGACGACGTGATCTTCGGTGCCGAGCTGCGCGCCCTGGCTGAGGCCGGTCGGCTCCGACTGGTCGAGCAGCACACCGACGACCACGGCCGGCTCGACGTGGCGGCGCTCACCGCACTGGTGCCGGATCTGGCGGAGCGGGAGACCTGGGCCTGTGGCCCGGCCGGCCTCCTTGACGCCATCGAGGAGCAATGGGCGACCCTGGGGCGGCCCGACCGGCTGCACACCGAGCGGTTCCGCACTGCCCTGGTCGAGCCAGGCGACGGCGGGACCGTACGGTTCACCGGCAGCGACACCGTCCTCGAGGTCGACGGCGCGACACCACTGCTCGACGCCGGCGAGCAGGCCGGCCTTCTGATGCCCTCCGGCTGCCGAATGGGCATCTGCTTCTCGTGCGTGCTGCCGCTGCGCGAGGGCTCGGTGCGCGACCTGCGCTCCGGTGACGTGACTACGGCCGTCCCCGGTGACGGCGTCCTCATCCAGACCTGCGTCTCGGCCGCGGCCGGCGCCTGCGACATCGACCTCTGAGAAGGAGACCCCATGACCGTCCTGCAGAAGAAGTCCGAGAGTCCGATCGCCCACCTGACCCCCGAGGACATCGAGGAGATCGGCCGCCGGGTCGACGCGATCCGGGCCGACGTGGTCGCATCGCGCGGCGCGTCCGACGCGGCGTACATCCGCAAGGTGATCGACGTGCAGCGCAAGCTGGAGCTCTCTAGCCGTGCTGCCCTGCTGTTCTCGCTGTTCCCGCCCGCGTGGCTCGTCGGCACCGCGGGCCTGTCGGTGGCCAAGATTCTCGAGAACATGGAGATCGGCCACAACGTGATGCACGGCCAGTGGGACTGGATGCGTGACCCGAAGATCCATTCCACCACCTGGGAGTGGGACAACGCCTCGCCGTCGGAGCAGTGGAAGCACTCGCACAACGAGCTGCACCACACCTACACCAACGTGATCGGCCGCGACAATGACCTCGGCTACGGCATCATGCGAGTCGACGAGGACCAGCGCTGGCACCCTTTCTACCTCGCGCAGCCGCTGTGGAACTTCATCAACGCCTGCTTCTTCGAGTACGGCATCGCGGCCTATGACCTCGAGCTCGGCAAGAACCTGCGCTCGGAGAAGCGGCGCCAGAGCCCGGAGTTCAAGGCCCGCACCAAGCAGGTGTTCAAGAAGATCCGTGGCCAGGTCACCAAGGACTACGTCGTCCACCCGCTGCTGTCCGGCCCGTCGTTCCTGCACACCCTCGGCGCCAACGCGACCGCCAACCTGGTCCGCAACCTGTGGACCCACTCGGTCATCATGTGCGGCCACTTCCCCGAGGGCGTCGAGACCTTCGAGCGCCGTTCCATCGAGGGCGAGACCCGCGGCGAGTGGTACCTGCGCCAGATGCTCGGCTCCGCCAACATCAGCGGCGGCAAGGCCATGCACATCATGACCGGCAACCTGTCCTACCAGATCGAGCACCACCTCTTCCCCGACCTGCCGAGCAACCGCTACCAGGAGATCGCGCCGCGGGTTGAGGCGCTCTTCGAAGAGTACGGCCTCACGTACACCACCGGCCCGCTGCCCAGACAGGTCGCGTCAGCGTGGTCCAAGGTCATCCGGCTCTCGCTGCCCAACGACTACGTCGTGGAGACCAAGCGCAAGGTGCGACGCCGCCTAGGCCGCCCGGTCGCCGGGCTGGTCGGTTTGGCTAGCGGCGCAGACCGCCGGCCCGAGGTCGAGGAGCCGGAGCTCGCCGCCTCCTGAGCACGCGCACGAGAAGGGGCACGACGCAGCCTCGTCGAAGCCGCTGCAGTTGTCGACGTGGAGCTCGCCCCAGGTGACCTCGATCGGACTAGAGTGCAGACTCCCGGCCCGACTTGGCGAGGTGTGGCATGAGCGTGCTTGACGATCGGATCGCCGCATTCCATCGCTTGCACTCGTCGGGATGCTTCGTGATGCCGAACCCGTGGGATGTGGGGAGCGCGCGGGCGCTGGAGCAGATGGGCTTCGATGCGTTGGCGACGACGAGTGCCGGGTTGGCATGGACGTTGGGTCGAGCGGACAACCGGGTCACACTCGAACAGGTGCTCGAGCATTTACGGGTCGTCGTTGACGCCGTGAAGGTGCCGGTGAACGCAGATTTCGAGGGCGGTTTCGCGGTAGATCCGCAGCAAGTCGGAGCGAATGTGAAGTTGGCCGCGGATACGGGGATCGCCGGGCTCTCGATCGAAGACTCCTCGGGCGACGAGGTCCAACCGCTCTTTGAGTTCGGCCTGGCCGTGGAGCGAGTCAGAGCCGCGCGGCAAGCGATCGATGAAAGCGGCACGGGGATCGTTCTCACCGGTCGATCCGAGGGATTCGTGCACGGGCGTCCCGACATCGACGAGACGATCCGAAGGTTGCGCGCGTACGCCGAAGCGGGCGCTGACTGCCTCTACGCTCCTCGGATCGCAACGGTCGAGCACGTCGCCGCGATTGTCTCCGCGGTGTCACCCAAACCGGTGAACCTGCTGATCAACGCTCCGTTCACAACCGTTGCGGAGGCGGCGCAGCTGGGGGTGCGACGGATCAGCGTGGGTGGCACTCTCGCTCGCACCGCGTGGGGTGGATTCCTGCAGGCCGCGAGGGAAATCGCTGACGCGGGGACGTTCTCCCGGTTCGACCGGTTACCGAACGTCGAGGCAGTGTTCGGCGGTTGATGGATTCGGGGGAGAAGCTTAAACAGTGACTCTTCGAAGCTCACCGCACTGCTGCCAATGGGCGGAGCCCGGCTCAGCACGCCGTCGAACGCAGGAGCGAGGAACCGGGGCTGCTCCGGTCGAGCGAGATGTAACCTGAGGTGAGGCACGAAAGGCGTACCGACACAGGGAATTCGCGATGGATATGCCCAGCCGCATGCGACGCTTCGCTCCGCCGAATCGTTCGGGTGGCCGCGTGAGCAGACGTTGGTACATCGTCATCGCAGCCGCTGCGGTCCTCATTCTCGGGGCAGTGGCGGCGGTGTCCGGCGGCTGGATCACGCCGAAGCACCGTGCGAGCCCGACCGGATCCACGTCCGCTCTGGCAGCGACCAGAGCCCCCTCTGGCCCTGGCTCGTTGCACCGCTTCGGGCGAGTCACCGTGAAGACTCGGTTCAATGTGGCCGGAACCGGGCAGAACGTCGACACCATTGCGTTCTGGGAGGCGCGCACCCCGTCCCGCTCCCTGATGTTCGTGACGAGCAAGAACGCCTCCCTCGTCGAGGTTTGGCGCTATCCCTTCAACTCCGATGCCGCCGAGATGACGGCCCTCACGCACAGCTGCCTCGAAGCCTCCGCCGACAGTGGGACCAACGGTGTCGTCGTCGACCAGCAATCGGATCTCCTGTACGTCGCGTCCAGACTCAGTGCGAACGTGTGTGTGTTCTCGCTGCCGGACCTGGCCCACGTCCGCACCATCACCGCAGGTGCGACCTACGGGGGAGAGCCGAACCTCGCGCTGCTGCGGCTGCCGAGCGGAGCCAAGAGGTTGTACGTCTCCGATGACAGCAAGGTCTACGTCCACAACCCCACAACGCAGAAGCTGTTGGGGCAGTTCACGCCCGCGAAGGGACTGGAGACGATGTGGGGGGACATCTATCACCAGGTCCTCTACATCCCGGATGAGAACGGGCGCACCGGCGTCTACGCGTACACGCCGGACGGCAGAACGTACCGGCGTCAGGGCAAGAACATCCTCGGCAACAGCACCATCTTCAGCTCCGACGCCGAGGGCGTCCTGGAGTACACCTGCCCGGCCTCGGGCAGGGGCGACAACGGCGCCGGACTGATCGTCGTGTCGGACCAGATCGACAGCCCCACAGCCGGGAACGACTACGAGGTCTTCGACCGCAAGACCTGGCGGCACCTCGGCAAGATCAAGCTGCGGGTCCCCCGCGGGACCGGCTACGTGTACAACACCGACGGGATCGGAGCGACCCAGCAGGCATCGAGGCAGTACCCTGGCGGTCTCTTCACCGCGGTCCAGAACGACAGCAGTGTCGTGGGTGTCGGATGGAAGAAGATCTTCAACACCATCTCAGCGCACACAGGGACCAGGTTCGGCTGCGGCAGCTGATCCGCGCCACCGACTCAGGACGTGCCCGCGCTTTCCTCTTCGCGGCGGAGCTTGCCGGTGTTTGATGGTCTGTGGCCCTCGATGAGGGTTCAATGCTCATGAATCCCTACACGCCTTTCACTCGTAGACTTCACGAGAGGACCTGACGAGATGTCCGTCACTGACCCTGACGTTGCCCCGACCTGGCTCAGCGAGGCCGACTGCAGCGTCGACGAACTCCGCACCCTGATTGCCACGGAGACGCGGCTCGCCGACTATCCGCACGCCGTCGAGGTCAGTCGCAACGTTCCTGTCTACGACAGTCAAGAGCTTCGTCAGGCGATGGCGACCATCGCCTCTCGTGGCGGCAAGACGGTGCTGGCCCGGCAGATGTTGCAGGCCGAGCTCGCACGTGCCCTCTCGGACGGCCCAGGTGTCCTCCTGCTTGCCGGTGCCTTTGACGTAGACGTGGTCGACCAGGTCAGCAGCGTCTTCAACGACATGATCTCCACGCAGCGAGCCAGCGGAGAGGAAGCGGGAGACCATTTCGCGCCGCCGGGTGCGAACGACCGCGTCTGGAACGCGTTGGAAAAGCTCGCCGTGGCCGATCCGGATATTTTCGTCGACTACTACGCCAACGACATGCTCCACCTTGTGAGCGCCGCTTGGCTCGGCCCGGCATATCAGGTGACCTCGCAGGTCAATGTGGTCAATCCGGGCGGCGCGGGCCAGACGATGCACCGTGACTACCATCTCGGATTCTTGAGCAACGAAGCCGTCGCACAGTACCCAGCCCATGTGCACCGGATGTCTCAGGTGCTCACGCTGCAGGGGGCGGTGGCGCACTGCGACATGCCGGTCGAGAGCGGGCCGACGCTCTACCTCCCGCACTCGCAGAAGCTGCTGGCGGGATATCTGGCCTCACGGCTTCCCCGGTTTCAGGACGTCTTCGAGACCGAGCGAGTGCAGCTTCCACTGGCGAAGGGCGACGCCGTCTTTTTCAACCCGGCACTTTTCCACGCCGCCGGAAGCAACTCCACACCCGACGTCCGGAGGATGGCGAATCTGCTGCAGATCTCGTCCCCGTTCGGGCGGGCGATGGAATCCGTCGACCGGGCGCGCGCGGCGGCCGCGATCTTCCCCGCACTGCTACGGCGACGTGCAGCTGACCAGGACAGTGCCGCGTTGCGCAATGCCCTGGTGTCGGCGGCGGAGGGTTATGCGTTCCCCACAAACCTTGATCTCGATCAGCCGGTCGACGGGCTCGCACCGCAGACCCAGGCGGAACTGACATGGCAGGCGTTGCAGGAGAACTGGACCTCGCAGCAGTTGGAGGAGGCCCTGAAGGCGCACGCGGCGCGACAGCGGACGCACGAGTGAGCGGGGGCAGAGGTGACGTGCCGCGGCGTCATCGCTCGACGAGGGTGACCTCGAAAGAGTAGGTCTCGGCACGATAGACATGATCGCCGTACTCGACCACCCGCCCTTGGTCGTCATAGGCAGTGCGCTGCATGGTCAGCAGGGGAGCGCCCTTCGGCTCGTCAAGCAGTTTGGCCTCCTCGGCATTGGCGCCTCGTGCGCCGATTCGCTGTCGGGCGATCCTCAAATGCGTGCCGCCCGCGCGGATGAGTCGGTAGAGCCCGTTCTCCTCGAGATCTTCGTCCGCAGGCTTGAGCAGGTTCTCCGGTAGCCAGTTCCGCAGTATCGCCAGTGGTACGCCATCGGCGAGGCGGAGACGCTGCAAGTGGAGCACCGGATCGCCTGCGGACACTCCGATCTCCTGGGCGATCTCAGGCGGTGCCGGCGCGATCATGTTGAGCAGAACCTTGGTGGCGGGTCGCTGTCCGCTCGCCGCGAGGTCGTCGTACAGGCTGGTCAGCTCGACCTCCCTGCGGACCCGGCCGTGTACCACCTGGGTGCCCACCCCACGCTTTCGGACCAGCAGGCCCTTGCTCACCAGCTCCTGGATCGCGCGCCGCATCGTCGGCCGCGACAGTCCGAGGCTGTCCGCCAGGGCGACCTCGTTGTCGAGCTTGTACCCCGGCCCCAGCGTCCCCGACTCGATCGCCTGCTCCAGCTGAGCCGAGACCTGGAAATACAGCGGTACCGGACTGCGCCGGTCGACCGAGATGGACAAAGCGGGCGAGGTGGTCACGGGAGAACGGTACCGCAAAAGAGAGAAAGACAGAATGTTAGGACAAAGTCTTGACGTGGTGACCTTCACACGTAAAGACTGTTGCTCGTTGTGATGCGGATCACCGGAGAGGACCCCACTACATGCGCATCGGTTTCCTGGGCGTTGGCCGGATCGGCAGCTCGCACGCGGAGGTCGTGCGACGGCACCCGGACGTGAACAGCCTGGTGCTGGCGGACGCCATGCCCGGTCGGGCCGCGGAAGCCGCGCAGCGCCTCGTCTGCGAGAGCGTCAACGACGTCGACCAGATGATCTCCTCGGGCGTGGACGCCCTCGTCATTGCCAGCGCCACGGACTCTCATGCCGACCTGATCGTCGCTGGATCCCGAGCTGGACTGCCGGTCTTCTGCGAGAAGCCGGTCGCGCTCGACGTCGCCGAGTCGCGCCGGGTGGCCGAAGAGGTGCGGCGGGCCGGTGTGCAGGTGCAGATCGGTTTCCAGCGTCGCTTCGACACCGGGTACGCCACGGCACGGCAGGCACTGCATGACGGCAGGATCGGCGACCTGCACCGTGTGCATGTGGTCACCGGCGACGAGAAGCCGCCGCACGCGTCGTACATCCCCACCAGCGGCGGGCTCTATCGCGACTGCCACATCCACGACTTCGACATCCTGCGCTGGGTGACCGGTCGCGAGGTGGTCGACGTGGTGGCCTTCGGCTCCAACCGCGGTGCCGACTTCTTCCGTGAGGGCGACGACGTCGACAACTCCGCCGCCGTTCTGCGCCTCGACGACGACACACTGGTCACCTTGCAGGGCTCGCGTTACAACGGCGCAGGCCACGACGTACGGATGGAGCTCGCAGGCACCAAGGGCACCTACGCGGTGGGCCTCAGCGACCGGATGCCGATGACGTCGACCGAGCAGGGCGTGACCTTCCCCGCCGGTGAGCCCTGGCCCAACTTCTGGGTGCGCTTCACCGCGGCGTACGTCGACGAGATGAACGCGTTCGTGGAGGTCGCCAAGGGCAACGCGCCGAGCCCTTGCACGGTCGAGGACGCGCTGGCCGCGCTCTACGTCGCCGAGGCCGCCGACCTGTCCATGCGGCAGGGCCGCCGGGTCGAGGTCGAGGAGGTCGCGAAGTGAGCAACCTGATCAGCCGCGTCGCCGCCGCACCGATCTCGTGGGGCGTCTCCGAGGTCCCCGGCTGGGGTCACCAGCTCAAGGCGGAGCGAGTGCTGCGCGAGATGAACGAGGCGGGGATCGCCGCGACCGAGTTCGGCCCCGCCGGGTTCCTGCCCATCGAGCCCGAGGCGAAGGCCGCCGTCCTGCGCAACCACGGGCTGCAGGCAGTCGGGGGCTTCCTTCCGGTACTGCTCCACGATCCGGGCCACGACCCGCTCCCCGAGGTCGATGCGTTCATCGACGGCTGTCTGGCGGCCGGGGCCGGTGTCGTGGTTCTCGCCGCATTCACCGGAACCGAGGGGTACGACGCGCGTCCCGAGCTGGACGAGGCCGGCTGGACGACCCTGCTGACCAACCTGGACCGCATCGACCAACACGCCCGCAGCCGCGGGGTGGTCGCATCGTTGCACCCGCACGTCGGCACCATGATCGAGCAGAAGGCCGAGGTGGAGCAGGTGTTGACCGGATCGGGCATCGGACTCTGCGTCGACACCGGACACCTACTGGTTGGTGGCACCGACCCGGTCGCGCTCACCGAGGCGCACGTGGCCCGCGTGGTGCACGTGCACCTCAAGGACGTCGACCGGTCGGTCGCCGACCGGGTGCTGTCCGGCGAGGTGACTTTCGGGAACGCGATCAGGGAGGGGCTGTTCCAGCCGCTCGGCTCCGGCGACGTCGACATCGCCACCCTCGTGCAGGCGCTGGAGCACGCCGACTACGACGGCTGGTACGTGCTGGAGCAGGACATCAAGCTCGCCGGCGAGCCCGAGGGCGAGGGCCCACTCGGTGACGTCCGCGCCAGCCTCGACTTCCTGCGGAGGCTTGCGGGATGAGCGAACACTTCGAAGTCATCACCATCGGGCGGATCAGCGTCGACGTCTATCCCGAACAAGTTGGCGTAGGCCTCGAGGACGTGACTTCGTTCGCCAAGTTCCTCGGTGGCAGCCCGACCAACGTCGCCGTCGCGGCCGCACGGTACGGCCGGCGTAGCGCAGTGATCACCCGGGTGGGCAGCGACCCGTTCGGACGCTACCTTCGCCGGGCGCTGAAGGGGTACGACGTCTCAGACATCTTCGTCCGCGAGGTCGCCCACCTGCCGACCCCGGTGACCTTCTGCGAGATCTTCCCGCCCGACGACTTCCCGCTGTACTTCTACCGGGAGCCGAAGGCCCCCGACCTGGAGATCTCCACCGAAGAGCTGGACCTGGAGGCGATCCGCTCCGCAGACATCTTCTGGGCCACGGTCACGGGCTTGTCCCAGGAACCCAGCCGCAGCGCGACCCTGGCCGCGCTGGAGGCCCGGGGCAAGGCGGGCATCACAATCCTTGACCTCGACTACCGACCGATGTTCTGGCCACATCCGGAGGAAGCGACCGCAGCTGTACGCCAGGCCCTCGAACACATCACGGTGGCGGTAGGCAACCGCGAGGAGTGCGAGGTCGCGGTCGGCGAGACCGACCCCGCCTCGGCAGCAGCGGCACTGCGCGGGCGTGGCGTCGACCTGGCCGTGGTGAAGCAGGGTCCGCGCGGCGTCCTGGCAGTGGACGACACCGGGTCGGTCGAGGTCCCGCCGGTTCCGGTCGACGTCATCAACGGCCTCGGCGCCGGTGACGCGTTCGGGGGTGCCCTGTGCCACGGCCTGCTGTCGGGCTGGGACACCGAGCGCGTGATGCGTTTCGCGAACGCAGCAGGCGCCATCGTCGCCGGACAGCTGTCCTGCTCCGAAGCGATGCCCACATCCGATGTCGTCGAAGCAAGACTGAAGGAGGTGTCCGGTGGACGGTGAGGTGCTCCGCAACATCGTGGCTACCCGGATCAACCGGCCGGCCGAGATCGCTGCCGCCGCTGCGGCCCGTCGTCACCGCGCCGACCTCGTGGGGGATAGCGGCCGGTTGATGCTGATCGCGGCTGACCACCCCGCTCGCGGCGCCCTGCGCGTCGGTGAGGACCCGCTCGCGATGGCAAACCGCGCCGACCTGCTGCGCCGGCTGCAGCTCGCGCTCGAACGGCCAGGCGTCGACGGCTTCCTCGGAACACCGGATCTGGTCGAGGACCTGCTGCTCACGGGCGCGCTCGACAACAAGATCGTGCTCGGCTCGATGAACCGTGGCGGCCTGGCCGGCACCGCGTTCGAGATCGATGACCGGTTCACGGCCTACGACGCCGAGGCGATCGCCGAAGCCGGGTTGGACGGTGGGAAGATGCTCTGCCGGATCGACCCCGAGGACCGCTCGACCGTCGACACACTGCAGGCCTGCGCCGACGCGGTGAGCAGCCTCGCCCGGCGCAAGCTCGTGGCGCTGGTGGAGCCGTTCATCTCGCATCGCGTGGACGGCAGGATCCGCAACGACCTGTCGACCGAGGCCGTGGTCCGCTCGGTCACCGTCGCCGCCGCCCTGGGCCACACGTCGGCGTACACCTGGCTCAAGCTGCCGGTCGTCGACGACATGGAACACGTCGCCGGGGCTTCCACCCTGCCGATCCTTCTGCTCGGCGGTGAGGCGAGCGTGGACAAGCCGGACACCTTCGACCGGTGGCAGCGGGCGCTGAAGCTGCCGACCGTGCAAGGCATGGTGGTCGGCCGGGCGCTCCTCTACCCGCCCGACGGCGACGTCGCCGCCGCCGTGGACAAGACCGTGGGGCTCCTGTGAACGGCAAGGCACAGCACCTGGCACCAACCACCGGCGACCTGGAGGTACAGCCCGGCGACGCAGGATGGACCTACGCGGGGCTACGGGTGCTTGTCCTCGAACCGGGCGAGAGCCGACGCTTCGAAACCGGCGACGAAGAGATGGTCGTGCTGCCGCTGAACGGTGGGTGCGCGGTCTCCTGCGACGGCGAGAGCTTCGAGGTCCAGGGACGTGCTGGAGTCTTCACCCGGGTCAGCGACTTTGCCTACCTACCGCGGGATTCCTCGGTCACCCTCGCCTCGGAGTCGGGTGGCCGGTTCGCGCTGCCCTCGGCTGTCTGCGACAACCGGCTGCCGTTCCGGTACGGCGCTGCCGACGATGTCCCTGTGGAGAGCCGCGGAGCCGGCGCGTGCAGCCGACAGGTGAACAACTTCTGCGCCGCCGGCGTGTTCGAGACCGACAAGCTGATCGCCGTGGAGGTACTCACCCCGGCCGGCAACTGGTCGTCATACCCACCGCACAAGCATGACGAGGACCGCCCCGGCGAGGAGAGCGTGCTGGAGGAGATCTACTACTTCGAGGTGGCCGCCGGGCCTGCGGGTCCCGGCGTCGGCTACCAGCGGGTGTACGGGACCGAGGGCCGTCCCGAGGACCTGCTGGCCGAGGTGCGTACCGGCGACGTGGTGACGATCCCGCACGGATGGCACGGGCCGTCGATGGCCGCACCCGGCTACGACCTGTACTACCTCAACGTGATGGCGGGGCCGAGCGAAGAGCGGGCATGGTTGATCTGCGACGACCCCACGCACGGTTGGGTACGCAGCACCTGGGAGTCCCAGACGGTCGACCCACGGCTACCCCTGACCAGCACGAACGAGAAGGGCGAGTGAGCAGGCGATGAGCATCAGACTGACCGTGGCCCAGGCCACCGTGCGGTTCCTCGCCCAGCAGTACACCGAACGGGACGGCGTCGAGCGCAGGCTCCTCGCCGGTTGCTTCGGGATCTTCGGACACGGAAACGTCGCCGGCGTCGGGGAGGCGCTGCTCGACGCCGAGGTGAACGACCCCGGCGCGCTCCCGTACTGGACCGCTCGCAACGAGCAGGGTGCAGTGCACGCAGCCAGCGCCTACGCGCGAATGAACAATCGGCTCACCACCCTCGTCGTGACGGCATCGGTCGGTCCCGGCGCGACGAACATGATCACCGGTGCGGCGCTGGCGACGGTCAACCGGTTGCCCGTGCTGCTGCTGCCCGGCGACATCTTCGCCACCCGGGTCTCCTCGCCGGTTCTCCAGGAGCTGGAGTACCCCACGGGCTACGACGTCTCCGTCAACGACGCGTTCCGTCCGGTGTCGCGGTTCTTCGACCGGGTGTGGCGCCCCGAGCAGCTGCCGGCCGCACTGCTCGGTGCGATGCGGGTGCTCACCGATCCGGTGGAGGCCGGAGCCGTGACGCTCGCGCTGCCGCAGGACGTGCAGGCCGAGGCTCACGACTGGCCGGAGGATCTCTTCGAAAAGCGGGTCTGGCGCGTGAGTCGTCCGGTGCCGGAGCCTGCCGCACTCGCGCGAGCGGTCACCGCGATCCGGAGAGCAGTGCGACCGCTGATCGTGAGTGGTGGGGGCACCATCTACTCGGAGGCGACCGAGGCGCTGCGCCTCCTGGTGGAGGAGACGGGTGTGCCGGTCGCGGAGACCCAGGCAGGCAAGGGCTCGTTGCGCTATGACCACCCCAGCTCACTCGGCGCGATCGGTAGCACGGGCACCACCGCGGCGAACGCGATCGCCCGCGAGGCCGACCTGGTGATTGGTATCGGCACCCGGTACAGCGACTTCACCACTGCCTCACGCACGATCTTCGCCGACCCAGACGTGCGGTTCGTCAACCTGAACGTTGCGGGTCAGGACGCCCATAAGCAGGCCGGCCTGCCACTTCAGGCCGACGCGCGACACGGCATCGAGGCACTCACGGAGCAGCTACGAGGCTGGCGCGTCGACCCGGCCTACGCACAGAAGGCACGAGCGCTCGCCCAGCAGTGGGATGCCACGGTCGAGCGGGCCTACCACCTCGGGCACGCGCCGTTGCCCGCCCAGTCGGAGATCATCGGTGCAGTGAACGACCTCGCCAACCCGCGCGACGTCGTGGTGTGCGCAGCCGGGTCGATGCCCGGGGACCTGCACAAGCTGTGGCGCACGCGCGATCCGAAGGGGTACCACGTCGAGTACGGCTACTCCTGTATGGGCTATGAGATCGCCGGCGGCGTCGGAGTACGAATGGCGTGCCCCGACCGCGACGTCTACATCATGGTCGGCGACGGCTCCTACTTGATGATGGCCCAGGAGTTAGTCACCGCGGTGCAAGAAGGCATCAAGGTCATCGTGGTGCTGGTGCAGAACCACGGCTTCGCGTCGATCGGAGCCCTATCGGAGGAGCTCGGCGCGCAGCGGTTCGGCACCTCCTACCGCTACCGCAACGAGGAGACGGGCCGGCTCGACGGCGCCAAGCTGCCGGTCGATCTCGCCGCCAACGCCGAGAGCCTCGGCGTGCACGTACTACGGGCGGGCTCGATCGACGAGTTCCGTACTGCTCTGGAGAAGGCCAAGCAGCATGAGGCTGGACCGGTCATGGTGCACGTCGAGACCGACCCCCTGGTCCCCGCACCAGACAGTGAGTCCTGGTGGGACGTGCCAGTTTCCGAGGTGTCCTCGCTCGACAGCACGATCGAAGCTCGCAAGACCTACGACGCCCACAAAGCACAGCAGCGGCTGCACCTCTAGGCCCGGCTGCGTACAGCAGGAGGAACGATCAACGTGAGAACCATTGAACACTGGATCAGCGGATCGACCACGGCGGGGAAGTCATCGCGCCGGGGGAAGGTCTGGAACCCGGCCACCGGGCAGCAGCAGGCCGAGGTCACCCTTGGCTGCACCGCCGACGTCGATGCTGCCGTGCAGGCTGCCAAAGCAGCATCCGTGGGGTGGTCACAGGCATCACTGAGCATGCGGACGAAGGTCCTGTTCGCCTTCCGTGAGCTGGTCAATGCGCGAGTGAACGAGATCGCTGCCGCTATCAGCGACGAGCATGGCAAGGTCGTCTCCGACGCAGCCGGCGAGGTGCAACGTGGGCTGGAGGTTGTCGAGTTCGCCTGCGGCATCCCGCAGATGCTCAAGGGCGACTACTCCGACCAGGTCTCGACCGGCGTCGACGTGTTCTCGTTTCGCGAACCACTCGGTGTCTGCGTGGGGATCACTCCCTTCAACTTCCCGGCGATGGTGCCGATGTGGATGTTCCCGGTCGCGGTCGCGTGCGGAAACACGTTCGTGCTCAAGCCGAGCGAACGGGACCCGTCTGCGTCGATGCTTCTCGCCGAGCTGTGGGCCGAAGCCGGACTCCCGGATGGTGTCTTCAACGTCGTGCACGGGGACAAGGAGGCAGTCGACGCCCTGCTGGACCACCCCGACGTGCAGGCAGTGTCGTTCGTCGGCTCCACGCCGATCGCGAAGTACATCCACCAGCGCGGCACGGCCACCGGCAAGCGTGTGCAGGCACTCGGTGGTGCGAAGAACCACGCGATCGTTCTGCCCGACGCCGAAGTCGAGTTCGCGGCCGACCACCTCGTCTCGGCCGCGTTCGGATCGGCCGGGGAACGTTGTATGGCGATCTCGGCGACGATTGCCGTAGGCGGAGCGGGCGATGCGCTGCTCGACGTGGTCGGCCAGAAGGCCCGTGAGGTGCGGGTCGGCTCCGGACGCGACGCCGCGAGCGAGATGGGACCAGTGGTGTCCCCCGAAGCGAAGGAGCGGATCCTCGGCCTGATCGACAGCGGCGAGAAGCAGGGCGGGAAGGTCACCGTCGACGGGCGTTCTCTTGTCGTGCCCGGCTTCGAGGACGGCTTCTTCGTCGGACCCACCGTCGTAGACGAGGTGACCGCCGACATGGACGTCTACAAGGAGGAAATCTTCGGCCCGGTGCTGTCGGTCCTGCGCATCGACACCGTGGACGAGGCGATCGAGCTGATCAACTCCAACCCGTACGGGAACGGTACCGCGATCTTCACCTCCAGTGGGGAGGCCGCGCGTCGGTTCCAGCGTGGTGTCAAGGTCGGAATGATCGGCATCAACGTGCCGATCCCCGTGCCGATGGCCTACTACTCCTTCGGCGGCTGGAAGGACTCGCTCTTCGGCGACCTGCACATCCACGGCCCTGAAGGTGTGGCGTTCTACACCCGCGGCAAGGTCATCACATCCCGCTGGCCGCACGTGGAGAACCCCGTCGGGGCCAGCTTCCACTTTCCCACCTCCAGCTGATCTCAGGAGCAACCCGAGATGACAACCGACCACGAGCGCCTACGCCTCGGCACCGCGCCCGACTCGTGGGGAGTCTGGTTCCCCGACGACCCGGCGCAGGTGCCCTGGCAGCAGTTTCTCGACGAGGCCGCCGCGGCCGGCTACCAGTGGATCGAGCTCGGCCCCTACGGGTACCTCCCGACGGACCCGGACCAGTTGGCCGACGAGCTCGGTAAGCGGGGGCTGAGGCTTTCCGGTGGTGCGGTGGCTGCCGGCCTGCACCGGGGCGCTGACGCCCTGCAGCAGGCGATCGAGGACTGTCGTGAGGAGGCCCGGCTGCTCACCGCGTTGGGCGCCAGGCACCTGGTGCTGCTGCCCGAGGGGTACACCGACCTTGACGGCAACCTGACCCAGCCTGTCGATCTGGAACCTCAGCAGTGGGATGACCTGACCGGCGGTATGGACCGGCTGGCCAAGACGGTCGCCGACGAGTTCGACGTCGCGCTGGTGTTCCATCCGCACGCCGACAGTCATGTCGGCACCCAGCCCGACGTCGAGCGCTTCCTCGCCGACACCGACCCGGCTCTGGTCAACCTGTGCCTGGACACCGGGCACATCTCCTACTGCCACGGTGACAACCTCGAGCTGATCCAGCGCTACCCCGAACGGATCGGCTACGTACACCTCAAGCAGGTCGACCCGGAGGTTCTTGAGCGGGTCGACGAGGAGAAGCTCTGCTTCGCCGAGGCGGTGCGGCTCGGGGCCATGACGGAACCTCCCAACGGCACTCCCCCGATGGAGCCGCTGATCGACGCTCTCAGCCGACTCGACGTCGATCTCTTTGCGATCGTCGAGCAGGACCTATACCCGTGCGAAAGGGACGTCCCGTTCCCCATCGCGAGGCGAACCCACCAGTACCTCGGGGCTTGCGGCCTCGGGCCCGGACACCGCTGACAGCGGTCATCACCGAAAGGCACAACTCATGAAGAACACGCAGAAGCGGTTCATGGTCGCCATCCTGGCGGCAGTGGTCGCGGTCAGCCTCGCGGCGTGCAGCGGGGGCGGCGGCAAGCAGGAAGAGGAAGACACCTCCGGTGGCTCCGTCGGAACGGCCGACACGCCCCGGCTGAGGATCGCAATGATCACGCACGAGGCGCCCGGAGACACGTTCTGGGACCTGATCCGCAAGGGCGCCGAGTCGGCTGCTGCGAAGGACAACGTCGAGCTGATCTACTCCAACGACCCGCAGGCGCCCAAGCAGGCAGAGCTCATCCAGAGTGCCATCGACAGCGACGTCGACGCCATCGCCACCACGCTGCCGAACCCCGGAGCGCTGGGACCGGTCGTGCAGAAGGCGGTCGACGCGGGAATCCCGGTCGTAGAGTTCAACGCCGGCGTCGACGACTGGAGCAACACCGGCGCCCTGATGTACTTCGGGCAGGACGAGACGGTCGCCGGCGAGTCAGCAGGGGCGCGGTTGAGCGAGGACGGAGCCAAGAAGGTTCTGTGCGTCGTGCAGGAGCAGGGCCAGGTGCAGCTCGAGGCGCGCTGTGCCGGCGTCGAGCAGGGCTTCACCGGCGAGACGGAGAAGCTCTACGTCAACGGCCGCAGCATGCCGTCAGTGACCTCCGACATCCAGGCGAAGCTGGCCCAGGATCCGAGCATCGACCGAGTGATGACCCTGGGCGCGCCATTCGCTCTCGCCGCCGTTCAGTCGGTTACCGACGCCGGCAGTGACGCGGAGGTGGTCACCTTCGACACCAATGCAGACCTTGTTGCCGCGATCGAGTCCGGTGACGTCACGTGGGCGATCGACCAGCAGCCCTACCTCCAGGGTTACGAGGCAATCGACTCACTGTGGCTGTACCTGTACAACGGCAACCTCATCGGTGGCGGCCAGGCCGTTCTGACCGGCCCGTCCTTCATCGACCAGTCCAACATCGACACCGTCGCGGAATACGCGGAGCGCGGAACCAGGTGATGGCAGTCCGGGGGCCGGGTCTGACCGGTTCCCCGGACGCTCAACCCAGAGACCTTGGAGACACAAATGACACAGGCACCTCCCACTACACCCGCCGCACCTGTTGACGAGCGCGTGCAACGCGCTTCAGCCCTTCATCGGATGATGAGTCGGCCTGAGCTCGGCTCACTTGTCGGCGCGATCGCGATCTATGTCTTCTTCTTCGTCGCCGCCGAGTCGTTCAGAAGCGCCGCGGCGTTGTCGACGATCCTGTACGTCACGTCGACCATCGGCATCATGGCCGTTGGCGTCGCGCTGCTGATGATCGGCGGCGAGTTCGACCTGTCCGCCGGCGTCGCCGTCACCACATCGGCGCTGACGGCGTCGTTGTTCGCCTACCAGTTCAGCACGAACGTGTGGGTCGGTATCCTGGTGGCTCTGGCGCTGTCACTGGGCATCGGCTTCGTCAACGGCTGGCTGGTCATGAAGACCGGGATCCCGAGCTTCCTGATCACACTGGGCTCATTCCTAATGCTGCAGGGGCTCAACCTCGCCGTCACCAAGCTCTTGACCGGTCAGGTGGCCAGCCAGAACATCTCCGACATGGACGGCTTTGCGCTCGCCGAGGCGATCTTCGCCTCGGAGTTCTCCCTCGGGGGGATGACGATCCGGATCACCGTCGTGTACTGGCTGCTGTTCGTGGCGCTGGCAACGTGGATACTGCTGCGTACCAAGGTCGGCAACTGGATCTACGCGATCGGCGGTGACGCGGAGAGTGCCCGGGCGGTGGGTGTTCCTGTGGTAGCGACCAAGATCGGGCTCTTCATGGGTGTTGGCTTCCTGGCGTGGTTCTCGGGCATGCACCTGCTGTTCCGGTTCAACACCGTGCAGTCCGGTGAGGGCATAGGCAACGAGTTCATCTACATCATCGCGGCAGTCATCGGAGGCTGTCTGCTTACCGGTGGTTACGGAACGGCGATCGGCTCGGCCATCGGCGCACTGATCTACGGCATGACCAACCAAGGCATCGTGTACGCAGGCTGGAACCCGGACTGGGTGAAGTTCTTCCTCGGCGCGATGCTGCTGCTCGCAACCGTGACCAACCTGTGGGTCCGCAACCGGGCCTCGAGGAGATGACCGACATGACCACCGAAACCGCTGATGCCCCGCGCGAGGAGATCAAGACCGGCGTGCCGCTGGTCGAGCTCAGGAACGTTGGCAAGTACTACGGACAGATCACTGCACTGCAGGGCATCAACCTGAAGGTCAGCAAGGGCGAGGTGACGTGCGTTCTCGGCGACAACGGCGCCGGGAAGTCCACCCTGATCAAGATCATCTCCGGCCGTCACCAGCACGACGAGGGGCAACTGCTCGTCGATGGTGAGGAAGTGCGGCTGTCTTCGCCACGCGAGTCTCTGGAGCACGGCATCGCCACCGTCTACCAGGATCTCGCGGTCGTGCCGTTGATGCCGGTGTGGCGAAACTTCTTCCTCGGCTCGGAACAGACCGAGGGGATGTGGCCGATCCGCAAGCTCAAGGTCAACGAGATGCGGGACACCGCCACGGAAGAGCTTCACAAGATGGGAATCGACCTGCCGGACATCGATGCGCCGATCGGCAGCCTGTCGGGTGGGCAGCGGCAGTGCGTCGCGATCGCGCGGGCGGTGTACTTCGGAGCACGCGTGCTGATCCTTGACGAGCCGACGGCAGCCCTCGGCGTGAAGCAGTCCGGAGTCGTGTTGCGGTACGTCACCGCAGCGGCCAAGTCGGGGCTCGGGGTCGTGTTCATCACCCACAACCCGCACCATGCCCACATGGTCGGCGACCACTATGTGCTGCTGAACCGCGGGCGGATGACGTTGGACTGCAAGTACGACGACATCACGCTGGACCAGCTCACGTCAGAGATGGCCGGTGGGGACGAGCTCGAGACCCTCTCGCACGAGCTGAAGCGCTGAGCCGGCGACATTCACAACCGAGCAAGGAGAACTCAGTGACCCTCAGGATCGGGATGATCGGCGCCGGCAACATCGGGTCGTACCACATCGACCGGATCGCGACCCAGCTGTCCGGGGCCGCAGTCACCGCGGTCTTCGACGTGGCAACCGATAGGGCCCGTGAGGCGGCGGAAGGCGTGGGAGCACTGGCGCACGCTGAGGCCTTGGACGTCGTCGAGGACGACAATGTCGACGCCGTCATCATTGCTTCACCCGGCGAGCTGCACACCGACCAGGTGCTCGCCTGTATCGAGGCCGGTAAGCCCGTAATGTGCGAGAAGCCCCTGGCAACCACGACCCAGGACGCGCTGAAGGTCGTCGAAGCCGAGCTGGCGACGGGTAGACAACTGGTGCAGGTCGGGTTCATGCGTCGCTATGACCGCGGTTACCAGCAGATCAAGAGCGCGCTGGACAGCGGGCGTATCGGCGAGGCGCTGTTGGTGCACGCCGTCCACCGGAACCCGACAGTGCCAGAGACGTTCCGGGAGTTCATGGCGATCACCGACTCGATCGTGCATGAGATCGATACCAGCCGCTGGCTGCTGAACGAGGAGATCGTGGCGGTGTCCGTCCGCTCGGGAAAGAAGTCACCGCATGCACCCGCCAAGGACCCACAGATGATGCTCTTCGAGACCACGTCGGGCGTCCTGGTCGACGTTGAGTCCTTCGTCAACTGCCAGTACGGCTACGACGTTCGTTGCGAGCTCGTTGGTTCCGAGGGATACGCGGCGCTGGAGAACCCGATGCTCTCCGCGGTCGTGACCTCGGACGGTCGTGGCACGGTTGTCCCTGCTGACTGGCGGGAACGGTTCGGCGCCGCCTACGGCGCGGAGCTGCAGTCCTGGATCGACAGTGTGCCGACCGGGGTGTACGCCGGTGCGAACGCGTGGGACGGGTATGCAGCTACTGCGGTTGCCGACGCGGGCGTGCGTGCGCTGGAGTCAGGCCGTCGGGTCACCGTCGACCTTGTCGAACGGCCGTCCTTCTACCCGGGGAGGTGAGAACGAGCGATGAAGATCGCCCTCGACCCGTACATGCTGCGCACCGTGCCACTCCTCGAGCTTCCGGCTCTCGTCGCGGACCTGGGTTACGAGTACATCGAGCTGTCGCCGCGCGACGACTTCCTGCCGTTCTTCCTCCACCCGAGGGCGGACCGGCACACGATCTCCGCCTTCAAGAAGGCGCTCGACGATGCTGGCGTGGCGCTGGCGTCCATGCTGCCGCTGTACCGCTGGTCCGGTCCCGATGAGGACGAGCGCCAGGCGGCTGTTCGTTACTGGAAGCGGGCGATCGAGATCACGACGGAGCTCGGGTGCTCGGTGATGAACTCCGAGTTCAACGGCCGCCCCGACGAGTCAAGCCGGAGCGAGTCGCAGTTCTGGCGCTCGATGGAGGAGCTGCTGCCGATCTTCGATCGTGAGGGAATGGAACTGCACCTGGAGCCGCATCCCGACGACTTCATCGAGGAGGGCAGGGCAGCCATCGAGATGGTGCGCGCCATCAACTCGCCCAACGTGAGCTTCAAGTACTGCGCGCCGCACACCTTCCACCAGGGCGGCGACATCAGCGGAATCATGGAGTACGCCGGCGACCTGCTGACCCACGTGCACGTGGCCGACAGCTTTGACCACCGGGGATCGTCCGGGCTGCGTTACATCGTCAACCCACCCGGTTCGACCGCGCGAGTTCACCAGCATCTCGACATCGGCCAGGGTGAGGTGGACTGGGCCGAGTTCTTCGGCACCCTGGGTCGTCTGGAGTTCGACGGGATCATGACGGTCTGCGTGTTCGCCTGGGAGGAACGGGCTGAGCAGTCGGCACGGTTCAACCTGGAGCAGATCCGCAAGTACACCGCAGACTGGTCAGAGTTCGCGTGACTCGGCCATCGGTGCGGGGCCGGTCGTACCCCGGCGCACGAGATGGGGCGTCAACACCACCTCCCGGGCCCGGGTGCGTCCGCCGTCGAGTCGTTCCACAGCGGCCGCAACGGCGTGCTCTGCCTGCTGCACTGCATCCTGGTTCACCGTGGTGAGGTTGACGTGTGCGAGCCTCGCCGGCGGACTGTCGTCATAGCCGACAACCGAGAGCTCCCCCGGGACTGCCACACCAGCCCTGGCCACCGTGTCGAGGAAGCCGAGTGCGCACGGATCGTTGAAGGCGATCACAGCAGTTGGGGTTTGGGATGCTGCCAACCACGAGCGGGCAGCCGCGGACCCAGCCTCCTCGGTGTGGTCGCCGGCGAAGCTCTGCAACTGGTCGTCCAGAGAGTGACGGCGCATCGCCGCCTCGTAACCACGGCGCCGATCGGCCGCGATCGTGCCCTGGCCGCCGTCGACGAAAGCGATGGCGGAGTGGCCGAGCCCGACCAAGTGGTCAACCGCCTGCCCCACACCCTCGCTGTCGGAGGAGCGGATGACGTCGACCCCGGTGGCCTTGACCCGACGCCCGACGACGATCAGCGGGAGCCGCCGGGCAAGTGCAGCGAGCCGGTTGGTCGCTGCCTCGGGACCCAGAAGGAGAAGCGCTTCGCACCGGTAGTCGAGCAGGGTCTCGATCGCCCGCTCCTCGGAGCGAGTACGGGTCACCGTGCTCAGCACGAGGTCGTAACCGTGGCGTTCGGAGGTCTCGTGAAGGTTCTCGATGAGCTGTGCATGGAAGGGACTGGTGACGTCGATCATCACCCCGAGCATGCGGGTGCGTCGTCGGGCGAGCAGGCTCGCCGTGCGGTCGGCCCGGTAGCCGAGTCTTTCAGCGGCCTCGAGAACCCGGCGCCGGGTCTCTGCGCTCGGGCCCGGAGCGTTTCGCAGCACCAGCGACACCGATGCAGGGGAGACGCCAACCAGGCCGGCGACGTCATCCAGGCGCGGACGACGCCCCGGGAACTGGGGACCGCTCATCACCAGAAAGCCCCTCCTTGGTTTGTCCTGACAAAGCCTTGACAGCGTTGCTTTCGACGACGATAGTACTCGGTGTTTAAAGCGCTTTAAAGAACGCCCTCGAGGAGGCATGGCATGACGGGTCCATCACTTGGTGTCGCGGTCATCGGTGCGGGGATGGCCGGCCGTGCGCACGCCGCCGGCTACCGCGCGGCCACCGCGGCCGCAGACAGTTCGCTGCCGGACGTGCGACTGGTCGCGATCGCTGACGTCAACGAAGAGTTCGCTGCGGAGGCGGCCCGGCGGTTCGGCTACCAGCGCGCGGAAACCAGCTGGGAAGCCGTGGCGCAGGCGCCGGACGTGGACGTGGCCAGCGTGGTGGTTGCCAACCCGCTGCACCGGCAGATCGTCGAGGGCCTGCTGGCGGCCGGAAAGCACGTGCTGTGCGAGAAGCCGCTGGCACCGAGCATCGAGGACGCCGAGGCGATGGTTGCCGCTGCAGCATCCTCGAACCAGCAGGCCGGCGTCGGCTTCACCTTCCGCCGTTCACCGGCAATCGCCGCAATCGTGCAGCAGCTTCAGTCCGGTTCCATAGGAAAGCCGCTGCACTTCCACGGCCACTACTGGTGCGACTACGGCTGCGACCCGAAGGCGCCGATGAGCTGGCGCTACCAAGGGGCACCCGGCACGGGCGCCCTCTCCGACATCGGCAGCCATCTGGTCGACCTCGCCGAGACGGTCTGCGGACCGATCGTCTCCATCCGCGGTGGTGTGCTCACTACGGCCATCGAAGAGCGCCCATTGCCGTTGGGCGCCGCGGTCGGTCACGCCACCGGCACCCCGGTCAGCGACCAGACCGCCGTCGTCGAGAACGAGGACCTGGTCACCTTCACCGCCACCTTTGCTTCCGGCGCCACCGCCACCCTGACAGCGTCCCGGGTGGCGTTCGGCCTTCCGAACTCGCTCGGCTTCGAGCTGTTTGCCGAGTCCGGTGCCGCGAGCTTCGACCTGGCCCGCGCCGGTGAGTTCGGTTTCGCCGATGGCCGCCCGCCGAGTGCAACAAACGGGCCCCGCCAGGTGCTCGTAGGCCCGGAGCATCCCTACGTCGCCGGGGGCCTCGCCATGGACTTTCCCGGCGTCAACTACGGGCAGAACGACCTGTTCGTGTGGCAGGCCACCGCATTCCTCGAGCAAGTGGCCGGTATCGACCGGCTGCCCCACGCCCCGTCCTTCGAGGAAGGACTGCACAACCTCAGACTCCTCCGGGCGGTGGCGGATTCGGCCGCAGCCGGCGGCGCCGAGATCGCCGTCGCTTAGCCCAAGTACAAACGCCAGGACCCACGAAAGGACCGATCACCATGAAGCTCGGTGTCTACACCGCCTGCCTGCACGACAAACCCCTTCCAGAGGTCTTGCAGGTCATTCGCGACCTCGGGTTGGAAAGCGCCGAGATCAACTCCGGCGGCTTCCTCGAAGCGCCACATCTGCCGATCGAGAAGATCAGGACGAGCGCAGACGCACGCGAGGAGTATCTCGGCACCTTCGCCGACGCCGGAGTGACGCTCACCGCCCTGAACTGCAACGGCAACCCGCTCCACCCCGACCCGGAGGTCGCAGATAAGCACGGAAACGACGTCCGAGAGGCGATCGAGATCGCCGCCCTTCTCAAAGTCAAGCGCGTGGTCACCATGTCCGGGCTGCCCGGCACGAACGCTGCGGCGACGCTACCGTCCTGGACCGTCCTGCCCTGGGAGAGCTCGTCGCTCGACGCGCGTGACTACCAGTGGAACGAGGTGGCAATCCCGTACTGGAAGGACATCCAGGCACGAGCGGCCGCTGCCGACGTGAAGGTGTGCTTGGAGATGCACCCGCACAACCTGGTCTACAACCCCTCCACGATGGAGCGCCTGGCGACGGAGACAAACGCGACGCATATCGGCGCCGAGCTCGACCCGAGCCACCTGTTCTGGCAGTGGATCGACCCAGTGCTCGCGGTGGAGAGGCTGGGTGACCTCGTGTTCAACGCGGCTGCGAAGGACACGCGGATCAACGACGCGGCGAAGGTCAACGGCGTCCTGGATGACCGCTTCGGGCGAATCGACCCAGGCACCCCCGGCGCGCTCTCGCTGGGGGGTCGTTACACGCTGAGCCGCTGGCCGGAGGACGCCTCGTGGGACTTCGTCGCTGTTGGTCGCGGGCACGACGTCGCCTGGTGGAGCAAGTTCCTCAACGCGTTGGAGAAGGTCGACGCCGAGATGGCGGTCAACATCGAGCACGAGGACCAGGAGCTGGACCAGATGGAGGGCCTGCGGCAGGCGGCGGCGGCGCTGCGTCAGGCCGCCGGACGTTGACCGACCGGCTGCACCTGGAACCTCGGGCACTGCTGGCCAGGGACGACGTCGACCTGGTGGACATCTGCGCCGGTCGTGCCCAGTTCCTCGACGGCGACCTGTGAGCGCAACCCGGATCAGCTGCGGGGATGGAGGTAGTCTCCCACCATGTCGGAGCTGTTTCCCCGCCGCACCATGATTCCCCGTTGGGATCCGCTCACGATCGGAATCGATGTAGGCGGGACCAAGGTGCTAGCCGGGGTCGTCGACTCACATGGGCGGGTGCTGGCCCGTGAACGGCGGGAAACGCCAGGCAGGAGCGTGCAGGCGGTCGAGGACACCATCCTGGATTTGATCGGGCTGTTCTCGAAGTCCTTCAACGTAGCCGCTGTCGGAATTGGGGCGGCAGGATTCGTCGACGCCAGCCGATCCGTCGTGCTGTTCTCACCACACCTGGCGTGGCGGCGGGAGCCGCTCCGCGACTCGGTGATGAGCCGGACGCATCTGCCCGTAGTCGTGGACAACGACGCCAACGCCGCCGCCTTGGCAGAGTGCCGATTCGGAGCGGGTCGCGGTTATCGGCTCGTTCTGTGTGTCACGCTCGGGACGGGAATCGGGGGAGCCCTTGTCATTGACGGGCGGGTCTTTCGAGGCGCGAACGGCATGGCAGGGGAGTTCGGGCACATGCAGGTCGTGCCGCAGGGGCATCGATGCGAATGCGGCAATCGCGGTTGCTGGGAGCAGTATGCCTCGGGCAATGCTCTGGTACGCGATGCCAGGGAGCTGGTAGTAGCCGGCTCACCGATGGCTCACACGTTGCGCGACATGGTCCATGGTGATCCTGCGGCGTTGAGCGGTCCTTTGATCACCGGCGCCGCCCGGGACGGCGACCCGCTGGCGAAAGAACTGCTCAGTGAGATGGGGGGCTGGCTGGGTGTGGGTCTCGCGGGCATGGCGGCGGCGTTCGACCCGAGCTGCATCATCGTGGGCGGCGGCGTCTCGCAGGCAGGGGACCTGCTTCTCGAGCCAACGCGTCAGGCTTTCGCCCGAACACTCACTGGTCGTGGTCTAAGGCCTGAACCACCCATCGTCGCCGCTGCCCTCGGACCTGAGGCAGGCTTCATCGGAGCCGCAGACATGGCCCGGTCGGCGGCACGTCGCTCCCGGCGGACTCGCCGCCGGCGCACTGAGCGAGTCCGCCGTCGTCAACGAGCCACTTGAGCTGGCGTGGTTTCTGAGTGACGAACAACCGCCGTGATCCTTACGCGCCAGCCGTTCTTGGACCCAGCCTCCATGTGAACTAGCCGCCGCGAGCATCCAACAGGTTGAGTCTCCTCAGATCCGGGACCGGCCCCGCACGGCGAACGGCTGTGGACGTCACATCCGTCACGGGCTTGCCTGGATGCGCGTGGCGCGGATTCGTATCGCGCGCAGCTTCGCGTACAGATTCTGTCCCGGGCACGCGGTGGTGCCGGCATCGCGGTGCCCACTGATTGCGCCGAACTCCTGGCCGTCCAAGTCTGGCTTGCTGGGAATCCCGACCCCGTGCAGTGCCAGCTTCCAGGCGAACAGCCGTGCGTAGGCCCTCAGGATCGCCGCGCTGGGCTTCGTCTCCTCGAAGTTGCCGATCGCCGACATCGCGGTCGTCATGTCGTTGTAGCCGTAGGTGTGGGCGCCGATGACCGGACGGGTCACTCCGCCGTACCGGCCCTCCCAGATCCGGCCGAATCGGTCCACGAGGAAGTTGTAGCCGATGTCGCTCCAGCCACGACTCTGCGTGTGGTAAGCGTAGATACCGCGGATGATCGCCGGCACCTGCTCGCGCGCGTAGTCGTTTGCAGTGACCGTGTGGTGCACGAAACCGGCACGGACTGTCCCGTATTTCGGCTTCCGTGACCGCAGGCTCTCGTCGGCTCCCCACTGTGCGCGAGTTCGGATCGTCGGCTGTGCGGGGACCATGGCCGCCCCTCGTACGGCGCGCCGTTCGCCGGACGACTGCACGGCGTACTGTGCGCCGGCCGCGGAGACGGTTTTTCCTGGGTCGACCACAACCAGCCTGAGGTCTTCCGGCACGTGGCCCCGAGCACTGATCATCCGAAGTTGCACCTCGTCGACGTCGCCAATGCCCAGTGCATCGGTGCCCGGTCGGGCAGCGCTGAACTCGGCGGTGCGTCTCGCCGGGCCATGTCCACTGGCTGCGCCGGCCCCGTCGCACGCAGCACCCGGGCAGTCTTCGCCGTGCAGCACCTGCCATCGTGACCAGCCAGCGCCACCGACCCGGGTGCGCACGGAGAACCGGAGCCCCGTCGGTCGGTGACCTTTCCAGATGACCCCCACCACGCCGTACCCGGAGACCGGTCTGGGGCGGGCCACGGCGACCAGGTTCGCCGAGTGGTGCTCGCTGCTGCTCCCGCGGCGAGTAGCTAGCCGTCGCGCGAGCAGCCGGAACTCGCGCACCTTCGGTACGTTTGCAATGTCGGCCATATCGGGCAAAGCCGCGCCAACTGGAGGCGCGGGCTTCGCAGTGGCTGTCGACACGGTGGTTGCTGGCGAGACAAGTACCGCCGTGACAAGCAAGGCAGTCGACACCGCTTTGGTCTTCAGGCTCGCCTTCCGTCGGTGTGAAGTCATAGGGGCTCCCAGTGCGAGGCTCTCTAGGCTGTGTCTGCATCAACAATCACCTGTGTCACACCGGCATGTCTATCTACCAGCACCTGGCCTAGCCCGCCCTTGACGGCAGGAGGTATCCATGCCGACCTACCCTGACCGTCACCAAGCGCGGCGATGAACAACCGGGCCGAGCATCCGGTATGCCACCGCTCGCAGACGAGTCGGACGTACCTCGAAATGCTCTGCCAGCCATTTCCCGCTCGCCCACTACGGCACATTCCCTCCTCGCAAGGGCGGAACGGGCACGCCAGATCGCCTGGTCGCGCCGCTCCTGCGGGATGCCGGTTGTCCCGTGAAGCAACGAACGAGGTCGCGACGACCGTGCAGTGCGCGGGCAGCGCCGAGGGCGACGAGTACGCGTCCAAGCAGGCCGCGTAGCGGATGGTGGCCGACTCCGGACTGCCGTGGACCACGCTGCGCGCACCCAGTTCCACGACCTGTGACCGAACTGGTCCGCAGCTACCTCAGGGGCTCGATTTGAGGACAGCCGTACGTCGCGTCACGCCAGCTCTGGCACGTGCAGATGTGCGAGCGCCACTTCCATCTCTGCCACCTCGTCGACCGTCGCTCCGATCTCCCTGCTGGCTGCTTCGCGGATGTGGGCAGCAGCCTCGCGGCTGCCCTCGAGGTGCTCACGGCTGCTGAAGGTGACGGTACCCACTGCGCGACCGCTCTCGCGGCTGATGAGCAGGCTGGCGCTACAGAAGCCGTCGAGCTCCTGGACCTTCGGGAGAACGGCCATCCTGAAGACGTCTACGGCGCGCTCCGCGGTGTTCGGGTCACCACTGAGCCAGGTGACACGGGCGCATGCGCCGTCGGGTGTCACGTGGTCGCGATGGACGACTGCGACCTCCCATATGTCGACGCTGCTGGTGCTGGTGCCTAGAGCCTGTTCCGCCCCGTCGCGCAGGGGGCGCACCTTCTCGGCGCTGTCCCGCAGCGCGGCCTCTGACTCCCAGGCGGTCGTGGCAATGCAGCGCCCGGACTCGCGATCCACGAGCATCGACATCCCGACGCATCCGTCCATCGCGGTGACCATGGGGATGACCTGGTCACGGACGTGCGCGATGCCATCCTCAATCTTGGCCGGATCTGCCTGGATAGTGGTGGTACGTACGTACACGACGAGCTCCTCTGCTCGGGGCGGCGCCCCGACGGCGCTACCGTCCCGCACAACGATGCTCGCCGGGCCAGCCCGGGACAATAGTCATCTTGGACCCCACGACTGAACTGGCGCCGAATTGCTCGATGTGACTGCTACTGCGTGACTGACGCTGTCTTGGACACGGCAGGCAAGTGGTTCGTGATTCGGCCATTCACTGGCTTCAAGCCGGCCGTGAGATCGGTGCTGGCACCGGAACTTCTTGTGTGCGGATGCTCATTGAGTTGCCCCAGCTGGATGCTCTGCCGCGGGAACGGGCTCGAACGTGGCGAGCATCTCCTCCAGCGCCTGCTGGTCGGGTCCGACGAATGGGTCGGTAAACGGTGCTGTGGCCAACATGTCGAAGAATTCCGTCGTTTGTCCGAGGGCGGGGGGTAGGTGAGCACTCAGGATGGCCGTTGGATCCATGTCCTGCAGGGGCCGCAGGGTGCCGAGGTAGCCGGAGGGATCCGTCGTGTGCACCCAAGGGCTGTCTATCGTTGCCCACAGCAACTGGCCGTCGCGAAGCTCATCTCGAGAAACGTCGCCGACGTCGCCGGAGGCTGCCAGTTCCGCGCTGGACATCGGCGCTCCGAAGCAATCGGAGCTGAAGCATGTCCCAGAGCGGTCGTCGTACATACCTACCGTCGCGGGGCTGTCATAGAGCGGGGGCCTGAATCCGGTGAGAGTCCGATCCCCAACGTCCAGGGACTGGCCGGGATTGAGCAGATATACCCGGTCCAGCGGCAGCGGCCGTTCTGTGGACATGATGCCTGCCCCGAGAAATGTGGTGATCACCCGTGCCCGCGGCGCAGCGTCCAGCAGTTCAAACAGTGCTCCTGTGTGGTCCCGGTCAGGGTGCGTGAGCCAGATCCATCGCACATCCGACGGATCGACAACCGAACCGAGCGCCTCCATGAAGCCCCTGGCGGGGAGGCTCAGGCCCGTATCGACCACCACGGGCTCAGCTGCGTGCAGCACGAACGCATTCACCGGAAGGAAACCAACGCCGGGTATAGGGACTTGGTCGTTCAGGACACTGACATCGCGGTCCAGTTTGTGAATTTGCACCGGTCCTCCTCAAGCCCGAGATACAAGGGAGCCAGGTGGCCGCTCGGCGCTGGGGGAGCTACGACTCTGTCGCAGCGCCCTGGCCGCCCTGCTGCTCAAGCTTGAGGGCCCGAACGGTCGACGTTCTCGTCGACGCTACGCCGCTGCAAGCTCGCGTGCCCATAGACCATTCGGGCCAAAAGCGAATGTAACTTGGCCTGCACAAACGGCTTGAGCCTTGTTCTGAGACCCGGGGGACGCCACCGCGGCGAGGAACTCAGTCTCGCGTTCAGCGAAGTCGCGGCTTGTCCGCACCCATGCCCGCCGCGCCCGAGCAGGCCCCGTCAGCCACGAACAACACACGAAGCTCCCGGTCCGGCCCAAACGTAGGCGGCTCGTAACGCTTGGTATTCGGCTTGGCCAGCCGTGGCTCATACTCCGGCGGTGTACGCCTCTCGCCGCTGACCTCTCGGCGGCCAGCGCCGCAATGTCTCGGCAGACAGGGTGCGACCGCTCCTGCCACACAAGCCAAAGTATGTCGCCGCCGCGCCCGACGAGGATTCCCAGGATCCTGGGATCGACCCGACCAGGCGGCCGGCCTACAAGGTGCTCCACGGCCGCATGATCGTCAGAGGTTCAGGAGGTCCTGAATCGCCACGAGGTGACCGTGGCTGCTTGGGAGGCTGTCCGATGACTCTGGTCGTGTGGATCTCCGCGCTGCTGGGGCGGTGCTACACGTCCTTGTCTCCATCTGGGAAGCCCTGCTGTTTCGGCGTCGTAGCTCATCGCTACGGTGTTATGAACTGCCTGCCCGCGGCGTGCTTTCCGGTCTCGAGGCGTCGGTGTGGTCGACAGCCTCGGTGATGGATTGGATGCGCCGGGTGGCCAGCTCGATCACGAGTCGGGCGGCGGGTGACAGCTCGGCGTCTCGGCGGTGGACCATCGCGATGGTGTCGTACTGGCGAGGTCGCAACGACACCCAGCCGACGTCTGGCGCGAGCCTGGGGACCAGTTGGTCTATGACTCCACGAGGGAGTACGGAGTCCGCGAGCCCGAGACCGACGATCTCAACTGCGGTCTCCACGTCCTCGACCTCGATCTGCGTCCGAAGCGTCACGCCGGCACGCTGCAGCAGTTCACGCAGGGTCCGCCGTGAGGAGTCATCGTCGCGCCAGGTCGTCTCGGCGAGGACAAGCGGCGCCTTGGCCAGCGAGGCGGCGGTGACCGGTTTGGTGAGCCGTTCGGAATGTCTGCTGATGTAGACCAGCTCATCGCGTGCGACCGGTCGAACCGTCATTCCTTCGGCTGCGACGGGAATCGCGATCATCGCGGCCTCGAGCCGGCCGCGTTTGAGGTCTTCCTGGACGGCGGCGGAGTTCTGGCCGATCAGTTCGACCCGTACACCGGGGTGCTGGGCCAGTACGTCGGCGACGAGCTGGGCGCCGAGGTAGAGGCGGGCGGTGCCGAAGATGCCGAACCGGATGGTTCCGGTGGTTATCCCCGATACTGCCGCGACAGCCTTTCGACCCGCGTCTGCGGCGCCGAGTGCGCGCTCCGCGTGCGGACGCAACGCCTCGGCTGCCTCGGTTGGGACCATGCCTCGCCCGACGCGGCGAAACAGTGCCGCCCCGACCGATCGTTCGAGTTGGCGGACCTGCTCGGAAACCGAGGGCTGGGCGAATCCGAGCTCGTCGGCGGCCGCAGTCAATGACCCCAGCTCGTAGGTCGTGAGAAAGCAGCGCAGCTGGTGCAGAGAAAGCATAGGTTATTCCTTGGGATGGCGAAGGTAACCAAGGCTACCGCTAGGCAGCCGGCCACGCTTAGGCTTAGTCCACGCGGCAATGACGTCCCGGCCGCCGACCCGACGAAGGAGGCTCCCATGTTCGAATTCCACTGTGCTGAGTGCGACCGGCGGCAGGTGCTCTTCCCGTCACAGGTCCACCAGGTCATCAACGATGACCGCGGGATCGCCGTCATCGTGCGCTGCTGGTGCGGCGAACTCGGGGCGATCCGAACCGGCGCCAAGGCGCACCTGTCCCGGGATCAAAAGTCAGGGTTCGGGCTCGCTAGCTGACGGCGGTCGCCACGCAGTTGGCTGGCAGCATGACGGCCGAGGTTTAGTTCAGCCGCGCCCGGGCATAGACACCCTATGAAGACTCTGCTCATACTCATCGCCGTGCTGGTGATTGCGTATCTCGCCTATCAGTTCCTGATCAAGGGACGGCGCTCCTGACGGCCTCGATGACGCCTCGCAAGCGCTGAGGTTGGCCAACCGCGGGCAGCATCAGTCGGTCCCAAGCCAAGCTCGAGTGGCTGCTCGTGAGGACTCACCGACACGTTCTGCGTGACCAGGGCAAGCCGCGGTAGGCGGCGGCCCTGGCCTTGGTGCTATGTCCGCGGGCATTCCCCTGGTCGCATGCAGTTCAGACATATGGGGTAGCTGCAGCCGTCTGTGTGCCTCGGCCAGTTCGTCCCGACGACATATGGGCAACGACATGAGCATCGCGGCATTTTCAGCGCGATTCTGGCTGGAATCATCATCGGCGCACCTGGCGGGTTGATCATCCCTGGGCGGCAGGCAATCGGGTGGATCCTCACTTTCGCGCTGGGCCTGGTAGGCGCGGTTGTCGGTGGATTCCTGCCGAAGGTATGAACGTCAGCGTGTGGTGGCAGATCTTCATCTTTCAGGTGGTCGTTGCCGCCATCCTTGCTGTCCTCGTCAGTGGTCTCATCCGCAGTTCGGCAACCAAACGCCGCACCGCGGCGAGATGGCGTCACGCGACATCACGTGCTGAAACATGGCCAGGTGTCCGGGGGAATCTCAGGCTGAGCACCTTGGTTCTCCTCCTGGAATGCGATCTCCCAGCACATACCTTGCTCTCGATCACCTGGACGAACATCGCGAACCTCCTCGCCGGTGATGCTGGTTGCCCTTTCAGGGCGACGCTACGGCGACTGAGCTGCACGTCCACGGGTCGCGTTGTCGAAGTCGGTCTCGGCAGTTGCGTCTACCTTGCCGCGGGTCGGGTGGAGCCCGAAGGCCCTGGCAGAAACGGGGGCGTCACCGTAGAGCCAGACGTCGTCGACCCACACTCCGTCCACGGGGACCACGTGAGGCCGGCCGTCCCAACGGACTTCCGCGACCCAGTAGGCCTCGGCTTCTCGGAGCCGGATGCGGACCTCCTCCCAGACCAGGGTCTTCCTGGCGTGGCAGTATGACGCGCAAGGGTCAGAGGTCCTGCGCGAACGACTGCAGACCCGCTTCCTTCTCGCCACGAGTGAACCATTTGTAAGCGAGGAAGCCCAGCGTGATCACGAGCAGGGCTGCGACGAGCACCAGGGTGGCCAGTGCATTGAGGGCAGGGGTGGGCGCAGCCCGTGCGGTGTTGTAGATCTTGACCGATACGGGCTCGGTGGACGCGTCGCCGGAGAGGTAGCGCACCAGTACGAAGTCGTCGATGACGTCGGCGAACACGAGCACCGTGCTCACGAAGATCGCGGGCACCAGCATCGGCAGCAGCACCCGGCGAACTGCCCCGAGAGGCGTTGCGCCAAGGTCGACAGCAGCCTGCTCGTACTGCGGACCGATCGCGAGAATGCGGGCGCGGACGATCACGACCGGGTACGACAGCTGGTAGGTGACCAGAGCCAGCACCTGGCCGACCAGGCCGAGCTGGAGCGGTGTGGAAAGCGTCGTTGCCACGAACAGCAAGGCCACGGCGAGCAGTGCCTCCGGTAGCACGAACGACACGACGACCAGGAAGCTCGCTCCACTCGGGATGCGGCCACGCCATCGGTCGAGGCCGAGCGCCAGCATCACCCCGAGCGGCACAGTGATAAGAGTGACGATGATTCCGAGTCGCATGGTGTGGAGGAACGCAGTGTGCATGGTCGGGTCGTGCAGGACCGAGCGCTCCGGATCGGTGAGGTACCAGCGCAGCGAGAACCCGGTCCAGCTGGTGCGTGACCGGCCGGCGTTGAACGAGAACAGTACGGCGATCAGGACCGGGAGCAGTGACCAGGCGACGTAGACGAGCGTAATGACGGCGAGGGCGCTCGGGCCGCGGCGGCGGTTGCGGGACGCGCGCTGCGTTGACACCTTGGTCACCGAGGGAGGGGGGATGGTCACGATGCGACCCCTTCCCGGTCGCGCCCCACCCAGACGTAGGCGAGCAACGGACCGAGCGACACCAGTGTCACCATCAGCACGAAGGCGGCCGCCTGGCCGGTCTGGCCGGGAGTCAGCACCGAGTTGTTGATGAGGTTGCCGACGATCGACGTGCCCGGCACACCCGACAGGAGATCATTGGTGAAGTAGTCGCCCAGCATCGGCAGGCAGGTGAGCAGCACGCTGGTCACCACGGCCGGCAGCGACAGACGGAAGGTCACTCGCCGGAACGCCTCGAAGCGACCTGCCCCGAGATCGCGCGCGGCCTCGATCGAGGACTGGGGGATGCGGTCCAGCCCGGCGAAGAGGGGCAGGATCATGTACGGCACGTAACCGTAGACCAGGCCGAGCACGACGGTCGAGTGATGGCCGGAGAGCCAGTCGACCCGCCACGCGTCCCCGCCGAAGAAGCCCAGCAGCTGGTTGACCAGCCCATCGTCCTGGAGGAGGTTCACCCAGGCGAGCATCCGCATCATGTAGCTGATCCAGAACGGGGCAACCAGCAGCACGAGCAGGAGCACCTTCCAGCGGCCGGCGAACCGCGCCACGTAGTACGCCACGGGATAGGCGATGAGCAGGCACAGCAGACTGGCGCTGAGTACGTAGACCGCGGTGCGGACCAGAGCGGGAGCGAAGTAGTTGTCGTCGCCGAAGATGTGGCTGAGCACGAACTGGAACTGCGCCGTGTTCCACTCGATCGGGTTCCACACAGGTACCGGCCGGCGCAGGATCGGGTCGACCTGGCCGAAGAGGATGGCGAGCACGACGTACATCGGACCCACGAAAAGCACCAGCAGCCACAGCATCCCGGGTGCTGCGAGAGCAGGCCACAAATGCCGGGTGCCGAACCGCGGTCCGTTGGCGGACCGGTCACGCACTGGCTTTGTACTCCTGCCAGATCTGGTGCCACTTGGCGTCGTTGGCGGGGTCGAGCTCCAGCAGCCGGAGGCCCGTGTCGAAGTCGCGCTGACGCACGGCTGCCGTCTCGAGTGCTGAGGTCACGTAGCCGTCGGACACCAGCAGAGCCGGGTCGATCGAGCGCTGCGGCGGCTGGTAGCCGGTCCACCCGAAGTTCCTCGCCGCCACGTCTGGGTCGAGCAGGTAGTTGATGAAGTGGTGCGCGGCGACGGGGTTCTCGCCACCACCCAGCAGGACCATCAGGTCGTTGTCCACCATGCCTTTGCCGTCGGCCGGGAACCAGTAGCGGAGGACCTCCGGGGAGACACCGTTCGGAAGGTAGTACTGCGCGTTGATGATGTCCCCGCTCCACATCATCGCCAGGCCGTACTGGCCGCCCGGAAGGTCGTTGTACATCTGGATGGTGACCTTGGGGTCGCTCGCCTTCTGCATCGCGAACAGGTCCTCGCGCAGGATGGCGAGCTCGTCGGGGTCGCTGGTATTGGGGTCGAGGATGCCGTTGCGCAGAAGCACCATGGACATCGTCGTGTGCCAGTCGTCGATGACAGCGCAGTTGCCCTTGTTGGCCGGATCCCAGAACACGTCGTACGGGTTGGGCAGCGCTGCGACGTCGACATCGACGCGGTCCGCACGCCAGCCGATGCCCGTGGTGTACGTCGTGTAGGGCACCGAGTAGCGCCAGCCGAGGTCGTACCACGGGTCCTGGTACTGCGGCCACAGGGCTGTGATGTTCGGGATGTACTCCTGGGTGAGCGGCCGGATCAGGTCTGCCGAGACCATCTTCCCGATCTGGTCGTAGCTGGGGAAGTAGATGTCATAGGCCACCGACCCGGAGGCGATCTTGGTCAGGGCCTCGTCTGTGTCATTGAAGGTCGAGACGCTGACCTCGACGTCGTACTCCTTCTCGAAGTCCTTGACGACGCGAGGAGCGAGGTAGTCGGCGTAGTTGTAGAGCCGCAGCGTGCTTCCCGGCGCCGGAGTCTGACCCGGCTCGATCCGTGGGTGCTTCTCGCTCAGTGGCCAGCGGACCGGGTTGTCGGGAGCGGCAAGCACGAGCTTCTTCGAGGACGTGGTCGTCGTCGACCCGCCGCAGGCCGCGAGGAAGGACGCCGTCACAGGGGCGGACAGTCCGATCCCGAGCCCCCGCACGAAGGAGCGACGGCTCAGTCGCTGGGCGGCAATCGACCGCGGCGGGGTGGGACGACGCCGGTCGTCGGGTATCGCTGCCATCGAGCCTCGAAAGGGGTCGCTTGGGGCTTGCGGACACCTGTCCTTCACTGGAACTCTCACATAAACTGAACGATCAGTCAACACAGGAGGAAGTCGTGACGCAGGCCCTCGGATCCGAGCTCTCACGCGACGTGGTCGCCGCGGTCATCGAGACCGAGTCCCGGGCTTTCCTCGACCGGCAGCCGCGCAGCCGCGAGCTGATCGAGCGGGCCAGTCGGTCCCTCGCCGGCGGCGCCACGTCGAGCTGGCAGATCGCCGAGCCGCAGGCCGTCTGGATGAGTCACGGCCGGGGCTCGAAGATCTACGATGTCGACGGCACCGAGTACAGCGACTTCCACGGCGGGTACGGCGCGGTCATCGCCGGGCATGCGCACCCTGCGATCGTGCGCGCGGTCAGCCAGCGCGTCCGACTGGGTACACACTTCGCCCAGCCCACCGAGGACGCGATCGAGGTCGCGGAGGAGCTGGCCCGCCGCTGGGGTCTCCCACTGTGGCGTCTGGCCAACTCCGGCACCGAGGCGACCATGGACGTGGTTCACCTCATGCGCGCGGCGACCGGCCGGGACCTGATCCTCAAGGTGGAGGGGTGCTACCACGGCCATCACGACTCGGTACAGGTCTCGGTGGCGCCCGAGGTAGACGAAGCCGGCCCGGCCGACAGCCCGACCGGGGTGGCGGGGAGTACAGGCATTCCCGCGGCAATCCGGAACCTCACCATCGTCGTCTCGTTCAACGACCTGCCGATGGTCGAGCGCGTGCTCAGGAGGTACGACGGGCAGGTGGCCGGCATGCTCGTCGAGCCGATCATGATGAACGCGGGCATCATCCATCCCGACCCCGGTTACCTCGAGGGTCTGCGCGACCTGCTGCACGTTCACGGAGCGCTCCTGGGCTTCGACGAGGTCAAGACCGGTCTCACGGTGGGCCCGGCCGGCGCGACCGGACTCTACGGCGTCGTCCCCGACCTCGTCGCTGTCGCCAAGGCCCTCGGCGGTGGCGTGTCGACGGCCGCTATCGGAGGCACGGCCGAGCTGATGGGTCTGGTCGCCGACGGGACCTACGAGCAGGTCGGCACGTTCAACGGGAACCCGCTGGCGATGGCCGCGGCGAAGGCTTGTCTGACCGAGGTGCTGACGCCGGACGCCTACGCGCATCTCGGGCGGCTCTCCGGACTGATGGCCGACGGGATCGCCGAGGTCATCGAAGCCCACGCGCTTCCTTGGCACGTCGTCACCGCCGGCGCCAAAGGCTGCATCGCCTTCCGGGTCGAGCGGATCCGGAACTATCGCGACTTCGTGGAGACCGACGCGGAGCTTGGCCATGCGCACTGGCTGGTGCAGCACAACGGTGGCGTGTTCCTGCCCCCATGGGGGAAGGTGGAGCAGTGGTTGCTCTCCGTGCAGCACACCGACGAGGACGTCGACCGGTTCGTGGGCAACGTCGGCCGGCTAGCCGGCCTGCTCGCCGGCAGGTGACAAGGTGAGCGAAGGGGCAGGCAGGCTCAGCTTGCGCGGGGTGGTCAAGCGCTACCCCGAGACCGTCGCCGTCGCCGGCCTGGACCTCGAGATCGAGCCGGGGGAGTTCTTCTCTCTGCTCGGGGCGTCCGGCTGCGGTAAGACCACGACGCTGCGCTTGATCGCCGGCTTCGAGCGGCCCGACCACGGGGACATCGTTCTCGACGGTCGCAGCCTCGTCGACATCGCGCCGCACAGACGTCCCGTCAACACGGTGTTCCAGTCCTACGCGCTCTTTCCCTTCCTGAGTGTCTGTGACAACGTGGCGTTCGGCCTGAAGTACCAGTCCGCGACCAAGCAGGAGACGCGCGAGCGGGTGGGTCGCGCCCTCGAGCTCGTCGAGATGACCGCCTTGGCTCGCCGCAGGCCGTCTCAGCTCTCTGGCGGCCAGCAACAACGGGTCGCACTGGCGCGCGCGCTCGTCCTGGAGCCGACGGTGCTCCTGCTCGACGAGCCCCTGGGCGCACTCGACGCCAAGCTTCGCCGTCAGCTGCAGATCGAGCTGCGGCAGCTGCAACGGCGGGTAGGGACGACGTTCGTCTACGTCACCCACGACCAGGAGGAGGCGCTGACCATGTCGGACCGGCTGGCAATCCTGGTCGACGGGCGGGTCGAGCAGCACGGCACCCCCAGCGAGATGTACGCCAACCCGACCTCGGCGTACGTCGCCGGCTTCCTCGGCAGCGCCAACCTGTACGACGGGCGCGTAATCGCGACCGGTGGCGGCCTCATACGCTGCAACATCGACGGGCTCGAGCTCGTCGCTAGTTCGACGCGGCGCGCGTCACTGGGTGAGCACATCACAGTGGTGCTGCGTCCGGAGCGGGTCGAGGTCGGCCCGGTGTCGACGCTCGGAAACGACGACGACCAGGCCAACGTGTTCCGCGGTCGAGTCGAGCACATCGTCTTCCGAGGTGGGCACACCCATGTGCTTGTCCGCGCTGCCGGATGTTCGCTCACCGCCGAGGTCGCCAACGTGCATGGCGAGCTACCGGACTGGCTGGTCGAGCTCGAGGACGTCTGCGTCCGTGTGTCACACCGTGCCGCTCAGGTCCTCCCCGCGAGCGAGAGCGACGGCGTGACGGAGGAAGGGTCTCCGTCGGTGGAGCCGGATCCTGCGCTCACCGACGACGGCGACGTCGCGCCGCCGGAAGCCCCAGAGCCGTCGTCGCGAACTCCATTGCGATCCTGAACGCCCGCTCCGGGTCGACCTCGGGGTCCTCGAGCGCCACCTGGATCGACAGCCCGTCGAGCAACGCAGCCCACGTCACCGCGAAGGCCCTCGCGTCCACTCTTGCGATCTCGCCCGAGTCGATGCCGTCCTTGACCACGCCGACGATCGTGTCTCGCCAGCGGGCGTCGAGCTCGATGCGGTCCTTGGCCACCTGCGGATGGCGGAAGGCCTGCGCCCACAGGTCGAACCACAGGGCCCACGACCCCGGCACCTCGTCGTCACCCTGCGGGACACAGGTGAGACGGACCAGAGTCTCCAGCCGTTCGCGCACTCCGGGCGTCTTGACCAGCATCTCGGCGGTCGCCTCGTAGAACGAGGTTTCGGACCAGCGGAGTGCTTCGGTGAGCAGAGAGTCCTTCGTGCCGAAGTAGTAGACCACCAGGCCCGTTGAGGCACCGACCCGGCGTGCGACGTCGGCGATGCGAGTCTCGGAGAAACCGCGCTCAGCGATGATCGCCGCAGCGGCGGCGAGCATCTGGTCGCGTCGCCGGTCGGCGGCGCCGTTCGTCGCCTCAGCCGCTGCGTCGGTACCGGTGCCCACCAGGTCGCCTCCTTCGTCGCTTGTCGCACAGGCTAGCAAAGTCTTAGACTGAACAGTCAGTCAGTCTCTTGTGAGGGCGTGGCGATGGCTCAACGGTACGACGCGATCGTGGTGGGCGGTGGCCACAACGGGCTGGTGGCGGCGGCGTATCTCGCCCGGGCCGGTGCCAGGACTGTGGTCGTCGAGCGCCGGCCGACGACCGGCGGAGCGGCGACAACGGAAGAGCCCTGGCCCGACAAACCGGGCGTGCGGGTGACCAGGCTCTCCTACGTGATGAGCCTGATGCCGCCGACGATCATCGAGGACTTGGCTCTGGAGCGACACGGATACGTCGTACATCCGATGGGGCCGTACTTCCAGGCGTTCCCGGAAGGAGGTTCGCTGACCCTCTACGAAGACGACGCGGTGCGAACCCGCGACGAGATCTCCCGCTGGTCGACCAAGGACGCCCATGCGTGGGAGCGGTGGAACGAATGGCTGGCGGGGGTCGCTGACCACCTGGCGCCGTTGCTGCTGACCGTGCCGCCATCGCTCGGCTCTCACGATCCCGCCGAGCTCGCCTCGTTGGCCAGACTGGTGTGGCGGAATCGCGGTGTGGACTCGCGCGTCGTCGCCGACGTCACCCGGCTGATGTCGATGAGCATCGCCGACCTGCTGGACGACTGGTTCGAGTCCGCTGAGGTCAAGGGTGCGCTGGCGGTCAACGGTGTCATCGGCACCTGGGCGGGGCCCTACGAGCCGGGGACGGCCTACGTCATGGCGCACCATTCGATCGGCGACGTCGGTGACGGGCAGCTGGGAAGCTGGGGCTACCCGGAGGGTGGTATGGGCGCGGTGTCGGCCGCGATCAGGCGTTCCGCCGAGGAGCTCGGGGTGGAGGTGCGCACCGGGGCCGCGGTGCATCGGATCGCGGTACGGAACGGCCACGTGACGGGCGTGGTGCTCGCCGACGGTGAGGAGCTGCAGGCGCCGGTCGTGGTGTCGAGCACGCACCCGAGAACGACCTTCCTGGATCATGTCGGCGCCGAGCACCTGCCTGACCGCTTCGTCGAGGACATCCGCCGCTGGCGCTCGCGCAGCGGCGTGGTGAAGATCAACCTCGCGCTGTCGGAGCTGCCCGACTTCACGGCTCGGCCAAATGACACCGAGGTTCCGGAGCACCTCACTGGCTCGGTCGAGATGGCGCCGACGATGGAGTACATCGAGCGTGCGTTCGTCGACGCGCGCGAGGGCCGGCCGGCGGCGGCGCCGTTCTCCGACGCAGTCATCCCCACCACGCTCGACCGGACCCTCAACCCGGACGGGCCGCACATCTTCTCGCTGTTCACGCAGTGGGTTCCCGAGACCTGGGCCGACGAGCCACACACGGCCGAGCTCGACGCGTACGCCGACCGGATGATCGAGCTGTACGACGCTGTGGCGCCGAACTTCAAGGCCTCGGTCGTCGCCCGTGACGTGGTCGGCCCGCACCAGATGCAGGAAGAGTACGGCCTGGTGGGCGGTAACATCTTCCACGGCGAGCTCTCGCTCGAGCAGCTGTTCCACATGCGGCCAGCGCCCGGCTACGCCGACTACCGCTCGCCGGTCGCGGGCCACTACAACGCCAGCTCGGCCACGCACGGCGGTGGAGGTGTCTGCGGCATACCCGGCCTCCAGGCGGCACGGGCAGCCATCAAGGACAACCGTCGTCGACGGCTCGACCCCAGGGGCTGGGGCACGGACCGGCGCGGTTGAGCGGGTCACAGACCTCCAGGGACCGCGCCGACGCCGTGCGCCGGATGCTCGAGCCACGGTCGGTCGCGGTGGTCGGCGCAAGCGCACGGGCAGGCTCGTTCGGTGAACGCCTTGCTGTCGAGGCCCTGCGCAGCCCCTCCTCGCCGAGAGTGCACCTGGTGCACCCGTCGTACCCCTCGGTGCAGGGCGTTACGTGCTTGCCCTCACTGGCCGACGTGCCTGAGCCCGTCGACCTCGTGCTGCTCGGGGTGCCGGACGAGGCGCTGGCCGAGGAGGTGGGGCTGGCGGTCGCCCGTGGTGACGGTGGTGCGGTGGTGTTCGGTGCAGCGGTAGGTATGGCCGATGCGCTACGTGCCGCTGCGGGCGACATGCCGCTCATCGGCGGCGGGTGCATGGGCTTTGTCAACGTCGCGAGGGGCGTCCGCGCTCTCGGCTACCTCGAGCCTGCCGACCTGCCGGTCGGACCGATCGCGCTGGTGACGCACTCCGGCTCGGTGTTCTCTGCGCTGCTTCGCACCCACCGGCGGCTGGAGTACTCCGTAGCGGTCTCGTCCGGGCAGGAGCTGGTCACCACGACCGCCGACTACCTCGACTACGCGCTCGGGATGCCGGAGACCAAGGTGGTCGGACTCTTCCTCGAGACGATGCGCGACGTGCCCCGGCTGCGTGCGGCGCTGGAGAATGCGGCGGCCGCCGACGTGCCCGTCGTCGCGCTCTCCGTTGGCTCCTCGACCACCGGCGGTTCGCTGGTCGGCGCGCACTCCGGAGCGCTGGCAGGAGCGGACGGGGCGTGGGAGGCGCTGTTCCGCGCCTATGGTGTGCATCGCGCCGCAGACCTCGACGAGCTCGTCGACACGATGGAGCTCTTCGCGGTGGGCCGGCGCGTGCGGCATGCCGCATTCCGGCCGGGACTGGCCACGGTTCACGACTCCGGCGGTGAGCGCGTGCTCGCGGCCGACCTGGCCGAGCGCCATCGGGTGCCCTTCGCTGCTCTGTCAGTCGAGACGACCGCCCGGTTGGCCGACGTGCTCGACGCCGGCCTGACACCGGGCAACCCGCTCGATGTGTGGGGGACCGGCGCCGACACCGAGGAGCTGCTCACCGCTTGCCTGACGACCCTGGCAGCGGACCCGGCGGTCGGTGTGACCGCGATGTCGGTCGACCTCGTTGAGGAGTACGACGGCGACGACTCCTACGCGAAGGCGGTGCTGCGCGCGCATGCCCAGGCCGCCGCACCCGTTGCTGTACTCGCCGCTACCGCCGCGGCCGTTCACCAGGGCACGGCCCAGCTCCTTCGCGGAGCGGGGATCCCGGTGCTCGAAGGCATGACGTCGGGGATTCGTGCGCTCGGGCATCTCCTCGATGCAGCGGTGCCGGTGCGTCCGCAGAAGTCCGCCGCCTCACGCCGGGCGGTGGGGCCCCTTCAGCGCGGGCAGGTCGCCACCTTCGACCTGCTGGCGAGCTATGGCATCCCGGTCGCCGAGACCCGGCAGGTCACCAGCTCATCGGAGGCGGTCGCGGCCGCGCACTCAATGGGTTTTCCGGTCGCGCTCAAGACTGCCACTCTCGCGCACAAGACCGAGGCCGACGGCGTCAGGCTGGATCTCCGCACCGAGGACGCGGTGGCCAGTGCCTATGCGGCGCTGTCGGAGCGCCTTGGCGCCGAGGTGCTCGTCCAGGCCATGGCCGCACCGGGCATCGAGCTGGCCATGGGCACGGTCCGCGACCCGCACCTCGGGCCGCTCGTGATCCTCGGCGTCGGAGGCACGCTGGTCGAGCTGGTCGCGGAGCGGGTCGTGGCGTTACCGCCCTTCGACGAGCCCACGGCACTCGCCTTGCTGGACGAGGTACCGCGGATCTCGGCGCTGCTCTCCGGCGTCCGGGGTGCCGAGCGGGTGGACCGCTGCGCCGTCGCCGCAGTCCTGGCGAACCTGTCGAGGCTGGCCGCGGACCTCGGTGACGGCGTGGACGCCATCGACGTCAACCCCCTGCTATGCAGTGCCGAGAAGGTCATCGCGGTCGACGCGTTGCTCATCCTCCCTGACTGAGCCGGGCTCAGCTCGTGGGGAACGGCAGCGCGATCGGGTCAGCAGCGAGGCGGCTGCGGCCGTGTTCGTCGAACCGGTCGAGGCCGAGGTCTGTGACGTCGACGACGTCGGTGCTGCCCTCGACGGTGAGGTCTGCGGCGGCTCGTGCCACGCCGGGTCCCCACATCATCCCGTGGCCTCCCGCGGCGGCGACCGTTGTCCCGGTGACCGGTCCGGCGTCGTTGAGCAACGGTCCGAGGATCGGGAGATGGTCAGGGGTGAAGTCGATGGTCGCCGCCCACGCCCGTCGTACCCCGAGGTTCGCTGTCGCCGGCAGCAGCGTGGCCATCCGCCGCCGCATGGTCTTGTAGTAGTCCCAGTCGAAGTCGACGGCCTCACCCGGCGGTTCGTCGGGGTTGCTCATGCCCCACAGCACGCCACCCTCGCCGTCGGGTCGCCAGTAGATCCCGGACGCCACGTCGAAGACCATCGGCAGCCGATCTGCGGCGAGGTCCGCGTGGGCAGCGGTCGTCACAACCTGGTGCCGTACACCGGCCGACGGAATACGCGCGCCGACCAGACGCCCGATCGCGACGAGCCCCGGTCCACCCGTGATGACCAACCGCTCAGTGGCGATCGGACCCGCCGTCGTCTCCACCCCCGAGACGCCGGACGAGTCAGTCAGCATCCCCGTGAACCTGGTGTGTTCAGCCACCTGTACGCCGGAGGAGAGCAGCGCCGTCGTGTAGGTCATCACGTTCATCGGCGGCTCGATGTAGCCGTCACCTGCGGCGTACGACGCCCCCAAGGTCTGTCCCGCAGCCATGGCCGGGTTCAGCGCGTCCATCTCGTCGGCGTCCACCCAGCGCACGTCCAGCCCAAGCGTCTGCTGCATGGCGATGCGCTCTTTCGCTGCGGTGACCTCGTTCTCGCTGAAGCACGGCATGAAGTACCCCTGCTCGACGAACCCGGAGTCGATCCCGAACAGGTCGTGTTGGCCCTTGTAGAAGTCGCGGCTGAAAAGGCCAAGCCGGACGGCGGTCTCCGTGCCGCCCTGCGCCCGGACCATCCCCGCCGCCCGACTGCTGGCGCCCGACCCGAGCCGGTTCGCCTCTAGTAACGCAACCGTCCCCAGTCCTGACCGTTTCAGGAACCACGCCGTCCAGGCGCCGATCGTGCCGCCGCCCACAACGACGGCGTCGGCGGTGCGGGGGAGAGACCTGGCCATGCTCAGCACGTTTGCATAGACTGAACAGTCAGTCAACACGCTGTCGGAGGGGAGAAATGTACGGACTCAGCAGTGAGGATCTCGCCCTCCAAGCCATCGCCCGCGCATTCGCAGACGAGCTGATCCCGTTCGAGGTGGAGGCTGAGCTGAACGACGGCAAGCTTGCTCCCGGCACTGCAGAGAAGCATCGACAGCGGGCCGTTGACCTCGGGCTGTACGCCACCAACATGCCGACCTCGATCGGCGGCCGGGGATGCACCGCACTCCAACAGGTGCTCGTCCAGGAGCAGGCGGGCCGGATCACCAACACCCTTGGCTGGGTGATGGCGACACCGCCCGCTTGGTGGGTGGACGTGGCGAGCGACTACCAGCGTGCGCAGTGGCTCGTGCCGACCGTGCGCGGCGAAATGGAGGAGTGCTACGCGATCACCGAGGAGGACGCGGGCTCCGACGTGGCGGCACTGCGGGCGACAGTTCGCCGCGACGGCGACGAGTACGCCCTCGACGGGGTCAAGTGGCATGTCACGTCCTTCAACTCCGCGGCTTACTGCTTTTTCCAGGGCGTGCTCACCGGTGGTGCCCACGCCGGCGAGCACGCACTCGTGGTCGTCGACGTCTCGACCCCAGGCGTCCGGGTGCTCCGCACACCGGCGTACGCGCACACGACCGGCCACGAACACCCGATCATCGCCTTCGAGGGCGTGCGGGTTCCGGTTTCACACCTCGTCGGCCAGGAAGGCGAAGGGATGACCTTCGCGCACGAGTGGTTCCGCTTCGAGCGGCTGATGGTCGCCGCGCGCTGCCTCGGCGCGGCCGAGCGACTTGTGGACGAGGCGACCGCCTTCGCCTCACAGCGCCGCGTCGGGGGCGAAGCACTCAGCTCCAAGCAACTGGTCCAAGGAATGCTTGCCGACGGTCTGACCGAGCTCTTCGCCGCGCGTTCCCTGGTCTACGAGACCGCCCGCGGCATCGACGAAGGCATGGACCGCAAGGCCCTGCATGCGCGGGCGTCGATGGCCAAGCTCTACGCCTCCGAGATGGCCGGGCGCGTCGCCGATCGGGCCGTGCAGATCTTCGGAGGCCGTGGCTATATGCGCGAGAACGTCGCTGAGCGGTTCACCAGGGAGCTGCGCGTCGAACGGATCTGGGAGGGAGCTTCGGAGATCCAGCGACTCATCGTGGCGGACCAGCTGGTCAAGCAGGGGCGTGCCCGCCTGGTGTAGCCGGGTATCGGTCGGCGTATCGGTGTCCAACGACGGTGAAACGTTCCGGCTCCTCAGCACGATCCTCCGGATGGAGGACACCGAGCTCGCTATCCCGTGTCTGGTCACCTGGCCTTGGCACGGACGACTTCCGCGACGCCACCGGCCAGGTGAAGATCCGCGAGATCAGTGACACCGAAGCCGTGCTCCACGTGGGGCTCGGCAGCTGACCCATCCAAGGCAGCATCCACGGGTTGCCTGGCCTGGCCTCGGGTCGTGGTGGCGGTGGGCTAGCCGCGTCTCAGGTCGGATGCCACGTACGCAGAATGCCTCGTGTTGAAGCGCTGCCGTTGCACTCCCCGTCTCCTCACAGACGGTGGCACTTATGGCTTGTGACACGTCGAGGCGCTGCAGGCGCACTGCATCCTCCATGGCCGCGCCGGCGGAATGCGTGGCCATGTATGACCGCAGGGTGTTGAGAGGTTCGTCGAATGCCGAGCGCCTGGTCGAGTGCCATGGGGACTGGCCGACGTGGTAGCACGCCTGTCGGGAGAAGGCATCGACTGCGTCGTCGCTCGCCAGCACAAGAATCCGCGGGCACGTCTTCGCGAGAAGCTGGCGGGCCTCGTCTGGTGAGGAGGGGAGTTTCTCCTTGGATCCGACGGCACAGAACCAGCGTGGTGCTTCGGGACCTTGGTCACCGTTGATGGCGCGACGCGGGCGTTCGCGCGGGCCGCCTTCTCAGGCGACCGCGTCCGCCGTCGGATCCGCCGCTGCGATGAAGCCGACAACTGACTCCACCACTGACTCGTCTCGAAGTAGCCGTTGATGTCCCAGCCCATGGGTGGTGATCAGGCGGGCGGACGGCAGGCTGCCGGCGAGGTCGACGCTTTCGTCGTATGACGTCTGCCGGTCTGTCCTGTCGTGCACGATCAGTGTTGAGATCGGTCCCGTCTCCTCGGCGAGGGGTTGCAGGTCGAACTTCGCGACAGGTATGCCAACCCGCTTCTCGGTGGTCAACTCAACCCGTTGGCGGATTCGCGGACCGAGGCCGAGCATCTGCGCGAAGCCACTGAACTGCGTCGAAAAGCGGGACATCGGGGCGAGGAAGACCAGGCGCTCGGTGGACAGCCATCCGTATTTCAGGGCGAGCAGGGCGGGGATCGCCCCCATCGAATGCGCGATCACCGCATCGGCGGGACCGAACCGTGCGGCAACCGCGTCGAGTGCCTTGCCGAACTCCACGCCGTGGCTCGAGCCGGGTCCGGATGGTCCGGGGTCGGACGCGCCGTGCGCGGGTGCGTCGAACATCACCACCCGGTACCCGCGGCGGACCAGCGGGCCGACGTACGGCGCCAGCTGTGCGCCGAGTCCGCCCCAGCCATGCATGAGGTACACCACCGGACCGTCGCCCCAATGCCGACCGCGGACCGTCGCTCGCAGGGACTCCACCTCGAACGGCTCACCGCCCTCTGGCAGGGGTTCGGTACGTGGGGAGCTGGGGATGGTGAACCACATCCGAGTGGCCACCTTGGCGCCGAGCCACGGTGCGACCACCTCCGTGGACGCGAAGAAGCCTCGTATGAAACGAACGGTCGTGCTTTTCTGAAGGATTGACGAAACCATGGTGATCTCCCGGATTGGTTAGCTGTCGCGGCGGGTTGCCGCGACCAACGAGTCGAATGCTCGGCGGGTGCGCTCGCCGGCCTTGGAGTCGCGCAGTAGGCGCGTCGCGTGCTGGTGACCGAGCATCAGGCTGTGCACCTCGTAGGCGAACTGCTCGACGTCCAGCTCGTCGCGGAACTCGCCCTCGGCGACCGCGGTTCCGGCGACGTTTGCGATGAGCTCGAGCCAGTCCAGCTCGTTCTTGACCAGCGCATCACGTAGCGGGCCGGGTTGGTCGTCCAGCTCTGCTGCTGCTGCGACGAAGATGCAGCCGCCCTCCAGGGATTGGCCGGTCCAACCCAGCCACGCCTCGAAGAGCGCACGCACGCGCGCCTCGCCGCGATCGGCGGCGAGTGCTGGGCGGACCACAACGTCAACGAACTTCAGGCGCGCCCGGTCAAGGGTCTGCAGCTGGAGCTGCTCCTTGGACTTGAAGTGGGCGAAGAGTCCGCTCTTGCTCATTGCGGCCTGGTCCGCGAGCTGGCCAATGCTCAGACCGCCGAAACCGACGCGCGAAGCCAGCTGCACTGCTTCGTCGAGGATCGCGGTCTTCGTTGTCTCGCCCTTGCTCACCCGAGCGAGAATAGCACGAGCGTCCTATTCGGTCGAGTGCTCTCCAGCGGCCGGGCTGACGATCCGCTCCCAGGCATCATCACAGCTCGATGTGCCGGGCGACCACGTCGAGGAACAACGGCAGGGGGCTTCCTCTTTCGGGGCCCGCGCAGGCAAAGACTTTTCGCCGTGCGAGGGAGTACGACCGGATTTGGCCTGTCTTGGCGCGTCTCCAGTATTCGAGACTCCGGAGATCCCATAGCGACCTCGCTAGACCAGGCGTAGTTTCCCCGCATGGGGATGAATCAGGGGAGCCCCGGCGCGGCACACGCAGCCGAGGCGAGGGAACAGAAATCAGGACACGCAACGGTCGAGTCGACCCGCAGCACATCCACACCCGCCGGCAGACTGCGCCGGATGCTCGGCGAGGTCGGCCGGCGCGACCTGGCCGAGAGGCTGCAGCAGGAGTTCGCAAACCGCGCGGGCGGACACTCGGGCGCGTGAGTGAGGCAACGTCGCTGCGGCTCGCAGCGGCGTCCCTCCTCGAGCTTCCGTTCTGAGTACCCAAGCAGGGCGGGAGGTCCACAAGCGCCCCGTGAGTGTAGGAGCCGCGAGCCGTCGGACTCGGAGAACCTGCTCCGGAAAGGTCAGGGGCGGGTGTTTGACCGCGGTACGCGGAGAGCGACTACCGCGATGTCGTCCCGGGGCACTTCGTGCTGGAATGCCAGCACATCCTCCAGGACTCCCTCGGTCAGCTCGGTTGCGGACCGTCCGTGTGTCACAACACTCGCGACGAGCCTCTGCTCGCCGAAGAACTCATTGCCCCTCCGGCCCTCGGTCACGCCGTCGGTGTAGAGGACCAGCGTGTCGTCCGGCGCGATCCCGAGGGAGACGTCGACGTACGTTCCGGACTCGAACGCGCCGATCAGGGAGCCAGGCTCCCCCAATGGGACAGGCTGCCCCCCGGCCCTCAGCAGCAGGGGAGGGGGGTGGCCGCCCGAGCTCATCGTCACCGTCCAGCCGTCGTCCCGGAACGCGAGACGCAGCAAGGTGATCGTGCAGAACCGGTCGGTCGGGTGCCGAACAAGCACGTCGTTGAGCTCCTGCAGCGCGCGGCTCGGCTCGGTGACACGCACCGCGATCGCACGCAAGGAGTAACGGACCAGTGCTGTCACGATCGCAGCGTCGACCCCCTTCCCGGAGACGTCGCCGAGGACGACCGCCCAGTCACCCTCGCCGATCTGGAACACGTCGTAGAAGTCCCCGCCGACCTCTCGCCCGTCGCCCGCCGGTCGGTACACCGCGGCCACGTCGAGGTGAGGGATCGCGGGGGGACTCGGCGGGATCAAGGTTTGCTGCAGCGTCCGTGCCAACGCCGTTGCCCGTGTCTCGGACTCTTCCGCCCTCTGCTTGGCACGAAGCAGCTCACGTTCGTACTCGCGGCGCTCGCTGGCATCGAAGACCGCCACCCGAACGACGACCGGGGCGCCGTTGGTGTCCCGCTCCACGGCGGCGTTGACCAGTATCGGCAGACGATGACCATCAGCCCTGACCAGGTCGAGTGCTATCTCACGGACGGTGTCCTGCAGGCGCAGCATCGGCCCGTAGTGAGTCTCGTGGTAGATCTGCCCACCGGGGGTGAGCAGTTCGGCGAACGTGCGGCGACCCACCAGGTCCTGTCGCGAGTAGCCGGTCAAGGTCAGGAACGTCTGGTTCACCTTGACGATCGACCCATCCGGGGTTGTCGACAGGTACCCGCAGGGGGCTTGTTCGTAGAGCTTCTCCGCGTCGTCGTCGAGTAGCGCACTGTAGAAGGCCTCGTTAGCGGCCTGACGGTTTGGCACGGTCATGAGCCGGTGTGGCGCACGAAGTCGGCGATCGCCTTTGCGGTCTCCTCGGGAGCGCTGAGGTTCGGGCAATGACCGGTCGCGTTCAACATCACGAGGGAGCTGTTCGGGATGGCGTCCCGCACGTACTGCCCTACTGCTACGGGGGCGATGGCGTCGTTGGTGCACTGCAGGATGAGCGTGGGCGTCGAGACCTGGGGCAGGTCGGCGCGGTTGTCCGACATGAACGTCACCCGTGCGAACCGACGGGCAATCTCGGGATCGGTGCGGCAGAAGCTCGCGGTGAGCTCCGCGCCCAGCTCAGGACGCTCCGGGTTGCCCATGATCACGGGCGCCATCGCGCTCGACCATCCCAGGTAGTTGCTGTCAAGAGCGCCCAGCAGCTCCTCGATGTCCTCCTGGGCGAAGCCGCCGACGTAGGACCCGTCGTTGATGTACCTCGGAGACGGGCCGATGAGTACGAGCCTGGCGAAGAGCCCCGGTGCTGCGAGGTCGGCGAGCACGCCGATCATCGCGGACACCGAGTGCCCGACGAACACCACGTCCTGCAGGCCGAGGTCGGTGCAGAGGTTGACGACGTCGTCGGCGTACCCCTGCAGCGAGGCGTAGCGCTGGGGGTCGTACGCGGCGAGGTCGGAACCGCCGCTTCCCACGTGGTCGAAGCAGATGACCCGGAACTGGTCCTCGAACTCAGGCGCGACGTACCGCCACATGTTCTGGTCGCATCCGAAACCGTGCGCGAACACAATCGGCTGACCGTCGGCGCGGCCGGTCTCCTGCACGTTGTGCCGCTGTGTGATCTCCACCTGATCAGAATATCGGGTCGGCCCCGCCGGCCGCCCACCCGAATCGGGCGCCTGTCTTGGCATGGAGAGGACGGAGTGTGAGAATTGCCCGGGCCCGTCTAGCAGCGGCGGCCATTCGCCTCGCTGATGAGAGAGACACAGATGCAGCTCGAGATCGAGACACGACCTGAGAACGGTCGCTATGTCGTGACGCCCCGCGGTGAGATCGACCTCGCCACCCAGGGCCAGCTGAAGGACGCGATCGACGCTCTGGTGGTCGGGGGGCATGTGGACCTGGTCATCGACCTGAACGAGACCACATTCCTGGACTCAACCGGACTGGGTGCGCTCATCGGGGCACGCAGGAAGACGTATGCGTTCAAGGGGTCGTTCTCGATCGTCTGCGGCAACGAGGATCTGCTGCGGCTGTTCCGGATCACCAGCCTGGACAAGGTGTTCACGATCCATGAAGCGCACACGACCGCTGCGGCCACGGTGCCTTCGGAGACATCTGCCTGAGCCCCGCGTTCTCTGCGTTCGGCGGACTGTCCGCTACAGCCCCGGGCGCCAGCGGCGGTGCCGGACGGTGGGCTCGCCCTCACGGATCAGCTCCAGCCGGGGCTTGGGGCCGTCGGTGCGCCCGGACTGGGGCTTGCGGCGCCCGGCGAGCCACGGCTTCGGCCAGGTCACGCCCGGCCCGTCGTAGTCCTGCTCGACCGCGGCGTGCAGCGTCCAGTTCGGGTCGTAGAGATGCACCCTGCCCAGCGCGCAGAGGTCGGCCCGCCCGGCGAGCAGGATGGAGTTCACGTCGTCGAAGGAGGAGATCACCCCGACCGCGATGGTGGGGATGCCGACCCGGTTGCGGATGGCGTCCGCGAAGGGGGTCTGGTAGGACCGGCCGAACGCCGGTCGCTCGTCGGGTGTCACCTGTCCCGTGGACACGTCGACGCCGTCCGCACCGGCGGCCTCGAACGCTTCCGCGATCGCCAGGGTGTCGGCGAGCGGTATGCCGCCGGCGACCCAGTCGGTGGCGGAGACCCGGACGGTCATCGGACGCTCCGGTGGCCATGCCTCACGCATGGCGCGGAACACCTCGAGCGGGAAGCGCAACCGGTTCTCCACCGGGCCGCCGTACTCATCGGTCCGCCGGTTCGTGACGGGTGAGAGGAACGAGGACAGCAGGTACCCGTGGGCACAGTGCAGCTCCACCAGGTCGAAGCCGGCCTCCGCGCCTCGCCGGGTGGCGGCGACGAACTCGTCACGGATCCGGTCCATGCCGGTGCGGTCGAGCTCGCGCGGCACCTGGTTGACGCCGGACCGGTACGGCACGGGCGAGGCCGCGGTCACCTCCCAGTTCCCGTCGTCCAGGGGCTCGTCGATCCCCTCCCACATCAGCTTGGTCGACCCCTTGCCGCCGGAGTGCCCGAGCTGCAGCCCGATCCTGGTCGCGGTCTGGGCGTGCACAAACCCGGTGACCCGCTGCCACGCGTCACGCTGCTCGTCGTTCCACAGCCCGGTGCATCCGGGCGTGATCCGTCCCTCGGGCGAGACGCACACCATCTCGGTCATCACCAGGCCGGGGCTGCCCAGTGCCTTCCCGCCCAGGTGGACGAAGTGGAAGTCGTCCGGCATTCCGTCGACCGCTGTGTACATGTCCATGGGGGAGACGACGACCCGGTTCTGCAGCTCGAGCTCACCGAGCCGGAACGGCTGGAACATCGGCGGGCGGACGTCGCCGAACCCGTGCCCGCGTCGCTTCTCGTGGTCGGCGAACCATCTGTCGACCCGCTCCACGAACTCCGGGTCGCGCACCTTCAGGTTGTCGTAGGTCACCCGCCTGCTGCGGGTCATGATGTTGAACGCGAACTGCAGCGGCTCCTGGTCGACGTACTGCCCGAGGTTCTCGAACCACTCCAGGCTGGCCTGCGCCGCGCGCTGGGTGGAGAGTACGACGGGCTGGCGCTCTGCCTCGTACGCATCGAGGGCGACGTCGACGGTGGCCTCCTCGTGCAGGCACGCGGCCAGTGCGAGCGCATCCTCCATGGCCAGCTTGGTGCCTGACCCGATCGAGAAGTGCGCCGTGTGCGCGGCGTCGCCGAGGAGCACCACGTTCTCGTGCCGCCAGCGCTCGTTGCGCACGGTGGTGAAGTTGACCCATCTCGAGTTGTTGGCCAGCACGGTGTGACCGTCGAGCACGTCCGCGAACAGCTCACGGACGCGCGCGATCGAGCGCTCGTCGGACTCACCGGGGGCGAACGGCTGGTCGTACTCGCCGAACCCGGCCGCCTTCCACACCGCAGAGTTCATCTCGACGATGAAGGTGCTGCCGCCGGCGTCGAAGGGGTAGCCGTGGATCTGCATCACGCCGTACGGCGTCTCCCGGATGTAGAACTTGAACGCGTCGAACACCCGGTCGGTGCCGAGCCACATGTACTTGCAGTCCCGGACGTCCAGGCTCGGCCGGAACGTGTCGGCGTACCTGCTGCGCACCGGGGAGTTCAGCCCGTCGGCGGCGACAACCAGGTCGTGGTCGCGGGCCAGGTCGGCGACGTCCGGAGCGGTGGTGCAGAACTGCACGTCCACACCCAGTGCGGCGCAGCGTCCTTGCAGGCTCTCGAGCAGCCGCTTGCGCGACATGGCGGCAAACCCGTGCCCCCCGCTGGTCACCACCTCGTCCCGGAAGTGCACGTCGATGTCGTCCCAGCGCGCGAACTGCGCCTGCATCGCGTCGTGGACCTCGGGGTCGGCGTGCTCGATGCCGCCGAGGGTCTCGTCGGAGAACACGACGCCGAAGCCGAACGTGTCATCGGCGGCGTTGCGCTCCCAGACCGTGATCTCGTGCTGCTGCCCGCTCTGCCGGGCCAGCTGCTGGGCCAGGGCGGCGAAGTAGAGCCCGCCCGGGCCCCCTCCGATGACGGCGATACGCATGTGGCCACTCCAGATCTCGGGTGTTCCCCTTGAGTATATTGTTTTCTTGACGAACGTTGTCAACTCGCTATAGCGTCGGAGCCATGTCGCAGTTCGGCCTGAACCAGACGCAGCAGGAGTACGCCGCCCACGTGCGCGACGTGGCCCGCACCCAGCTCGCCGACATCCCTCACGCCGAAGGACACGTGAACCGGCCTCTGCTCAAGTCGATGGGCCGGCTCGGCCTGCTGCGTGGGCTGTTCGGCGGAGCCCCCGGTGAGGCGCCTCGCGACGCCGCGGCCATGCAGCTCTGCCTGATGCGCGAGACGCTCGCGGGTGTCAACACCGAGGCGGAGACCGCAGTGGCGCTGCAGGGCCTGGGCAGCTACCCGATCCTGCAGTCCGGGCAGGACAAGACCGTGGACCGCTGGCTCCCCGGTGTGGTCTCCGGTGATGTGGTCGCGGGCTTCGCGCTGTCCGAGCCTGCCGCCGGGTCCGACGCCGCAGCGCTGTCTCTCATGGCGGAGCGTGACGGCGGCGGGTGGCGGCTCTTCGGAGAGAAGACCTGGATCTCCAACGCGCCCGAGGCGGACGTCTACTCCGTCTTCGCGAGGACCACGGCGGACGGCCGGGCCCGTGGGGTCACCGCGTTTGCCGTCGCCGGCAACGCCGAGGGCCTGACCGGCGAGCACATCGAGCTGCTCGCCCCGCACGCCATCGGCCGCCTGGTCTTCGACGGGGTCCGGGTCACCCCAGATGACGTGCTCGGCGATGTGGACGCCGGGTTCAAGGTCGCGATGCGCACCCTGGACCTGTTCCGGCCGAGCGTCGGCGCGTTCGCGGTCGGGATGGCGCAGGCGGCGCTCGACGCCGCGGTCGCCTGGAGTGCCGAGCGGGAGGTGTACGGCGCACCGCTGCACGCGCAGCAGTCGGTGTCCCACACCCTCGCGGAGATGGCCACCCGGGTGCAGGCGGCGCGACTCCTGGTGCACGCCGCTGCCGCTGCCTACGACGCCGGCGCACCGCCGTCGGAGATCACCAGGAGCGCAGCGATGGCCAAGCTCTTCGCGACGGAGTCGGCGCAGTACGTCGTCGACCAGGCCGTCCAGATGCACGGAGCACGGGCCCTGCAGCGCGGGCACCTGCTCGAGCATCTCTACCGTGAGGTGCGGGCCCCACGCATCTACGAGGGAGCCTCCGAGGTGCAGCGCACGATCATCGGTAGGTCCCTGGTGCGTGAACACGAAGCACGACGTGGCGCCACGACCGGCGCGGAGGAGAACCTGACGTGACCCGATATCGCGCCTCGGCGCCCATCACCGACCACTGGCAGCATTTCCGGTTCGAGGTCGCCGACGGTGTCGCGACCGTCACCCTGAACCGGCCCGAGAAGCTCAATCCGCTGACCTTCGAGAGCTACGCCGACCTGCGGGACCTGCTGCACGAGCTGCCGCACCGTGGTGACAGCAGGGTGCTGGTCATCAAGGGGGAGGGCAAGGGGTTCTGCGGCGGCGGCGACGTCAACGAGATCATCGGTGAGCTGCTCAAGATGGACGCCCACGGCCTGATGGGCTTCACGAAGATGACCGGTGACGTGATCAGGGCGATGCGTGAGTGCTCGATCCCGATCATCTCCGCCATCCAGGGCATTGCCGCCGGCGCCGGGTCGGTGGTCGCGTTGGCCTCGGACTTCCGGGTGGTGAGCACGTCGGGCAGGTTCGCGTTCCTGTTCACCAAGGTCGGGCTCTCCGGCGGGGACATGGGCGCGGCGTACCTCCTGCCGCGCGTCGTCGGCGCGGGGCGCGCCACGCAGCTCCTGATGCTCGGGGACACCATCGACGCGGCGACCGCCGACCGGTACGGACTGGTCAGCGAGCTGGTCGCCGATGATGAGCTGGACCAGGCGGTGGAGCGGTTGGCCAGGCGGCTCGCGGACGGCCCGACTCTCGCCTTCGCGCAGACCAAGTCGCTGATCACCCGTGAGCTGGACATGCCGCTCGGCGCGTCCGTCGAGCTCGATGCGATGACCCAGGCATTGTTGATGACCACCGAGGACCACGCGGAGTTCCATGCCTCGTTCAACGAGCGACGGCCGCCGCAGTGGAAGGGCCGTTGATGGATGCTCCAGAGGGCGAACCCGGCCGGGTGGCGATGGTCACCGGTGCCAGCCGGGGGATCGGAGAGGCCACTGCCCGTCGGCTCTCTGCCGAGGGGCACCGCGTCGTGCTGGTGGCCCGTGACCGTGATGCGCTGGAAAGGGTGGCTGACACGCTCCCGGGACCAGCACTCGTGGTCCCTGCGGACGTCACCGACCAGCGCCAGGTCGAGGATGCCTTCGCCGCCGCGGAACGCACCTGGCGGCCGGTCGACGTCCTCGTCGTCAACGCCGGAACCGCGACCGCGTCCGCACTCGTCGACACCACTGACGAGGACTGGTTGCGCGTGCTCGATCTCAACCTCACCGCACCCTTCCGCTGCATCAGAAGGGCCCTGCCGGCGATGCTCGACCGACGGTGGGGACGGATCGTGGTCGTCGCCTCGGTGGTGTCCAAGCGCGGCGAGTCGATGGTCAGCGCCTACTCCGCGAGCAAGCACGGCGTGCTGGGCCTGGTCCGCTCGGCGGCCAGCGAGGTTGCCCGGAGCGGGGTCACCGTCAACGCTGTGTGCCCCGGGTACGTCGACTCGCCGATGACAGACGAGTCGATAGCTGCGATCTCCTCGCGCACCGGCAGGACTCTCGAAGAGGCGGCTCAGCTGCTCGCCCGTCGGCAGCCGATCGGTCGGTTGATCCACCCGGACGAGGTCGCGGATGCAGTCAGCCTGTTGGTGCGCAACGGTGGGATCAACGGGCAGGGGATCAACGTGGATGGTGGTGCTGTGCAGTCATGAGCCTTCAGCGGGTCAACCCGGCTGAGCTGGCCCGGCCGGCCGGGTTCAGCCACGCCGTCCGGGCCACCGGCACCACCGTGCACCTGGCCGGCCAGACCGCCCTCGACGCCTCCGGGAAGATCGTCGGCGCGGGAGTCGTCGAGCAGTTCGAACGGGCGCTCGGCAACCTTCTGGTCGCACTCGCGGCCGCCGGTGGCACGCCGGCCGACCTGGCCACTCTGACCGTCTACATCGTCGACATGGACGACTACAAGGCACACTCGCGCGAGATCGGCCAGGTGTGGAAGAGGCTCGTCGGCAGAGACTATCCGGCGATGGCCGGGATCGGCGTCTCGCGACTGTGGGACGTCGAGGCGCTGGTCGAGGTGCAAGGCGTGGCCGTCCTATCGGCCTGAACCGGTCGCAGATTACCGGCCCGCGTCGTGCAGCACGGACTGCGCATGCTGGTCGGCGGGCTTGCGGAGGGTGCTGTCGAGGGCGGCGAACAGCTGGCCGGCTGTGACGCCCTTCCAGTTCTGTGGCAGGTACTCCAGCGGCAGCCCCGGGTCGAGGTAGGGCAGCCGGCGCCACGCGGTCAGGATGGGGACGTACAACCGGAACGCCTCGTCGGGTGCAGGGGCCGCGTCGGCCCAGCGTGAGCGGACCGGCGCGTAGGTGTCGTAGAACTCGCTGTAGAGGCCTTCCAGCTCGTCGAGGTTCCACCATTCCCGTATCTTCGAGGCGACCTCACCGGGGCCGAGGTAGTCCGAGCGGAAGAACTCGGTGTAGGAGGTGAGCTCCATCCGGTCGAGCACACCGACGGTCTCGTCGTACATCGTTCCCGGCGCCACCCACACGCCCGGGGCTGCCGTGCCGAGGCCGAGGCGGACCAGCTGCGCTCGCAGGGCATGCCGCTTCTCGCGCTCGGACTCAGGAACCGAGAACACCACCACGAGCCAGCCGTCCTCCGGGGTGGCGCGGGGGCGGGAGAAGATGCGCACGTCACCCTCACGCAGCATCGCCAGCGTCGCCGGCGAGAGTGCGTACCCGGCCCGACCCTCCCGCTTCATGCTGCGCAGCACGTCGCGCTTCTTCAGCCGGGACACCGACGACCTGACAGCCGTCGCGTCGATGCCGAGATCCTCCATCAGCCGGACCAGCGCGGCTACTGAGAGCCAGTCGTGCTCGGCGCGGGCATAGAGCCCGTAGATGGAGGTGATCAGCTGCCGGGGTGGGATGTCCGGTGTGGGCTCAGTCATGGTCGCGGAGGCGGAAGCGTTGCAGCTTGCCGGTTGCCGTGCGAGGCAGCTCCTCGACGAACTCGACGACACGCGGGTACTTGTACGGCGCGATCTGCTGCTTGGTGAAGTCCTGGATGGCCCTCGCCTTCGCGGCGTCGCCGACCAAACCGTTGCGGAGCACGACGAACGCCTTCACCAACGCCCCGCGAGCATCGTCCGGGACACCGATGACGCCACACTCCTTCACGTCGGGGTGCCGGAGCACGCCCTCCTCGACCTCGGGAGCGGCGATGTTGTAGCCGGAGGAGACGATCATGTCGTCGCTGCGGGCCTGGTACCAGAAATAGCCTTCGTCGTCCATGGTGAAGGTGTCGCCGGTGACGTTCCAGCCCCTGTCGGCATAGGTCGCCTGCCGGTTGTCGGCCAGGTAGCGGCAGCCGGTCGGCCCCTTGACCGCGAGCCTGCCCGGGGTGCCAGGTGGCACGGGGTTGCCGTCCTCGTCGAGGATGGTGGCGACGTAGCCGGGCACCGCCTTCCCCGTCGACCCGGGCCGGATGTCGTCGCCACTCGCGGCGACGAAGATGTGCAGCATCTCGGTGGACCCGATCCCGTCGATGATCGCCACGCCGGTGCCCTCCTTGAACGCCAGCCACGTCGCCGCCGGGAGATGCTCCCCGGCCGACACCGCCACCCGCATTGTCGTGAGCAGCGACAGGTCGCTCGAGGCGAGCATCGCCTTGTACGCGGTGGGGGCCGTGAAGCAGGTCGTGACGTGGTACTCCGCGATCAGTGCGGCCAGCTCGGCGGGAGCGGCCTTCTCGACCAGCAGGGTCGAGGCGCCCACGCGCAGCGGAAAGACCACCAGGCCACCCAGGCCGAACGTGAACGCGAGCGGGGGAGTGCCGGTGAACACGTCGTCGGGGCCGGGCCTCAGCACGAAGCGGGAGAAGGTGTCGGCGATCGCCAGCACATCACGGTGGAAGTGCATCGTGGCCTTCGGTCGGCCGGTGGTCCCGGACGTGAACGCCAGCAGGGCGACGTCGTCCGCAGCGGTCTCGATGGTGGAGAACGTGCTCGGGTGGCCGGTGGCCCGGTGCGTGAGGTCGTCAGCGCCGGCACCGCCGTACGCCAGCACCGGGGCATCGATCCCGGCGGCCTCCAGGTCGTCCAGGAACCGGTGGTCGCACAAGGATGCGGAGACGTGCGCGATCTCGTGGATGGTGGCTAGCTCTCCCGGGCGGAGCAGCGGCATCGTGGTGACCGCGACGGCGCCGGCCTTCAAGGTCGCGAACCAGCACGCCACCAGCCAGGGGTTGTTCGGTCCCCGCAACAGGATCCTGTTCCCGGGGACGATGCCGAGGTCCTCGACGAGCACATGGGCGATGCGATTCGAGGTGGCGAGCAGGTCGCCGTACGTCCAGGAGCTCTCGCCGGGCGCGTGCAGGCACGGCCGGTCGGCACCTTCCCGCTGCACGACCACATCGAGCAGCTCGGCGGCGCAGTTCAGCCGTTCGGGGTACTGCACCTCGGGCAGCTCGAAGACGAACTCGGGCCACTGCTCCGGCGGTGGCAGGTTGTCACGGCAGAAGGTGTCGACATGGGCCGAGCGGGACAGCTGCATGCAGTCAAGTTATGTCCGTTCCATTACGGCAGTCAAGAATGCGATATGCATCAGGGTGGGCAAGAATCCCGGGCACGAAATTGACAACACGACGACCTGGTCGCCGGCTACGCCGGCAGCCGTGTTCTCGACCGCGTCTCCCTCAGCGTGCAGCCCGGGCCGGGACGAACTGGACGGTCGACTCGGTGTTCGACCTCATGCCGCGTTCGTGGGCCGGCCGCTCGAATCTCGGGTCTCAGCTGCCCAGCGGCTCCAGCTGCCGTGCCGGGTCGTCGGGCTCGTCCAGGCGATCCGCGGGGGCGAGGGCGTTCCGGCGCGCTCCGATCAGCTCGTCGTAGCGCACGGCGACGACGCCGGCCACGATCAGCACGCCCCCGACCAGCTGGATGGGCAGCGGGAGCTCGCCGATCAGAAGCCAGGCGAACAGAACCGAGAACACCACCTCGGTGAGGCCGACGAACGAGGCGATCTTGGAGCCCAGGCGGCGGGTGGCCGCAATGCCGGTGGCGTAGGCAAGGGCCGCGGCGACCAGGGACAGCAGCACCACAGGCACGAACCACGGCATCTCGGTCTCCGCGAGCACGATGTCCCTGGTGTTGAAGGCCATCGGCATCAGGCCGACCAGACCGGTGAGGCCGAGGGCGACTGCCGCGACGACCATGCCGCCGGCGGCCATCACCATCGGCGGAAGCCCGGTGGTCTCTCTCGCGGACAGCACGAAGTAGGTGGCCAGGCCGACCGCGGCGCCGAGGCCCCAGAGCACTCCGCCGAGGTCGATCCGCATGCCGCCCGTCACATCCAGGATGAGCGCGAGCCCACCGATGGACAGCACGATGCCCAGCAGGGTCCAGCGGCGGGGCCGCTGACCGTGCCGCGCCCACAGCCACAGCACGACCAGGACCACGCCGAGGTACTCGAGGAGGAGCGCCACCCCGATGGACAGCGTCGTCACGGCATTGAAGTAGAAGAGCTGGCAGGCGGCCATGGCGATGAGTCCGTAGGCCGTGATGAGCCCGACGTTCCGGCGCAGCAGGTGCCAGCGGCCGCGCAGCGCGAAGATCGCCGGGACCAGGAGCGCCAGGGCCGCGCCGGCGATCCGGATCGTCACCGCGGCGCCGGGCGACCACCCGGTCTCGAGGAGTGATTTTGCGAAGGCGCCCGAGGTGCCGAAGGAGGCCGCGGAGACGAGGGCGATCCAGATGCCTGCACCCAGCCGCTGACCGGTCTCGGCGCGGTCCATGACCTCTCGATGCGTGGTCATCACTGGCCTCCTTCAGGTGCGGCGGTCGGTCTCCTTCATCGGGACAGCAGCCGCGTGTAAGGAGTCAAATAGATTACGCTAATGACGCTATAGGGAGCGGTGGGGGGAAGCAAGCTGATTTCTTGCTCCTCGAGACGTGTGTCAGCCGGTCGATATCGGCTGACCCGCGGCCGGAAGACCACGGACACCAGCAGGGCCATCGCGATGAACAGCACGGCGCCGACAAGTGCGGCGACCTGCAGCCCGCTGGTGAAGGCCTCGCGAGCCGGGCCGAGCACGTCCGCGGCCGACGCCGCCGGCAGCGAGTCGACGGTGGTCACCGCCCCGGCAAGGCTCTCGCGGATCACACCCACCGCTGCGGTCGGCACCGCGTCCGGGATACTCACCTGCTCGCGGTAGACCGTTCGCGGCGACGCTGCCGATGACGGTCACACCCAGGGCTATGCCCAGCTCGCCGCTGGTCTCGGACAGCCCGGAAGCGGTGCCGGCCTTCTCTGGGGGCGCCGAGCCGACGATGATGTTGACGATCAGCGCGGAGGGCACCGCGATGCCGACGCAGGCAAGAGCGAAGCCGCTCAGCAGCACCCCGAGTCCGTCGCCGCTGTCGCGGGTGACGAGCAGCAGGCCGACCGCGGCCACGGCCAGACCAGCCGACATCGCGTACGCCGGGCCGTACCGCCGGGCGAGCTGCGGCGCCAGCATGGAGCTAGCCGCCATCGCCACGTTCAGCGGGACCTGCCACAACCCCGCTCGCAGGGACGAGAGCCCCTCCACGGGCTGCAGGAACTGGCTGAGCAAACACCGAACGCTCTCGCGACGGCAACCGCCCCGTGGTACTCCGGCAGCAGGGCCGGCGCAGTCGCGAGCAGCAGCACCATCACGGGCACACACCCAGCAGGAAGGCCGACCCCCACCAGAAGTTCTGCAGCAGGATCCCGCCGACCAGGGGCCCGGCGGTCATCCCGCCCATGAAGCAGGTCATCCAGACCGCGATCGCCACACCACGCTCGTGCGGGTCGCGGAACATCGTGCTGATCAGCGCCGATGTGGACGGCATCAAGGTGGCGGCGGCGCCGCCCGATCCGGTCACCGAGCGTGCCCATCGTGACGAGGAAGCCGGCGATCATGTAGCCGTAGACGTCCATGATCCACAGCTGCTGGGTGGCGCTCGCGCCCAGATCGGCGCTCAGGTACGGCAGCGCCAGGTGGGCGCTCTTTCCGTCGGCATCGTTCAGGGTTTGACCGCGATGCCGGCCCGAACTCATCGCTGAGCCCAGAGGGAGGAGTGGGTGGTCAGTCGGTGACGTCGCGCAGGTGGCGCAGCCCGATCGCGTAGGACTCGACGAGGCCGGTCTCGGTGTAGGGGACCCCGATCTCGGCGCAGTAGTCGCGCACTACCGGCTGCGCGAACCGCAGGTTCGGGCGCGGCATGCTCGGGAAGAGGTGGTGCTCCACCTGGTAGTTCAGCCCACCGAGCATGAAGTCGGTGAGCGCTCCTCCACGTACGTTGCGCGAGGTCAGCACCTGCTTGCGCAGGAAGTCCCAGCGCTCGCCGGGCGCGGGCATCGGCATGCCCTTGTGGTTGGGCGCGAACGAGCTGCCCAGGTGGAGCCCGAAGAGCGCCTGGTGCACGGCGATGAACGCGAGCCCCATCCCCACCGGCATCGACACGAACACCAGGGTCAGGTAGCCGGCAAGGTGTACCGCGAGCAGGGGTGCCTCGACCCAGCGGTCCTTGGGAGCGCGTTGCGGCAGGCTGCGCCAGCTCGCCACCTTGAGGTGCAGGCCCTCCAGCATGAGCAGCGGGAAGAAGAACAGGTGCTGGTGTGCCGTAGCCCAGGTCCCGAAGCCCGTACGACGGGTGGCGGACTGCCCGCGGCTCCACACGAAAACGCCCGAGGACACGTCGGGGTCCTTGTCCTCGTGGTTCGGGTTGGCGTGGTGCCGGTTGTGCTTGTGTGTCCACCAGCCGTAGCTCATGCCGAGCAGGAGGTCACCGTGCAGGAGGCCGAGCATCCGGTTCACCTTGTGGCTGCGGGCGACCTGCTGGTGCCCTGCATCGTGGCCGAAGAACCCGGAGCGAGCGCTGAACACGGCCGCCAGAGCGGCGAGTCCGAGCTGCCACCAGCTGTTGCCGAGTAGCACGACGCCGACGCAGATCGCCGCGATCACCATCAGGTTGACGGTCATCGACACGGCGTAGTGGCCCCGTCGCCGGGCCAACAGCCCCTGCGACTTGATGCGCTCCGCGAGCGGTGCGAAGTCGCTGGCGGAGCGCGTCCGGGTGGCGCCGCCGGTCGTCGGTGGCTCCTCGAGCGTGCTGCGGGTCAAGGGGCGATCGAGTCCTTGCGTCGTCATATCTTCATCCTTCCTGGGTGCGGCGTTTGACACAGGAGCCTTGAGCCCACAGCGAGGGTGGGGTTTTGTCTACCTATGAGCGGGGTGCCAGAGGTCAGAATGGGACCAGACGAACGGGAGGGCAGCAGATGGCGACGAGGCACCCGCAGCACCGCCCGGGACGGTTCGCGCTCGCGGGCTGGGCCCTCGGCTTCGTCTTCTCCGGTGCGGTCGGTGGGTTCCTGTTCTGCCTGGCCCTGCTCGGGATCATCTTGTTCCCGGTGGTGGTCGGTGGGCTCCTCCTCCTCGCCCTGGTGCCGATGATCCGTGGGCTGGCCAGATGGCAGCGGCAGTGGGCGTCCCGCATGCTCCAGCACGAGGTTCCCTCGCCGTACCTTCCTCTTCCGAACCGCCGCGGCCGCGAGCTGCTCAACTCCTACGCTGCCGACATCGCGAGCTGGCGTGACCTGTCCTGGCTGGTGGTGGGGTTGTTCGTCTCCGTCGCCTCGAGCGCGGTCTTCCTGGGGCTGCTCGCGTCCGCAGTGTTCTTCGGTATCTACCCGTGGCTGTGGGCGGTCACCCCGGAGGGCACGTTCGACGCGGACTTCGGCTTCTTCACCGTGCATGACCAGGCCAGTGCCTTCTGGACGCTGCTTCTCGGCGCGGCCGTCTTCGCGATCTGGTTTGCCGTGGGTCCCCGGGTGATGGCGGCCCGGGCCCGTGTCGACGAGGCGCTGCTGGCGCCTACCGAGAGCGCGGCGCTGCGGGTCAGGGTCCGAGAGCTGCACGAGTCCCGCGCCGAGGCCGTCGACACCCAGGCGGCCGAGCTCCGCCGGATCGAGCGCGACCTGCATGACGGGGCCCAGGCGCGGCTGGTGTCGCTCGGGATGAGCCTGGGGATGGCCGAGGAGATCGTAGAGAACGATCCCGCGACCGCCCGGAAGATGATCTTGGAAGCACGGGACTCCACGTCCGCGGCACTCGCGGAGCTGCGTGCCCTGGTCCGTGGCATCCATCCACCATTACTCGCCGACCGGGGGCTCGACGGCGCGATCCGGGCGCTGGCCCTGGCCACCCCGGTGGAGGTCCTGGTCGACCTCGACATCCCCCACCGGCTGCCGGCGCCGGTCGAGTCCGCGGCCTACTTCTGTGTCGCCGAGCTGCTGACCAATGTCGTCAAGCACAGCGGGGCCACCACGGCGTCGGTGGGTGTGCGCCACCACGACGATGTCCTCGTGCTCGACGTCGTGGACCCCGGCGTCGGCGGAGCGGACGAACGTCGGGGGACCGGGCTGCGCGGGATCGCCCGGCGGCTGAGCGCCTTCGACGGCTCGGTTACCGTCGACAGTCCGCGCGGTGGGCCCACCGTCGTACACCTGGAGGTTCCGTGCGCCTTGTCCTAGCCGAGGACCTCGCCCTCCTCCGGGAGGGCCTGATCCGCCTCCTCGAGGCGCACGGGTTCGAGGTCGTGGAGGCGGTCGACAACGGGCCCTCGTTGCTGAGGGCGTTGGTGGAGCATCGACCCGAGGTCGCCGTCGTCGACGTGCGCCTCCCGCCGACGTTCACCGACGAGGGCCTGCGGATGGCACTCGAGGCAAGGTCGCAGGTGCCGGGCCTGCCGGTGCTCGTGCTGTCGCAGTACGTGGAGCCGTTGTACGCCCAGGAGCTGCTCAGCGACCGCCGTGGTGGCGTCGGGTACCTCCTCAAGGACCGGGTCGCTGACGTGGGCCAGTTCGTGGACGCCGTACGCCGGGTCGCCGCCGGTGGGACCGCGATGGACGCCGAGGTGATCGCGCAGCTGATGTCGCGACACCCCGCCGACGACCCGCTGACGACTCTCTCGGCCCGCGAGTCGGAGGTGCTCGCCTTGATGGCGGAGGGCCGGTCGAACGCCGCGATCGCGGCGCGGCTGTACGTCAGTGAGAAGGCGGTCGGCAAGCACACCAGCAGCATCTTCACCAAGCTCGGTCTCGAGCAGCACACCGACGACAACCGGCGGGTCCTCGCGGTGCTGGCCTACCTCAATCCCAACACCTGAGCCGCACTTGGTGGGCACGGTCGGTTAGCTGCGTCCCGGTGCGCGGTACGACCACCCCGCGGAGCGCCAGACCGACGGGTCGAGCGCGTTCCGGGCGTCCACGATGCTCGGCAGCGAGACGTGCTGCCGGAGGTCGGCCGGGTCGAGCGTGACCAGCTCCTGCCACTCGGTGAGCAGCAGGACGATATGAGCGTCCCGGCATGCGTCCTGGACCGACTCGGCGTAGGTCAGTGTCGGCCAAGAACGGCGAGCGTTGTCCATGGCGCGAGGGTCGAACACCCGGACGTGGGCTCCCTGTAGGTGTAGTCGGCCGGCGACGTTGAGCGCGGGTGAGTCCCTGATGTCGTCGGAGTCGGGCTTGAACGCGGCGCCGAGCACGGCTACCCGTGCACCGGGCCAGGGCCGGTCGATCAGCTCCGCGGCGATGTCCACGATCCGCTGCCGGCGCCGCTGGTTGATCGTGTCCACCTCGCGCAGGAACGTCAGCGCGTCACCGGCGCCGAGCTCGCCCGCGCGGGCGATGAAGGCGCGGATGTCCTTGGGCAGGCAGCCTCCGCCGAAGCCGAGCCCCGCGTTGAGGAAACGACGGCCGATGCGCTCGTCGCGACCGATGGCGTCTGCGAGGACGGTGACGTCGGCACCGCTAGCCTCGCAGACCTCCGCCATCGCGTTGATGAACGAGATCTTCGTTGCCAGGAACGCGTTCGCGGCTACCTTCACCAGCTCGGCGGTCGGGTAGTCCGCGACGACCAGGGGAGCGCCGTGGCCGAGTGCGTCGGCGTACACCTCGCGCAGGGTCTTTTCGGCGAAGTCGTCGGCGGTGTCTCGCAGACCAACCACGATCCGGTCGGGTCGCAAGGTGTCCTCGATGGCGAAGCCTTCGCGGAGGAACTCGGGGTTCCAGGCAACGTGGACCAGCGCCCCGGCGGGCGCCAGGTGATGGATGCGGTCAGCCATCTTCTTTGCGGTGCCGACCGGGACCGTCGACTTCCCCACCACCAGGACCGCCCGGTCCAACAGGGGAGCGAGGGTCTCGACGACGGCCTCGAGCCGGGACAGGTCCGCGGCGTACTCCCCGTCCCGCTGTGGCGTCGACACGCAGACGAAGTGCACGTCGGCGAACGATGCGAGCTCGTCGTACGCCGTGGTGAACCGGAGCCGTCCCGTCGCCCGACCACGACGGACGAGGTCTTCGAGCCCCGGCTCGTAGAACGGCACCGTTCCTTCGTTGAGGGCGCCCACCTTGCCTGCGTCGATGTCGAGGCCGATCACCTCGAAGCCGAGCGACGCCAGGCAGGCCGCGTGCGTCACGCCGAGGTAACCGCAGCCGATGACCCCGATCCTCAGCGATTTCTCTTCGGGTTCCATGTCAGGCGGCAACCCGCTCGGTTCGGCCACCGAGGACCCCGGCGTAGTGGACGGAGACCAGCTCGTCCACGACGTGCCCCCAGGTCCGGCCTGCCACCTGGCGCAGCGCCTCCCGCGCCAGGTCGCTGCGCAGCCGCTGGTCACCGGCGAGGGTCGCCACGGCGCGACGCAACGCCCTCCGGTCGGCGGGATCGTAGAGCAGGCCGGTGCGACCGTCCGCCACGAGGTCCAACGGGCCCCCGGCGGCAGGGGCGACCACGGGGACTCCACTGGCCTGTGCCTCCTGCACCGTCTGGCAGAACGTCTCCGCCTCGCCCGTGTGCACGAAGATGTCGAGGGAGGCGAACGCCTGCGCCAGGTCCTCGCCCCGGAGCATCCCGGTGAACTTGGCCTCCGGCAGCTCCCTCTCCAGCCAGGCCCGTTCCGGTCCGTCACCGATCACCACCATCCGGGTGCCCGGCACGCGGGCCACCTCGGCCAGCCGCCGCACCTGCTTCTCGTGCGCCAGCCTGCCGACGTAGCCGACCACGACCCGCTCGCCGCCTCTGCTCCGCCGGCGCGACCACGCGGCGTGCAGGACGTCGTTGCGGTGCTGCGGACCGAAGAGATCGAGGGACACCCCGCGCCTCCAGAGGTGCAGGTTCTGGACGCCCATCGCCTCGAGCTGGTCGTACGACGAACGCGAGGGCACCAGGGTCCGGGTCGAACGGAGGTGGATGTGGCGGACCCATCGAGCGACGGCCGCGTCGGCGCGGAACCCGTAGTGGCGGGCGAACCCCGCGATGTCGGTCTGGTAGACCGCGATGGTCGGGAGGCCGAGCCGGCGTGCGGCCCTGAGGCCGGCCGCGCCGAGCATGATCGGTGAGGCGAGATGGACCACGTCCGGACGGAACCCGGCGAGTGTCCGGTGGACAGCGGAGTCGGGAAGCCCGACCGGGAAGGACCGATAGCCGGGCAACCCCATCGAACGGACCCGAACCACGGGCACGCCGCGGTAGGTGGACAGGCCCGGACCGGGTGCGATGACCAGTGGCTCGTGGCCTGTCGCGAGCAGGTGGTCGACGGTGTGGCGGACCGTGTTGGTGACGCCGTTGACCTGAGGAAAGAACGACTCGGTGACGATCGCGACTCTCATGACACGAGCGTGGCCGCGAGCGGTGAACGTCCGGTTGCCTGCAGGTGCGTGTTGTGCGAAGCGCCGGCGGACGTCGCGCGCCCGCTCGGCAGGACCGCCTTGGCCGTTCTGCGGTAGCGCACACTCGACGGGGGAAGCCAGCTGGTCGTGCAGCATCGACGTCTCGGACCCGACGCGTGCCGCGGTGTGCAGACGGACGGAGCGCTGAGCGCATTTCGCCAGCCGGTTCGCGAGCTGGGGCGCCGAAGGTGTGCTTCGACATCGCTGCGCCCAGCCCAGCCCAGTCGACCTGTGCGGAGTGTCCGCTCAGCGGCTAACCGGTCGGCGACGCGGTGGCTAACGACGCGGATCCCCACGGCGAACCCTGAGTCGGGGCAGCCTGCCCGTGCGCCAGCAGAAGGCCGGCGAGCCGGGCGGCCTGACGGCGGATGTCCGGGATCGCCGCGACTTCCCAGGCCACGCCCCGCCGGGCGGCGCCGACCGCGAAGAGGCCGGGTGTGGTGCTGCCCGCCGCGTCGATCACCTGTCCGTGACCGTCGACGTCGAGCCCGAGCCCGAGCCGGTTGGCACGAATGCTGCCCCGAACGGTCATGCGGTCGACCAGAGGGTTCCAGCCCGGCGTGTGCGCGGGCGCAGGCCCGGTGCAGTTCACCACCCGGTCGAATGACCCGGGCTCCACCTCGTCATGCCCGGCCAGAAGCAGCGTCCCGTTCTCACGGAGCGCACAGATGTGCTCGGCCATGGCAGGTGCCATCCTGTGGCGAACGACGTCCCATCGTCGTGCGACGTGCCGGACAAAACGTTCCTGGTCCTGCTCGGACAGGCTGTGCCACAGGTCGTCCGCGTACATCCGGATCGAGTCGACGACGTCGCGCCAGCTACCACCGACCTCCTCGACCTCCCCGATCCTGCGGCGCACGTCCGACATGAGCCGGGTCAGCGTGGTCGTGCCGGGGTGGTAGCCGTCGTGCGGCCGGAGGCTGCCGCGTACATGGGGTGCGGGGAGCAAGCCGTGGCGTGAGACGGCGGTGATCTCTACCGTCGGGTTGGCCTCGTGGATCTGTGAGGCAACGTCGACCATGGTCAACCCGGTCCCCAGCAGCAGCACGCGATCCGCCTGCCCGACACGCTCGGTCAGGTCGCACGCCCACGGGTCGGGCAGGTAGCGCGAGCCGAGGGCCTCGAGGTCCGGGCGGCGTCGCGGCGGCGGGTTGCCGAGGGCCATGACCACACGGTCGGCCCGCACCTGCCAGTTGTCGGACAGGGCGACGTCGAACTCGTTGCCGCGGGCGACCACATCGACAACCTGTCCTCGGTTCCGTCGAAAACTGCTACCTGTCGGGACGGGGGTCTGGTCGACGACGTCGGCGAGGTAGGTGCCGTAGAGGTTCCGGGGGAGGAAGGACTGGGGGTGCACCGGCAGGCCACGCTCGGCGCACCAGCGGAGCAGGTGGTCGGGGTCGTCGTCGAGGGCGCTCAGCCTTCCCGCGAAGTTGTTGAGGGTGTGCAGCCAGTGAGCGGTTCGGTAGGCCAGACCCGGTCCTACGGCCCGCTCCGGCTCGACGACGCGCACATCGACGGGTGTCTCAGTCGTCGCCGCACGCAGCAGATGCGTGGCGACGATCGCGCCTGCCGCGCCGCCGCCCACGACAACCACCCGCAGTGGTTGAGGCGCTGGTGTCACGGTTCTCGAGCGGTTGGTCACGGTCTCCTCCTGTGGCTGGTGAGCCACCCCATGGCAGCGTGGCTTTTGTTCCTTGCTCCAATTCGGCCTACTATTTGTATCAAGTTACTAGACAAATGGGAAAGCAAGGGACGCAGGCTCGCCCGGGCGAGGGAGGCGGCCCACCGGCCATCACCGGGACGGACGGTCCTGGCTAGGGCATGCTGGACCCGGATCTGGAGACAGAGGCCAGAAGCCACAACGAAAGGAGCTCGTGATGACCGGAGCCCAGCTACTCGCCGATGCGTTCGGCAGGGTGCGCGAGTCCGTCCAGCAAGCGGTCGAGGGCTTGAGCCCTGACCAGCTGGCGGCCCGGCTCGACGAGCGCGGCAACTCCATCGCCTGGCTGGTGTGGCACCTGACCCGGATCCAGGACGACCACATCGCCGACGCCGCGGGCTCCGACCAGGTCTGGCGCGCCGGCGGCTGGGCCGAGCGGTTCGCGCTGCCCTTCGACGAGTCGGCCACCGGGTACGGCCACTCCATGGAGGAGGTAGCGGCGGTGCGGGTCGACTCCGCGGACCTGCTTACCGGCTATCACGACGCGGTTCACGAACGCACCCTTGACTACCTCTCCGGACTCACCGACGCGGACTTCGACCGGGTCGTCGACGCGCGCTGGGACCCGCCGGTGACCCTCGGGGTGCGCCTGGTCAGCGTGGTCAACGACGACATGCAGCACGTCGGTCAGGCCGCGTTCGTGCGAGGTGTCCTCGCGTGAACGACTCCCGCGCCGGCACCATCGCCGAGTCGTCCGACCTGGTCGACGTGGCGCACCTGGTCACCGCGTACTACACAGGCGAACCGGACCCCACCGACCCCGATCAGAGGGTGGCCTTCGGCACGTCGGGGCACCGCGGCAGCAGCCTCGACAACGCCTTCAACGAGGCGCACATCGTGGCGACAACACAGGCGATCTGCGACTACCGGTCGGAGCAGGGGTACGACGGGCCGCTGTTCATCGGCCGCGACACGCATGGGCTGTCCGAGCCGGCATGGGCCTCGGCCCTCGAGGTGCTGGCCGCGAACGACGTCAGCGTCCTGGTGGACAGCCGCGACGGCTACACACCCACCCCGGCGGTCTCGCACGCGATCCTGCGGGCGAACCGTGGCAGGACATCCGGACTCGCCGACGGGATCGTGGTGACCCCGTCGCACAACCCACCCTCTGACGGCGGCTTCAAGTACAACCCGCCGAACGGCGGCCCCGCGGACACCGATGCCACCACGGTTGTCGCGGACCGCGCAAACGCTTACATCGAGGCCGGTCTCGAGGGGGTGCGACGGATCCCCTTCGCCCGCGCACGAGCCGCCGCCTCGTCGTACGACTTCCTGGGGACCTACGTCGACGACCTGCCGAACGTGGTGGACCTGGCACGGATCCGGGAGGCGGGCGTGCACATCGGCGCCGACCCACTCGGCGGGGCGAGCGTCGCCTACTGGGGCGAGATCGCCGACCGGCACCGGATCGACCTCACCGTGGTCAACCCCCTGGTGGACCCGACCTGGCGGTTCATGACGCTCGACTGGGACGGCCGGATCAGGATGGACTGCTCGTCACCCTCGGCGATGGCCTCGCTGATCGGCCGCAAGGACGAGTACGACGTCGCCACCGGCAACGACGCCGACTCGGACCGACACGGCATCGTCACGCCGGACGCGGGACTGATGAACCCGAACCACTACCTGGCCGTCGCGATCCAGTACCTCTGCGGGGGCGGGCGTCCGCAGTGGCCGGGGGCCGCCGCCGTCGGCAAGACACTCGTGTCGTCGTCGATGATCGACCGGGTCGCCGAAGCCGTAGGGCGTCGGCTCACCGAGGTGCCGGTCGGCTTCAAGTGGTTCGTGCCTGGGCTGCTCGACGGCACGATCGGGTTCGGTGGTGAGGAGTCGGCAGGCGCCTCGTTCCTGAGGTTCGACGGCTCCGTATGGACCACCGACAAGGACGGGATCATCCTGGCCCTGCTGGCCTCCGAGATCCTGGCCGCGACCGGGACGTCACCCAGCCAGCACTACCGGAGGCTCACCGAGAAGTTCGGCGACCCGGCCTATGCCCGCGTCGACGCGCCCGCTTCTCGGGAGCAGAAAGCCAAGCTCGGCGCACTCGCACCCTCGGACGTGACCGCCGAGTCACTGGCCGGGGAGCCGATCCTGGACCGGCTGACCGAGGCCCCGGGCAACGGGGCGGCGATCGGCGGCCTGAAGGTGGTCACCGAGAACGCCTGGTTCGCGGCCCGTCCCTCCGGCACGGAGGACGTCTACAAGATCTACGCCGAGTCCTTCAGGGGAGCCGACCATCTGGCGCGGGTCCAGGCCGAGGCACGCGACGTGGTGTCCGCGGCACTCGGCGGCTGAGCGCACAGGCTGGGGGGTTCCGCTGTCCCTACTTCCGGGTAACACTGGTAGGTAACCTCGGAAGGAGTCGACGTGACCACCGATCAGGCACCGCGTGACGTCAGTGAGCAGCAGGCCCGACAGGTCGCCGAGGAGGCACGGGAGAGCGAGTGGACCCGACCGAGCTTCGCGAAGGAGCTCTACCTCGGCAGGTTCGACCTACGCCTGATCCATCCGCACCCCCGCACACCACCGGACGACGCCGCGCGAGGGGAGGCGTTCCTCAGCCGGCTCGAGGACTACTGCCGGAGCCTGGACGGGCAGCGAATCGAGCGCGAGGCCACGATCCCCGACGCCTACGTCACGGGATTCGCCGACCTCGGGGTGTTCGGCATGAAGATCCCCCGCGAGTACGGCGGGCTCGGGCTGTCCACCTACTACTACTGCAGGGCGCTGATGCTGGTCGGCTCGGTGCACCCGAGCATCGGCGCGCTGGTCTCGGCGCACCAGTCGATCGGCGTGCCGGAGCCGGTCAAGATGTTCGGCACCGAGGAGCAGAAGCGCGTGTTCCTGCCGCGCTGCGCTGCCGGCGCCGTCTCGGCGTTCCTGCTCACCGAGCCCGACGTCGGGTCCGACCCGGCCCGGCTCGCCGCCACCGCGACACCCACCGAGGACGGCGACGCCTACCTGCTCGACGGCGTCAAGCTCTGGACCACCAACGGCGTGATCGCCGAGCTGCTGGTGGTGATGGCGACCGTGCCCGAGCACGAAGGAGGCCGCGGCGGGATCAGCGCGTTCGTCGTCGAAGCCGACTCCCCGGGGATCACCGTGGAGAACCGGAACGTGTTCATGGGGCTCAAGGGCATCGAGAACGGGGTGACCCGGTTCCACCAGGTGCGGGTCCCGGCCGGCAACCGGCTCGGACGCGAGGGTGATGGGCTCAAGATCGCGCTGACGACGCTCAACACCGGGCGGCTGTCCATCCCGGCGGTGTGCACCGCCGCGGGAAAGTGGTGCCTGAAGATCGCCCGCGAATGGTCCTCGGCCCGCGTGCAGTGGGGACGGCCGGTCGGCCGGCACGCCGCGGTGGCACAGAAGCTGTCGTTCATGGCGGCGACCACGTTCGCGATGGAGGCGGTGCTCGAGCTTTCCACGCAGCTCGCCGACGCCGGCACCAAGGACATCCGGATCGAGGCGGCGCTCGCCAAGCTGTGGTCCAGTGAGATGGCCTGGCGGATCGGCGACGAGCTCGTCCAGATCAGGGGCGGCCGCGGCTATGAGACCGCCGACTCGCTGGCCGCCCGCGGCGAACGCGCGGTGCCAGCCGAGCAGATCCTGCGCGACCTCAGGATCAACCGGATCTTCGAGGGGTCGACCGAGATCATGCACCTGCTGATCGCCCGCGAGGCAGTCGACGCCCACCTCGCGGCCGCCGGTGACCTCGCGTCGGTCAACGCAGACCTGCCGCGCAAGGCCAGGGCAGCGGTCAAGGCGAGTGGCTTCTATGCCCGGTGGCTCCCGCAGCTGGTGGCCGGCAAGGGCGCCGTCCCAACGTCGTACGCCGAGTTCGGCCCGCTCGCGAAGCACCTGCGGTACGTCGAGCGGTCCTCCCGCAAGCTGGCCCGGCAGACGTTCTACGGGATGAGCCGCTGGCAGGCGAAGCTCGAGTACCGGCAAGTGTTCCTGGGCAGGATCGTCGACATCGGGGCCGAGCTGTTCGCGATGGCAGCCTCGTGCAGCCGGGCGGAGATGATCCGTGCCGACACCCCGGACCGGGGCGCAGCGGCGTACCAGCTCGCCGAGGCCTTCTGTGGGCAGTCCCGGATGCGCGTCGACGAGCTGTTCGCCCAGCTCTGGGACAACACCGACGACCTCGACGGCAGGCTGTCCGAGCGTGTCCTTGGCGGCGACACGGTGTGGCTCGAGGCCGGGGTCGTGGACGGCTCGGAGGGCACCGGACCCTGGATCGCGCAGTGGGAGCCCGGCCCGTCGCGGGCGGACGACGTCTCCCGCCGCTACCGCTGAATCACGAAACAGATAACGAAGGGTGACCGATTCGGCGGAACCGCCCACCGGATCTCTTCACCCTGCCTACTCTCTGGACAGGTACCAGTGAGGGAGGGGCCATGGCGCGGGAGTCTGTCCGGAACGTGCGGGCAGGAACGGGGATCGACGATCTTCCGGCCAGCCACTGGAAGCAGCTCCACGACGTGTGGCAGCCGGGTCGGCCGGACACCAGGGTCCAGCACGTGCTGGTGGGTCCGAGCGGGATCCACGTCATCGACTATCTATTGCAGTCGGCCACGGCTGCCGATGCGGCCACGCAGACGTGCGCAGATAAGGCGCGCACCATCGGCGAGCTGCTGCCGGACCGGTATCGGTCGCGGGTCAGGGCGGTGGTCTGTATCCGGAACCAGGAGCCGGTGGCCGAGTCGATGGACGGCGTGACCGTGACCTCACTGCTGGCGCTGGAGCACATCCTGCGCGAGTCGCCGGTCGTACTCTCCACGTGCGAGGTGACCGAGATCGGCCTCCGGCTCCAGGGCCGTCTGCAGCCGTTCCCGGTTGCACCCGCGGATCCCCGCGGGAGCTGGTCCCTGCGCCGCCGGATCGTGGCCTGGGTCGCCGCGGCAGCGGTAGTGGCCGGGGCCGTCGTGGTCGGACCCGAGCTCGTCGAGGCGACCATGCTCCGCTGACCGTCTACGTTTCTCCCATGCGCAGCATCCTGTCGGCAATCGAGGAGCGGCTGGACCAGCCCACCGCGCGTGGCCTGGCCAACGCGGTCAGCCGCGCGATCCGGGACGGGATGCTGCCGCCGGGCACCAAGCTGCCCCCGATCCGGCAGATCGCGACCGAGCTCACGCTGTCACCGACCACGGTCAGCGCAGGCTGGACCCTGCTCGCCCGGTCCGGTGCGATCCACACCGACGGCCGCCGCGGCACCACGGTCGCCGACCCCTCGACACCGGGAGCGGTCCGCTACCGCAAGGCGCTGAGCCGGCAGACCGTCTTCGAGCTCGACCTCTCCACGGGTGTGCCGGACGCCGCGCTGCTCCCCAACCTCGAGCGTGCCTTTGACCACCTGACCACGGCCGGCACGCCGCTGAGCTACCTCGACGACCCGGTGCTTCCCGAGCTGGTCGGGGTGCTGCACGGCCAGTGGCCCTACGAGGCCGACCAGCTGACTGTGGTCGACGGTGCGATGGACGCACTCGACCAGGTGACCCGGGCGGTTCTCCGGTTCGGGGACCGGGTGGTCGTCGAGCACCCGTGCTTCCCGGCGCTGGTCGACCTGCTGGAGTCGACCGGGGTGCAGGTGGTCGGCGTGCCGATGGATCCGGACGGGCTGTCCACCGGGCACCTCGAGGAGGCGCTACGGACCCCCGCAGCGGCCGTGTTCCTGCAGCCCCGTGCGCACAACCCGACCGGCGTCTCGATGACACGGCAGCGTGCCGAGGAGCTGGCCGCAACCTTCGCGCGAACCGGCACGCTGGTGGTGGAGGACGACTCCGCCGGCGCGATCTCCGCCAGCCCGACGCTGAGCCTCGGCGAGTGGCTGCCCGAGCAGACCGTGCACATCCGCAGCTTCTCCAAGTCCCACGGACCCGACCTTCGGCTCGCGGCGCTCAGCGCACCCGCCGAGCTCATGCAGCACCTGCTGGCGCGGCGCCAGCTCGGCCAGGGCTGGAGCAGCCGGCTCCTCCAGCGGATCCTGCTCAGCCTGCTCACCGACCCCGTGGCGGTGGCCGAGGTCGACCGGGCCCGGGACACCTACGCCGAGCGACGGGGGCTGCTGACCGCCGCGCTGGCGGCCAGGGACCTGGCCGTCGGCGGCAGCGACGGGATCAACCTTTGGCTGCCGGTCCACGACGAGACCGCGGCGCTCGTCCGGCTCGCCAGCCGCGGGGTGGGCGTCGCGCCGGGTGCGCCGTTCGCGGTGCTGCCCGAGCCGGACGGTCATCTCCGGGTCACCTGCGGCCTGGTCGCCGGGGAGTACGAGGCACTGGCCAGCGAGCTGGCCGTGGCGGCGCACACCGGACCCTGGGGCGCCGGGGCCCGCTGACTTCGTTTTGTGACAGTACGAACGTCTATTGTCTTGCCGGTGCCTGACACGTAACCATCGGTGTATGACGAACCGCATCTCCCACTGGGTCGACGGCCGCGCAACCGCGGGCGGCTCGGGCCGCACCTCACCGGTGTACAACCCGGCGACCGGACAGCAGACCGCAGAGGTCGACCTCGCCGGCGCGGCCGAGGTCGGGCAGGCCATCGCATCCGCGACCACCGCCGCGAAGGAGTGGCGGCACTCGTCGCTGTCGCGACGGGCGGCGGTGCTGTTCGCGTTCCGGGAGCTGCTGCACGAGCACACCGACGAGCTCGCCGCGATCGTCACCTCGGAGCACGGCAAGGTCCTGTCTGACGCGGCCGGCGAGATCATGCGCGGCCTGGAGAACGTCGAGTTCGCCACGGGGGTCCCGCACCTGCTCAAGGGTGGCTACTCCGAGCAGGCCGGGACCGGCGTCGACGTCTACAGCATCCGCCAACCACTCGGTGTGGTCGCCGGCATCACCCCGTTCAACTTCCCGGTGATGGTGCCGCTGTGGATGTGCGCCAACGCCATCGCCTGCGGCAACGCTTTCGTGCTCAAGCCGAGCGAGAAGGACCCGTCGGCAGCGCTGTTCCTCGCCCAGCTGTGGAAGGAGGCCGGTCTTCCTGACGGCGTGTTCACCGTGATCCAGGGAGACAAGGAGGCGGTCGACGTACTCCTCACCCACCCGGACGTGGCCGCGGTGAGCTTCGTCGGCTCGACCCCGATCGCCCGCTACATCTACGAGACCGGGACCGCGCACGGCAAGCGCGTCCAGGCGCTCGGCGGGGCCAAGAACCATGCGCTGGTGCTGCCTGACGCCGACCTCGACCTGGCCGCGGACGCGGTGGTCTCGGCCGCCTACGGGGCCGCCGGTGAACGGTGCATGGCGCTGTCGGTCGCGGTAGCCGTCGGTGACGTCGGGGACCGGCTCGTCGACGCGGTGGCCGCGCGGCTGCCGAAGCTCCGGATCGGTGACGGCGCCCACCCGGACACGGACATGGGCCCGTTGATCACTGCCGCGCATCGCGACCGGGTCGCCGGGTACGTCGACGCCGGAACTGCGTCGGGCGCCACCGTCGTGGTCGACGGGCGGGAGGCCGATGTGCCGGACCACGGGTTCTTCCTCGGCACCACTCTGCTCGACCACGTGAAGCCGCAGATGAGCGTCTACACCGACGAGATCTTCGGGCCGGTGCTGAGCGTGGTCCGCGTCGAGACCTACGAGGCGGGGCTGGAGCTGATCAACAGCAACCCGTTCGCCAACGGGACCGCGATCTTCACCCGCGACGGCGGTGCCGCCCGGCAGTTCCAGTTCGATGTCGAGGTCGGCATGGTTGGCGTGAACGTCCCGATCCCGGTCCCGGTCGCCTACTACTCCTTCGGTGGGTGGAAGGCGTCCCTGTTCGGCGACAGCCACATGTACGGCCCCGAGGGCATCAACTTCTACACTCGCGGCAAGGTCGTCACCTCCCGGTGGCCCGACCCCGCCACCTCCAGCGTCGACCTCGGCTTCCCGCGGACCCGCTGACCAGGTACGACGTACGCCCTGACCCCCCGCCGCCCGAGGAAAGGCAGCCGTGACCTCCACACTGGACCCGCAGCAGACCGCCCAGCACGACGCCGCCCGGATCCGCCGCGACGACCGCGCCCACGTCTTCCACTCCTGGTCTGCGCAGGCGCAGATCGACCCGATGCCGATCGCCCGGGCCGAGGGGTCGTGCTTCTGGGACTACGACGGGAAGCGGTACCTCGACTTCTCGTCCCAGCTGGTCAACGTCAACATCGGGTACCAGCACCCCAAGCTGGTCGCGGCCATCCAGGAGCAGGTCGGGAGGCTGGCCACAGTCGCGCCGACATTCGCCAACGACGCACGCAGCGAGGCGGCCCGGCTGATCGCCGAGCTGGCTCCCGGGGACCTCTCCATGGTGTTCTTCACCAACGGCGGTGCCGAGGCGATCGAGAACGCGGTGCGGATGGCACGACTGCACAGCGGCCGGCACAAGGTGCTCGCCGCCTACCGCAGCTACCACGGCGCCACGGCGGGCGCGATCGCGCTGACCGGTGACCCGCGTCGCTGGGCTTCGGAGCCCGGGGTTCCGGGCATCGTCCGCTACTGGGGTCCGTACCCGTACCGGTCGGCGTTCCACGCCACGTCGGAGGCCGAGGAGTCCGAGCGGGCCCTGGAACACCTGCGCCAGACGATCGTCGTGGAGGGCCCGCACGCCATCGCGGCGGTGGTCCTGGAGACCGTGGTCGGGACCAACGGCATCCTGGTCCCGCCACCGGGCTACCTCGAGGGTGTCCGCGCCTTGTGCGACGAGTTCGGGATCCTGATGATCGCCGACGAGGTGATGGCCGGGTTCGGTCGCTGCGGTGAGTGGTTCGCCGTCGACCACTGGGGCATCACGCCCGACCTGATCACCTTCGCCAAGGGCGTGAACTCCGGCTACGTCCCGCTCGGCGGGGTGGTGATGTCCGACGCGGTCGCGGCCACGTTCCAGGACCGTCCATACCCCGGTGGGCTCACCTACTCCGGGCACCCGCTGGCCTGCGCGTCCGCGGTCGCGTCGATCAACATCTTCAAGGAGGAGGGGATTCTCGAGCACACCCGGGCGCTGGGCGTCGACGTGATCGGGCCCCAGCTGCGGGCGCTCGCGGAGCGGCACCCCTCGATCGGCGAGGTCAGGGGCCTCGGTGCGTTCTGGGCAGTCGAGCTGGTGCGCGACCGCGCGACCCGGGAGCCGCTGGTTCCGTTCAACGCCAGCGGGCCCGACGCGAGACCGATGGCTGAGCTCGCGGCAGCCTGCAAGGCGTCCGGGCTGTGGCCGTTCGTCCACTTCAACCGGACCCATGTGGTGCCGCCATGCACGACGACCGCCGACGAGGTCCGCGAGGGGATCGCCATCCTCGACCGGGCCCTCGAGGTGGCCGATCGCTACTACACTGGCTCCTGAACCGCTCGCACCGCGTTCGAGTCAGACTCCGTGCGCTACCGCCTGACTTGGCTGGTTTTGCATGATTCTGCACTGCACATTCATGAAGTCGCGTTCGACTGCATATTCACACACAGCTGGGTGACACTTGATTCAGGCGGTTGGTCCTGACTCGGCAGGGCTCGCCGCCCACAACAGAAGAGCTTGAGACGAAGGCGAACGTGTTCATCCCCCCCGGACCGTTCAGTGCCTTAGAGCCACCCCCCCGGCCCGTCTCAACCCACGAGGGCAGCCACTTCGGTGGCTGCCCTCGCAGTTTCTCGGGCAGAAGCAACCTTCGGGACGACAACAGGTTCGTGGTGGACGGCGACCGGGGTCACCCGTCCGACATCTTCCGGCGGTCCCGGACCAGGCGCTACGTCGGGTCTCGTCGGCGGGGCGAACGGTCCCGCTGAGCGTCACCGCACCCGGCCGAGCTCATTGACGGCGGCACTGAACACCCTCGGCAGTGCCGCCGCCAACGGGACCAGCGCGCGTCGAGCCGGTGGCAGCGCCGCGGCGGCAAGCAGGCTTCGGGTGAGCAGCTCGTACCGCCAGGTGACCTGCCGCCATGACCGCTCGTAGCCGGCGGGCCGGTCCGCGCACAGTGCGTCGACGGCTGCCCGTGCCTGCGCCAGACCCACCGCAATGCCTTCCCCGGTCAGCGCGTCGACGTAGCCGCTTGCGTCCCCGACCAGCAGCACCCGCCCGGACACTCGCCGGGTCGACCGCTGTCGCAACGGCCCCGCACCCCTGGCCGGGGACGGGGCGGCGCCGTCGAGCCGTTCGAGCAGCTCCGGGAAGCATCGCAGCTGCTCTGCGAGGCTGCCGCGACCGGAGGTGAGGACGGCGACACCGATCCGCCCCGGTCCGACCGGTGTCACGTAGGCCTCCGAGGTGGCCGACCAGTACACCTCCACCAGGTCGGTCCACGGCGCGGACGCGACATGGCCGCGCAGGCCGAACCGGCGCCGCCCCCCGACCGGCGAGTCGAGGCCCAGCCGGCGGCGGGTCGGCGAGTGCAGTCCGTCGGCGGCAACCAGGTAGCGAGCGCGCTCCCCGTCGACCAGGACCGCGTCGTCGGCCTGGTGGACCTCGGTCACCGCGCGGTGGACCACGGGGATGCCTGCGTCATCGACCGACGCCCGAAGAGCCGCATGCAGGGTGGTCCGTCGTACACCCAGACCGGTGCCCGAGCGGAACAGCGCAGACGCCGTCCGGCCGGACCCGAGATAGCGGATGCCGCGCAACGGGACGCCCTCCACGACGACACCGAGATCGTCCAGCGCACGGACCGCGCCCGGCATCAGCCCTTCCCCGCAGGCCTTGTCGATCGTGCCGGCTCGGGGCTCGAAGACCTTCACCGCCAGCCCGCACCGTGCGGCGTACAACGCGGTGGCGAGCCCCACCGGCCCGCCGCCGGCGACCGCGAGGTCGAGCATCAGCCCGGGCTCGGCGCGGGCGCGAGGTCGCTCAGCGCCCGGTTCTCGACCCGGATCCGCACGGTCAGCAGCGCCGCGTTCAGCACCGTGAACACGACTGCGGTGATCCATGCCGTGTGCACCAGCGGCAGGGCCACACCCTCGATCACGACCGCGACGTAGTTGGGGTGCGGGAGGATGCGGTACGGGCCCCGCCGCACCACGGCCAGTCCGGGGACGACGATCACGCGGGTGTTCCACTGCCGACCCAGCGTGGCAATGCACCACCACCGCAGTGCCTGGGAGCAGATCACCAGCACCAGGGCCGTGTAGCCGAGCGCCGGGATGAACCCCGGCCGTCGTACCCACACCTCGACGACGGCGCCCACCAGCAGGCCTGTGTGCAGCACCACCATGAACAGGTAGTGCCGCTGCCCGCTCTCGACCCCGCCGCGCTCCAGGCTCCAGCGGGCGTTGCGGTTGGAGACCACGAGCTCGGCGAGGCGCTCGAGGCCGACCAAGGCCACTAGGCCGGTGAACAGCCACAGGCTGGGGTCGGTCATCGTTCAGCCCTGCAGGAGCACGAGCTCGAGGCAGAAACCCGGGCCCATCGCCATCACGATCCCGTACGAACCCGGCGCCGGTGGTCGCAGCCGCAGGGTGTCGGCGAGGACATGGAGCACGGAGGCCGAGGACAGGTTGCCGATCCGGTTCAGCGAGTCCCAGGTGAGCGCCAGCGCGTCGCGGTCGACGCCGAGTGCGGCCTGCATCGCCTCCAGCACCTTTGGCCCACCCGGGTGGCAGACCCACCAGCCGATGTCGTCGCGGGTCAGTCCCTCCGTGGCGAGGAAGGTGTCCACGTCATCGCCGACGTAGGTCTCGACCAGCGTGGGGACCTCGGCGCCGAGCACGATCTTGAAGCCGGTCTCGCCCACGTCCCAGCCCATCGCGCGCTCCGTGTCCGGGTACAACCGGCTGCGGCTCGCGAGCACCCGGGGAGCTGCGTGGGGTCCGGACGACGTACGACGGGCAAGCGGATGATCGTCACCCACGGCCACCACGGCTGCCGCGCCGTCACCGAACAGGCCGCTGGCGACCAGGTTGGCGACCGCGGTGTCATCACGCTGCACGGTCAGCGAGCAGAGCTCTACCGACAGCAGGACGGCGACCTCGTCCCGGTGGCCGAGCAGGTAGTCGTGCAGGCGGGCGACACCGGCCGCCCCGGCCACGCACCCGAGCCCCACGACCGGGAGCCTCTTCACGTCGGGACGCAGGCCGATCAGGGGTGCGATCCGGGCCTCCAGGGACGGCACCGCGATGCCGGTGATCGTGGTGGAGACGATCAGGTCTACGTCCTCCGGGGCCAGATCCGCGGCCTTCAGCGCGGACACCACGGCCTCGGCGCCGAGGTACACGGCGTTGCGGATGAAGATGTCGTTGGCCTGACCGAAGCCGGTGAGGTCGCCGTAGCTCTCCAGCGGCAGCGTCAGGTGGCGGGTGCCGACCCCCGCGTTGGCGTGCAGGCGCTCGAGCACGCCGCGGTCCAGGCCGTCGGAGGTGCCGATCAGGTCGCCGAACCCCGCGGTGAGCTGGTCCTGGGAGTAGGCGTGCTCGGGCAGCGCTCCCCGGACCGCGAGGATCTGCGTCATGGGTCGAGAGTAGTCGCCGGTCAGAACCGGACAACCCGCACATGTTTCCCCTTTGCCCGGTACGGGTACCCCTCTGGCCGCCACGAGACGAACGAGGAGGCGGTGGTATGTCCACCGAGACCGAGGGGCAGCAGGTCACCGAGAAACCGCGATGGCGCATCGTCGGGCCGGGCCTGGTCGCAGCCGCGACCGGCGTGGGCGCGGGTGACCTGGCGGCCACCCTGGTCGCGGGGAGCCAGTACGGGTACACCCTGCTCTGGGCGGCGGTCATCGGCTGTCTGGTCAAGGTCGCGCTTGCGGAGGCGACCGGCCGCTGGCACCTGTCGACCGGTAGCACGATCTTCGCCGGCTGGTGGTCGCTCGGCCGGTGGACCGCGGTCTTCTTCGGCATCTACGTCGTGATCTGGGGATTCGTGTACGGCGCGGCTGCGATGTCCTCGACGGCGCTCCCGCTGCACGCGATGTTCCCGGCAATCCCGTTCAACCTGTGGGCCGTGCTCAGCGGTATCGCGGGCCTCGTGCTCGTGATGTTCAACAGGTACGAGGTGTTCGAGAAGATCACCGCGGTCCTCGTCGCCGTCATGTTCGTCACCGTGGTCAGCGCCGCCGCGCTCGCTACCCCGAACCTCCCCGACCTGCTGGCCGGGCTGGTGCCTGTGCTCCCCGAGGGCGGGCTGTTCTTCTCCCTCGGCCTGATCGGCGGCGTCGGCGGCACGATCACGATGGCGGCGTACGGCTACTGGGTGCACGCCAAGGGCTGGCGTGACGCCGCGTGGATGAAGGTGATGCGCCTCGACAACTCCATCGCCTACGTGATGACCGGCCTCTTCGTGATCGCGATGATGATCGTCGGAGCCGAGCTGCTCTACTCCACCAACAAGGCCCTCGAGGGGGACGGCTCGCTGCTGACCGTGGGCACCGAGCTCGGTGACCAGTACGGCCAGGTGATGCGGTGGAGCTTCCTGATCGGGTTCTGGGCCACCTCGTTCACGTCGATCATCGGCGTGTGGAACGGCGTCTCGCTGCTGTTCGCGGACTTCGCCGCGAGCGTGCAGAGCCGGGTGCGTGGGGCCGAGCCGCCGGACGTCGACGACCGGGCGAGCATGACCAGCCCGTGGTTCCGGGGGTACGTGCTGTGGCTGACCTTCCCGCCGATGCTGCTGCTGTTCCTCGGTGAGCCGATCCAGCTGATCGTGCTGTACGGCGCACTCGGCGCCGCGTTCATGCCGTTCCTCGCGGGAACGCTGCTGTGGCTGATGAACAGCAAGCGGGTGCCCGCCGAGCACCGCAACGGCTGGCTGTCGAACATCACCCTGGCGGCGGCCGGCCTGCTGTTCTTCGCGCTCTGCATCAACGAGCTGGTCGGCCTGATCTGAGCTTCGAAAAAGAATAGCTAGCCGGCTACGGCGCAGCGGTCAGTGCCCGGACAGCAGCTCGGCGAACGGCGTGGGGTTCTCGAACGGGTCCACCGGACCACGGCCGGGCCGCCCGACGACAAGGTCGGCGAGCTCGCGGGCCGCGCGGTCGACCCGATCGGCGAGCGGTGACCCGGCACCGCTCCTGGTGCCGAAGTCCTCGGTGGCGGCGAAGACCGCGGTGGGCACGACGACGGCCTTGAGGTAGGCGAACAGCGGCCGGAGCGCGAAGTCCAGCGCCAGCGAGTGGCGGGCGGTGCCGGCCGTGGCCGCGACCAGCACCGGTGTTCCGGCGAGGGAGTCCGCGTCGAGTACGTCGAAGAACGTCTTGAACAGCCCGCTGTACGACGCGCTGAAGATCGGCGTCACAGCGATCACACCGTCGGCGTGGACCACGGTGTCGATCGCCTGGGTGAGCTCGCCGTTCGGGAACCCGGTGAGCAGGTTGTTGGTCAGGTCGTGGGCGAGGTCGCGCAGCTCGATGACCTCGACCGCCACCTGTTCGCCCTGGAGCCGGAGCGCCCGGTCGGTGGCGGCGGCGAGCTGGTCGGCCAGCAGCCGGGTGGATGACGGCTGGCTCAGGCCCGCGGTGATGACGGCGATCCTGCGGGTGCTCATCGGACCACCTCGGGCACGCGACCGGTGACGTCCTCGGCCGGTGCGTGCACCGTGCTGTCCTCGGCGCCGCCCGCGGAGGCGACCAGGCTTGCGTGGTTGGGTGCGTCCGGCACGTGTGCGGGTTTCAGTGCGGCAAACTCCCGCCGCAGCACCGGGACGACCTCCGCGCCGAGCAGGTCGAGCTGTTCGAGGACGGTCTTCAGCGGCAGTCCGGCGTGGTCCATGAGGAACAGCTGGCGCTGGTAGTCGCCGACGTACTCGCGGAAACCGAGGGTCCGCTCGATGACCTGCTGCGGGCTGCCGACGGTCAGCGGGGTCTGCGAGGTGAAGTCCTCGAGGGACGGGCCATGACCGTAGACGGGGGCGTTGTCGAAGTACGGACGGAACTCGCGCACGGCGTCCTGGCTGTTCTTGCGCATGAACGCCTGGCCGCCGAGACCGACGATCGCCTGGTCGGCGCTGCCGTGGCCGTAGTGCTCGAAGCGCTGGCGGTAGAGGCCGATCATCCGCTCGGTGTGCGAGGCGGGCCAGAAGATGTGGTTCGCGAAGAACCCGTCGCCGTAGTAGGCAGCCTGTTCGGCGATCTCGGGGCTCCGAATCGAGCCGTGCCACACGAACGGGGGTACCCCGTCGAGGGGCCGCGGGGTGGAGGTGAAGCCCTGCAGCGGGGTGCGGTACTTGCCCTCCCAGCTCACGACGTCCTCGCGCCACAGCCGGTGCAGAAGGTGGTAGTTCTCGATCGCCAGCGGGATGCCGTCGCGGATGTCCTTGCCGAACCACGGGTAGACCGGGCCGGTGTTGCCGCGACCCATCATCAGGTCGACCCGGCCGCCGGACAGGTGCTGCAGCGTCGCGTAGTCCTCGGCGATCCGCACCGGGTCGGTGGTGGTGATCAGCGTGGTCGCGGTCGACAGGATCAGCCGCTCGGTCTGCGCGGCGATGTAGGCCAGGGTCGTCGTCGGCGCCGAGGGGATGAAAGGCGGGTTGTGGTGCTCGCCGGTGGCGAACACGTCCAGCCCGACCTCCTCCGCCTTCTTCGCGATGGCGATCGTCGCCTTGATGCGCTCGTGCTCGCTGGGCGTGTTGCCGGTCGTGGGGTCCGTCGTGACATCCCCGACGGTGAAGATTCCGAACTGCATCATCGCTCCTCTGGCTGACTCTCGACCAATAGTTGCACTTTCAACTATCTCGGTCAACCGGGCAGCGTCCCGATCTATTCCCGGGGCTCCGGGGCGACCAGCTCGGTGTCCTGGTCGGGGTCGTGGTCGTCGACCACATGGCGGTTGATCTGCGCCGAGGCCAGTCCCAGACCGCCGAGCTGGATGTCGTCGTACGCCTCGAGCCCGGCAGTCGCCCGGTCGACGTACAGCACGGACAGCATGATCCCGGCCGGCTCGGCCGGCTCGAGTGCCCGCAGGCCGGAACCCCCGGTCGACCCCTGGGTCATCAGCCAGCTGCCCTCGTCGCCTTGCCGCACCTTCCGATAGTGCAGGTGGCCCGACAGGGCCATCGCGGCGTGGCCGTCGAACGCCTCGGCGGGTGTCGGGTCGTGGTAGACGATCACGTCCACGCCGCCGGCCTCCTCCGCGGTCCCGGCCAGCTGGTACGCGGCGGCGGCGACCCGCTCCTCCGGGGTCTCCGGCCCACCGTCGGCGGTGGTCGCCGGATGCTCCTGCGGCTCGGGGACGGACTTGTCGGGGGTGAACGTCGGGTCGCCCGCGCCGAGGAAGCGCAGCCCCTTGACGGTGCGGACGGTGCCGTCGAGCACCACGACGTTCGGGATCTTGAGCATTGCGGACTGGGTGACCGGTGAGTCGTGGTTGCCGCGGACCCACACGTAGGGCACCCGCAGATGCCTGATCTCCTGCAGGTACCTGTTCTCGGGCCGGCTGCCGTGGTCGGTGATGTCTCCGGAGTCGACGACGACGTCGATGTCGTACTGCTGGACGACGGTGCGGATCACGTCCCACGACTGCGGCGCGAGATGCAGGTCCGACACGTGCAGGACACGCACCAGGTCGGTCTGCGGAGGGAGCACAGGCAGGTCAGAGGTGACCGTGTACAGGCCGCCGACGTTCTGCACGATGCGGGCGAGCTGGTCGCCGTACACCGAGAACTCATTGACGATGTCCTCGGCGTTGCCGACCACCGAGGGGGCGCTGGTGAGCAGGCCGGTGTAGCGCGGCTCAGCCAGGGCGGCCGGGTTCCAGGTGGAGAACGCGACGGCGAAGGAGGCGACCATGGCCACGGCCGCCGTGGTGGCCCCGAGCAGCGCGCCGCGCACCTTGCGCAGTGCCAGTGCCGAGAGGGCGAGGGCGCCGAGGACGGCGCTGAGCAACGCGCGCAGCACGGCCATCTGCAGCTCCCACCTGAGGTCCTGCCCGGCCCGCTCCTGCATGCCGTCGAGCCGGGCAGGGTCCTCGACGATCTCGCGGGCCTCGTCCACGTCGACCCCGTTCAGACCGGCCTCGATGCCGAGCGGCCCCGCGTGCGTGTCGAGCGCGAGCCTGCCGAGTGGCGGGAAGTCGACCGTCGTCCCGCCACCCCAGACGGGAAGGACCCGCATCGAGGTGGTCAACGGCCCGACCTCGTGGTGCACGGTGCCGCCGAGGGTGAGCCCGAGCCAGCCACCGACGAGGCCGAGGAGGATTGCGGCACAGATGCGCCGCGCGCGGCGGGTGCCGGGAGAGAGGTGCAAGGGCATGAGGGTGCAACCAGGGGTTTTGCGGGGATCTGGATGACAGTTGTACCTGCGGGGAGCCCGTCGTGTCAGACGATCGCCGAAAGCAGTCCGATCAGTTGGGCGGTCCGGTCGGTTTGGCCCGCGTCAGCAGGCCTGATCCACCTGTAGGTCGAGCAATGCGAGCGCGTTGAGCGCGGCGCTGCGTCCGGCGCGGGTCGCACCCAGGGTCGACGCCGACGGACCGAACCCGACCAGCTGGACCCGGGGGTCTCGTACGACGGACGTGCCGTCCATCGTGATCCCACCGCCGGGCTCCCGCAGCCGCAGCGGCGCGAGGTGACCGAGAGAGGCGCGGAAACCGGTGGCCCACAGGATGACGTCCGCGCGGACGTCGCCGCCGTCGGCGAACCGGACGCCGTCCGGGGTGATCGAGGTGAACATCTCACGTGCGACGAGGACTCCGTCGTCGATGCCGCGCTGGTACTCCTCGGTCAGCGGCAGCCCGGTCGCGGCCACCACGCTCAACGGGCTCAGGCCCGCCCGGACCCGGGCGTCGACCTGGCGCTCGACGTCGCGACCCCATGCGGGGTCGAACGGACGGGGCGTGAACTCCGGCGGCCTGCGCGTCACCCAGGTGGTGGTGGCGACCTCGGCCAGCTGCAGCAGGAACTGCACCGCGGACGTGCCGCCACCGACGACGACCACGTGCCGGCCGCGGAACTCCTCGGCTGAGCGGAAGTCGTGGGTGTGCAGCTGCACGCCACGGAACAGCTCACGGCCGGGGTAGTACGGCCAGTGCGGCCGGTCCCAGGTCCCGGTCGCGTTCACCAGGACACGGGTGCGCCAGCTGCCGTGGTCGGTGTGCACGAGAAGCGGGCCGTCGGGCCCGTCGGGTGAGGTGACCTCGCGGACCCGGACGGGGCGGCGCACCGGTAGGTCGAACAGGCGCTCGTAGTCGCCGTAGTAGCGCGACACCACGGCCGATGCTGGCTCGTCCGGGTCGGGGGCTCCGAGCGGAAGCCCGGGCAGGTCATGGACCCGGTGCGCGGCGCCCAGCGTCAGCGACGGCCAGCGGTGTCGCCACGCGCCACCGGGGCCGGGGTTGGCGTCGAGGACGACGAAGCCGGACCCGCGGGCCAGGCCACGGCGCTGCAGGTGGTAGGCAGCGGACAAGCCGGCCTGTCCGGCGCCGGTCACCAGCACGTCGACGTCTCTCACGTCCTGCTGAACGCGTCGGTCGCCGCCGGCATTCCGCCCGGGGCGGCATGCCGGGCTTCACCCTCGGGGCTCTGATCGTGCTCGGCAGCGAGCCGGCCGTCGGCAAGGCGGCGATGGGGGAGTGGGGCTGGCGGATCCCGTTCCTGATCGGTGGCCCCCTCGGCCTGGTCGGGCTGTACCTGCGGAGCAAGGTCGAGGACACCCCGGTGTTCCGGGAGCTCGCGGACCCCGAGACCGCGCGGGCCTCCATCCGCGGCACCGGGATCCCTGGCGTGGACACCGAGGTGAAGCCGCTCCACCCCACTGTCACCTGAGTCCCCTGGGCTAATGTCGCGCCTGTGATCGCCGCCGTCGCAGTCTGCCCACACCCACCGCTGCTGTTCCGCGAGCTCACCGGCCGGCAGGACGTCGCGGTCGAGCTGCGCACCGCCTGCGTGTCGGCGGTCTCGTCCGCGACGGCCACCGGCCCGGACCGGGTGGTGGTCGTCGGCGGCGCCGACAGCACGGCGGCCTGGGATCCCGCGTTGCCCGCGACGGTCAGGACGTTCGGTACGACGGGCGCGACCCCCGGTGAGGGGCTGCCCCTGAGCCTCGGGGTGGCGACCCGGCTCCTGGCGCGGGCCGGCTGGCGGGGACCGCTCGAGCTGCACAGCATCGCCTGGGAGGCCGGACGCGACGAGGTCACCGCGCTCGCGGACAAGCTTGCTGCCCGCGACGAGCGGGTCACCGTCCTCACCATGGGCGAGGGGTCCGTCCGGCGGGGCGAGAAGGCGCCCGGCCACGTCGACGAGCGGGCCTTCCCGTTCGACGACGCGACCGGGCGTGCTCTGTCCGACGGCGACCCCGCCGCGCTGATCGACGCGGACGCCGGGCTCGCCGACGAGCTGATGGTCACCTGCCGCGCTCCGTTCGCGGTGATGGCCACCGCCGTGCGCCGGGAGGGTGCGGCCCCGCATGCGGAGCTGCTCTACCGCGACGACCCGTACGGCGTCATGTACTACGTGGCCACCTGGCAGCTCACCTGACCGGCGCGCACAGCAGGCTCAGCGCTTCGCCACCAGCAGCGCCTGCGCGGACCGTGCGACCAGCCCCTGCTCGTCGTACACGTTCGAGGCGGCCATCCCGACGCTCCCGCCCGCGAGGGTGGTGCGCGCATCGAGGCAGAGCCACTCACCGACCGGCGGCCGCAGCACGTGCACGGTCAGCTCGGTGTTGAGGAAGGCCCATCTCCCCGGGTCGAGCTCCGCGGAGACCCCGGACGCCGAGTCCACGCACGTCATCAGCCGCTGCACCGGCGACATCGGTTCGCCGTCGACCAGGGCCACGCGGGGGCGCATCCACACCACCCCCGGGCCGGGCTCCATCACCGCACCCGTGATCCAGCGCCACTCCACGGCGTCGAGGTACCCGCTCGACCAGCTCGGCGGGCGGTCGTGCTCGGCGCCGTCGGCGGGGGTGTGCGGGAGGGGCTCGTCCTTGTGATCGGGCCCGTCGTCCCTCTCCGGGAAGCGCCAGGCCGCCGCCGTGGCGACGGCACGTCCACCCCGTCCGTCGTACAGGCTGGCCTCGCAGAGCTCGACGGACCGGCCGGGACGAAGCACCGAGGAGGTGACCGACAGCGAGCCGACCGGCACGGGACCGAGCAGCTCCATCGTGAACCGCCCGACCAGCCGGTCGTTGCCGGTGTCGAGCCGCTCGACGGCGCGGGACAGCAGCGCTGCGGGCGGCCCGCCGTGCTGGCTGTCGGGGCCCCATGGGCTGGCGGTGGACGGCTGGGAGGCGTACCTCTCGGAGCCCTCGCTGACGTAGAAAGCGGCGTGGTTCACGAACCCATCATGCCGGGGGTCACGGGTGAGCGAGTGACCCCGGTCCCAGGGGCCGCGACTCGATTTCATATTCCGTCGGGGGCCTGTGTATTCTTTGTCGTCGCTTGCCCCTTTAGCTCAGTCGGTAGAGCGTCTCCATGGTAAGGAGAAGGTCTACGGTTCGATTCCGTAAAGGGGCTCTGGGTAGGGACCTCGCCGGAGAAATCCGGCGAGGAACCCCGTCCCGGTGGCGGGGTAGCTCAGGTGGTTAGAGCACACGGCTCATAATCGTGGTGTCGCGGGTTCGAGTCCCGCCCCCGCTACTCACGAACGATCGAAGTCGGTCCTCGGCTTGCGCCACAGGGCAGACTTGAAAGCAGTACGACTCAGCAACGACGAAGAAGAGGCACCCCGTGGCCAGCAAGAGCTCTGACGTTCGCCCCAAGATCACCTTGGCCTGCGTTGAATGCAAGGAACGCAACTACATCACCAAGAAGAACCGGCGCAACGACCCGGACCGCATGGAGCTGAAGAAGTTCTGCCCGCGCTGCAAGACCCACACCGAGCACCGCGAGACCCGCTGACGCTCGGCCGTTGAGCCTGCAGAGGGCGACACCCCGCACGGGGTGTCGCCCTCTTTGTCGTGCCCGCAGGTCAGCCGGCTGGTGCCGGGTCCAGGGTCCGTGCGGACTCGGAGTCACCGGTACGCCGGGCAGGGGCGACGCCCGGACGCCGGTCGACCAGGCCATGCTCGTCGAAGATGCCGGGCTTCGTCGTGCAGCGGCTGATCCTCGCCGACGTCACGGCCGCGTCGTACCTTGCGGGCTTCCGGGGCTTGGTCGGCTGACCCACGCTGCTAGCGTTTCGGCCATGGCTGTCGACGCATCTCTGACCGGGCGCACGTTCCCGCCGACCGAGCCCTACACCGTCTCGCGCGAGAAGATCCTCGAGTTCTCGCGCGCCACCGGGTCCGAGTACGACGGACAGGCCGCCCCGGCCACGTTCCCGATCGTCGTCGCCTTCGCGGCGATGAACGCGCTGATGGGGGACCCCGAGGTCGGCATCGCGCTGCACAACGTGGTCCACGGCGAGCAGCGGTTCAGCTACACCCGCCCGGTCGTCGCGGGGGACCGGCTCACCGCCGAGCTGACCGTCGACTCGCTGCGGCAGATCGGCGGCGCGGACATCATCGGCACCCGCAGCGAGATCACCGACGGCGACGGCGCGCACGTGTGCACCGCCTTCGCGACGCTGGTGCACCGGGGTGAGTCCTGATGAACGTTGGTGACGTACTCCCCGCGCAGACGTTCCGGGTGACCCGCGCGGACCTGGTCCGCTACGCCGGGGCCAGCGGCGACTTCAACCCCATCCACTGGTCGGACCGGGTGGCCACCTCGGTGGGACTGCCCGGCGTGATCGCGCACGGCATGTTCACGATGGCCCTCGCCGGTCGCGCCCTGGACACGTGGGCGGGAGCCCCCGGCCGGGTCCGTGAGCTCGGCTGCAAGTTCACCAAGCCGGTCGTCGTGCCCGACGACGACGACGGCGTCACCGTGGTCGTCGCCGGGACGGTCAAGGACGTCACCGACGACGGCGTGCAGGTCACCCTCGAGGTGACCTGCGGGGAGCAGAAGGTGCTGGGGCAGCCCAAGGCGGTGCTGGCGCGTGGCTGACGCCGCGCCGCAACGCCTCCGCCTGGCCGGCTGCACCACCCTCAGGGTCGGCGGCCCGGCCGGCTCGGTCGTCGAGGCGACCACGGAGCAGGACCTCGTCGACGCGGTGGCGAAGGCCGACGAGAACGGCGAGCCGCTGCTCCTGGTCGCCGGTGGAAGCAACCTCGTGGTCTCCGACGACGGGTTCCCCGGAACGGTTCTCCGGATCAGGACCACGGGTATCGACGCAGAGGAGGACACCTGTGGCGGCGCGATGGTCACCGTGGCCGCAGGCGAGAGCTGGGACGCGCTGGTCGCCTCCGCGATCGAGCGGGAATGGGTCGGCGTCGAGGCGCTGTCCGGGATCCCCGGCAGTGTCGGAGCCACCCCGATCCAGAACGTCGGCGCGTACGGCCAGGAGGTCTCGGAGACCATCGCGTCCGTGCGCTGCTGGGACCGCGTCGCCCGGGCCGTGAGGACGATCGCCGCAGGCGACTGCGGATTCGGCTACCGGAACAGTCGCTTCAAGGAGAACCCGCACCGCTTCGTCGTACTCAGCGTGACCTTCCAGTTCCGGCTCGGTGATCTCGGGGCGCCGGTGACGTACGCCGAGCTCGCGCGCACCCTCGGAGTGGAGCGGGGGCAGCGCGCACCGATGCGCGAGGTCCGGGAGGCCGTGCTGGGCCTGCGCCGCGGCAAGGGGATGGTCCTCGACGCCGCGGACCACGACACCTGGAGCGCCGGGTCGTTCTTCACCAACCCGTTCCTCACACCTGAGCAGATCGGCCGGCTGCCGGCCGGGGCGCCCCGGTGGGAGCAGCCGGACGGGTCGACCAAGACCAGTGCCGCGTGGCTGATCGAGCAGGCGGGGTTCACCCGGGGCTACGGCAGCGACCGGGTCAGCCTCTCCACCAAGCACACGCTGGCGCTGACCAACCGCGGCGGGGCGACCACTCAGGACCTGCTGACGCTGGCCGAGGAGATCCAGCGCGGCGTGCACGACCGGTTCGGGATCTGGCTGGTCAACGAGCCGGTGCTGGTGGGCTGCGAGCTTCCGCGCCCCTGAACGCAGCGGTTCAGTAGGTGGAGGTTGACGTCACCGTGCCCAGGACAGCGATGCTGATGGCGAAGATGACCACAAGCACCGACACGGCGAGAATGACGGTGCCCACGATCCCCAGGATGTATCCCGCGTTGGCAGCACCGCGGCCCCCGACGCTCCCGTTCGAGGAGTCGATCTCGTCCAGCGTCTTCTTTCCCATCACCCAGGCGAACGGCGCGAGGATCCCGCAGAGCACGAGGCCGAGGATGCCCAGGACCAGGACTGTGGTGGCCTTGGGGTGGTCCGGGGCGTACCCCATCGGCGGCTGCGCCGGGTATCCGCCCGGTGCCTGACCGTACGGTGGCTGCTGGGGCGGCTGGCCGTAGGGCTGCTGCTGACTCTGCTGCTCCCAGTAGCCCTGCTGGTCGCGGCCCGGCTGGTCGTTCGTGGGTTCCTCTGGCGTCTGCCCGTCGCCCGGCGTGTTCGTCATGTGCCTAGTCTGCCAACCATTCGTCCACTTCGCCCAGCAGACCGGCCTTCAACGAGTCCGGTGCCCTGGATGCCCGCAGCGACATTCGGGCGAGCTCGGCGAGCTGGGCGTCCGACAGCCCGTGCGCCGCCCGCATGGTGGCGTACTGGCCGGCCAGCCGGGATCCGAACAGCAACGGGTCGTCGGCACCGAGCGCCACCGTCGCGCCGGCGTCGATCAGCGTCGGCAGCGGCACCGATGTGAGGTCGGAGTAGACACCGAGCGCGACGTTGGACACCGGGCACACCTCGAGCGCGATGCCCTTCTCGACGACCGAGTCGAGCAGCCGGGGATCTTCCACCACGCGCACCCCGTGCCCGAGCCGGTCCGCGTGCAGCTCGTCGACGCAGGTCCGGATGTTCGGTGGCCCGACCAGCTCACCGGCATGCGGGGTCAGTAGCAGGCCGGCCCGTTCGGCGATCGCGAACGCCGGTGCGAACTCCGAGGTGGTGCCGCGGCGTTCGTCGTTCGAGAGGCCGAAGCCCACCACGCCCCGTCCGACGTACTGTGCGGCCAGCCGCGCCAGGGTCCGGGCGTCGAGGGGATGCCGGGTGCGGTTCGCGGCGATGACCACGCCCATCCCGGTCCCGCTCCGTTGCGAGGCGTCGCGGACCGCGTCCAGGACCAGGTCGGTGAACGCGGTGATCCCGCCGAAGCGTGCGGCGTACCCGCTGGGGTCGACCTGGATCTCCAGCCAGCGGGACCCGTCCGCGGCATCGTCCTCCGCTGCCTCGCGCACCAACCGGCGTACGTCCCCTTCCGTGCGCAGCACCGAGCGGGCGACGTCGTACAGCCGCTGGAACCGGAACCAGCCCTTCTCGTCGGCCGCGGACAGCTTGGGCGGCCAGTCCTCGACCAGTGCGTCGGGAAGCACGATCCCGTCCCGCTCGGCGAGCTCGATCAGGGTCGTGTGTCGCATCGACCCGGTGAAGTGCAGATGCAGGTGCGCCTTGGGCAGGGCCGTCAGGGAGCGGGCCTCCGGATGTTGGGCCGGCAACCTAGGCGAACAGCTTCTGGAGCCGAGTGATGCCCTCGACCAGGTCGTCGTCGCCCAGAGCGTAGGAGAAGCGCAGGTAGCCAGGTGAGCCGAATGCCTCACCGGGCACGGCGGCCACCTCCGCCTTGTCCAGGATCAGCTCGGCCAGCTCGGTGGAGGTCTGCGGGGTGACGCCGTCGATCGTGCGGCCAAGTAGTCCCAGCACCTGGGGGTAGGCGTAGAACGCGCCCTTCGGTTCCGGGCAGATGACCCCGTCGATCTCGTTGAGCATGGTGACGATCGTGCGCCGGCGGCGGTCGAACGCGGTCTTCATCTCAGCGACCGCAGACAGGTCCCCGGACACCGCGGCGACGGCGGCTCGCTGCGCGACGTTGGAGACGTTCGAGGTGGCGTGCGACTGCAGGTTCGTGGCGGCCTTGACCAGGTCCTTCGGGCCGATCATCCAGCCGACCCGCCAGCCGGTCATCGCGTAGGTCTTGGCCACCCCGTTGACGATGACGCAGCGGTCGACGAGCTCCGGGACCACGACCGGCAGCGAGGCAGTGTCCAGCCCGTCGTACACCAGGTGCTCGTAGATCTCGTCGGTCATCACCCACAGATCGTGCTCGACCAGCCAGCGCCCGATTGCCTCGACCTCGTCGCTGCTGTAGACCGCACCGGTCGGGTTTGACGGGGAGTTGAACAGGAGCACCTTGGTCCGGTCGGTGCGGGCCGCCTCCAGCTGTTGAGGCGTGACCTTGTAGTCCTGGGTCTCGTCGGCGAGCACCTCGACGGGGACACCGCCGGCCAGCCGGATCGACTCCGGGTACGTGGTCCAGTACGGCGCGGGCACGATCACTTCGTCACCCGGGTCGAGCATGGTCGCGAACCCCTCGTAGATCGCCTGCTTCCCACCGTTGGTCACCAGGACCTGGGCCGCCTCGATCTCGTAGCCGGAGTCACGCAGTGTCTTCTCGACGATGGCCTGCTTCAGCTCCGGGAGGCCGCCGGACGGCGTGTAGCGGTGGTTGCGGGCGTCACGGCAGGCCTCGACCGCAGCCTCGACGATGTAGCCGGGCGTCGGGAAGTCCGGCTCGCCCGCGCCGAAGCCGATCACCGGACGGCCGGCAGCCTTGAGCGCCTTGGCCTTCGCATCGACCGCCAACGTGGCGGACTCGGCGATTCCACCGATCCGTTCGGACACTCGGTTCCGGGTCGGGGCTGGAGTGGTCGGAGTTTCGGTCATGGGGCTATCGTTTCACTCACGGCCGGGATCCAACACCCGGGTCCGGCCATCGAACGGGTCACCGGTGTTGTGTCTGCGCCACTCGGTTCGACTTAGGCTCGTTGTTCCCCGTAGAATCTTCGTCCGGTGGTTCTCACCATTGATTGTCATGCCCGCAATCTCTTGTCGCGCAGGTTCGACCGCGCCCGGGAATGCGTCGCATGGCTGTCGTGGAGTGACCACCGAAGGGCACTAGCTCAACTGGCAGAGCATCGGTCTCCAAAACCGAAGGTTGGGGGTTCAAGTCCCTCGTGCCCTGCAAGATCCTCCGCCCCGGCGGAGGGGACATGTTCAGCCCGACTACGTAGTGAAAGGTGGAGGACCAGTGTCGGACAGCCGCTCCGTTTCTTCGTCGAGTGACAAGCGCACGAGCCCGGTCACCTTCTACCGCCAGGTCATGGCTGAGCTGCGCAAGGTCGTCTGGCCCACCCAGCAGCAGCTGATCACGTACTTCATCGTGGTCATGGTGTTCGTGGTGGTCGTCATGACGATCGTCTCGTTGCTCGACCTGGCCTTCGGTAAGGCCGTGTTCGCCATCTTTGGCAGCTAGGCCCCGGACACCAGGTCCAGCATCAACCCAGCATCAACAGTGAAGGTGAATGGTTAACCGTGTCGCAGCCGTACGACGAAAAGCTCGAGGGCACGCCTGAGGGCGGTACCCCCGCCGAGGCTCCGGTCGAGCCCGCCGACGTCGAGGCGTCGAGCGACACCGTGGACGCCGAGGACGCACTGCCCGAGGTGGAAACCGGTGCTGAGGTGGAGACCGAGGACACCGGTGAGGCCGAGGTGAGCGACGAGGCCGCAGCGGACCCGCTCGAGGAGTTCCGGCAGGCACTGTGGTCCAAGCCCGGTGACTGGTTCGTGGTGCACACCTACTCCGGGATGGAGAACCGGGTGAAGGCCAACCTCGAGAACCGGATCACCTCCCTGAACATGGAGGACTACATCCATGAGGTGATCGTCCCCACCGAGGAGGTCGCCGAGATCAAGAACGGCCAGCGCAAGCTCGTCAAGCGCACCGTCCTTCCCGGCTACGTCCTGGTCCGGATGGACCTCACCGACGAGTCCTGGGCAGCGGTCCGGCACACGCCGTCGGTCACCGGGTTCGTCGGCCACAGCCACCAGCCGGTGCCGCTGAGCCTGACCGAGGTGGAGAACATGCTCGCCCCCGCCGTGGTCGCGGAGGTCGAGGCCGCCTCGACCGAGCAGGGCGGCGTGCAGACCGCGACCAAGAAGAAGGTCGAGGTCGCCGACTTCGACGTCCAGGACTCGGTCATGGTGGTCGACGGCCCGTTCGCCACCCTGCACGCGACGATCACCGAGATCAACGCGGAGTCACAGAGGGTGAAGGCCCTCGTCGAGATCTTCGGCCGGGAGACCCCGGTCGAGCTGAGCTTCAGCCAGATTCAAAAGGTGTGACAGCCCGTCTGTCCGCTCTTGCTTCTTTCTGTTAGCTCGACAACTGGTTACATCACGTAAGGACCCAAGGAACATGCCTCCCAAGAAGAAGAAAATCGCAGCGCTCGTCAAGGTGCAGCTGCAGGCCGGGGCGGCAACTCCTGCACCGCCGGTGGGTACCGCTCTCGGTCCCCACGGCGTCAACATCATGGAGTTCTGCAAGGCCTACAACGCGCAGACCGAGTCGATGCGGGGGAACGTCATCCCCGTTGAGATCACGATCTACGAGGACCGTTCGTTCACCTTCATCACGAAGACGCCTCCGGCGGCTGAGCTGATCAAGAAGGCCGCCGGCCTTCAGAAGGGCTCGGGCGTCCCGCACAAGGAGAAGGTCGGCAAGCTGACCAAGGACCAGGTGCGCGAGATCGCGACGACCAAGCTGCCCGACCTGAACGCCAACGACATCGACGCAGCGATGAAGATCGTCGAAGGCACCGCCCGCTCGATGGGTATCACGACCGACTGATCCCAGTCGTCAAACAACCGAACAGATTCCGTGGCAGGGCCGCTGACGCGCCCCAACGACCACACCTGGTGAACAGAGAAGGAACCAGCCATGCAGCGCAGCAAGACCTACCGCGCCGCGTCGGAGACATTCGACGTGGACGAGCTGTACACCCCCCTCGCAGCGATCAAGATCGCCAAGGCGGGCAGCAAGAAGAAGTTCGACGAGACCGTCGACGTGGCCATGCGCCTCGGCGTCGACCCGCGCAAGGCGGACCAGATGGTCCGCGGCACGGTCAACCTCCCGCACGGCACCGGCAAGACCGCCAGGGTCCTGGTCTTTGCCAACGCCGAGAAGGCTGACGCCGCGCGCGAGGCGGGCGCCGACATCGTCGGCGGCGACGAGCTCATCGAGAAGGTGAACGGCGGATGGCTCGACTTCGACGCCGTCGTCGCCACCCCGGACATGATGGGCAAGGTCGGCCGCCTCGGCCGCGTGCTCGGCCCCCGTGGCCTCATGCCGAACCCGAAGACCGGCACCGTGACGCCGGACGTGGCCAAGGCCGTGTCCGACATCAAGGGCGGAAAGATCGAGTTCCGCGTGGACCGCCACGCGAACCTGCACTTCATCATCGGCAAGGCCTCGTTCTCCGAGGTTCAGCTGGCCGAGAACTACGCGGCCGCGCTCGAAGAGGTGCTCCGTCTCAAGCCGGCCAGCTCCAAGGGGCGTTACCTGAGGAAGGTCACGCTCTCGACGACGATGGGGCCCGGTGTCCAGGTCGACCCCAACCGCACCCGCAACGTCGCGACTGACGAAGAGGCCTGATCAGCCCCGCCTGACAGACCCACGGAAGGCCGGTCACCCGCGAGGGGGTGGCCGGCCTTTCCGTCGCCGGGCTCGCCCCAGTTTCACCAAGGTCCCCTGGTGGAACCCCACTCCCCACGATGTGCTCGCCATGGGAAGTGGTGGCTCGACCACATGCCTTGGGGAAGCTGAGGCCCATGGGAGACTGGGGCTACTCGACGAAGACTCGTTCGTCGATGAGCTGCTCCACGACGTGCTGACCGTTGTTCTCGAACCGGCTCTGGTCGAACCGCTTCTTGAACTCCAGGTCGATCTGGTCCTGCCCGTTGCGGTTCTTCTCGATACTGAGCACCGCCCAGTGCTTGAACCGTTCGGCGTTGCCGATGTCGTAGACGAGGTGATGCCGCGCGACCACGTCGAACTTGTTGTTCAGGATCAGCACCGTGTCGGCCTCGTAGGCCAGCGCCGACGAGCCGCGCAGGTTGTTCACCCGCATCCGCTTCCCCGACGAGAGGCCATCCTTGTCGGCGGCCACCACGGCCAGCACGGGGATGTCCATGTCGAGCGCGAGGTCCTTGAGACCTTCCACCACCCGGGTCACCCGCTCGTCCTCCACCTGGGAACCGTCTGCGACCTTCACCTTCTGCAGGTAGTCGACGACCACCAGCGGCAGCTGCTTGGTGGCCTTCTTCGCCTCCTCGACCACGTCCCGGACCACCTCGAGGCTCGTGCTGCTGCCGGTGGAGCGGTGCAGCATCAGCCGGTCGGAGTACTCCTTGACCCGCTCCACCGCGTCCGCGCCGCCCACCGTGTCGGCCAACCGTTCGGCGAGGGACCCGCCGGGGCCGTCGGTGGCCTCGAACGACTCACGCACACGGCTGGTCCCGGGCGCCTCCACGCCACCGATCTCCCCGGCCTCGAGGGCGACGAGCCGGACCAGCATCGTCTGCGGGTCGTGCTCGAAGGAGAAGAAGACGACCGAGCGGCCGGACCGGGCGACGTTGCGTGCAACCTGTAGCGCCCAGGTGGTCTTGCCCAGGCCTTGCGGGCCACCGAGCAGCACCAGCTCACCGGAACGGAACCCGTTGGCCAGGTTCTTGTCGAGGATGTCGAACCCCGTGGGCCACACCCGTGCCGCTGCGTGCGAACCGGCCCGCAGCCTGCTGTCGGCCTGTTCCATGATGCCGGTCAACGATTCAAGCTGGATCTCCATATTTCATTGGAGCAGAGCCCGGCCGGCGACGTGCCCGGTTTGCCGAAGATGGCCCGTTCGGGCGGGTGCGACGCCAGGCGTCCCCAAAAGCGCCGAACGTCGGGTACCGGTCCCCGGGTACTACGGACATGGCGCGGTCGACCACCACGTCGCAGACCCGCCGTGAAACCGGCGAACCACCGCTCCACGTCGGTGACCTCCTGCGTCGGCAGACCGTGCATGGAGCAACCTCATGCCGATTTGGCCGAACCTGTCCGGCTCCCGTAAGGTTCTACCCGAAACCAGAGACCGCCGGTTGTCGGTGCGCCCAGAACCCTGAGCCCAGGGATCGAAGCAGCCGACCGAAGGTCCCGCGAAGCGGGCGACCAGCGCAGGTGACACCGAGTGACAACCTGATCGACGAGATCAGTCTGTACGCCCTGTGCCTCCTGCGCCGGGGCGTTTTTCAATTCCCGGCCAGCGTCGGCAGTCTCCGGAAACCGTGCATCACTGTTCATGAATGCGGAAGGAGACCACATGGCGCGGCCAGACAAGACAGCCGCCGTTGCGGAGCTCGTGGATTCGTTCCAGGAGTCTGCAGGTGCTGTGCTGACCGAGTACCGCGGTCTCACCGTTAAGCAGCTGCAGGACCTGCGGCGCGCTCTCGGCGAGAACGCCAACTACGCCGTGGTCAAGAACACGCTCACCAAGATTGCCGCCGATGAGGCTGGCGTCGAAGGATTCGACGACCTGCTCATCGGCCCGACCGCCATCGCCTTCATCAACGGCGACGTGGTCGAGGCAGCCAAGGGCCTGCGTGACTTTGCCAAGGCAAACCCATCCCTCGTTATCAAGGGCGGCGTCCTCGACGGCAAGCCGCTCGACGCGAAGGAGATCGCCAAGATTGCTGACCTCGAGTCGCGTGAGGTTCTCCTCGCCAAGCTCGCGGGCGGCATGCTGGCGTCGCTCAGCCAGGCCGTCTACCTGCTCAACGCGCCGCTCTCGCAGGCTGCTCGCCTGGCCGGCGCGCTGCAGGCGAAGGCCGAGCAGGACCCGTCAATCCTTCAGGGTGGTGCCGGCGAACCGGCCGCCGCGGAGGACACCGCAGAGGCACCTGCTGCAGATGAGGCCCCCGCGGCCGAGTCCGCAGACGAGACTCCTGCGGCCGAGGAGGCAACCGAGGCTCCGGCCGAGGCAGCTTCCGAGGAGACCACCGAGGCTTAACCGGCCCGGTCCGACCAACACCCACATCCGATCCCCACAGACGTGAGGATCAGCAACATGGAAGGAAACGCCACCATGGCGAAGCTCACCACCGACGAGCTGCTCGACGCCTTCAAGGAGATGACTCTCCTTGAGCTCAGCGAGTTCGTGAAGCAGTTCGAAGACACCTTCGGCGTCACCGCCGCCGCCCCCGTTGCCGCTGCCGCCGCCCCGGCTGCCGGTGGCGCCGCCGCGGGTGCCGAAGAGGCCGCTGAGCAGGACGAGTTCGACGTCGTCCTCGAGGCTGCCGGCGAGAAGAAGATCAACGTCATCAAGGAGGTGCGTGGACTCACCAGCCTGGGCCTCAAGGAGGCCAAGGAGCTCGTCGAGGCCGCGCCCAAGGCCATCCTCGAGAAGGTCAACAAGGAAGCCGCGAACAAGGCGAAGGATGCCCTCGAGGCAGCCGGCGCCACCGTGACGGTCAAGTGACTTTGCGCTGATCCGGTCGTCACCGACCAACGCCAACGGCGGTCGCCCCTTCGGGGGCGGCCGCCGTTGGCGTTTCGGGGGCCGCAAAAGGGGACATACCTGAGGTGGCGACACCGGGCCTTGCGACGCACGAACCGTCTGTCGCGTTCACTATGTGGCCTTTGTGGCGAGAAGGTGACTCGGTTCCTCCCGACGCGTAACTTGGCGCGGGCTTACTCGTTGGTAAGGGCGGGCGAGAGGTGAACAGGAAGCCAACCGGCGGCTCGAGGCTGCCGGCTGGACCGGGTTCGACATGAGGGAGGGACGCTGGTGGGCGTCGAAATCAAGGTTGACGGACTCACGAAGTCCTTCGGCAAGGACCTGATCTGGGCCGATGTGTCCCTGACCATCCCTGCCGGCGAGATCTGCGTGATGCTCGGACCTTCCGGAACCGGCAAGTCCGTGTTCCTCAAGACCATCATCGGCCTGCTCAAGCCCAACCGCGGAAGCATCGTCATCGAGGGCCTCGACATCGCGAGCTGCTCGGAGAAGGACCTCTACGAGATCCGCAAGCTGTTCGGCGTGCTGTTCCAGGACGGTGCGATGTTCGGCTCGATGACGCTCTACGACAACGTGGCCTTCCCGCTCCGCGAGCACACCAAGAAGTCCGAGTCCGACATCCACAACATCGTGATGGAGAAGATGGAGCTCGTCGGCCTCGTCGGCGCCGAACGCAAGCTCCCCGGCGAGATCTCGGGCGGCATGCGCAAGCGCGCCGGGCTGGCCCGTGCACTGGTCCTCGATCCCGAGATCGTCCTCTTCGACGAGCCGGACTCCGGCCTCGACCCGGTGCGCACGTCGTTCCTCAACCAGCTGATCGTGGACCTCAACGCCCAGATCGACGCGACCTTCCTGATCGTCACCCACGACATCAACACCGCCCGCACCGTGCCCGACAACATCGGCCTGCTCTACCACAAGCACCTGGCGATGTTCGGCCCCCGCGAGATGCTGCTGTCCAGCGAGGAGCCCGTCGTACGCCAGTTCCTCAACGCCCAGCGGGTCGGCCCGATCGGGATGTCGGAGGAGAAGGACGCCGACGAGCTCGAGCAGGAGAAGGGGCAGGAGCTGCCATCGCTGCCGCCCATCCCGATGCAGCTCGAGCCCTCCAACGGCATCGCCCGCCGCAGCCAGCGAGAGCCGGGTGCCTGGTGCCGTGACAACGGCATCGCGCCGCCTCCCGGCTCGTTCGACCTGCACATGTCCATGGCACCCGGGGCCTGACCATGTCCTCCATCACCTCGGCGAGGGTGCTCGCGCCCATCGGCACCGCGGGCAAGCTGTTCGCCTTCGGCCTCGACGTCGCCCGCAACCTGTTCAGGCGGCCGTTCCAGCTGCGGGAGTTCCTCCAGCAGGCCTGGTTCATCGCGTCGGTGACGATCGTCCCGACTGCACTGGTCGCGATCCCCTTCGGTGCGGTGATCGCGCTGCAGGTCGGCGGCCTGATCAAGCAGTTCGGAGCCCAGTCGTTCACCGGTTCCGCGGCGGTGCTCGCCGTGGTCCGTGAGGCGGGCCCGATCGCCACGTCGCTGCTGATCGCCGGGGCCGGTGGCTCCGCGATCGCCGCGGATCTCGGCGCCCGCAAGATCCGCGAGGAGCTCGACGCGATGATGGTGCTCGGCATCGACCCGATCCAGCGCCTCGTGGTGCCCCGCGTGCTCGCCACCATGCTCGTCGCGGTCTTCCTCAACGGCCTGGTCAGCGTGGTCGGCGTCGCCGGCGGATACGTGTTCAACGTGGTGCTGCAGGACGGCACCCCCGGGGCGTACCTCGCCAGCTTCACCGCGCTCGCCCAGCTTCCCGACCTGTGGCAGGGCATGGCCAAGGCGCTCGTGTTCGGCCTGATCGCGGCCATCGTCGCCGCCTACAAGGGCATGAATGCGGCCGGTGGACCGAAGGGCGTCGGTGACGCGGTGAACGAGGCCGTGGTCATCACGTTCATGTTGCTGTTCGTCGTCAACTTCGTGATGAGCGCGATCTACTTCCAGCTCGTCCCGCCGAAGACAGGTTGACGCCATGTCCAACGTAGGTACGACGCTGAGGTCGATGTACCAGAAGCCGATGAGATCCCTGGACAACCTCGGCGAGGAGCTGGCCTTCTACGTGAAGGCACTGGCCTGGACCCCGCGCACCATCACCCGCTACAAGAAGGAGATCCTGCGTCTCCTGGCCGAGGTCACCCTCGGTTCCGGTGCGCTCGCCGTCATCGGCGGCACCGTCGGCGTAATCACGGCGATGGCGTTCTTCACCGGCACGGAGGTCGGACTCCAGGGGTACGCCGCGCTGAACCAGATCGGCACCGCGGCGTTCTCGGGCTTCGTGTCCGCCTACTTCAACACCCGTGAGATCTCGCCGCTGGTGGCGGGTATCGCGCTGGCCGCCACGGTCGGTTGCGGGTTCACGGCCCAGCTGGGTGCGATGCGGATCTCCGAAGAGGTCGATGCCCTCGAGGTGATGGCGATCCCGTCGCTCCCGTTCCTGGTCACCACGCGGATCATCGCCGGCCTGGTCGCGATCGTCCCGTTGTACGTCGTCGGCCTGCTCTCGTCGTACTTCGCGACCCGGCTCACCGTCACCCAGTTCTTCGGTCAGAGCTCCGGCACCTACGACCATTACTTCAACCAGTTCCTGCCGCCGGGGGATGTGCTCTGGTCCTTCGGCAAGGTGCTCGTCTTCGCCGTCGTCGTCATCCTGATCCACTGCTACCACGGTTACAACGCCTCCGGGGGGCCTGCCGGCGTGGGCCTCGCGGTGGGTCGCGCCGTGCGTACGTCGATCGTGGCGATCAACGTCATCGACCTGTTCCTGTCCATGGCCATCTGGGGAACCACGACCACAGTTAGGCTGGCTGGTTGACCACCATGAACCGCACCTCGAACGGCTTCAGGGTGGCCGTCATGATCGAACACCGGGTGTTCGGCGTGGCGTTCCTGGCGTTGCTCGTGCTCTTCGGGTGGCTGACTTTTGCGATCTTCGGCAAGAAGTTCACCGACTTCGTCCCGGTCACGCTGGAGAGCACGAAGACCGGGCTACAGCTTCCGGAGAGCGCCGATGTGAAGATCCGTGGCGTGATCGTCGGTGAGGTTCGTGAGCGTGAGGTCACCGACGACGGTGTGCGGATGACCCTGGGCATCCTCCCCGAGAAGATCGACGTGATTCCCGCGAACGCGACCGCCCGGATCCTGCCGAAGACGCTGTTCGGTGAGAAGTACGTCGCGCTGCAGGTCCCCGACCGTCCCGACGCGGCCTCGATCGAGGCCGGTGACGTGATCACCGAGTCGGAGGTGGCGATCGAGGTGGAGCAGGTGCTCAACGACTTCTACCCGTTGCTGCGTGCGGTGCAGCCGGCGGAGATCAACTACACGTTGACGGCGATCGCCACCGCGCTGGAGGGTCGTGGGGAGGATCTGGGTGCGAACCTGGCGACGCTGAACGAGTACCTGGAGCGGACGAACCCGCAGCTCCCGGCGTTGGTCGAGGACCTGCGGATGCTCAGTGACGTGTCGGACACCTACCGGTCGGTGATGCCGGAGCTGGCCCGGTTGTTGCGCAACAGCGTGGTCACCGGGAACACCTTTGTGGACCAGGAGCAGAAGATCCAGGCGTTGTTCAGTGATGTGGCGGGCTTCTCCTCGACGACGCGGGACTTCCTGCAGCAGAACGGGGACAACATCATCCGGCTCAGTGAGCTCGGGCGGGCTCAGCTGCCGACCTTCGCGAAGTACGCCCCGGAGTACCCCTGCCTGCTCCAGGGGATCGTCGGGTTGGCCGGGCCGCAGGCCGAGGCCTTCCGTGACTACACGCTGCACATCAACCTGGAGCTGCTGCCCAAGCAGCCGCGCGGGTACACCCCGGCCGACAGCCCGGTCTACGGGGACAAGCGCGGCCCCAACTGCCTTCACCTGCCCGCCGACCCGTACTCCCAGTCGAACCTGCCACCCACCGCGGTCGTGCCTGACATCGACGACGGCGTCGACGAGTCGACCGGCAAGATGCGCTCCGCGTCGGCCCCGGCGACGACCAGCGATCCCACGTCCGGCTTCGCCGGGACCGCCGTAGAGCGTCAGCTCGTCAACGCGCTCGCCGGACCGGTGCTCGGTGTCCCGGTCCACCAGGTCCCGGACGTCAGCACGCTTCTCCTAGGCCCGCTCGCCCGCGGGACGGAGGTGTCGGTGAGATGACCGCCAGATCCGTCCTCGCCGCCGGCGGCCACCGCGTGCTCGGCGTGCTGTTCCTCGTGCTTCTGCTGTTCTTCGTCTGGGCCACCTACGCGATCTTCACCAAGAAGTTCGTCGACTACGTCCCGGTCACCCTGCAGACCTCGAAGATCGGCCTGCAGCTGCCTGCGCTGGCCGACGTGAAGATCCGTGGCGTGATCGTCGGTGAGGTCCGTGGCATGAGCACCGAAGGTGACGGAGCCAGCCTCGACCTGGCGATCAGCCCGGACAAGGCGCACATCATCCCGGCGAACGCGACCGCCCGGATCCTGCCGAAGACGCTGTTCGGTGAGAAGTACGTCGCGCTGCAGGTCCCCGACCGTCCCGACGCGGCCTCGATCGAGGCCGGTGACGTGATCACCGAGTCGGAGGTGGCGATCGAGGTGGAGCAGGTGCTCAACGACTTCTACCCGTTGCTGCGTGCGGTGCAGCCGGCGGAGATCAACTACACGTTGACGGCGATCGCCACCGCGCTGGAGGGTCGTGGGGAGGATCTGGGTGCGAACCTGGCGACGCTGAACGAGTACCTGGAGCGGACGAACCCGCAGCTCCCGGCGTTGGTCGAGGACCTGCGGATGCTCAGTGACGTGTCGGACACCTACCGGTCGGTGATGCCGGAGCTGGCCCGGTTGTTGCGCAACAGCGTGGTCACCGGGAACACCTTTGTGGACCAGGAGCAGAAGATCCAGGCGTTGTTCAGTGATGTGGCGGGCTTCTCCTCGACGACGCGGGACTTCCTGCAGCAGAACGGGGACAACATCATCCGGCTCAGTGAGCTCGGGCGGGCTCAGCTGCCGACCTTCGCGAAGTACGCCCCGGAGTACCCCTGCCTGCTCCAGGGCCAGGCCAACTGGATCCCGCAGATGAACAGCGGCTGGCGCGGTCACGGGCTGCACATCAACCTGGAGCTGCTGCCCAAGCAGCCCCGCGGGTACACCCCGGCCGACTCGCCGAGGTACGGCGCGAAGGACGGGGCGCACTGCGAGACGCTGCCCAACCCGCCGTACTCCCAGGCGAACCCCGGCCCGCAGCCACCGGAGAGCGCGGTCGACGACGGGGTGGACGAGTCCTACGGCAAGCGTCGCGCTGCGCCCACCTTCGACCTCACCTCCGGGTTCACCGGAACGGCGGCCGAGCGTTCGGTCGTCAACGCACTCGCAGGACCTGTGATGGGAGTTCCCTCGGATGAAGTGCCCGACGTGGCCACGTTGCTCATCGGCCCTCTCGCACGCGGATCGGAGGTGAGCCTGCGATGAGCCTGCTCGACAAGCGGACGGCCTCCGACGCGGTCAAGCTCGTGATCTTCATCGTGGTGACCACCCTGGCCACCAGTGTCCTGGTCGTGACGATCGGCAACCTGTCGTTCGGTGAGACCAAGGAGTACAAGGCAGTCTTCAGTGACGCCACCGGTGTGGTGAACGGGGACGACGTCCGGATCGCCGGTGTGAAGGTCGGCAACGTGAAGGGCGTCGAGATCTTCCAGACGAACAAGGCGATAGTCACGTTCGACGTGGACGCCGACTCCCAGCTGAGCGCCAGCACCTTCGCCGCGGTTCGCTACCGGAACCTGGTCGGGCAGCGCTACATCTCCCTGACCCAGGGCGTAGGCGCACCGTCGCGGTTGCGCGAGGGCGCGACGATCCCGCTCGACCGCACCACGCCCGCCCTCGACCTGACGGTGCTGTTCAACGGCTTCAAACCCTTGTTCGAGGCGCTGTCGCCCAACGACATCAACCAGCTGGCCTACGAGATCATCACCGTCTTCCAGGGCGAGGGCGGCACGTTGGAGAGCCTGCTCGCCCACACCGCCTCGGTCACCAGCACGCTGGCCAGCCGGGACCGGATCATCGGGCAGCTGATCGACAACCTGAACGAGGTGATGGTGACACTGGGCAACCGGGACGACGAGCTGTCGGACCTCGTGATCAAGCTCCGCCAGTTCATCTCCGGCCTCTCGGGTGATCGCGAGGCGATCCTCGGTTCGCTGGAGTCGATCTCCGACCTTGCCGTGCAGACCTCCGGGCTGGTCTCCGGCGTTCGCAAGCCCCTGGTGAAGGACATCAAGGAGCTGCGCGGGGTCGCCGGCACCCTGGACCGCAACAAGGCCGAGCTCGACCGCGCCATCCAGGTGCTGCCGATCAAGCTGGAGAAGATCGGGCGCACCGCGGTCTACGGCTCCTGGTTCAACTTCTACCTCTGCAACTTCAAGGGCCGGGTGAAGCTTCCCGGCGGCGCGAACGTGCCGGTCGACTACGAAACCGGATCAGCGAGGTGTGACCTCGGATGAGTACTCCATTCCGCGAGAGAAACCCCGTCGTCGTCGGCGCCATCAGCCTCGCCGTCCTCTTCGCGCTGATTCTTGCGGCCTTCCGCGCCGAGGACCTGCCGCTGATCGGCGGCGGCGACACCTTCTACGCTGCGTTCACGGAGGCCGGTGGCCTGAAGGCCAATGACGAGGTCCGCGTCGCCGGAGTCCGCGTGGGCAAGGTGCAGAAGGTCGACCTCGACGGCGACCACGTGCAGGTCGAGTTCACCGTTGAACGCGGTGTCGACCTCGGCGGCGACACCAGCGCCGGGATCCGGGTGAAGACCCTGCTCGGCGCGATGTACCTGTCGTTGGTGCCCGACGGAGCCGGCCAGATGGAGGAGGGGACGGAGATCCCGGCCAGCCGGACCACGTCCCCGTACGACGTTGTCGAGGCGTTCAGCGGCCTCGCCGACACGTCCGAGCGGATCGACACCGGGCAGCTCGCCACCTCCCTGGACACCCTGTCGTCCCTGATGAAGAACACCCCGGAGGAGTTCCAGGGTGCGCTGAGGGGCATGTCGGCGCTCTCGCAGAACATCGCCGCCCGCGACGAGGAGCTCAACCAGCTCCTCGGCAACATGCAGAAGGTGTCGCGTGTCCTCGCCGACCGCAACGGGGACCTGATCGAGCTGATGGAGGACGGCGACAAGCTGTTCCGTGCGCTGGTCGCGCGTCGCGAGGCCGTGCACAACCTGCTCACCTCCACGACCGAGCTGTCCAAGGAGCTGACTGCGTTGGTCCAGCAGACCCGCGCGGACCTCAAGCCCGCGCTCGACCACCTCGCCAGCGTGGTCGACATGCTGCGCAAGAACCAGGAGAACCTCGACAACAGCCTGCGGCTGATGGCGCCGTTCTACCGGGTCTTCGCCAACACCCTCGGCACCGGACCATGGTTCGACACGTTCATCCAGAACCTGCCGCCGGTGCCGCAGATCGGAGGGCGGTGACCATGAGTAGCGCCGTGTCCAAGGTGAGTGGCCTCACCCGGATCCTCGCGATCGTGGCCGTGCTCGCGGTCCTGGTCGCCGTAGTCCTGGTCATGCTGCCCGGGCAGGACAAGAAGTTCATCACCGCGAGCTTCCCGCGCACGGTGTCGCTCTACGAGGGGTCCGACGTCCGGATCCTGGGCGTCCCCGTGGGCAAGGTGGAGAGCGTGAAGCCGTCGGGGACCGACGTCACGGTCCGGATGTCGTACGACGCCAAGTACAAGGTCCCCACGGACGCACACGCCGTCATCGTGTCCCCGGCCATCGTCGGTGACCGCTTCGTCCAGCTCACCCCGGTCTACACCGGCGGCCCGGTGATGGCGACCAGCGCCTCCCTGAGCGACGAGCAGACCTCGACCCCGCTAGAGCTCGACGAGATCTACCAGAGCATCGACGACCTCACCGTCGCGCTCGGGCCGGACGGCGCTAACTCCGAGGGAGCTCTGACGCGGCTTCTCGACACGACCGCGAAGAACTTCGCCGGCCAGGGAGAGCAGTTCAACCAGACGATCAAGGACCTGGGGAAGCTGACCGGCACCCTGGACAACAACAAGGAGGAGCTGTTCGGCACGGTGCGCCAGATCGAGCGCTTCGTCGCGGCACTGGCCGAGAACGACCAGACCGTCCGTCAGTTCAACCAGTCCCTGGCCGCCGCGGCCTCGATGCTCGAGGGGGAGCGCGACGACCTCGCCGCGTCGCTGCGGAACCTGGGCGTGGCCATGCAGCAGGTGACCTCGTTCGTCCGCGAGAACCGGGACAAGCTCGCGGAGAACATCGACGGGCTCAACGTTGTCTCCAAGATCCTCGTGAAGCAGCGAGACGCCCTCTCGGAGACGCTCGACACCGCTCCGCTGGCGCTGAACAACCTGTTCCACACCTACAACCCGTCCACCGGAACGCTGGACACCCGCGCGAACGTCGGGGAGAACATCGGCCAGCTGGAGAACGACCCGAAGGCGTTCCTGTGCTCCGTCCTGGCCCAGGCCGACGCGTCGAGGAAATCCTGTGACCTGGTCAAGCAGGCACTGACCGGCCTGCCCAGGGCGGCGCCGCTCGGCGGTGCCGGTGCAGAGTCCCGCCCGGTGGACGTCGAGAACATCGACCGGACGCTGGCCGGTCTGGTGGAGGTGAAGTGATGAACCGCACGACGACCAACCGCCGTGGACGGGTCGCCCGACTGGCCGCCGTGGTGTGCGCCGGCGCTCTGGCGCTCACCGGCTGCGACTTCTCGGTCTACAGCCTGCCGCTCCCCGGTGGTGCCGACCTCGGGGACAACCCGTACTCCGTGCAGGTGAAGTTCCGCGACGTGCTCGACCTGGTGCCGCAGTCTGCGGTGAAGGTCAACGACGTCACGGTGGGCAAGGTCGACAAGATCGACCTCGACGGCTACACCGCGGAGGTGACCGTCATGCTGCGGGACGACGTGAAGCTGCCCGACAACGCCGTGGCGGAGATCCGGCAGACCAGCCTCCTCGGTGAGAAGTTCGTGTCCCTCGAGGTGCCCGACCAGGGAGCCAGCGGCAACCCGCTAGGCGACGGCGACCGCATCCCGCTCGCGCGCAGCGGCCGCAACCCCGAGGTCGAGGAAGTCCTCGGCGCGCTCTCGCTGCTGCTGAACGGTGGCGGCGTGGCCCAGCTGAAGACGATCTCCACCGAGCTCAACAAGGCACTCGAGGGCCGCGAGGGCGACGTCAAGGGGGTGCTGAACCAGCTCGACACGTTCATGGGTCAGCTCGACGAGAACAAGGAGGACATCGTCGAGGCCATCGAGAGCCTGAACGCGCTCGCAGTGTCGATCAACGAGCAGCGCGGCTCCATCGAGCTTGCGCTCGACGAGATGCCCGAGGCGCTGGCGTCCATCGACCGCCAGCGCGACGACCTGGTGAAGATGCTCGATGCGCTGAGCTCGCTGAGCTCGGTCGGCACCCGGGTGATCCGTGACTCGAAGGCGGCGACCATCGACAGCCTCGAGCAGCTCGACCCGATCCTCACCAAGCTGGGCGAGGCCGGTGACTCCCTGCCGAAGGCGTTCCAGGTGTTCCTGACCTACCCGTTCGTCGACGAGGTGGTCGGTCGCAACCCGGCGCAGGCACGCAACCTGCACATGGGTGACTACACGAACCTGTCGGTGCAGATGGACATCGACCTCGCCAACGGTCTGCCGACCGTCCCGGGCCTGCCCGGCGCTCCTGAGCTCCCGGATCCGACCGAGGTCCTCACCGACGTCCAGAAGTGTCTTGCTGACCCAGCCGGCACCGCCTGTGGCGACCTGACCAAGAAGCAGGTCAAGAAGCTGTGCAACCTGTCACCCGGGAACCCGCTCTGCGCGGCTCTCGGAGGAGACGGTGGTGGTGGTGGCGACGAGGGGCCAGTGCCCGGCGTGCCCGGTGTGCCTGACCTGCCCGGCGGGAGTGAGGCCGATGCGGGCTGCGGCGTCCCACTGCTGTGCCGGACGGCTCCCGGCCTGTTCCAGGCCGGAACCAGGTCCCGGACCGATGCGTCGGCCAAGCGCGGTGCGGCCGGCTACGACAGCGACCTCGGGGCCCTGCTGACCTGGGGGATGATGCAGCGATGATCTCGCGACGGACCAAGGTCCAGCTGATGGTGTTCGTGCTGATCACGATGGTCGGCGTGTCCTACGTCGGCGCCCGGTACGCCCGGCTCGACCGGTTGATCTTCGACGACTCCTACCGGGTGGTCGCGCACTTCGCCGAGTCGGGCGGGATCTTCGAGGGCGCCGAGGTGTCCTACCGGGGAGTGACCGTCGGGAGGGTCGGCGACATGGTGCTGACGCAGAAGGGCGTCGACGTCGTCCTTGACATCGACGACGACAGCGAGCCGATCCCGCTCGATACCCGAGCCCTGGTCGGCAACCGCTCCGCGGTCGGTGAGCAGTACGTCGAGCTCCAGCCCAATGTCGACGGTGCGCCGTACCTCGGCGAGGACTCGGAGATCGCCACCGCCCAGACGGCGACGCCGATCCCGGCCACGAAGCTGCTCGTCGACCTGGACAAGATGGTGAACTCGGTCAACAAGGACAGCCTGCGCACGGTCGTCTCCGAGATGGGCAAGGCGTTCAACGGCACCGGGCAGGACCTGGGCCAGATCATCGACACGTCGAACTCGTTCATCGCGACCGCGAACGACAACTTCGACATCACCACGGCGCTGATCCAGGACAGCAACACCGTTCTGCAGACCCAGCTCGACTCGACGTCATCGATCAAGGGCTTCTCCCGGGACCTGGCGCTGCTCTCCGACACCCTGGTGGCCAGCGATGCCGACCTGCGCAGGGTGATAGCGAACGGTAGTGCCACTGCCAACCAGCTGCGGACCTTCCTGGAGGAGAACGGCGTCAACCTCGGCCAGCTGATCAACAACCTGGTCACCACCGGGGAGGTCGTGGTCCAGCACCTCGACGGCATCGAGCAGGTCCTGGTGCTCTACCCGTACGTCGTCGAGGGTGGCTACACCGTGGTCGACAAGGACCCCGAGACCGGTCTCTACGACGCGCACTTCGGGATGGTCCTGACCGAGGAGCCGAAGGTCTGCCACCAGGGCTACGAGGGCACCGACACCCGCGCGCCGCAGGACACGTCCGACCGTCCGATGAACGAGAACGCCCGGTGCACCGAGCCGCAGTCACAGTCGAACGCTCGCGGCTCACAATGGGCGCCTCGCGCCGGTGCCGCGTACCGTGCCCCTGTGGTGGGTACCTATGACCCGGAGTCGGGGGACTTCAGCTACACCGACAAGAGCCCGAGCGACGCCGTCACCTACACCGGTGGCGCTGCCTCGGCCTTTGGAGAGGAGTCCTGGAAGTGGTTGCTCCTTCAGCCGCTCGCCGAACCACGGAGGGAGACACAATGACGCTCACGTACGCCGAGCAGTCTCATGACAGCCGCGATACCAGCCCGGCCCCGGAGACACACGGCGCGACCGGGTCGCCCCGGGTCAGGTTGGTGATGGCGGTGGTCCTTGCGCTGCTGTTCCTCGGGTCCGCGGTCACCGCCGGAATCCTGCTCGACAAGCGCGGCGACGTCGAGTCGGCCCTCGACGCTCGCCGCGACGTGGTGAGCGTCGCGGAACGGTTCACCGTCCAGGCGAACAACTACGACCCCGAGTCGGTCGACGACTACAAGGCATCGGTCAGCGCGATGCTGAGCACCAAGTTCCGCGACGAGTTCGACAAGGCGATGCAGGACATCGTGACGCAGGTCCAGCAGGCCAAGATGGACTCCGAGGGCACCGTGCTCGCCGCTGGCGTGGCCAGCCTCGACCAGGACTCCGCGCAGGTGCTCGTCGTTGCTGACGCCGACGTGAAAACCGTGTTCGACAACCGCCAGAGGCACTTCCGCTGGGAGGTCTCACTGGTCAAGGTCGACGGCGCCTGGCTGGTCGACGACTTCACGCCGGTGGGTTGAGGGAGACGACATGAACCCGACTCTGTACGACATCCTCGGCGTGCGGCCGGACGCCGGACGCGACCAGATCAAGGCAGCCTGGCGTGAGGCGGCTGACCGGTTCGAGCCCGGTTCCGGCGGCTCGTCGGCCCAGTTCCGCCTGTTCAACGAGGCGGCGGAGGTGCTTCTCGACCCCGAGCGCCGCCAGGCGTACGACGAGCAGCTGGCCGCCCAGGCGCCCGCGGAACCGACCATGCCGTCCGCCCCGACCGCTCCCAGCACCATCGATCTGCCTCCCGCGCCCCGGAGGTCCACGCAGCCGGCAGTGCAGCCGGCAGTGCAGCGGGCAGTGCAGCCGGCAGTGCAGCCGGCCGGGCGTCGGGGGGTGCCGATCGCGGTGCTCGCCGTACTCGGGCTCCTCGCCGCGGTCACGATGGGGATCGCGATCTACCTGGGCTCGGAGTACCGGGACGCCACCGCCTACGAGGACGCGCTCGACGAGGCGCCGTCCTCGGCGGAGCGGGCGGCCGCGGCAGTGCTCTCCTACAGCCACGAGTCGCTCGACGCCGACCGAGCCGCCGCCTCGAAGTTCCTCACCGCCGGCTACCGGGACGACTACGTCAAGACGTTCAAGAAGCTGGTGCAGGAGAACGCGTCGAAGATGAGGGCGAAGGTGGATGCCGAGGTGCTCGCCTCGTCGGCGATGCTGCAGACCGGTGAGCAGAAACCGGACCGGGTGCCGGTGCTCCTGTTCGTCAACCAGACCACCGTCAGCACCGCCAACTCCGGTGAGCCGAGCCTGGCCCTGAACCGGGTCCGGCTCGACATGGTCAAGCAGGACGGCACCTGGCTCGTCGATGGGATCACCTCCTACTGAGCGGCGGCGTCGACTCGTCGGTGTGAGATGCGTCGCTTTCCGGAGCTGCCCGGATGCGGAGCCCCAGGTCGCCCACGGAACGGGCCGATCGGGGTGGCCCAGGCGTAAATCGGGGTCTTTGCCCACAGAAAGCGCCGTGGTTGCTTGACTCACGGGCCGGATCGGTTCATGCTTCCTGCAGTTCCAGAGCCACTGATGAGGTTCTCTCGCCGGTCATATACAGGTCCGGGCGATCGAGGGTGACGAAGGTGGGCTCGACTTGCCCATGCCCATGGGCTAAGATCGATCTTTGCGCCTGCCCTCATATGCTGTCCTGCCGACCCCTGGCTGTTCAGTGGTGGACGGGCGCCATCACCAGATGAGTCCGCGAGCCCTTCGGAAGGACCCCTCTTGGCCGCCTCGCGCAAAGCCAGCAGTAGCAGTTTGAACCCCCGCCGCATCTCTTTTGCCAAGATCGAGGAACCCCTTGAGGTTCCGAAGCTTCTTGCCCTTCAGACCAACAGCTTCGACTGGTTGGTAGGCAACGAGCGTTGGCACGAGGACGTCAACCGGCGCATGGAGAACGGGGAAGACGTCAGCCAGAAGTCCGGTCTCCAGGAGATCTTCGAGGAGATCTCACCGATCTCGGACTTCTCGGACACGATGTCCCTCTCGTTCGAGAACCCCGTCTTCTACGACCCGAAGTACTCCGTCGACGAGTGCAAGGAGAAGGACTTCACCTACTCCGCGCCGCTCTACGTGTCCGCGGAGTTCACCAACAACGACACCGGCGAGATCAAGGGCCAGACGGTCTTCATGGGCGACTTCCCCCTGATGACCCCCAAGGGCACCTTCGTCATCAACGGCACCGAGCGTGTCGTCGTGTCGCAGCTGGTCCGTTCGCCGGGTGTGTACTTCGAGCGCTCCGCCGACAAGACCTCCGACAAGGACATCTTCACCGCGAAGGTCATTCCTTCGCGTGGTGCCTGGCTGGAGTTCGAGATCGACAAGCGCGACATGGTCGGCGTACGCCTCGACCGCAAACGCAAGCAGAACGTCACCGTCCTGCTCAAGGCCCTCGGCTGGACCGAGGCGCAGATCCTCGAGGAGTTCGGCGAGTACGAGTCGATCCGGCTCACCCTGGAGAAGGACCACACGTCCGGCCAGGACGACGCGCTGCTCGACATCTACCGCAAGCTGCGCCCGGGTGAACCGCCCACGCGCGAGGCCGCGCAGACGCTGCTGGAGAACTACTACTTCAACGGCAAGCGCTACGACCTGGCCAAGGTCGGTCGCTACAAGATCAACAAGAAGCTGGGCGTCCAGGAAGCCTTCGACCAGCAGACGCTGACGATCGACGACATCGTGTCGGCGATCAAGTTCATCGTCGCCCTGCACGACGGCAAGACCGAGATGGAGATGCCGGCCGGGACCATCGAGGTCCGCGCTGACGACATCGACCACTTCGGCAACCGTCGCATGCGCACCGTCGGCGAGCTGATCCAGAACCAGCTCCGCACCGGCCTGGCCCGCATGGAGCGCGTCGTCCGCGAGCGGATGACGACTCAGGACGTCGAGGCGATCACCCCGCAGAGCCTGATCAACATCCGGCCCGTGGTGGCGGCGCTGAAGGAGTTTTTCGGAACCTCCCAGCTCTCGCAGTTCATGGACCAGACGAACCCGATCGCGGGTCTGACGCACAAGCGTCGCCTCTCCGCGCTCGGCCCCGGTGGTCTCTCCCGTGACCGCGCGGGCTTCGAGGTCCGTGACGTGCACCCGTCGCACTACGGCCGGATGTGCCCGATCGAGACCCCTGAGGGTCCGAACATCGGTCTGATCGGGTCGCTGTCGACGTTCGGGCGGATCAACCCGTTCGGGTTCGTGGAGACGCCCTACCGCAAGGTCGAGAAGGGCCGGGTCACCGACAAGGTCGACTACCTGACGGCTGACGAGGAGGACCGCTTCGTCATCGCGCAGGCCAACGCGCCGCTGACCAAGGAGAAGCGTTTCGCCGAGGAGCGCGTCATGGTCCGCCAGCGTCACGGTGAGGTCGACGTCATCCCGGCCGAAGAGGTCGACTACATGGACGTCTCGCCGCGCCAGATGGTGTCGGTGGCGACCGCGCTGATCCCGTTCCTCGAGCACGACGACGCCAACCGCGCGCTCATGGGATCCAACATGCAGCGCCAGGCTGTTCCGCTGATCAAGAGCGACGCGCCCCTCGTCGGCACCGGCATGGAGTTCCGTGCCGCCGTCGACGCCGGTGACGTCGTGGTCGCGGAGAAGGCCGGCGTGGTCAACGAGGTGTCCGCCGACTTCGTCGAGGTGATGAACGACGACGGCACCCACCAGACCTACAAGATGCAGAAGTTCAGCCGCTCCAACCAGGGCACGTGCATCAACCAGCGACCGCTGGTGACGGAGGGGCAGCGCCTCGAGGTCGGTTCGCCGATCGCCGACGGTCCGTGCACCGACGAGGGCGAGATGGCCCTCGGCACGAACCTGCTGGTGGCGTTCATGCCGTGGCAGGGTCACAACTACGAGGACGCGATCATCCTGTCGCAGCGCCTCGTGCAGCAGGACGTCCTCACCTCGATCCACATCGAGGAGCACGAGGTCGACGCCCGCGACACGAAGCTGGGGCCGGAGGAGATCACCCGCGACATCCCGAACGTCAGCGAGGAGATGCTCGCCGACCTCGACGAGCGCGGGATCATCCGGATCGGCGCCGAGGTCACCACTGGTGACATCCTGGTCGGCAAGGTCACCCCGAAGGGCGAGACTGAGCTGACCCCGGAGGAGCGGCTGCTCCGCGCGATCTTCGGTGAGAAGGCGCGCGAGGTCCGCGACACCTCGATGAAGGTCCCGCACGGTGAGTCCGGAACCGTCATCGGCGTCCGGGTCTTCGACCGCGAGGAGGGCGACGAGCTTCCTCCGGGCGTGAACCAGCTGGTCCGCGTCTACGTGGCCCAGAAGCGCAAGATCTCCGTGGGTGACAAGCTCGCCGGCCGTCACGGCAACAAGGGCGTCATCTCCAAGATCCTGCCGGTCGAGGACATGCCGTTCATGGAGGACGGCACCCCCGTCGACGTCGTGCTGAACCCACTCGGTGTGCCCGGCCGGATGAACATCGGTCAGATCCTCGAGATCCACCTCGGCTGGCTGGCCAAGACCGGCTGGGAGGTCGACGGTGACGACGAGGACTGGAAGAAGCGTCTGATCCAGATCCACGCCCAGTCGGCACCCGCGGACTCCAACGTCGCGACCCCGGTCTTCGACGGTGCCCGTGAGGACGAGATCGTCGGTCTGCTCGGGTCGACCCTGCCCAACCGGGACGGCGTCCGCGTCGTCAAGGAGAACGGCAAGGCCAACCTGTTCGACGGTCGCTCCGGCGAGCCGTTCCCGGACCCGGTGGCGGTCGGCTACATGTACATCCTGAAGCTGCACCACCTGGTCGACGACAAGATCCACGCACGTTCGACCGGTCCGTACTCCATGATCACCCAGCAGCCGCTCGGTGGTAAGGCTCAGTTCGGTGGTCAGCGGTTCGGTGAGATGGAGGTCTGGGCGATGGAGGCGTACGGCGCCGCCTACGCCCTGCAGGAGCTCCTCACCATCAAGTCCGACGACGTGCCCGGTCGCGTCAAGGTCTACGAGGCGATCGTCAAGGGTGAGAACATCCCCGACTCCGGTATCCCCGAGTCGTTCAAGGTTCTCGTCAAGGAGATGCAGTCGCTCTGCTTGAACGTCGAGGTGCTGTCCCAGGACGGCTCGGCGATCGAGATGCGGGACGCGGAGGAAGACGTCTTCCGTGCCGCGGAGGAGCTCGGCATCGACCTGTCCCGCCGAGAGCCGAGCAGCGTCGAGGAAGTCTGAGCCGGTGAGGCGGTACGACGGGACCGGGTCACCCTGTCCGTCGTACCGCCCGCAGCTCAGTCCACAGACCACTGATTCAGACCGAACATTACGAGGAAAGAAGCCACTGTGCTCGACGTGAACTTCTTCGACCAGCTGAAGATCGGCCTGGCCACTGCTGACGACATCCGTCAGTGGTCGCACGGCGAGGTCAAGAAGCCGGAGACGATCAACTACCGCACGCTCAAGCCCGAGCGTGACGGACTCTTCTGCGAGAAGATCTTCGGTCCCACCCGGGACTGGGAGTGCTACTGCGGCAAGTACAAGCGCGTGCGCTTCAAGGGCATCATCTGTGAGCGTTGTGGCGTCGAGGTCACCCGCTCCAAGGTGCGCCGTGAGCGCATGGGGCACATCGAGCTCGCCGCTCCGGTGACCCACATCTGGTACTTCAAGGGTGTTCCGAGCCGTCTCGGGTACCTGCTCGACCTCGCCCCGAAGGACCTGGAGAAGGTCATCTACTTCGCGGCGTACATGATCACCCACGTCGACGACGACGCTCGTCACCGCGACCTGTCCTCGCTCGAGGCGAAGGTGGACCTGGAGCGCAAGCGTCTCGAGGGTCGCCGCGACACGTCCATCGACGAGCGTGCCAAGAAGCTCGAGGAGGACCTCGCGGCACTGGAGGCCGAGGGTGCCAAGGCCGACGCGCGTCGCAAGGTCAAGGACGGCGCCGAGCGCGAGATGAAGCAGCTTCGTGACCGCGCGCAGCGCGAGATCGACCGTCTCGACGAGGTGTGGAGCCGCTTCAAGAACCTCAAGGTCCAGGACCTCGAGGGCGACGAGCTGCTCTACCGCGAGATGAACAACTGGTTCGGCAAGTACTTCGAGGGCCACATGGGTGCCGCCGCGATCCAGAAGCGGCTGGAGACCTTCGACCTCGACGCCGAGGTGGAGTCGCTGCGCGAGACCATCAACACCGGTAAGGGCCAGCGGAAGGTGCGGGCGCTCAAGCGGCTGAAGGTCGTCGAGGCGTTCCGCAAGACCGAGAACAGCCCCCGTGGCATGGTCCTCGACGCCGTCCCGGTGATCCCGCCGGACCTGCGCCCGATGGTGCAGCTCGACGGTGGCCGTTTCGCGACGTCCGACCTGAACGACCTGTACCGCCGTGTGATCAACCGGAACAACCGGTTGAAGCGCCTGCTCGACCTCGGTGCTCCCGAGATCATCGTGAACAACGAGAAGCGGATGCTCCAGGAGGCCGTCGACTCACTGTTCGACAACGGCCGTCGTGGTCGCCCAGTCACCGGTCCCGGTAACCGCCCGCTGAAGTCGCTGTCCGACATGCTCAAGGGCAAGCAGGGCCGGTTCCGTCAGAACCTGCTCGGCAAGCGCGTCGACTACTCGGGCCGTTCGGTGATCGTGGTCGGTCCGCAGCTCAAGCTGCACCAGTGCGGTCTGCCCAAGCAGATGGCGCTCGAGCTGTTCAAGCCGTTCGTGATGAAGCGCCTGGTGGACCTGAACCACGCGCAGAACATCAAGAGCGCCAAGCGGATGGTCGAGCGCGCCCGCCCGGTCGTCTGGGACGTCCTCGAAGAGGTCATCACCGAGCACCCGGTGCTGCTGAACCGTGCACCTACCCTGCACCGGTTGGGCATCCAGGCGTTCGAGCCCCAGCTGATCGAGGGCAAGGCCATCCAGATCCACCCGCTCGTCTGCTCGGCGTTCAACGCCGACTTCGACGGTGACCAGATGGCGGTCCACCTGCCGCTGTCGGCGGAGGCCCAGGCCGAGGCACGCATCCTGATGCTCTCGACCAACAACATCCTCAAGCCGTCGGACGGTCGTCCGGTGACGATGCCGACGCAGGACATGATCATCGGCATCTTCTTCCTGACGCTCGACCGTGAGGGCGAGCTGGGTGAGGGCCGCGCATTCGCGTCGACCGCTGAGGCGATCATGGCGTTCGACCGTGCCGAGATCACGCTGCAGAGCAAGATCAAGATCCGGCTTCCGGACGTCGTCCCGCCGGCAGGCGTGGAGCCTCCCGAGGGGTGGCAGCCGGGTCAGCCGCTGATCATGGAGTCCACGCTGGGCCGTGCGCTGTTCAACGAGGCGCTCCCCGCCGACTACGCCTTCGTCGACTACGAGGTGGGCAAGAAGCAGCTCGGTGTGATCGTCAACGACCTCGCCGAGCGTTACACCAAGGTCGAGGTCGCCGCGTCGCTGGACGCCCTGAAGGACACCGGTTTCCACTGGGCAACCCGCTCCGGTGTGACCGTGTCCATCGAGGACGTCGTCACCCCGAGCCGCAAGGCCGAGATTCTCGAGACGTTCGAGGAGCAGGCCAAGAAGGTGCAGAAGCAGTTCGAGCGTGGTCTGATCACCGACGACGAGCGCCGTCAGGAGCTCATCGAGATCTGGACGCAGGCGTCGAACAAGGTGGCCGAGGAGATGGAGACCACCTTCGACAAGCGCAACCCGATCTACATGATGGTGCACTCCGGTGCGCGCGGAAACATGATGCAGGTGCGTCAGATCGCGGCGATGCGTGGTCTGGTGGCCAACCCGAAGGGTGACATCATCCCGCGTCCGATCAAGTCGAACTTCCGTGAGGGCCTCTCGGTGCTGGAGTACTTCATCTCCACCCACGGTGCTCGCAAGGGGCTGGCCGACACCGCGCTGCGCACCGCCGACTCGGGGTACCTGACCCGTCGTCTGGTGGACGTGTCGCAGGACGTCATCATCCGCGAGGACGACTGTGGCACCGAGCGTGGCCTGCCGAAGAAGATCGGCGAGCGCCTCGACGGCGGTCGTGTGGTGAAGGCCGAGAACGCCGAGACCGCGGCGTACGCCCGTTCGGCTGCGGTCGAGGTCACCCACCCGGAGACGGGCGAGGTGCTTGCCACCGCAGGCGAGGACCTCGGCGACGTGAAGATCGACGAGCTGGTCGCTTCCGGCATCGAAGAGGTGAAGGTCCGCTCGGTCCTCACCTGCGACGCCAGAACCGGGACCTGCGCGAAGTGCTACGGCCGTTCGCTGGCGACCGGCAAGCTGGTCGACATCGGTGAGGCCGTCGGCATCATCGCGGCCCAGTCGATCGGTGAGCCCGGCACACAGCTGACGATGCGTACCTTCCACACCGGTGGTGTGGCTTCGGCCGACGACATCACGCAGGGTCTGCCCCGCGTGGTCGAGCTGTTCGAGGCGCGTCAGCCCAAGGGCCGCGCCCCGATCACCGAGGCCGCAGGCCGCGTGGAGATCGAGGAGACCGACAAGTCCAAGAAGGTCCTGGTCACCCCGGACGACGGTTCGGAGGTCCAGGAGTACCCGGTCAGCAAGCGTTCGCGCCTGCTGGTGGTCGACGGTGACCACGTCGAGGTCGGACAGAAGCTGACCCAGGGCACCGAGGACCCGCAGGACGTGCTGCGCATCCTCGGCGTCCGTCGTGCCCAGGAGCACCTGGTGGACGAGGTGCAGCAGGTGTACCGCAGCCAGGGCGTGTCGATCCACGACAAGCACATCGAGATCATCGTGCGGCAGATGCTGCGTCGCGTGACGGTCATCGAGTCCGGCGACACGAAGCTGCTCCCGTCCGACCTGGTCGACCGGGTCCGCTTCGAGGAGGAGAACCGTCGCGTGGTGTCCGAGGGCGGTACGCCGGCCTCGGGTCGCCCGGTGCTGATGGGGATCACCAAGGCCTCGCTCGCCACCGAGTCGTGGCTCTCGGCGGCCTCCTTCCAGGAGACCACCCGGGTCCTGACCGACGCAGCGATCCACGGCAAGTCCGACTCGCTGCTCGGCCTCAAGGAGAACGTGATCATCGGAAAGCTGATCCCGGCCGGTACCGGACTCGAGCGGTACAAGAACATCCGGGTCGAGCCGACCGAGGAGGCGCGTGCCAACGCGTACTCCGTCACCGGCTACGAGAACTACGACTACGACTTCGGCAGCACCGCCGGTGGTCAGGCCGTGGCGCTCGACGACTTCGACTTCGGTTCCTACCAGAACTGACCTCAGGTCACACAGGCCGAAGGCCCGGTTCCCGCACAGGGACCGGGCCTTCGGCTTTCCGCGTTGTGTCACGGTTTCATCAAGGTCCCATGGTGGAACTACACTTCCCTCGTCGAGCTCATCGTGGGAAGTGTCGTTTCACCAAGGCACCATGGTGAAGCTGGGAGGGGGAGCCTCCCCCTAGACTCGGCCGCATGTCCGTCGATGCCGCTCCGCCGCAACGTCAACGGGTGGCGGCGTACGCCCTGCTCACCCGCGACGACGAGGTCCTGCTCACCCGGATGTCACCGCGGACCCGGATCGAGGGGCGGTGGACGCTGCCGGGCGGTGGCATCGACCACGGCGAGGATCCGCGGGACGCCCTGCGGCGTGAGGTCTACGAGGAGACCGGGCTGCATGTCGAGCCGGGGCGGGTCATCGACGTGCACGCCACCCATTTCATCGGCGCACGCGCCGACGGGCTAGTGGAGGACTACCACGGCATCCACCTGATCTTCGAGGCGGAGATCACCGAGGGCTCCCGCGGCGTGGAGCCGCAGGTCATCGAGGAGGACTCGTCCACCGACCACGCCGAGTGGGTCAAGCGGGGTGCAGCGACGGAGCTGAACCTGTTGAGCGCCGCGAGGCACGCGCTGACCATCGCCGCCGAGGAGAGCTGACATGCGTTTCACCGACCCCGAGACAGTGTTCACCTACGGGGCGCCCGCGTTGAAGTTCGGGGCCGGGTCCTCCGACGAGATCGGCTTCGACCTCTCGCAGTACGACGCGCGCCGGGTGCTCGTGATCACCGACCCGGGGGTCGCCGCCACCGGGCACCCGCAGCGGGTCGCCGAGCAGATGAAGCCCTTCGGGATCGAGGCGCAGGTCTTCGACGCGGTTCATGTCGAGCCCACTGACGAGAGCCTGGCCCGGGCGATCGAGTTCGCGCGGGACACCGGCCCCTGGGACGCCTTCGTCGCGGTCGGCGGCGGGTCGGCGATCGACACCGCCAAGGCCGTCAACCTCCTCACCACCAACCCGGGGGAGCTGATGGACTACGTCAACGCGCCGGTCGGCAGGGGCGCCGCGCCGGTGCATGCGCTCCGTCCGCTGGTCGCGGTCCCCACCACCACGGGTACCGGCAGCGAGAGCACCACCATCTGCGTACTCGACGTGCTGTCGCTGAAGGTGAAGACCGGCATCAGCCACCCACGGCTGCGGCCGGCGCTCGCCGTGGTCGACCCCCGGCTCACGATGACCCAGCCGGCCGGCGTGACCGCGGCCGCGGGGATGGACATCCTGTGCCACGCGCTCGAGAGCTACACCGCGCGGCCGTACCAGTCCTACGAACGCAAGCGGCCTGAGCAGCGGGTGCCGTACTGCGGGTCGAACCCGATCGCGGACATGTGGTCGGAGCGGGCGATGACCCTGCTGGCCGAGTCGTTCCGCGTCGCCGTGCACGACGGTGCCAACGAGCAGGCACGCGGCGACATGGCGCTCGCCGCGACGTTCGCTGGGATGGGGTTCGGCAATGCCGGGGTGCACATCCCGCACGCCAACGCCTACCCGATCGCCGGTCGGGTCAAGGACTTCCACCCGGTCGGCTACCCGGCCGACGAACCGATGGTCCCGCACGGGATGGCGGTCTCCCTCACGGCCCCGGAGGCGTTCCGGTTCACCTTCGAGGCCGCACCCGAGCGGCACGTCCGGGCAGCGGAGCTCCTGACGTCCGGCAGGCCGGACCAGCGAGGCGAACCCCGCGACCTGCTGCCCACGGTGCTGACCGACCTGATGCGCGACATCGGGCTGCCGAACGGGATCGCTGCCGTCGGGTACGAAGCGGGCGACGTCCCCGACCTGGTTGACGGGACACTGAAGCAGCAGCGGCTGCTGGCGACCTCGCCACGTGAGGCCACCGGCGACGAGCTGGCCACGATCTTCACCCGCTCGCTGGAGCTCTGGTGACGGTTCGCCGTCGCGCTGCAAGTCGCGCGCTGCCCGAGCCGACGGCCGAGCCGACGACCGAGCTCGCCGAGGTGCTGCGCCGCAACGGTGTCGCGGACGTGGACGACTCCGCCCTCGCCAGGGCGATGTACTCCTCCGACGCGTCGCTGTACCGGGTGGTGCCGTCGGTGGTGGCCCGGCCCCGCGACGTGGACGAGTTGCTCGCTGTCGTCGCCGTCGCCCGCGACTCCGGGGTGCCGCTGACGATGCGTGGAGCGGGTACGTCGATCGCCGGGAACGCCGTGGGCACGGGGATTGTGGTCGACACCGCGAAGTACCTCAACCGGGTACTCTCCGTCGACCCCGCGTCGCGGACCGCCGTCGTGGAGCCCGGGGCCGTGCACGCCACAGTCCAGCGGGCGGCGGCCGCACACGGCCTGCGGTTCGGGCCGGACCCCTCGACGCACACGCGCTGCACGATCGGCGGGATGATCGGCAACAACGCCTGCGGCTCCCGGGCCCTCGGCTACGGCCGCACCGTCGACAACGTCGAGCGGCTCGACGTCGTGGTGGGCACCGGTGAACGTCTCGACCTCGGTGAGGGCACGACGTCAACGTCTCCGTTGCTCGACGATCTCGACACCGTGGTGCGCGACAACCTGGCGACCGTGCGCACGGAGTTCGGCCGGTTCGGCCGGCAGGTGTCGGGCTACAGCCTGGAGCATCTGCTTCCCGAGAACGGCCGCCGGGTGGACCGGTTCCTGGTCGGCAGCGAGGGCACCCTGTCCGTCGTACTCGGGGCCACGGTCCGGCTGGTCGAGGACGCTCCTGCCCGGGCGCTGGCGGTGCTCGGCTACCCGTCCATGGCCGAGGCCGCCGACGCCGTCCCCGGCCTCCTGCACCACCCCCTGGTGGCCTGTGAGGGGCTCGACTCCCGCATCGTGGACGTGGTCCGGGCCCGCCGCGGCGACGCGGTGGTCCCGGAGCTGCCGCGGGGCGCCGGCTGGTTGTTCGCCGAGGTCACCGGCGACACCCGGGCCGAGGCCGAGGCGCGCGCCCGCGCTGTAGTCGGCGACGCGTCGTCGTTGGATCACCGGGTGGTGGCCGAGGCCGCCGAGATGCACGCGCTGTGGCGGATCCGCGAGGACGGTGCCGGGCTGGCGGCCCGCAGCCTGGACCGGCCGGCGCTGTCCGGCTGGGAGGACGCCGCGGTCCCGCCGGACCGGCTCGGCGCGTACCTCCGGTCGTTCGACGAGCTGTTGCGCGGGTTCGGGTTCGACGGTGTGCCGTACGGCCACTTCGGCGACGGTTGCGTGCACGTCCGCATCGACTTCGGCCTCGACTCGACCCGGGGCCGCCAGGACTTCCGCGCGTTCCTTGAGCAGGCGGCCGGCCTGGTCGCGTCCTTCGGCGGCACCCTCTCCGGTGAGCACGGCGACGGCCGGGCCAGGTCGGAGCTGCTCCCGGCGATGTACTCGCCCGAGGCGCTCGCCCTGTTCGCTCGGGTGAAGGGGGTCCTCGACCCTGACAACCTGCTGAACCCGGGTGTGCTCGTCGAGCCGCGTCCGGTCGACGCGGACCTGCGGCTCGCGGCCCGGCTTACGGAGCCGAGGACCGCCCTGCGGCTGGTGCACGACGGCGGGTCGCTCGTGGACGCCGTTCACCGCTGCACAGGTGTCGGCAAGTGTCTCGCCGACAACGCCGGGTCAGGTGGCGTCATGTGCCCGTCGTACGTCGCCACCCGCAACGAGAAGGACTCCACCCGCGGCCGGGCCCACGTCCTGCAGGAGATGGTCAACGGCGAGCTGGTCCGTGACGGCTGGCGGTCGCAGGAGGTGCACGACGCGCTCGACCTCTGCCTGTCCTGCAAGGGCTGCGCCAGCGACTGCCCGACCGGGGTCGACATGGCCACCTACAAGGCCGAGGCGCTGCACCAGCGGTACCGTCGGCGGCTGCGTCCCCGCAGCCACTACGCCCTGGGCCAGCTGCCGCGATGGGCCCGACTGGCTCAGCCGCTGGCGCCGGCCGCGAACCTGGCGCTGCGCTCGTCGCTGGTGCAGCGCCTGGCCAAGTCCTTGGCCGGGGTCGACCAGCGGCGCGGCCTGCCGGCCTTCGCCGCGCAGAGCCTGAGCCGATGGGCGAGCACCCGGTCCGCGGCCCGCGACACGGGGTACGACGTGGTGCTCTGGGCGGACTCGTTCACCGAGCACTTCGCGGTCTCCACGGGCAGGGCCGCGTTCGACCTGCTCGAAAGCGCGGGCCTCCGGGTCGGCCTGGTCGACGGCAGGGCCTGCTGCGGGCTGACCTGGGTCAGCACCGGCCAGCTCGACGCGGCCCGCCGGATCGTCACCCGGTCCCTGGACGTTCTGCACCCCTACGTCGAGGCGGGTGTCCCGGTGGTCGGACTGGAGCCGTCCTGCCTGGCGTCCCTGCGCTCCGACGCCGCCGAGCTCACCGATGACCCGCGCGCGGGCGAGGTCGCGGGAGGTGTGCTCACCCTTGCCGAGCTCCTGGAGACCCTGCCGGAGTGGCGGCCACCGGACCTGTCCGGCACCGAGGTCGTCGTGCAGCCGCACTGCCACCACGCCTCCGTCCTGGGGTGGGACGCCGACGCCCGGCTGCTGGAACGGACCGGTGCCCAGGTGACGAGGGTCGGCGGCTGCTGCGGCCTGGCCGGCAACTTCGGGGTCGAGAAGGGCCACTACGACGTTTCGGTCGCCGTCGCGGAGCATGCGCTGCTCCCGGCGGTCCGCGCGGCCGGGGAACGGTCCGTCGTACTCGCCGACGGGTTCTCGTGCCGCACCCAGCTGGACGACCTGGCCGGGGTGCGGGCGGTTCATCTCGCCGAGCTGCTCGCGTCCCCCAGGCCCGTGTCCCGCTGACCCGCGAGCGCGGCCGGCAGCTGTGCACGCGAAGAGATCTCGAGCTTCCGGTAGGCGTTGGACAGGTGCCACTCGACGGCCTTGACCGTCACGAACAGCTCCTGCGCGATCTCCCGGTTGGTGTGCCCGGCCACCGCGAGCTCGACCACCCGACGTTCCCCGGGGGTGAGCAGCTGCAGCGGAGAGCGCACGTAGCCGGCTACCTTCATGCCGTGCTGCAGGAGCACATTTGTGGCGCGCTGCACGAGGACCGGGACGTCGGTCTCCTGTGCGTAGGTGAACGCCTCGCCGAGCAGGTCGGCGCCCTCGCTGCGAGTGCTTGGTGCGCGCATCAGCTGGCTCCCGAGCGCGATCCGGACCCGGGCAAGCTGATCCACGGCACCGCATGCCTCGAGCAGGGAGACGGCTTCGCGCCAGAACCGGACCGACTCCGGGGGAGCGGTCACGTGGCCAAGTGCGTGGAGCGCGACACCCACCGACCGCGGTGAGCCCCAGGCGCGCGCTCGGTCCGCGGCCTCCTGCGCCAGCGTGCGTGCTTCGCTGCGCCGGCCCAGCCGCAGCAGCGACCAGACCGCCAGCTCACGCCACTCCAGGAAGGCCGGGTTGCCGGCCCGGTCCCCGGCGATCGCTGCGACCGCCTCGTACTCGGTCACGGCGCCGGCGTCGTCGCCGTGGCTCGCCCGCAGCACACCGAGTCCGAGGTGCGCGAACGCGGTAACCAGGTCGTTGCCCGCGGCCAGTGCACGCAGCTCGGGCTCGAGGACCTGAGCCTGCTCGGTCTGGCCGAGCGCCAGGTGGGCGAGGCTCAGCACGGCGAGCGCCGGCTCGACGTACTCGCCCCAACCGCGTCCCCGCATCTCCAGCGCCGCCTCGAGGTCGGCCACGGACTGACGGAGGTTGCCGCGCCGGTAGTGCAGGAAGCCGCGGCAGTACGACGCGGTCGCGAACCCGAGCTGCGACCCGCGGGCCCTGCTCTGGGCAACTGCCTCATCGAGCGCGGCGAGCCCCACCTCGAACGAGTCGGTCCAGAAGAACGCCGCAATCGTCATGTAGTAACCGGTGCCGTCGCAGGTCTCCTCGGCCAGCAGACGACCGCCGGACTCGGCACGCAGCGCGAGCCTGCTGGCCACCGGCGCGTCCCGGCCCTCCATCGCCATCGCGTTCGACGCCAGCCCGAAGAGCAGCCGGTCGGCGTGGCTGTCGGCCTCCGGTGGCTGCGCCATCGCCTCCCGGATCGCCCGGTCGAGGGCCGGCTGCACGTCGTGGGGTAACGCGCGTGCCGTGGCCAGCCGGGCGAAGACCAGTCGCTGCACCTGCGAGGAGGAGTCGGGGCCGGGGTTCCTGAGCATGCCGCCGGCTCGTCGGTACGTCGACCGTGCGGCCCGTCGCTCGCCGACCCGCATCTGGGCGTCGGCGATGTCGGCCAGGCACATCGCACGGTCCTCTGCCGACTCCATCCGCGCCAGCGCGCGCTGCCACAGCTCGAAGGCCTGGGGGGCGAGCCCGGCGCGCATGTGCGCGGCGGCCGCCTGCCTGAGCAGCTGCGGGTCGGTTTGCTCGGGCGTGGTCTCGCCGACCGCACGGAGCAGCTGCGCGGCGGCGACCTGCGGTGCACCCGACTTCAGCGACTCCTCGGCCGCGGCGCGAAGCAGGGCCACCACCGATTCGTCATCGTCGGGAAGCGTGTGCACCAGGTGGCTGGCGATGACCTGGCGGGGTCGGCCGAGCCGGGACAGGTGGTCCGCCGCCCGGCAGTGCTTGGCCGAACGTTCCGAGGGGCTCATCGCGGCCAGGATCGCCTCACGGACCAGTGGGTGTGACGGCCAGGCCCGCCACAGGCCGAGGGTCGTGATGTCCGCGTCGGTGAGCACCTCAAGCGGGTCGGCGAGCTCGGCGACGGTCAGGCCGCACAGCTCGCCAAGGGTGTCGAAGGTGGCCTCGTCCCCGAGCAGCGCTACGGTGTGCGCGATCTCGAGACCGGGTTGGCCGAGCCGGCCGAGGCGGTCCCGGACCGACTCCACGACCGAGTGCGGAGCCTGCCCAGCGGCTCCAGGTCCATCCCGGAGCAGCTCACGGACCAGGAACGGCAGCCCCCCGGTCAGCCGGTGCACCTCCTGCGTGGAGATCGCCCCGGTTCCGGGAGCGGCGGGCAGCTGCTGACGCATCTGCTCGACGCCGATCACCGACAACGGCACGGGCGTGACGACGCGGGAGCGGGCGCTGATCCGCTCCAGGATGTCCGGCCGCAGCGTCGCCTCACCCGTGCGTCGGCCGAGGAGCAGGACGACGGGGGAGCGGTGCAGGCGTGCCGCGAGCAGGTCGAGCAGCTGCAGGGACCCGCCGTCCGCCCACTGCACGTCGTCGACCACCAGAAGCAGGGGGCCGGTCTCACTGAGGTTCTCGAGCACCCAGGCCAGGGCGTAGTCGATGGTGCTCAGGGTCCAGTTCCGGTGCTCAGGCCCCGGCGCGGTCAACGCGCCTGCCAGCCCCTCGGCCGGTCCGTCGAACGGCTTGGTGCCCGGTGGGTTCTGCCGGGCGAGCGGGCCGACCCAGTCGCGCACTACGCCGTGCGCAAGGATCTCCGAGACCGGGGTCGGGCAGGAGCGCAGCACCGTGAAGCCGCCGCCCCGTGCCAGCTCCTCGGCGTGCAGGACGAGCGACGACTTGCCCACGCCGGCCTGACCGCAGATCAGGAGGGTGCTGCCGGTGCCTACCAACGCGTCGGACAGGGCCTCCTCGATAGCGGCGACCTCGTCGCAGCGTTCGACGAGCCTGTGGACAGTGATGGGCACCGTATTATGGTGTCCGTTCCCGATCGAACCGGGAGCAAAATGGCCAAAACGGTCGGATGGCGCAAAAAGCCTCGCCGCGTCCGGGACATGACTCGCTTCATACGGCCCCTTTACCGCACGCGATACCCGCTCGTTTTGACCCGTACCCAGCGAGCCGGTAATCTTTTTCAGCGTGCCTGGGTCAGCCAGGCCATCGCGTGTGCTCCGAAGCGGAACCCGCGCCCTCGTCCCTCCGAGACGCGGGCAGGTTTCCACCGGGAGCCGCGCGTGCTGCGATCGCAGCGTTCAATCGAAGGCTCCTCCGCCGCGGTGATTCGTGGCGGGTTGCGAGCGGGCGACACGCCCGACCGCGGGATCCACGAGCGGGACGCCGGCCGCGGCGCACAACCGTTTTGCAGCACGACCATCCAGCATCACCGAAGAGGCAAGTACTCATTAAAGAAGGGGAACCACGCGGTGCCCACCATCCAGCAGTTGGTCCGTAAGGGCCGCCAGGACAAGGTGTCGAAGAACAAGACGCCCGCTCTGAAGGGTTCGCCCCAGCGACGTGGCGTGTGCACGCGTGTCTACACGACCACTCCGAAGAAGCCGAACTCCGCCCTCCGCAAGGTCGCCCGCGTGCGCCTGTCGAGCGGCATCGAGGTCACGGCGTACATCCCCGGTGTCGGCCACAACCTCCAGGAGCACTCGATCGTGCTCGTGCGCGGCGGTCGTGTGAAGGACCTTCCCGGTGTCCGCTACAAGATCATCCGCGGTTCGCTCGACACGCAGGGCGTGAAGAACCGCAAGCAGGCTCGCAGCCGTTACGGCGCGAAGAAGGAGAAGAGCTAATGCCGCGCAAGGGTCCCGCCCCGAAGCGTCCGCTCGACGTAGACCCCGTCTACGGCAGCCCCGTCGTCACGCAGCTCGTCAGC
>CAWHPY010000028.1:0-28873 GCA_963831375.1 uncultured Actinomycetota bacterium | reverse complement strand
GGTGTTGGGGTGCCGGGTTGACGCCGTGACCCAGCGCCCGTGTACTCACCGGGCCTTCCTCAACGAGCACGGCTCGCTGGGTCGCAGACCTCGTAGCAACAAGGCCACGTGTGACCACGAGTCGGCGTGAGGAGCCTGGGCGAAGGCCAGAGGCCCGTTGCGTTCTTCAGCCGACGCGCGATCTCGTTTGCCTGCTTGAGTTTGGCTGTCAACAGGATCAGGGAGAAGAAGCAGCGCCCGAGTCGCGTCGCCTCACCCAGTACCGACGCACGAGGACGAATGCCGACCAGGCCAGTCCGGTGACCCACAGGGCCACGACGAGCAGGAACACCAGATCGCCGGCAGCCACACGCGGCTCCCCTTCCTCCGGTGTCGGAGCGATCGCAGCGATGATGGCCAAGAGAACCGCCGCGACGGCAGCCCACCACCAAGGCCTCCGGGCCACGGCTGCCAGGGACCCCAGCACCACAGGCAACACGACCACGGCGAGCACCAACGACACTTCGGCCACATTCATCCAGGGACGGTATCCCGGTATCGAGGCGATTGATGCGACTTCGGGAAGCAGCACAAAGGACGCTGACGGGCTCAGCCCGGCCGGAGCCGGCCGCGCGCCGTTGACGATTCGTGCGACCAGCGTCGCCACCGGCGGCGGACGACTTCCGCCGCGCCGGAATTTCGCCCGCATCGGCGCCGCCGAAGGGTGGCGGTTCGGCCCGCACATCCGAGTGGGTGGTGGACTCGTCGGGCGCCGCCGGCAAGGCCCCGCGCTCGCGTGAGACGCATGTCGCCCGAGGCGAGGTACTGACCGCGGAACGACGCGCGACCCCGTCGTCAACGGCGGCAGCCACGATCTCGTCCGGTCACCGGCACGACTGGCCGCTAGGTCCGGATTCCTTGAGGAAGCGCATGGCCCCTGTGCATTCCTTCGGCTCGCTGCGAATCTTCACACGACCAAGAGAAGCCACCGGGATTGCGCACCAAGCGGAACAACAGCGGTTGGAGAGACTGTGGACGCTTACAGGACCGCGCCGCGGGGCGCGACTTCCACCGCGGCAACACCCCTTGCGTACAGCACCACGAGCCGGTCGCCGTGTCTGCAGCGCAGCACCCCGGAATCCTCAGCCAATGTGGAGACGACGTGGTCGATAACCTCGTCTTCGCTGCTCGCATCGCGCTCCTCGTACGTGACATCCATGCTGTCACCGCTGATGAGCCGGACACGAAGCACGATGCCTTCCATGCTTCCGCACACTAGACGCGCCAGCCCACCGCTGGGCGGCAGCTCTAGCCGATACGGCGTCCGCTCATCGGTGCGGCAAGACGCGCGGATCGCGGCTGCGGACATTCCGACTTGTGCGCATGGTCGACGGCGAGCCTCCCCGGCCGCACCTACCCTGCGGCCGTTGGGCCTTCGGCTTGCGCATCTCGTCGAGAAGACGACAATCGTTCAAGGGGTACACATGACCAGGTTCTCCACGGAGCGTTGGGCTGGGATCGCGGGTCTCGGTTTCGTCGTTGCCTACGTGGGCGCCTTCGCCTTGGGCATTGAAGTCGGCCCCAGCGACAGCGAGATCCTCGACTACTATGCCGACTCGGGTAACCGCGCGCGCGAGGTGGTCGCGTTCTTCCTGATCGCTGCGGCCGCGCTATGCCTCTTGCTCTTCTCTCATGGCGTGCGGGTGGTCATCGACCGAGCCGGACCGGCGGTCTCGTCGGCGGCGCGGGTCGCCTTCGCGGGGGGCTTGGCCGCGTCGGTGTTGATCCTCGCCGGGAACGCGCTTTCCCGCGCGACGACGTTTTCGGCAATGGATGCGGAGTTTGAGCTCGAGCCGAACACCCGCCGGCTGTTCGAGAACGCCGGCTTCCTCATGTTCGTGTGCGGTGCCCTCGCCGCGATCCTGCTGACGGCCGGGGTGGCGGTCGCTGCGCTGCGCCACGGTGTGCTGCCCACGCTGGCTCGGCTGGTCAAGCGTCGTCACCGCGGTACTGCTCCCACTGGCCATCGGCTTCGTCGGCTTCCTGGTCTTCTTGTTGTGGATCCTCCTCGTGAGCGGGGTGCTGGCCTTCCGACCAAGTGACCGCGCGCCCGCGTAGGCACACCGTTACGCGAGCTGGGGCAGTCGGGCCGATACCGAGCACGCGACCGGCGGCTCTCTCAGACGTTGCCTGTCAGACGTTGCCTGTCAGACGATGCGGGACCCCTTCCTTTGGGGTCGGCCAGCACCACATGGTCGGGCGTTCCCTCTACCACCTGCTCCAGGATGACGGCCGCGCCCGCGAGGCGAGTCGCGCAACCGCGTCGGACCAACGGACGCCTCAGCCCAAATTTTCGCCGGCATGATCGGACATTCGACGCATGGTGCGGTGACGTCGAGGCCAGCGTCGGGGGTCCTGACAGCGCGCGGTCAGCGCGGATCGGGGTATCCCTTGGACCGGGGATGGCGGTTCCCCTAGTGTCCTTCACAGCCGACGGGGGGAACTCACAGTGAGCGGCGACAATCGCGGTGTCCTGGCTGGAAACGTTTGGGTGCTCGTTGGCGCGGTCCTCTATTTGCTCGAGTGGGTGGCAATTATCTGGGCGGGCGCGGTCGGTGTCGGAGCCCAAGTGACGCGCGGCACGACGGCGGCTGACGTGTTGGACACCTACGCCGGTCATCAGAACGCGGTCTACGCGATGGCCGGGTGGTTCGCGGTCGTCCTGCTTGGCCGAGTCCTGCTCTTCATTGGTCTGCGTCAAGCGCTGGGCGACTCTGGATATCGCCATCCGCTTCTTGACTTCGCCGTCGCGGCCTCGGCGGTGAGCGTGACTCTCGAAATAGCCTCCTATGGGCTCGCCGCGTCGGCGGCCGCCTCCGCCGATGCAGGGGACCGGTCACTGACCGTCGCGATCGACGCGGCAGGAGCCGGGCTGAACCTGATGATCAGCGGTGGACTCGGGGTGGCGATCGTCTGTACGACGTTCGCCATGTGGCGTTCGGGCCTGTTCAACCTAACTCTCAACGTGCTCGGAGCGGTCTCTGGGTTGGCAATCATTGGTGCGCAGGTGACGATCGCGCCGTCACTCCAGAACCTCTTCGACGTGCTGGCGTTCTTCCCATTGGTCTTCTGGATCTGGATGCTCTGGGCCGGTGTTGTGTGCTGGCGAGCCAGAACACCACAGGGGTACGGCCCAAGCGCCGGCAACCGGTAAAGGTCGTGCAGGCTGCAAGCGACGCACAAGCTGGTCGATCCAGCATTCCTCCCATGCCTCATCGGGCAAACATTGCGGGTTCGCGCCCCCTGGTTGCGCGCCCCAAAAAGTCTGTTGGCACGTTCGGTCTGCCCCACAGGCGAGGCGACGACTCGTTGTGATCCCGCCGAGGTACAAGTCGAGAGCGCGTCGACGCTGCCATGGGCTGAGAGCACCAGGACCACTGAGGGAAGCGCTCGAAGGAGGCGTGCCCACGCAGCCGAGTCGCGACGGAGCGACCCGTCCGCTCATCGCCGGCACGACCGAGCGGATCGCGGCATGTGCGTTCAGCGCGGGGTGTGCTGGTTCGTCTCGACCGGTCGGACGGTGATCAGCAGATCGGAGCGCACCGCGACGCCCGGCAATGAACACCCAGTACAGAACTGCCAGCGGCACGAGAACGGTCGCGAGCGCGATAAGGAAGATCCGCACCAACTCGGGCTCGCTCGCTCCCGCAGTGGCTTCCAGCGCAATTGACGCAGGGACGCTCACCGTTGTGCCGTTCAAAGGTGGTTTCTCTGGGCCATTCCCAATATCCGGGGCGTGCGACACGATGAGCGTTGGGGCGACTCCCGGGGACGGACGCTGTTCGTCGATCGCATATGCGGTTGAGCCGGGAGGCGGTGAGTTCGTGGGCCGGGTAGCGCGGCTGCCGCACACCGGCGTCGAGGACACAGGACATTCCATGCGTACCCGACGGCCCCGACGGGGAGCGTTGCAGTTACGGCTCGCTCGACCTGTGGTTTCGCTGGCGGCGATCACGGCAATGCTCGCGATCGCGGCGTGCGGCGACGGCTCAAGCAGTGCGCAGGCCGACCCCAGTCGGACGTCCACCGGATCGGTTCCGGCGTCGACCCCAACGACGGCCCTACCGGGTGGGCTCGAGCCACGGCCAGCACTGCCGCCGCTTGTGGACGGTGAGGCAGCGGCGTGCCTTCCGCTCTGTGCCACCGGCGGGATCGGCGACAGCGAACTCCCCGCCGCGACGTACCAGACCCTGTGGTTCTTCAACGGAGCGATGACCATCGACCTGGACACCCCGTGGGCGCTCGCGGAGGACAGCACGGGTGAGTTCTCGCTGGGGCAGGTCGAGGACCCCGACTATCGACTCGTGTTCTGGCTCGACGTTTACCCGGTCGTCGCTGGGACCCGGGTCGAGGGGATTCCCAACACCGCAACCGACTTGCTCAGCTGGCTACGGTCCGACCCGGGCCTCGTCGTCTCCGCTCCGATCGAGTCGACCATAGGTGCGCTCCCCGCCACCGCAGTCGACGTCGCGATCTCCCCGGCAGCGGTGAACGACGACCCGGGCTGTCCGGCCCCGGTCTGCCACAACTTCCTGGGTTTTCCGCAGTGGGGCGAGCCATTCGGCATCGCGGGCGACGATCCGTACCGGCTCTGGTTCGCCGACGTCAGTTACAGCGGCACGGACCACGTCCTCGTCGCTGCCCTCGAGTCTCGAGACCCAGGCCACTTCGCGAGGTTCTTGCCAAAGGCCGAGGAAGTCATGGCGACGGCCACGTTCCCGGCCCGACCAGCCGCGTGAGCGTCGGTCAAGTCGACAGGTTCGGGTAGAAGCCCGCTCATCGGCATGACCGCGCGGATCGCGGCATGAGCGTGCGATTCGACGGGGACGGCTCGGACGGCCGAGGGCTCTTCGCGGGGTTCCCGCTTCGGATCAACCTCTACGTTGAAGAAGCAGCCACTCACGTCTGACGACGCCGGATTGGCCCTCAAGCGAACGCTGGACTCACTGTCCAGTACCGAGTTCGTTGTGCTTGCCCTTCTCCCACTCCCGCATGCCGGGTACGAGCGGCTTCTTGCGTGTGCGCCACTCGTTGACGCCGATTGCCAGGAGTACAACTCCGACGATGAGAATGGCCCAGATCATGCCGGCCTCCTTCGTGGTCGGCATGAGCGGATCGCCCGACGGGCCGACCTGTGATCAAGGTACGCCTGCAAGGGCCAACCCTGCGAGCGTCCGCTCATCGGCATGATCGCGCGGATCGCGGCATTAGCGGACGTTGGCTCGCTTGCGCCCTTGAGCCGCCAGGCCCCGGGAGGCATCGGGGGAAGTTCCACGGGGTACCGGTCGCCATGGACGTGACAGAGGGCGCGATGGGCGTGACAGACCGGAAGTTCACCCGTCGTCAGTACTTGCTCTATGAGGCGGTGATGGACGGGGACTGCACGATCGACGAGGCGATCGCCATGGTGAGGGAGTACGCCGCCGAGCATCCGGACGACGACCTGACCGAGCGGTTCACCTGGGCGGAGTGGGATGCCATAAAGGCGGAGGTCTAGAGGAAGCGGACCGCCCACCCCGGATTGGCGGGGTGGGCGGTTCTCTGTTCGCGGGCTGGTAGTTCCTCAGCGCGACGACGGGCCATTAGGCCGGGGCGCACTCCCGCGACTGGCGGTCCTGTAGCAGGAACCCTTGGAAGGCGTGCCGGGCGCGAGTCACCCAAGAGTGCCGGTCCTGACCCCAGGGTGCGGGGCCACCCATCTGGGCCAGAGACGCCCCTGAATCCGGGCCCTAGCATTCTGGTACGGACCTCGCCTTCCGCAGCGACCGGGGGGGCGCGGCGCAAGGCGAGGTCCGACCAGCCCCCGACGCTGAAGAGTGCGGGGGGCTTGGGTTTCCCGGACTCGATTGGGGGCTCGCGCCTCCGTGGTGGCGCCGAATAGGCGACGCGAGCTGACTCCTCGCTCGCACCCCGGCGGGCGGGGAGTCCCCCTCGTGAGCGGGTGGCGCCTCGGAGTGAAGACGCACCACCGGGCACCCGGGCCAGGTCGCCTCGAAGCATCCGGCCCACCTGCTCCAACGCCAGAAGTTCAGTGACGACATGCGGCGGGGCGATTGTCCTCACCCTTCGGGACGACCCGACTTCCCCCAAATCCGACGTACCGTTGAGGCGACCGCGACTCGGCCCCCGCCTCTCACGGGCCGGCCGGTCAGGGGGAACGACCATCCCCCACGACCGCCCGTCCTCCCCCACAGAGGATGGGCGGTCCCTTGCCCCCACTCTGTAGCGGATCATTCGGCCCCGGCGTAGCGTTGACGACAGCCGCGGCCATTGCCCCCACCCCCCGGGAGACAGTCGTGGCATGGGGAGGGGACGGCGCCCCTCCGCCGCCCATTCTCGGTTCTCGAGGGTGGGCGGTCCCTTGTCGGTCCTGCGGCACCTGCACGAGCAGGCCCGCCAAGAGGTAGCCGTCGAGGGTCGCCGCATGAATCCTGAGCTACCGTCGGACGTCGACCGGGCCCGGGAGCTGCTCGACGCCTCGAAGCTGCACCACATCTCCGACCGGATGCTTGCCGCTGCGCAGGTCCACGCGACCCTGGCCGTCGAGGCCGCCGTGCGCGACCTGATCGCCAAGATCGACGAGGACTAAGCCCGCCTTCGGCCCACGCGCACGGACTGCGGCATGAGCCGGCGTGTCCGCTCTGACTCAACGTCTCGGGTCAATGTCGCCCTCGTCCACCGTGTCTAGGGCCTGGTCACCCACGCCTTGGTGGTGCCGTTGGTCGAGCAGTCGAGGTTGCTACATACCCGGGTGGGCTTGGGCCCCCGGAAACCTCGGCCATGAGCGCGCGGATCCGGCATGTCCGGACGCCCGTACGCCTAGCACGGGTAGAGCCGGGGGGTGAAGTGTGAGTTCGACAGGGTGGGGTATTGGGGGTCCTCGACTTGTGACCCGAGGTTGTCGAAGTACCACGGGCGGTCGAGCCCGAGTTGGTGGGATGTTGTGACGGAAACCTGCACCCACTGGGGCCGGACGTTGGGGAAGCTGTCGAGGGCTAGGCAGCCTCGGGGAATGATCACGGTGACCCGGTTGCGGTCGTAGTTGGCGCGGGCCTTGAAGCCCTCGTCCACGGAGCCGTCGCAGCCGAACTGCTCTTGGTACGCGGCGTCGAGGACAAACAAGCGGACTCCCTCTCGGGGGCGACTCTCGTCGAAGTCGACCCACCAGTTCCAGCCCACGCTCTCCGAGGGCTGGGCACGCCGGTTCACCTTGATGGACCCGAACAGGCTGAACGATTCGTCGCCCCGGGGTCGCGTGAGGTGTCGCACGACGGCTCGGATGGTCACGAAGTGGTCGGTGTGACGAACGATCACATGGCGAATGTCGAGCTTGTGGTGGGTGGGTGCCAGCGAGAACCCGGACGTCTGGGGCATGTCTACCGCCATGTCGCCGTGCGGATCGCTTTCGGTGTATCGGTCGGCCGCGGCAGGCGGGGCAATCAGTACGGCTGCCAACAGCGCCGCGCCCGAGACGAGTGCAACGGATCGGATGGAACTCATGTGACCCCCTCGGGTACAGCGACGACGGCTCGCGTCGGTGCGCCGTCGTTGGCATTGAAAAAGAGGGTGTCGCAGGTTCGGTCCTTAGTCCACGAAACGCCGGTCATCGGCAGATCAGTGCGCTGGGGACGCGCCCTCAGGGCCGGTATGACGCTGCCCGGGGGACGCCTGCAAGGGTCGTACGCAGAGCGATGAGTAGCCAGTCGTTGGTCAAGTGGCGCTCGCGTGGTACGCGCGGTATGGCTGGTAGAGCCGCCCCAGGAACGTCTCGAGCTCCGCCGCGAGTTCCGCGTCCAGAGATGAGAACGAGAAGGTCGCCTTACCGGTGCGCAGGGACTGGAATCTCGCCGAGGAGCCCTCGAGTGTCTCTGGCCAGGTGTCCACGGCGATCGCGTAAAGGCTGACCTTGTGTGCGCTCCGCTTCACTGCTGCGAAGTAGTCGTGACTGCCAGATCCGGGCCAGCGCAGCGAAGGCAAGCCGTAGATGGTCGCTTCCTCGAGCTCATCCCTGTAGGGGTCAAGGAGCGCCCAGATCCGAGCCTCAACAGCGTCCAGCTCCACCATCGGACAAGTGTAGGAGTCCGAATCGCGGCGGTTAGACGCATCTCTCGATCCGCACGGATCGCCGCCATGAGCGGACGGCCGTCGTCGCGTCGAGGTAGCTCGAGACCCAGCCTCTCAACGACTCTGCTCGTCCAAGCGGGTCTTCCCTTTCAACAGCATGGCGTCACGGCAGCGCGACCTCCACAAACTCGACCACTCCCAGTTCCGGATCTTCCACGAGCCGCCGGAAGTCGGTGGTGTTGCGAGACACAGCCACCAGCAGCTGCCCGGTGCCGAGCGGAATCTGGGGGTGCGCCAGCGGCGCGTACTTCAGCAGTCCGGCATCGAAGTCGTTCGGTGCCGGGACGCCCTTGTGAGGTGTCCACGGGCCGATCGGGGAGGGCGCCGACCACGAGTAGATGAACTCGCCGAGGTCGCCGTCCCGTTTGGAGACCGCCAGGTACAGGCCGCCGCCGAGGTCGTCCACGGAAAGGGTCTGCGACACGCCACCCTCTGCACCCAGCACGGCTGCCGCACCGGACGGCTTCGGCTGCCAGCCAGAGCCGTCCCAGAACCGCCACGTCGAGCGATCCTCTGGGGATGCGAGCGGCATCCGGGCCACGTACAACTCGCGGCCGAACACGTACTGCTCACCGGTCAGCCGAGTGCCGTAGACGTAGATCCAGCGGCCGTCGTGGAAGCTGGCGGCGCCCCAGTTGACCTGTTGCGGGTCGGGGTTGTCCTCGGTGATCCGGCTCACGCTGCGCAGCTGCGGTACGCCGCCCGCGGGGACATCGAACATCGCCATGGAGGTGCCCAGGAACGTGAAGTCGAACATCTCACCAGAGCCTCCCCGACGAATCCGCGAGCACAGCACCACAAGTCGCTCGCGATCCCCGTCGGCCCAGGACAGCGCTGACATCGGCCAGTGCACCGTGTCCGCCGCGGCATCGGGGATGACGGGCCCGTCCTGAGCGGGAAGCAGCTGCGACGCGCAGTGTCCGCCGGACACGAGCATGGAGTTGGCGACGATTCCCGGTGTCCTGCCGGATCGGAGGGTGTCCCCGAACACCCACACGATCCGCCCGTCGCTCAGCAGTGTGCTGGCGCCGATGTCGGCCGCATCCCACGCCGGCAGGTTCTGCGCGGCGAGGAGGGCGTTCCCCGCCTCCGCGGAGGCGACACTCGACGGGGCTCTCGGGCGCGGGTGGGCACGAAGGCTCGAGCCTCGCCAGCACAGCTGTGGTCACTGCTGGGGAGGGTGACGTTGACGGTGCTCGTCTTCCGGCTCGCCGGTGCAGCCCGCGCCCACAATGAGTGCGAGTGCCATCGGCAACAGTCGGACTGTCCCGAGACAAGTCACACCAGCAGCGTCGCACCAGGGACGACGGCCGCAAAGCCTTATGGCCGATGACCCTGTCCTCGCGTCCGCACATCGGCACGAGCCGCGGATCGCAGCCATGCGCGGACGCTTCGGCTCGTGGGTGATGGCCAAGAGGATGATGGCCCGGTGGACATCGACCAACGTCGAGGCGATCGTGGCCGGTGCCGGCGAGGTAGAGGTGGTGCACGGTGAGTGCGTTCAGGGTCATGTTTCTTCCAGGGATCGTCCTGCCCGCCGGTCTTGCTTACGACGGACTCGTCGCTGCGCTGGGGTCGGATGTCGAGGCGATCGTCAAGGACCTCGAGGTCTATCGCGAGGATTCCCCGCCACCGGGCTACTCCCTGGACACAGAGGTTGCCGGGGTGCTGCGGGAAGCAGATGCCCGCGGTTGGAGCTCCTTCCACCTCGTCGGTTACTCCGGAGGAGGCGCCGCGGCGCTGGCCTGCGCAGCCCGGCAACCCGCCCGGCTGCTGAGTCTCGGATTGCTCGAACCGGCGTGGGCCGGCGACTGGGACTGGAGCCCGGAGCACGAGAGGCTGTGGGCGACGTACGACGAGCTCGCGCAGTCGCCGCCCGAGCAGTTCATGCCGGCGTTCATGCGGCTGCAGGTGCGACCGGAGGTCGAGCTGCCCGCCCCGCCACCGGGTCCACCGCCTCCGTGGATGAAGCAGCGGCCCGCGGGGATCCGCGCGATCCTGCGGACCTTCCAGACCTACAGCCTGGATCGCGGCGCCCTGGCCGGCTTCGACCGTCCGGTCTACTACGCGCTCGGCGGTCTGAGCAACCCGGACCAGTTCGGTGAGATAGCCGAGCGACTCGGGGACGTCTTTCCTGACTTCACCCTCGAGGTCTTCGCCGAGCGGCACCACTTCGATCCGCCGCACCGCATCGAGCCGGGGAGGCTCGCGGAGTCGCTCCGCGCGATCTGGGCACGCGGCGATCAGGTGGCACCGGCAGGCTGATCAGCACGGCGCTCGCTCATCGCCGCGACCGATCATCGCAGGCATGAGCGATCGGGACAGCGGCACAGGAGCGGGCGCTTCAGGTCGACGCCGCCGCCCGACGAACGCTTGGCGGGCGACGGCTCAGGGCCGGGTCGGCGGAGCAGTCGAGTCGTTCGGCCTCCCCCGCTCCCTCCCCGCCCGCTGGCCGCGGCCCGTCAGTCCGGTGGGATGGCTTGTCCGCTGGGGGGTTGGAAGACGTTGGTGGGGTCGTAGCGGGCCTTGATCGTGCGGAGGCGTGGCAGGTTGCTGCCGTGGTACGCCTCGGCGGGCTTGGCGAGGTCTCGGTCGGGGAAGGCGGGAAAGACCCCGCCCGATCCCCATGGGTGCACGGTCTCCCACGACCGCCGCACGAACGCGAGGGCGGCGTCCTTGGCCTGAGCGGGCGCGTCGGGGTGGACGGTGGCCGAGTGCTTGAGCTGGAACATCTCGTCGCGATGGACGAAGGCGGTCGCGTCGGCGGCGACCCGGTTGTAGGCCCCGCCCCAGGGCATGAAGTCGAGCTCGCGCTCCTCCCCGGCGACCCGATCCCGGGTGAGGACCTCGAGCACCGCCGCCACCGTGCCGGTCGGGAGGGGTCGGCGGAAGAACTCGGACCGGGTGGCCAGCCAGGGGTGGATCTCGGCGGGAGTGTCGAGGTCGTGGAACGTCGTCCCGGGAGGAGGCAGCTGTGCCCAGAGCTGCCGGGTCCGGGCGAAGGGCAGGACCTCGGTCCAGCGCCAGGCTGGTTCGGCCCCGACCCGGTCTCGGAGGTCGTCGATGACGTCGGACCCGTCGGTGTCGCCGACCTGGAGGACGCCGTAGATGTTGACGGTGGGTGGCTGGGCCGGGTCGCCGGTCGCGATCAGCTTGAGGCTGGCGGCGAGCTCGTCGGGCCCCGACGGCGCCCAGGTCTGCCAGGCCTCCACGACGTCGACGGCCTGGTCGAAGTCCCAGGCGAGGTGGAAGTTGACGGCGTGCGGCGCGGGAACAGTGCGGAAGACGAACGACGTCACCACGCCGAAGCCGGCGGCGCCGGCCCCACGCAGCGCCCAGAAGAGGTCCGCCTCATGGCGCTCGTCGCACGTGACGACGCTGCCGTCGGCCAGCACGACCTGGGCCGAGAGCATCCGGTCGGACGTGAGTCCGTAGCGGCGACCGAGCACGCCGAGGCCCCCGCCCAGCGCCAGCCCGGCGATCCCGACGGTGGGGCAGGTCCCGGCGGGAAGGGCACGGTCGTCCAGCTGGAGGCGGTCGTAGACCGCACCCAGGCGGGCGCCGGCACCGACCGTGACCAGGTCGCCGTCCGGCGCAACGAGGCCCATCGGCGTGACGTCGAGCACGACGCCGGGGCTCGACGAAGTGGCCGGCGAAGCAGTGGCCGCCGCTGCGTACGGCGAACGGCAGGTCGTGCTGGCGCAGGAACGACAGCGTCGCCGCCACGTCCGCCGGCGACGTGCACCGGACCGCCGCCCGGGGACGAACGTCGTGGAACCGGGCGTTGAACGTGGTCGGCTCGGGGTCGGGGACGACGCGGCCGTCGATGGCCGCCTGCAGCCGGTGCCAACCGGGACTCGGCATCACCACGGTTTGAAGGTACCGGCCCCTCGGCGGCGACCCCAACCGAGCGATCCGCAGGGCTACGGTCCCCACGATCGCGCCGAGCCTACCGCGGACTTCAGTGCCACGTCGGCGAGCAGATGATCGACCGCGACCTCATCGTGGAGCGTTGGAACGTGATCCCTCCAGACTGTTTGATCGGCGGCCCAAGCCTTTGCCCGCTCGTCGCCATGAGAGTGCGCTCGAAGCGCCGTCGCCAGCGTCTAACCGTGCAATGGGGCGTGAGCCCGGCCGGCCCGACATGCCGTTTGAGGTCTCGCGCTTCTCGGTGCGCGATCCTGCAGCGCTCCGCGCGGCAGCCTGCCAAATGAGCGTTCCGACCGGCTCATGCGACCTCCCGGGCAAGTCGCGCGACCGCCTCGGCGACTCGCGGACCGAACATCACCGGGTCGTTGTGGTCTGCACCGCTGATCACCATTCGTTCGGCTAGGGACGAGGCGGCGTCGGCCACCCTCGCGCTCAGCGCCGAGGGCACCACGGTGTCGTGATCCCCGTAGATCACGGTCACCGGCACGGGGCTCGACGACAGATGCTCGACGACCCGGAACCGATCCCGAGCAGCAGCCGTACCGGCAAGAGTGGGTAGTGGTGTGCCCCGACGTCGGCCAACTCGGTGAAGGGCGAGCGCAGTACCATCCCGGCTGGCGGGCGCCGCACCTGAAGTGCCGCCACCACACCGGTGCCCAGGGACTCCCCGAAGTAGATGGTGCGCTCGGGCGGGTAGCCCAACGCCTCCAGTGCCTCAGTGGCGGCGAAGGCGTCCGCGGCGAGCCCCTCCTCTGTGGGGCTGCCCGGATTGCCGCCGTATCCCCGGTAGTCCATCAGCAGGACCGCAAGTCCGCGATCACTCAGCTCCTCGGCAAGACCCGCCCGCCCCTCGCGGTTTCCCCCGTTCCCAGGCGCAATCAGCACGGCCATGATTCAAGAGGGCCACGACCTCCCGCAGCGGGGATGAACCAGGCGCCCAGCTCGAGTCCGTCCTCGGTGTGCAAGGTGACGTCGCGGGCTCCCGCGATGACCTCACCAGCCGGCGGGACCCGGGCAGCGTCGGGGAAGTAGATCAGCTGCCTCTGCACCGCCCACAGAATCCCCATCACCGTCCCGATGAGAAGCAACACGACCAGAAGTCCGCGAAGAACGAGGTTCCGCCTTCTCGCCGGCTTGATCATCACTCATGCTGGCCGCCGCACCACGGTCTTGCCAACCGCGAAGAGCACGCGGCACCGGCCCCGGATTCGACGTAACACGGTCGCATTCCGGAGTGGCGTGCGGAGCATGCGTCACACCGCCGCGTCAGCGCGCCCAGATTGGGACGGCGTCGAAGCAGGTGCAGGCGCTCCAGAACGCCGTTGACAACAGAGGGGAGCCGGAGGACGCAGGTTCTCGGGCACCCGCGTCGCCACGGTCCCGCAAGGCGAACCATGACTTTGGCGGCTGGTCCTCGTGCTGTCGCTCCGGCTGGCGGGGGCGTCCTCGCGTCACCGGGGCTGGTAGCTCCCGAACGACCAGTGGTTGCCTTCGGGGTCGCGGACGCTTCCGCCGCGGCCGCCGTAGTCCTGGTCGGCCATCGGGCGATCCACGACCGCGCCGGCGGCGACCGCCCGGTCGAACAGCGCGTCCGGGTCGTCGACGACCAGGTAGCAGGCTGCCTGGCCCGGTGGCGTGATCGGCGATCCCTCGCTGTCGGTGCCGCCCATGATCCCGCCGCCGTCCCACACCCACTCGCCGTGCACGACGACGGACGGATCGGCCTCGTCGCGGTACGTCGCGTGCTCGTGGAACCCGATCGCGGCGAGCCAGGCCCCCATCGCGTCGGTGTCCCGGAAGCTCATGGTCTGCCAGTGCTTGATGTCCGTGATGTCCATGACCTCAGCCTGGTGGGTCCGAGACGTCCTCGTCTTGGACGGATGGGAGCTCCCGGCGCTTCCACTCGGTCGGGCTGCACCCGGCCAGCGCGACCCACTCCCTCGTCAGGTGGGACTGGTCGGCGTACCCGCATCGCGCGGCGACCGTGGCGAGCGGCACGCCCTCGCGCACCAGCGCGTGGCTGCGCTCGAAGCGCGCCAGCCGCTGCCACTCCTTCGGGGTCACGCCGGCCTCCGCCCGCACCAGCTCGCCGAGGTGGCGGCGGCTGAGCCCGACCTCGTCGGCCACCTGGGCGACCCGCGCACCCCGCGTCAACCGGGCCAAGGCGCGGCCGACTTCGGCTCGCGGCCCCGGGGCGTCGTGCCGGGCGAGCGCGTCGACCAGCGCCCGCTCGACCAGGACGGCCCACCGGTCCGGGTCGGATCCGGCCAGCCGGTCGGGGAGGTCGCGCAGGGCGGGGTCGACCTCGGCCGCCTCGACGAGGACACCAGCGAGGCCCGCCGCCGGCACCCCGAGCAGCGCACGGGCTCCCGCAACGGTGAGGTCCAGGTAGACGCCGCGTTGGCGGCCCCGGTGCCGGATCTCGGCCGGACCCACGTGCAGCCCCGCGACGTTGGCCCAGAACTCGCCGCGCGTGCCCTCGTTCCCGCGCCAGCCCACGTCGAGCGGCTCGTCGGCCGGCAGCACGAACGTCAGGCTGGTCGACGGCATCCCGATGTGCGTGCCGGGATCACCGGTGACGTCGTACACCACCAGGCCGGCGACGTACGGCACCAGGACCGGCGGCACCGCGCTCATGCTGCCGACGGTAGCCCGGCCGGTGCCAGCGCGCCGTCGACGAGTGCATTGACCTGCTTGCCGGCCGCGATGCGGACCCTGACCTGATCGTGGCCCTTGGAGGTCCACCCGCTCGGTGGGCCAAGACCGGTGAAGCGAGCGGGCCTACGTACTGGCTCAAGGTGTGGGCGGCCCGGGTCTGCTCTGGAACTGGGACGAGGTCGCCGTCCCGACAGTCCTGTCGCCCTTGTCGACTCGGCTAGTGCGCGAGATGGCGCTCAGGGTGGTGGCTCATCACAGAGTTCGTGACGGGACCGCAGCGGTTGCGCGACTTGAGGACGATCCGTCTGCTCGCGTCCGTTCTGCCGCAGCGCGCGCCCGCGCGCGGCTGAGCAAGGATGGCGCAGTCTGACCCGACGGGGCATCCGATCATGCCGCACCGCGCGCGCTTGAGTTCCAGGTCTTCCAGCGTCCTTGCAGGGTCGCTTCCTCGGCTGCTCTAATTTCGACCTCCAGCGTGGGGATGAGGGTTTCGCGATGACGCGACGCGGCTTGGTTGCTCGAGGAGGCTCGGTGCGGGGCGCGGTTGCGTTGGTCTCCGTCCTCTTGCGTCGCGACGAGATGTGCGCTGCGGACGCGACGGGAGGCGAATGAACGAGCGCGAGCCGGAGTCGGTCATGTGGGATCTGATGCGCGGCGCGATGGCGACGCGGACGCTCGCCATTGTTTGTGAGCTCCGCGTCGCGGACGCGCTCGCGGAGGGGCCGCGTCCGGTCGAGCACGTCGCGCATGAAGTCGGCGCGGACCCTGACACGTTGCACCGCATGCTCCGAGCGCTCGCGAGTGACGGCCTCTTCGCCGAGGTGGAGCGCGGGGTCTTCGACAACACGCCCGCCTCCGAGCTCCTCCGAGGCGACGGTTGGACCGACCTCGCGCGCCTTTTCGGCGGCGTCTGGTACAGCACGGTTGGCGAGCTCGATGCAGGCACGCGCGACGCCGTGTTCCCGCGGATCTTCGGCGACGACTTCTGGAGCTGGCTCGCAGCGCGTCCCTCCGAGCGTGCGGCGTTCGACCGAGTCATGGCGATGGGCGTTGGGGGTGCCCGCGTCCAGCAGCTCGCGGCCCTGGACTGGCGCGGGGACGAGACCGTGGTCGACGTCGGCGGCGGCACGGGCGCACTCCTGCGCGGCCTTCTCGATCGTGTTCCGGGGCTGCGCGGCATCGTGTTCGACCTGCCAGAGACCAGCCGCGACGAGGCGGCTGTCGACGACCGACTGTCGTTTGTCGCCGGCAGCTTTTTCGAGCGCGCGCCGCAGGGTGACGTCTACGTGCTCTCGGCGATCCTGCACAACTGGGACGATCTGCGGGCGGCGGCGATCCTGAAGACGATCCACGCGGCCGCTCCCGCGCACGCGCGGCTGCTCGTGCTCGATTCCGTCGTCCCCCCGGGCAACGGGCCCCACGGCAGCAAGTGGCTGGACCTGCTCATGCTCACGCTCCTGGGCGGCCGGGAGCGCGACGAGGAGCAGTGGCGTGCGCTGCTCAGCGGAGCGGGTTTCGAGCCGGCGCTGATCGAGGGCGACCTGATCGAGGCGCGACGTCGCTGACCACGCGCACCACGCACATGACTTGCGCAATGGGAGTCATGGTTGCAACCGAAGATCGTGCAAGCCGCTCATGCTCCACCAAGCGGTCCTGCTGACCCGAGGAGAGCTGGCCCGCGCTCCTTCGAACTCGAGGTCGGCGTCCCCCACCTGAGGTCACCGCACCGCGCGGAACGCGCGCCGATGCCACGATCCGCGCGCTCTTGCCGAGATGGTGCGTTGGAAGACGCACCAATCAGGACTTCCCGGTCATGGCGATGAGCGTGCGCCTATCCGGCTCCCACATAGCCCGGATCCACCGAGGGACTTGGCGGCTCTGGATCGTTGAGCGCGGGTGCTGTTGGTTGAAGTGATGGGCGCGGCGAGCGTCTGGACCGCGACCCTGGCGCCAGCGGTAAGTACAGCTTCGAGCAACGGCCGTCGTCCCCAACCTCACCGAGGTCCTCGAGGCGGCGCGGCAGGAGGACCCTGGATGGACAACGTGTGGGGCCCCAATGGTTCTTGGTCCGCCAATGATGCTGCGGTCGGAGTGAACCTCGTCATCGACGTTCTCGGTCTCGACCTTGCCTTCGTCGTAGGCCTTCCAGTTTCGCCAGGCATCTGTCCCCATAACGTTCAGCATCGCAGCCGGCCTATCGCTGCAGTGTCGGCGCAGCGGTGACGCGCCAAGGGGCTTCGTTCGTACGCTGTTGGCATGGCCGATCAGGAACGCGAATGGCTGGGTCGGATGGAGCGAGCCCTGACGACTGCCCGCCAGTGGGAGGGGTGGGCCCAGGACCTACATCTCCCGCAGCCGCGAAGCGCGCTCTCTTACGACGACCGCGTCTGTCCGACGCCTTACCCGATTAGCATCTCCGCCTATACGGCATATCGGCCGCCATCGACCACATCAATCTCATTGCTGACGCCTTGCAGGGAAGGGCGGCCACGCGGCCGTACGCCTATTACCCACCAGCCCGCGCAGCTACCTATGCTGCCGCTCGGTCGGTTTCGATACTTAGTCCTCCCTATCGCCGCGTGTGCGCCCACGAAGGCACTCTCGCAGCCGATGAACGGACGCGTCGTGCGGGAGGATGCAGCCGTGGTCGAGAGCGACGAGTTCGAACGAATCAGAGCAGAGATCTGCGCATCCGGTCCCGCCAGCGACGGGGACAACTTGCTGGGTATGGAGATCGACTGCTGCGCCTTCTTCGGAGACCCGTCCTACGCCGACGACAGTCCCGGCCTGTGGCAGGACATGGAGGTGCGACGGTCCGAGGGCGCGGAGTGGCTCATCTCGGGGCGAGCGACGGGTAAGCAGGGGGACGCGCCGGAGATCGCTGCCGAACTTTCCACGATCTGGGATCAACACCTCCGATACCACTACCGATCGGCGAACGCGGTGAGCACGACAGCGGACGCGGTTACCCTCCGAGCAGTCACGCAGATCGGTCCGGGTGACATTTGGGTGACCGCAGACGTTCGGGTGGCGCTCTTCTGACGCTTTCTCATGCCGCGATCCGGGCGTTCAGGGGAGTGGGTCTATCCGCCGCCTGAAGGACCGCCGGTCGCTTGCACGCATCGGGCGCCGGCGGCGAGTACCGACTCGACATCGATGGGGGGAGCCACCTCATCAACGCAACTCCGACGCGATCGCGAACGAGAACTCCTGATGCGGGACTCCGCACGGAGGACGCGACACTCTCACAAGCAGTGAGGAGGTCAGCGGGGGTACGCGTGGGGGTACGCGGCTGTGAGAATTCAACAGGCGGAGACTTGACCAACAGACACGTTTGCGCAGGTCAGAGGCACTATGAGCGTGGTGGAGCTGAGGGGATTCGAACCCCTGACCTTCTCATTGCGAAGGCGCCGAAGGGAGAGTCGATTCCTTGCCAGGCGCGAGATGGAAGCCGAGCAACCCCTGAAACCGCAAGCATTGCAGCACGGGGGTACGCCGGGGGTACGGGATCGCGGTGCCCTTGCTGACCGCCGTCGGGATTTGAACTTGAGACCTCTGGATGAGATAGACCGCTACGGAGCGAGTCGGATGATCGCGGATCTCCTCGGATTTACTTGGAGAGACCCCGCGGTCCACTTCGGAGTGGAACGGAGTGGATCGGGATGCTGGCCGACCATAAGTGGCCAGTTTCTGGCCGCGGTTCGAATCCGTGAGCCGAGCGGCCTGCACCAGATCACCAGACGGCGAGGAGGACGGCGAGCCCCATCGGTGGAGGCCAGGGTGTCGGGGTCGTCGCTGAAGGCGGTGAGCAGGATCGCCATGGCAGCCAGAGCGACGGCCAGGGCGGGCGCCGAGCGGTGTCGCATCATGGTGGTTCCGCCACGACGCTGCTGCGGTCTAGGCACCCTAGCTGCGCGCGTGAGACCGGTCCGCACCGCCCCGCGCGGACGTCAACCCCAGTTGGTGCCTCACCGGGCGACTGCATGGCCTGCCCCAGCGCGAGTTCGGCGCACACGCCGCGGGAACCGGACAGGTGCGGCTCGGACGCCCAGACCGACTCCGACCCAACCACCCCAAGACCTGCGGCACGGCGCAGAGGTTCCATCAGGCCCTCAAGTGGGGGGCTACGGGCCCGGTGCCCACAGCCGACCACAATCGCCGAGCTGCCGCGACTCAGGGAACAACGATCGCTCGCCCGACGATGCTTCCCGCGTGCATGTCGTGATATGCCTGCTCGCCGTCCTCGATCGGATACGTCGTGGTCTTGATTTTGATCTGCCCGCGCTTCGCCATCTCGACCAGCTCGAGCAGCTCCTTGCGTCGGCCCCACAGCGAGGTCGAAACGGTCATGTTGTACGGCGTCGAGGTGAGACCTACCTTGGCGCCGCCCATGCCGGCGCCGATCACGACGACGGCCGAGCCCACGCCGCCACATGAGACGGCCAGGTCGCCGGTGACGTCGGCGCCGACGAAGTCGAGGACGACCGTCGCGCCCCGTCCACCCGTGAGGCTCTTGACCTTCTCCGCGGCCTCCGGGCTGGAGGTGAAGGCCTCGTGGGCGCCGTTCTCCTTGGCGAAGTCGAGCTTGTCCTGTCCGATGTCCAAGGCGATCACACGGGTCGGAGTGAGCTCACGCAGCAGCTGGATGGCGACGTGTCCCAGCCCACCGGCACCGATGACCACGGTGGTCGATCCACCCACGAGTCGCGGAAGGACGCTCTTGATGGCCTGGTACGGCGTCAGGGCCGCGTCAGTGAGCGAGGCAGCGCGGATCGGGTCAAGGTCGTCAATGGGGACCAAGTGCCGAGGGGTGTCCACCACCATGTACTCCGCCATCGCCCCGTGCGTTCCCAGACCCGGCGAGATCATCCCGTTCAGGCACAGGTTCTCGGAGCCATCGGCGCACATCTCGCACACACCACACCCCCAGCAGCCGTAGACGATGACCGCTTGCCCGACCTCGACACCGCTGGCACCCTCCCCCAGCTCCTCCACCACGCCGGCCGGCTCGTGCCCCAGCGTCATGGGCATCGGATAGGGGTATCCCTCCTCGGGCATCATCATCACGAACTCGTCGGAATGACACAGTCCCGAGGCTGTGATCCGCAACAGGACTTCCCCAGGCCCCGGCGAGGGCTTGTCGATCTCCACGAGCTTGGGGCGAGTGCCGAACGCGGTGTACTGAATGGCCTTCATCGATCCCCCTGCGCGGGTGTGGGGTGCTACCTCTCAGCACTCAAGCACCCAGCGCGGCAGCCGGCAACAAAGCTCGTGCCTCCCTCAAACGCTCCTGCCTAGGCCCCACCACGCCGGCTGCCTTCCTTGTCGATGAGCTCCGTGGTTGATTGGTTGGACAAGGCCCGTCCTCCGCGGAGGGCCGCGGTGCACAGGAGGCGCCATGACCATTCAAGTCGGCTACTTCGTCGGCAGCCTTTCATCGACGTCGATCAATCGCGTCCTGTCTCGTGCCCTGATCCGCTTGGCGCCGGACGACATGGAGTTCACCGAGCTCCCGATCGGCAACCTGCCGCTGTACAGCCCGGACTACGACAACGACTATCCCGCTGAGGCCCGAGCGCTGAAGGCGTCCATCGCTGCCGTCGATGCGGTGCTCTTCGTGACACCTGAGTACAACCGCTCGATCCCCGGAGCCTTGAAGAACGCGATCGACTGGGCCTCCCGACCATGGGGAGAGAACTCGTTCGATCACATCCCAGCCGCGGTCATCGGCGCCTCCATCGGCCAGATCGGCACCGCGATGGGGCAGCAGAGCCTCCGCGGCGTGCTCAGCTTCTGCAACGCCCGGCAGATGACCACACCTGAGGCGTACATCCAGTACTCCCCCGAGGTCTTCCATGACGACGGCGAGGTCACCAAGGACTCGACGCGAGAGTTCCTCACCGCCTACATGGCCGAGTTCCGCACCTACATCGGCATGGTCTTGACCGTCCTGCCGCGCCCTCAAGAGTCGGGAGCCGCGTCACAGCCTTAGGCGAAGGAATGAGGGCCGTTCGCTCGGTCGCGGACGACCCACCTGACTCACGAGCCGATGCTCAAGAGGCGCCCACCTTCTACGATTCCGGGTCGTAGAGCCCTGTCAGTCGTCCGTCGGGGTCGAGTCGGGTGAGTAGGGCGTCGCCGATGCCGCGCAGTTGCTTGAGCTGGGTGGGGGTGAGCGGGGCGACCACGTGCCGGCGGACGGTCTCGACGTGCCCGGGAGCGGCCCTGCCGCGCCCTCAAGGGTCGGGAGCTGCGACACAGCCTTAGGCGAAGAATGAGGGCCGTTCTCTCGGTTGCGGTCGACCCACCTGGCTAACGTGCCGATCCTCAAGAGGCCTCCGGCCTTCTCCGATTCCGGGTCGTAGAGCCCGGTCAGTCGCCCGTCGGGGTCGAGTCGGGTGAGAAGGGCGTCGCCGATGCTGCGCAGTTGCTTGAGCTGAGTGGGGGTGAGCGGGTCGACGACGCTGTGGCGGACGGTCGCGACGTGTCCGGGCGCGGCGGCGACGACGAGATCCCATCCCAACGGAGTGAGCCGGGCGTTGGTGGCACGCCCGTCCTCGGGGCACGGGAAACGCTCCACCAGGCCTCGCCCCTCGAGCCGGTTCACGACGTGGGAGAGCCGGGACAGCGTGGCGTTCGTGCGTTGGGCCAGGGACGTCATCCGCAGGGTGCGCTCGGGCGCCTCGGAGAGCATCGCCAGGACGAAGTACTCGAAGTGGGTCAGGCCCGAGTCGGCCCGCAGCTGGGCGTCCAGCACTCCCGGGAGCAGCTCGACCACCGCGATCAGCCGCAGCCAGGCGGCCCGCTCATCCTCGGTCAGCCACTCGGGTCTCCATGCGCTCAAAGCGTAGCCGATAACTTGACGCAACAACTAAAACCTGTAGAGTGTTACTTGAAGCAACAACTAAATGCGGACAGTCCGCCTCACTCACAGGAGCACCTCATGGCACACCTCTCCATCCTCGGCACCGGCAACATGGGCCAGGCCATCGCGGCCGTCGCCGCCAAGGGCGGCCACACCGTCCAGCTGCTCGGCGCCGACGACATCGCCACCCCCGTCACCGGCGACATCGTCGTCCTCGCGGTCCCCTACCCCGCCATCGCCGAGGTCATCGCCCAGCGCGGCGAGAGCCTGGCCGGCAAGATCGTCGTCGACATCACCAACCCGCTGAACTTCGAGACCTTCGACTCCCTGGTCGTGCCGGCCGACAGCTCGGCCGCCGCCGCAGATCGCCGCCGCCCTGCCGCAGTCGCGGGTGCTCAAGGCGTTCAACACCACCTTCGCCGCCACGCTGGCCGCCGGCACCGTCGGCCCGCTGACCACCACCGTGCTGATCGCCGGCGACGACGCCGACGCCAAGTCCACGCTGGCCGGTGTCTTCACCTCCGGCGGCCTCGAGGCCATCGACGCCGGGTCGCTCAAGCGGGCCCGCGAGCTCGAGGCGGTCGGCTTCCTCCAGCTCACCCTCGCCGTCAACGAGAAGGTCTCCTGGACCGGCGGCTTCGGCATCGCCGCCTGACAATCCCCACCCCTCCACTGCACCAAGGAAGTCACCATGACCGTGAACGCCGTCCGTCTCAACCACGCAGTGTTGTTCGTGGCCGATCTCGAGCGCAGCCTGGCGTTCTACCAGGCGGCGTTCGACATGGTGGTCGTGGCGCGAGAGCCGCGTGCGAACGCGGCTTTCCTGCGGCTGCCCCGCTCGGGCAACCACCACGACCTCGGCCTGTTCGGGGTCGGCGAGCAGCCGCCCCGCCCGCGCGGCTCCCTCGGGCTCTACCACCTGGCGTGGCAGGTCGACACCATCGAGGAGCTCGAGGAGGCGCGCCTCACCCTGGCGAACCTCGACGCCTTCACCGGTGAGTCCAGCCACGGCGCGACCAAGAGCGTCTACGCCCACGACCCCGACGGCAACGAGTTCGAGGTGATGTGGATGCTCCCGAAGGCGCAGTGGGGAGAGTACGAGAACGCCGCACCCGTCGAGCGGCTCGACCTCCCGGGCGAAGTCGCCCGTTGGGGCGGTATCCGCACCGCCGCCGAGCTCGTCCCCCAGGAGCGCTCGTGACCGCCTTCGCGCCTCCGGTCGTGGCGACGTACGGCGAGACCGACCCCGCCGCGCCCCTGGTCGTGCTGCTGCACGGCCGCGGCTCGAACGAGCAGGAGATCCTCTCCTTGGCGCCGCACCTACCGGAGGCCGCGGCGTACGCCGCCGTGCGGGCGCCGATCGGCGAGGGCGGCGGCTATGCCTGGTTCGCCAACCGCGGCATCGGCCGTCCCGTCGCCGAGTCCCTCGCGGCGACCATGGAGCTGGTTCCGCGGCTGGCTCGACGACGTCGCACCCGCCGGGCGCCCGGTCGTCCTGGTCGGCTTCAGCGGTGGCGCCGCGTTCGCCGGCGGCCTCGTCCTGGCCGACCCGGCTCGCTACGCCGGCGCCGCGATCCTCTACGGCACCCTGCCGTTCGACGCCGGTGTCCCGGTCGAGGCGGGACGCCTCGCCCACCTTCCGGTCTTCGTCGCCCAGGGCGACGCCGACCAGGTCATCCCGGCCGAGCTGCTCGCCCGGACCTGGGACTACCTGCTCGGCGAGTCTGCCGCCCCGGCGTCCGCCCACCGCGACGCCGGCGGGCACGGCCTGACCGCGGCCGCCGCGGGTGCCCTGCACGACTGGCTCGCCTACCGGCTGCACTTCCTGGGCCACCGAGCCGCGCCCGCCGCCGGCCCGCGACCCGAGGTCGCTTGGCCCACGGTGGCCGAGGGTCGGCTGCCGGACCGCCGCGGCCCGCACCCCACGGTCTCCTGGGACATCCCGCAACAGCAGCTCAGCGACACCGCGCCGACGGACCTGCAGGAACGGCTGCTTGCCTTCGCTCGGTCGCTCCCGGGTGTCAGCGTCGCCGAGTCACGGATCTCCGTGCCCGGAGCGCAGGCCTTCACCCTCGACCAGCCCGCCGGAGGACGACGACGCCTTCCTGGTGCCGTCGGTCGGGGAGTTCGCGCACCTGCACCCGTCCTACGACGGCTCCCTGCACCTCGCCCTGCCCGCCGACCTTGCCGCCGACCTGGTCACCCGCGGCTGGGGCCGCATGCACCCGTGGGCCGGCACCCGCCTCTCCCCCGGCTTCGTGATGGTCTACGGACCCCGCGACGAGGCCGAGCTCGCCACCGTCCAGAGCATCGTGGCCGCCAGCCACGCCTACGCCGCCGGGATCATCTAGGCGGCACGCTTCGTGCGGGCGGGCGGCGCTGCCCGTCATCGCTGGCCAAGCATTGATTTCGCGGGAGGAAGCAGTCAACGCGCGTTCGATCGCTCACGTTCGATCTGCACGTGCGCCTGGACACCGACCCAACGGCTTGTCCACTACCGCCGCGCCGGCGTCACCCTGTACGTCGTGCGTCGGCTGCCCACCGACGCCACCGGCTAGCTGGGAAGGCGCGCTTTCGGCCCCGGTCGAAATGAAGGTCGTAGAAGCCAGCGATCTCCGCCCACATTGCGACGGGATTGGAGTACATCGGCCAGTGCCCGCTCCAGGGGATCTCGGCCAGCTCCACGCCGTGCTCCCTCAGGAGGGGCAGGTAGGAAAGTCCCGCGTTCTGTTCGCCGTACATGAACAGCCGGGGCATCGCCAGCGCCGTGAAGCGGGAGAGGAGGTTGCCGTGGTCGGAGAGATCGACCATGGACTCGAAGACGCCCCGGACGACATCGGGACGCACCCTCGACCGCACGTTCGAGGCATACAGGGCGCTTGAGAACTCCGGGGCGGGATGCGTCCGGGCAGCGAACTCCTCCAGGAAGACAGCTGGGTCTTCGGCCGGGTTGTCGATGATCTGGCGACTGAGGAAGCAGTCCTCGAGAGCCAGGTTGCCTTCGATGTTCACGAAGCTCAGCACCCGGTCTGGGGCGCGCTGCGCCAGCATGAGCGCCGTGAGTCCGCCCATTGAGTGACCGACGACGTGGAACTCCTCGATCGCCAGCCGCTTCAGCACGGCGTCCGCGACTCGACGAGAAACTCAATCGAGACGCGCGAAAGATCGCTGCTCATCGAACGTCCGAAGCCGGGCGCATCGAAAGCGATGAACCCCCCAGCGGCGAGGTTCGGGATGTGCGCGAAGTCGGCGTAGTCCTCCTTGGTCGAACCGAAGCCGTGCAGGAACAGCACCGGGGGCTTCCGCCCGTGGCTCACGAGGGTGTCGAGTTCCAAGGAGGCGCCGTTGACCTCCAGGGCGAGAGTCTGGTGATCCCACTTCGCCGAAGTTGACATGTCGTGCTCCTTTCTGGAACCTCGTCGGTTCGAACTTTCCCTCCACCGCTGATCAAGCTTGTGCTGGGAATGGGATTCCGAAGTCACGGCTGTAGTGCCTCGAGGCGGCACGCTTCGAGCGGGCGGGCGGCGCTGCCCGTCATCGCTGGCCAAGCATTGATTTCGCGGGAGGAAGCAGTCAACGCGCGTTCGATCGCTCACGTTCGATCTGCACGTGCGCCTGGACACCGACCCAACGGCTTGTCCACGACCGCCGCGCCGGCGTCACCCTGTACGTCGTGCGTCGGCTGCCCACCGACGCCACCGGCTAGCTGGGAAGGCGCGCTTTCGGCCCCGGTCGAAATGAAGGTCGTAGAAGCCAGCGATCTCCGCCCACATTGCGACGGGATTGGAGTACATCGGCCAGTGCCCGCTCCAGGGGATCTCAGCCAGCTCCACGCCGTGCTCCCTCAGGAGGGGCAGGTAGGAGAGTCCCGCGTTCTGTTCGCCGTACATGAACAGCCGGGGCATCGCCAGCGCCGTGAAGCGGGAGAGGAGGTTGCCGTGGTCGGAGAGATCGACCATGGACTCGAAGACGCCCCGGACGACATCGGGACGCACCCTCGACCGCACGCTCGAGGCATACAGGGCGCTTGAGAACTCCGGGGCGGGATGCGTCCGGGCAGCGAACTCCTCCAGGAAGACAGCTGGGTCTTCGTCCGGGTTGTCGATGATCTGGCGACTGAGGAAGCAGTCCTCGAGAGCCAGGTTGCCTTCGATGTTCACGAAGCTGAGCACCCGGTCTTGGGCGCGCTGCGCCAGCATGAGCGCCGTGAGTCCGCCCATCGAGTGACCGACGACGTGGAACTCCTCGATCGCTAGCCGCTTCAGCACGGCGTCCGCGACATCGACGAGAAACTCAATCGAGACGCGCGAAAGGTCGCTGCTCATCGAGCATCCGAAGCCGGGCGCATCGAAAGCGATGAACCCCCCAGCGGCGAGGTTCGGGATGTGCGCGAAGTCGGCGTAGTCCTCCTTGGTCGAACCGAAGCCGTGCAGGAACAGCACCGGGGGCTTCCGCCCGTGGCTCATGAGGATGTCGAGTTCCAAGGAGGCGCCGTTGACCTCCAGGGCGAGAGTCTGGTGATCCCACTTGGCCGTAGTTGACATCGTGCTCCTATCCGGAACCTCGTCGGTTCGAACTTTCCGTCCACCGCTGATCAGGCTTGTGCTGGGAATGGGATTCCGAAGTCACGGCTGTAGTGCCTCGCAATTGCCCGGGCCATCACTGGGTCAATGAGCCGTTGGCGAGCCAGGCGCTCGACTACTCGCAGCGCGATGGACGGTGCGTCGACGCCGAAGTGGCGGCGGAGCGCGGCACGGGTATCGGAGAGGCCGAAGCCGTCGGTGCCCAGCGAGGACCAGTCACCCGGGACGAACGGCGCGATCTGGTCGGGGACTGCCCGCATCCAGTCCGAGACGGCAACCACCGGTCCGCGCTGGCCGACCAGGCGGGTTGTGACGTAGGGGGTTCGTTGCGGTTCATCGGGATGCTGGTGGTTCCACTCGTCGGTGGCGAGGGCCTCGCGACGCAGCTGTGTCCAGGAGGTGACCGACCAGACGTCGACGTTCACCCCCCAGTAGCGCAGCATCTTCTGTGCCTCGAGCGCCCACGGCACAGCGATCCCGGAGGCGAGGATCTGCGCGCCAGGTCCCCGGTCCGTTGCCGCCTGCGAGTACAGGTGCATTCCAGCGAGGATCCCCTCTACGTCCACGTTGTCGGGCTCAGCGGGCTGGGCGACGGGTTCGTTGTAGAGGGTGAGGTAGTAGAAGACATTGGGATCCTCTCCCTGAGCGGGTTCGCCGTACATCCTGCGCAGTGCGTCGCGCACGATGTGGCCGAGCTCGAAGCCGAACGCCGGGTCATAGGAGACACAGGCGGGGTTGGTCGAGGCCAGGAGCAGTGAGTGGCCGTCCTGGTGCTGCAGGCCCTCGCCGTTGAGCGTGGTCCGGCCCGCAGTGGCGCCGAGCAGGAATCCTCGGGTCAGCTGGTCCGCGGCCGCCCACAGCTGGTCGCCGGTGCGCTGGAACCCGAACATGGAGTAGAAGATGTAGATCGGGATCATCGGCTCGCCGTGGGTCGCGTACGAGCTCCCGGCGGCGGTCCACGAGGCGGCGCAACCGGCTTCGGTGATCCCTTCGTGCAACAACACCCCTTGGGTGTCTTCCTGGTAGCTGAGCATCAGGTCTCGGTCCACCGAGAGGTATTGCTGGCCGTGCGGTGAGTAGATCTTCTTCGTGGGGAAGAAGGCATCCAGGCCGAAGGTGCGTGCCTCGTCGGGGATGATCGGGACGAACCGGTGCCCGATCTCGGGGTCCTTCATGAGGCTCTTGAGCAGGCGGACGAACGCCATGGTGGTGGCGACGGGCTGGCGTCCGGCCCCGCGTGCGGTGACCTCGTACGCCGATTCGTCGGGCAGCTTCAACAGCCTGGAACGCGCGGGCGCAACGGTTCTGCGGGGCAGGCTTCCCCCGAGGAGGCGACGGCGCTCGTGCAGGTACTCCATCTCGGGGGATCCAGAGGGCAGCGAGACGTACGGGGGAAGGTCCGCATCGAGGTCGCTGTCGACGAGGGGCATCTTCAGGCGGTCGCGGAAGGCCCGCAGGTCGTCGAGGGTGAGCTTCTTCATCTGGTGGGTGGAGTTGCGACTCTCGAAGTGGGAGCCGAGCGTCCATCCCTTGATGGTCTGGGCCAACACGACGGTCGGCTGCCCGCGATGCCGGACGGCCGCGTCGTACGCGGCATAGACCTTCCGACTGTCGTGGCCGCCGCGTTTGAGGCCCCAGATCTCCGCGTCGGTCATGGGTGCGACCATGGCCGCGGTGCGACGGTCGCGGGCGAAGAAGTGCTCCCGGATGAAGCCGCCGGACTCGGACTTGTAGGTCTGGAAGTCACCGTCAGGGGACGAGTTGAGCAGATCGACGAGGGCCCCTTCGTGGTCGGCCGCCAGGAGGGGGTCCCACTCGCGTCCCCAGACGACTTTGATGACGTTCCAGCCGGCGCCGCGGAAGTAGGCTTCCAGCTCCTGGATGATCTTGCCGTTGCCACGGACCGGTCCGTCGAGGCGCTGCAGGTTGCAGTTGACGACGAACGTCAGGTTGTCGAGTCCTTCGCGGGCGGCGACGCCGAGGGCTCCCAGTGCCTCGGGCTCGTCCATCTCGCCGTCGCCGACGAACGCCCAGACGTGTTGGCGGCTGGTGTCCTTGATGCCGCGGTTGTGCAGGTATCGGTTGAACCGAGCCTGGTAGATGGCGCTGATCGGGCCGAGGCCCATCGAGACGGTGGTGAACTCCCAGAAGTTGGGCATCAGCCGGGGGTGTGGGTAGGACGGGAGGCCGCCGCCCTGGCCGGCGTGTGAGATCTCCTGACGGAAGCCGTCCAGATGGTGTGCGCTCAGGCGTCCCTCGAGGAAGGCGCGGGAGTAGATGCCCGGTGACGCGTGGCCCTGGAAGTAGATCTGGTCTGCTCCGCCGTCGGCGTCGTGGCCCCGGAAGAAGTGGTTGAACCCGACCTCGTACAGCGTCGCGGTGGAGGCGTAGGTCGAGATGTGGCCGCCGACCCCGAGGCCGGGCCTTTGTGCGCGGTGAACCATGACGGCTGCGTTCCAGCGGACGTAGGAACGGATTCGGCGCTCGATGTCCTCGTCGCCAGGGAACTCTGGCTCGGCGGTGGTAGGGATCGTGTTGACGTAATCGGTCACGCCGTAGCCAGGCGGGACCACGTGGCGTTGCTGGGCCCGGCGCAGGACGCTCACCATGAGCTCCCGGGCGCGGACGCGACCTGCGTGGTCGACCACCGCGTCCACGGAGTCAAGCCACTCCT
>CAWHPY010000027.1:0-557185 GCA_963831375.1 uncultured Actinomycetota bacterium | reverse complement strand
CGCTGTTGATCATCCCGCCGCCGACGGTGACGCCGGTGGCCTCGTCGATCAGGATGAACGAACCCGTGCTGCGGTTCTTGGAGTAGGGGTCGCACAGCAGCGGGACCGTCGTGCGCAGCTGCACACGACCGATCTCGTTGAGCCCGAGCTCCTTGGTCTCCTGGTCGCGGTGCAGGGTGTTCACGTCGAGGCGGTACTGGATGTCCTTGACCAGGGCACGACCGGTGCGGGTGGTGTGCTTGATCGCGAGCTTCTGGCGCGGCTCGCAGCGGCTCGTTGGTCATCCAGCAGATCATCGCGTCGATGTCCTGGCTCGGCTTCGGAGCGTTGGCCGGACGGCAGATCATGTCGCCGCGCGACACGTCGACGTCGTCCTCGAGGCGCACGGTCACCGACATCGGCGGGTAGGCCTCGGAGATCTCCTTGTCGAACAGGTCGATGCCGGCGATCTTGCTGGTCATGCCGCTGGGCAGGACGAGGACGTCGTCACCGGGCTTGAGCACGCCACCGGCGACCTGCCCGGCGTAGCCGCGGTAGTCGTGGAACTCGTCGGACTTGGGCCGGACGACGTACTGCACCGGGAACCGGGTGTCGACCAGGTCGCGGTCGGAGGCGACGTGCACGTTCTCCAGGTGGTGCATCAGCGACGGAGCCTTCGTACCACGGCATGTGCTCGGACCGGGTCACGACGTTGTCGCCCTTGAGCGCCGAGATCGGGATGATCTCGAGGTCCGGGATGTTCAGCTTCGTCGCGAAGGAGGTGAACTCCTTGTGGATCCGGTCGTAGGTGGCCTCGTCGTAGTCGACGAGGTCCATCTTGTTCACCGCGAGCACCAGGTGCGGGACCCGCAGCAGGGACAGGATCACCGCGTGCCGGCGGGACTGCTCGGTGAGGCCCTGGCGGGCGTCGACGAGCACCAGGCCGAGGTCGGCGGTGGAGGCGCCGGTGACCATGTTGCGGGTGTACTGCACGTGGCCCGGGGTGTCCGCGATGATGAACTTGCGGGCCGGGGTCGCGAAGTAGCGGTAGGCCACATCGATCGTGATCCCCTGCTCCCGCTCGGAGCGGAGCCCGTCGGTGAGCAGGGCGAGGTCGGTGTAGTCGTAGCCGCGCGACTGCGAGGTCGCCTCGACCGCCTCGAGCTGGTCCTCGAAGATCGCCTTCGAGTCGAGCAGCAGGCGGCCGATCAGCGTCGACTTGCCGTCGTCGACCGAGCCGGCGGTCGCAAACCGGAGTAGATCCATCACCATCAGAAGTAGCCCTCACGCTTCCGGTCTTCCATGGCTGCTTCGGAGAAGCGGTCGTCGCCACGGGTCGCGCCGCGCTCGGTGACCCGGGCGATCGCGATCTCATCAATGATCTCGGGGACAGTCGCGGCCGGCGACTCCACGCAGCCGGTGAGCGTCATGTCGCCGACGGTGCGGAAGCGCACGACGCGCTCCTCGATGGTCTCTTTGCCCTTCGGCTGCACCGCGTCGGACGCCGAGAGCAGCATCCCGTCGCGGGCGATGACCTGGCGCTTGTGCGAGAAGTAGATCGAGGGGATCTCGATCTTCTCCTGGCCGATGTAGTGCCAGATGTCGAGCTCGGTCCAGTTGGAGAGCGGGAAGATCCGCATGTGCTCCCCGCCGTGGATCTTGCCGTTGTAGAGCGACCACAGCTCGGGGCGCTGCATCTTGGGGTCCCACTGGCCGAAGTCGTCGCGGTGGGAGTAGACGCGCTCCTTGGCGCGGGCCTTCTCCTCGTCGCGGCGGCCACCACCGAAGGCGGCGGTGAAGCCCTCCTCCTCGATGACGTGCAGCAGGGTCCCGATCTGGAGGCGGTTGCGGCTGGTCTTGCCGTCATCGACGACCACGCCGTCCTTGATCGCCTCGTCGACCGAGGCCACCACCAGGCGCACGCCGAGGCGGTTCACCCAGTTGTCGCGGGTCTCGAGCACCTCGGGGAAGTCGAACCCGGTGTCGACCTGCAGCACCGGGAACGGGATCTTGGCCGGGTAGAACGCCTTCTCCGCCAGCCGGAGCATCACGATGGAGTCCTTGCCGCCGGAGAACATCAGCACCGGCTTCTCGAACTCGGCCGCGACCTCACGGAAGATGTGGATCGACTCCGCCTCGAGCTCGTCGAGCTGGCTGAGGCGGTAGTCCGAATGGGTGGAAGTGGTCATCGGTTGATTGGACCTCTCGTCGGAAACCAGCCGTCATCGTACCGAGAGATGCCAGCAGGGGATAACCGAACCTGACAAGGGCCGCTCAGCGGGTGGTACAGATCATGGCTTGTGTGGTCAGCGGGACTCCTCGACGGGGTCCTCGCTGCTGGCTTTGCTGGCTTTGCTCCCGTTGTTCCCATTGATCCGGTCGGGCAGGCGCCAGGCGGCGGCGTTGTTGTCGAACGCCGGAAGACCGCGCCTCTGCCTGAGGAAGCCCCAGAGGAGCGGGCCGAGCAGCAGGAAGGCTGCCCCGGTGATGGCCACCAGCTCCGGCGCGACGCCGAGCATCTTGAGCCCGGTGAGTGAGAGCACGATCACGATGCCCGCGCCGTACGACCGACTGCGAGACCCAGTTCGCGATCCGTGCCCCGAGGAACGTGCCCGGGCTGCCGCCGACGATCAGGGGGATGAGCACGGCCCACTCGACGCCACTGAAGATCACGTGGCTGATCGCCGCCGAAAGCACGAGCGGCACCGCCTGCACCAGGTCGGTGCCGACCAGCTTCACCGCCGAGAGCATCGGGTAGAGCAGCAGCAGCGCCACCATGATCAGCGAGCCTGAGCCGACCGAGGTGATGCCGACCAGGAGTCCGCCGACGGCGCCGACCAGCAGGGTCGGGAGGGGCCGGATCTTGGGGTCGGCCACGGTCATGACGTTGCCGCCGGTGACGAGGCGCAGCTGGAGGTACATCCGAAGGGAGTAGGTCGCAGCCGTGAACAGAAGCGCGATGCCGATCGCGTAGGTGACGAACTGTTCCTGGTCTCTCGACGCTCCGACCGCGTCGATGATGAACGCGCCGGCGAACGCGGTCGGGACCGAGGTGATGATGAGCCACCCGGCGAGCTTGAGGTTGGGCGAGCCCTCGCGCCAGTGCACGGCGGCGCCGACGGACTTGTTCACCGACGCAGCGACCAGGTCGTTGGCGACTGCAGTGGTTGGCGGGATGCCGAGAAAGATCAGGGCCGGCGTCATCAGGGCCCCGCCACCCATGCCGGTCAGGCCGACGACGATGCCGATGCCGAAGCTGACTATTAGGAGGGAGAGTGCGTCAGTCGTCAGTAGGTCACTCACTGGGGGCCTCCTGAGGGATTGGCATCGTCGACCGGAGCGGTCTGCTCGACCGGTGCATATGGCTCCACCGCCGAAGGAGAAAGATAACCCTCGCCGTAGAGAACCGTGAGCACTTCATCAAGAGCGTCCTGGATGCTTCGCCCGGTCGTGTCCACGCGCACGGCAGCGTCCGACGGCTCCTCGTAGGGCGAGGAGATGCCGGTGAACTCGGGGATCTCGCCACGGCGGGCCTTCGCGTAGAGGCCCTTGCGGTCGCGGCGCTCGCACTCCTCGAGCGGGGTGGCGACATGGATCAGCACGAACGCGCCGCCGGCGTCCGCGACCATCTCGCGCACCTGCTGCCGGGTCGAGTCGAACGGGGCGATGGGGCTGCAGATCGCGACCCCGCCATGCCTGCTGATCTCCGCGGCCACCCAGCCGATCCGCCGGATGTTGGTCTCCCGGTCCTCCTTGGAGAAGGTGAGTCCGGCGGAGAGGTTCCGGCGTACGACGTCGCCGTCCAGGCTGGTCACGGTGCGTTCGCCGCGCTCCAGGATCACGTCGTGCAGGGCTCGGGCGATCGTGGACTTCCCGCTTCCGGACAGGCCGGTGAAGAACAGCACCAGGCCCTGCTCGTGGCGGTCCGGCCGGTCGAACTCGACGATCGCGGCGACCTCCGGAGGCAGATCACCCTGGCCGGTGACCGCGGCGATCTCGCCGGGCGCGTAGACGGAGAGGACCCGCTGGCCCAGCTCGTGGTCGAGCGGTGGCGTCGCCGCGTGAGGCGAGCGGAACCGCTACGACGTGGGCGTCGGGCAGCAGGTCAGCGGCGGCGAGGGTGGCTCGCAGCAGGCCGGGGACGGACAGGTTCTCCGGGGTCCCAATGCCGACCAGCGCCAGGAGCAGGATCGGGTTGTCCGTCGGCCGTCGTCCGGAGGTGGTCCAGGTCCTGGTTGGTCAGGGGGCCGGCGACCGGAACGGTCAGCGTGTGCGCCGTCGTACCGCTCCTTCACCTGGGTGGGGGAGAGGTACAGCCGGCGGAAGGCGCCGAACTCGTTGTGCGTGATCGGGGTGACCGGACCGGTGATGCCGGTGAGCTCACCGGACTCGTCGGCCTCGTAGGTCGACTCGACCGAGACCGTCGCGAGCGGCACGCCCTCGGGGTCGACCAGCTCGAGAGCGCCCGCAGCGGCCGCGGCCTCCGCGATCCCGCGCGGCACGTGCAGGGTGACGAGGCCGTCCGGCCCCTCGAAGCCGGTCAGCTGCGGGAGCGCACCGTGGCTGATCAGCTCGAGGTCGTCGAGCTCGCGTGGCGACGGCGCGTGCTGCGGCGCGGGCGTAGCGGTCTCGTTTGGTTCGGGCGCTGACGATTCGGGCACCGGCCAATGGTGCCATTAAGGTCAGCCTTATGCCTTCCCCAACCGTCGTCGCCGAGATCGTCCGCTCCGGTTTCGTGGAGGGACACCACTACGGATCCGTGGTCGTCCTCAAAGCGGACGGGTCGGTGGACTGGTCGGTCGGTGAGGTCGAGTCGCAGATCTTCCCGCGCTCCTGCAACAAGCCGATGCAGGCCGCGGCCATGGTTTCCGAGGGCCTCAAGCTGGACGGGGAGCTGCTCGCCCTCGCCGGCGCATCGCACTCCGGCGAGCCCTTCCACATCGACGCGGTTCGCCAGATCCTCGCGGACGCCGGCCTCGATGAGTCCGCGCTCCAGACACCGCCGGACTACCCCATCGACGACGTCGCGCGTGAGGAGTGGATCCGCAGCGAAATGGCGAAGTCGTCGATCGCGATGAACTGCTCCGGCAAGCACGCCGCGATGCTGGCCACCTGCGCCGCGAACGGGTGGGACACGGCCACGTACATGTCTCCGGAGCACCCGCTGCAGCAGGCGATCATGAGCCGGTTCTCCTCCCTGACCGGGGAGCCGATCGAAGCCGTGGCCATCGACGGGTGTGGCGCGCCGCTGCTCTCGGCTTCGCTCCTCGGGCTGGCCCGGGCGTTCCGGACCATGGCGCTGGCCACCGATGGGCCGGAGCAGAAGGTCGCGCAGGCGTTCCGCGAGCACCCGGAGTTCGCGTCGGGCACCAGGCGCGACGAGGCCAAGCTGCTCAGGGCGATCCCGGGCGCGATCGGGAAGGCCGGTGCGGAGTCCTGCTACGCCGTCGCGCTGCCCGACGGGCGAGCGATCGCTTTGAAGACCGACGACGGCGCCGCGCGAGTGCGGCCGGTGCTGATGGCCGCCGCGCTGCAGCGGATGGGCGTCGACACCGAGCCGGGCGTGGACGGGGAAGCGGTCCGGGCCACCGGTGTGCACGAGCTCCTGGGTGGCGGCCGGCCGGTCGGTGTGATCCGCGCCACACTGCCCGGATAACGAACTATCGGTTGGTTCGGGCAAGTTCTTCCATTAGGTCCGGTCGCTGTTACCCTTTACCCAGCTCAGCACGGGGGACGTCCTACGTGGGAGCACGCACCTGATTCCGGCGCCATGGCGCCACCCAGAGGGGACGCACATGTTCAAGAACTCATTCATGAAGTCCGCGGCACGTTTCGCCGCGCTCGGCACGGCGCTCGCCGCCGTCCAGCTCGTCGCGCCCGCGGCTCAGGCTGCTCCCGGCGACTACCCGAACACGGTGCCCACGGTCACCAACCTGACGCTCGGCACGAACCTGGCGCAGTACGGCCAGATCACCCGGGCCACGGTCACCGTGAAGCCCGCAGGCAACGTGTCCGGCACACCGGACGGAGATGTTCGTCTCCGGGTCCAGGGTCAGGTCACGATGGTCAAGAACCTCCGCAACGGGCGGGTCACGTTCACGCTGCCGCGGCGGCTGCAGGCGCAGAAGACGTATGGCATCGTCGCGACGTACCTGCGTGAGTCCGGCTCCGACTACATGCGCAGCCGCGACACCGCGTTCTACACCGTCGACAAGGCGCGGACCATCGCCAGCGCGAACGCCCGCAACATCAAGCGTGGTCAGCGTCCGACGGTGAACGTCGACCTGAAGTCGGCCACCGGCCTGACCCCCGGCGGCAGCGTCCGTGTCCGCCTCGTGAAGAGCGGCGACGTTCGGCGTTCCAAGACCGTCCGGCTCCACGGCGGCGACGCGCACGTGACGTTCGGCAAGGTCAAGGCTCGTGGCAAGTGGACCGCGAAGGTCACCTACCTGGGCACCAGCAACTTCAGGCGGGATACGACCAGCGACGGCTTCCGCGTCACGCGCCGCTAACTTCGACCAGCACTCGGGTTGCCAGTCAGCAGATCCTCAAAGCGACTCCTATGGGCAGTAATGCTCATAGGAGTCGCTGCTGTATGCCTCGCCGCGTTCACCGGCTACCAGGCGTACAAGGCGCGCGACGCCCTGCAGGCCACGGCCTCAGACCTGCAAGAGTTCCGGGACGCGCTCGGCACCGGGGACACGCAGGTGGCCCGCCAGGCGGTCACCTCCGCGCAGGACTCCGCTGAGGCCGCCCGGGACAACACCCGCGGACCTGGGTGGTGGATCGGCAACAAGCTCCCCGGCATCGGCGATGACGTCGCCGGCGTACAGACGGTGGCTGATGTCGCGGACAACCTGGCGTCCGACGTGCTCCCGGCCGTGATCGACGCCAGTGGAACGCTTTCGCCCGAGCAGCTGCGACCGAAGAACGGCCGGATCGACGTCAGCGCGATAGCCGAGGCCGCGCCGGCCGTCACGTCGGCCAACGAAGACCTGCAGCGGGCGCAGTCCCGAGTCGCTGCCCTCGAGCCCGAGGACATGGTGACTCAGCTCGCGGGCCCGGTCACGGACCTGCAGGCCAAGCTGACCAGCGCCGCCGACCTCACACAGAAGGCATCCCGCGCGGTGCAGCTGCTGCCACCGATGCTGGGTGCCGACGGTAAGCGCACGTATCTGGTGCTGTTCCAGAACAACGCAGAGATCCGGGCCACGGGCGGCCTCCCGGGAGCGCTGGCGGTGATCACCGCCGACAACGGCAAGATCGCCATGAGCACCCAGGGTTCGGCGGCCGCCGACCTCGGGTCGTACGACAAGCCGGCGCTGCCGCTGACGAAGGAGGAGCGGGCCCTCTTCGACGTCAAGATGGGCATCTTCCCTGGGGACAGCAACTTCACCCCTGACTTCCCCCGCACGGCCGAGCTGGTCCAGGCGATGTGGGAACGAGCCCAGGGTCAGACCGTCGATGGAGTCCTGTCCACGGATCCTGTCGCGCTCTCGCACGTGCTCGAGGGCACCGGGCCAGTTCGGCTGGCTTCAGGTGAGCAGCTGACCGCGCAGAACGCGGTCCAGCTGCTTCTGAACACGGTTTACCTCGAGCAGCCCGACACGACCCTGCAGAACAACTACTTCGCGTCGGCAGCCCGCAGCGTGTTCGACGCAGTCTCGTCCGGCCAGGGCAACCCGCGAGAGGTGCTCGGCGGTCTCGCCCAGTCAGCCTCGGAACGCCGGCTCCTGGTGTGGTCGGACGATGCCGAAGAACAGGAGCTCATTGCTCCGACGGCTCTGTCCGGTGCGCTCTTCACCGGGTGAGTCGAACAGCCGCACATCGGGGTCTACCTCAACGACGGCACCGGCGCCAAGATGCACTACTACGTGGACCACGAGGTCGACGTCGAGTCGATCAGCTGCCAGAACGACGTCCAGGAGCTCGAGGTCACGGTCACCATGCGCTCCGACGCCCCGGCTGACGCCCGCAATCTTCCGGTGTCCGTGATCGGGCCGGGCTTCGGGGCCGAACCAGGCTCCGTCCGTACAGGTGTGCTGCTCTACGCGCCCACGGGTGGCCGGGTCGAGGACTCGACGCTGAACGGAGAGGACTTCGACTTCTACGCCGCCACCCACGAGGGCCGCCCGGTGGCATCGCAGGCCATCGACCTCGCCCCTGGCGAGGAGGTCGTGCTCGAGTTCACGGTCAAGAGCGACGAAGGCCAGACCGGCAACCCGGAGCTCCGCGTCACTCCCGGCATCCGCAACAGCGGAGTCGGCTCCGTGAGCCCCTCCTCCTGCTCCTGAGCACGCCGGAGCAAGCGTCTGACTGTTCGACAAACTGCAAGAAAACAAAGCTGTTTGTGTGATCACTCACGGCCACACGACTTGTGTTTGCTAGCAAGAGTTAGCAAGATGGGCGTATGGCCAAGACCAAGGTCGGCAAGACCGTCGAGAATCTCGGGGACTACCTGCGCGAACAGAGGGTGAGCGCCCAGCTCACCCTGCGCCAGCTCGCCGAGCAGGCCGGCGTGTCCAACCCGTACCTCAGTCAGATCGAGCGTGGACTGCGTCGGCCATCGGCCGAAGTGCTCCAGCAGATCGCGAAAGCGCTTCGGATCTCCGCAGAGACCTTGTACGTCCGGGCGGGGATTCTCGATCCCTCGGACGGCGAGGTTCGTTCAGTCGAACTCGCGGTTCTTGCGGACACCGGCCTGACCGAGCGTCAGAAGCAGTCGCTGATGGACGTGTACGCGTCCTTCCGTGCTGCGAACCAACCCAAGGAGGAAACGTATGACCCTCAAGATTGATGCCACCCGCCCGTTCTACGCCGTCGTCGGCGCCGGTGACCTGGCAGTCGAGTTCGCCCGCACCTACGCCAATGACGTGCAGACCCGCTTCGCCAAGGTCGACCTGGAGCCGAAGGCTCTCCGCGACCAGGCCCGCACCGTGGTCGTGGCTCGCGTGGACGAGCTGACCAAGGACGCCAAGGAGGCGCAGGCCAAGCTCGAGGCTCGCGTCGCCGAGCTCCAGGCAGACGCCAAGACGCTCCCCGGCAAGGTGGAGTCCCTCACCAACGAGACCGTCGCCGAGCTCAACGAGGCCTACGGTGACCTCGCAGCCCGCGGCCGGGACCTCGTGAACCGGATCCGCAAGCAGCAGGCCACGCAGGACGCCAAGGCTGCGGCCAGGAGCACGGTCGCGAAGGCCAAGACGACCAAGACGCAGACCGCGAAGTCGGCCCAGGCTTCGACGACCGCTGCCAAGAAGGCCGCGAACACCACGAAGTCGACCGCCAAGAAGACCGGTTCGACCGCGAAGAGCAGCGCCAAGGCCACCGGCACCTCGGCCGCCAAGACCGCTTCCGCGGGCACTCAGGCTGCCACCGACGCCGCGTCGAAGGTCGGTAACTGAACAGACCCGGCTTCGGCTGAGCGGGCGGACGACGGGCAGCTGACGCTCTTCTGAGCGTCCGGGCCTTTTGTCACCCGCGAAACATCGATGACGCCCTCACCTGAGCAGGTGAGGGCGTCGTCGTGTCGGGTTACCCTGGAATCGTGTTCACCGTGTTCGACGTCCAGGGCGTCATCCTCACCACCGCCACGCTCGCCATCTTCGTGATCCAGGCATGGGCGTTCCTCGACGCGGTTTCACGCCGGGCCGACGCGTTCGTCGCGGCCGACAAGATGACCAAGAAGGCCTGGCTCGTCATCCTGGGCGTTGCCCTCGCGGCCCACATGCTGTTCTGGAACCCGATCAACATTCTCAACATCATCGGCACCGTCGCTGCCCTGGTCTACATGGTCGACGCACGTCCCGTGCTCAAGTCGATCACCCAGCGCTAAGTCGCGACCGCAGCGGGACTAGTCCGTTCGGGCTACGCAGAATTGGCTGAACGTCCCGAAGGTCCAATATCACACCGTCTGGGCTGGTTGTTCCGGTGGTTGTCTGTTCCAATTGAATGGCGGTCGTCTAGACCGCCTAGGAACGTCATTCATCGCAGGGGGATTTCGCACATGTCACTCGGGGACAGACTGATCGGCGCCACCATGGTCGAGCGCCTCCGCGCTCGCCGGTCCATCTGGTTGATGTTGTTCGACGGCGCGGCGATCGCCCTCGCATACCTCTTCTTCGGTCTTCTCCGCTACGCGTCGCGCATCGGTGATGTGGCCCTCGAACTCCTGCTGATCACCGTCGCCTCGATCGCGCTCCAGTGGGTGGTTGGCTCGGCGGTTCGCCTCTACCAGGGGCGGACGACAGTAGCCAGCCTCGAGGAGGCCTTGTTGCTAGGGGCAGTCACCGCCACCACCGACTTCTTCCTCGCATTCCTCAATACGCTGCCCGAGCCGTATCTGGTGGCCAGGTCGATACCGATCGGTGCGACCTTCATGGCGCTGTTCATGATGGCGCTCGGTCGCAAGCTCTGGCGGCGCTTCCATGAGCAGCAGGGTTTTGTCCGATCCAGCGATGGAGAGCCCACCCTCGTCTTCGGGGCCGGCAGTGGTGGCCGACAGCTCGTCCGGTCGATGCTCGCCACCCCGTCATCGGGAATGTGTCCGGTGGGACTGCTCGACGATGACCCCTGGAAACGGCACCTGCGGATCGACGGCATCGCCGTTCTCGGGTCGCGGCTCCAGATGGCCTCGGCGGCTGCCCAGACCGGGGCGTCGATCCTCGTCCTCGCCATTCCGAGCGCTCCGCCTGAGCTGATCCGTGAGATCACCGCCGACGCCCGCGCCACCGGCCTCGAGGTCAAGGTGCTGCCGAGTGTGGGAGACCTCTTCTCGCAGCGTGCGACCATCCGCGACGTCCGCGACATCAACGTCAACGACCTCCTCGGTCGCGGCCCGATCGAGACGGACATCGGGTCGATCGCGGGATACCTCACCGGAAAGCGGGTGCTGGTCACAGGTGCGGGTGGCTCGATCGGCTCCGAGCTGTGCCGGCAGATCCACAAGTGGGGTCCCTGCAGAGCTCATCATGCTCGACCGGGACGAGTCCGCCCTGCACGCCGTACAGCTGTCGATCCACGGCAAGGCGATGCTGGACTCGCGCGACGTCGTGCTGGCGAACATCCGTGACGAGGTCGCGCTGAACGAGATCTTCGCCGACCGCCGACCCGAGGTCGTCTTCCACGCCGCGGCGCTGAAGCACCTGCCGCTGCTGGAGCAGTACCCCGCCGAAGCGATGAAGACAAACGTGCTGGGCACGGTCAACGTCCTGCGCGCGTCGTCGGCCGTGGGCGTGGAGCGGTTCGTCAACATCTCGACGGACAAGGCGGCCGACCCGAGCAGCGTCCTCGGCTACTCCAAGCGGGTGGCCGAACGACTGACCGCCGCGGTCGCCTCGGACACCACAGGCACCTATCTCAGCGTCCGCTTCGGGAACGTCCTCGGCAGCCGGGGTTCGGTGCTCACGACGTTCGCCTCCCAGGTCGCCTCCGGTGGGCCGGTCACGGTCACCCACCCCGAGGTCACCCGCTACTTCATGACCGTCCAGGAGGCCGTCCAGCTCGTCATCCAGGCGGCCGCCATCGGCCGGGACGGCGAGGCGCTCGTACTCGACATGGGTGAGCCCGTCCGCATCGCGGACGTCGCGCGCCAGCTGATCGCCCAGTCCGGACGCGACATCGAGATCGTGTACACCGGCCTCCGCGAGGGCGAGAAGATGCACGAGGAGCTGTTCAGCGAGTGGGAGAGCGGGGCCCGTCCCGTCCACCCGCTGGTGTCCCACGTGAAGGTCCCCGAGTTCCGGGTCAGCCGCGTGCTCGCCGCGCAGCGGGACCTGCCTCGGGACGAGATGGTCAAGCAGCTCTACGAGTGGTGCTCCATGCCGAACAGCCCGCTGCAGGAGGAGCCGGACTTCGGTCCGCGCGCCTGGTCCTCGATCGAGGACTGAGCGCTCGGGCACTAACACCATTGGCAAAGGGAAGGGCCGGAGCATTTGCTCCGGCCCTTCTGCTGTGCCCGGTTCGGACGTTGACCTTCTCCGGCACGGTGCGAGGATCGAGAGGCAAAGGGAGGACGCCATGAGGATCACGGTGGTCGAGGGCGACATCACCGCACAGGAGGTCGACGCCGTCGTGAACGCAGCCAACGAGCGGATGCGCGGCGGTGGCGGCGTGGACGGCGCGATCCACCGGGCGGGCGGGCCGGCAGTGCTCGAGGACTGCGTCGAGCGGTTCCCGGACGGGCTCCCGACCGGAGAGGCCGGATGGACGACGGCCGGCGATATGACCGCGCGGTGGGTGATCCATGTGGTCGGCCCGGTGCACTCGAAATCCGAGCACGACAGCAGACGTCGCCTGCTCACCTCGTGCTACGCGAACGCGTTGCGGGTCGCCGACGAGCTCGGCGCCTCGTCGGTCGCGTTCCCGCTGGTCTCCGCCGGCATCTACGGCTGGCCCAAGGACGATGCGATCCGGGCTGCCGTGGACACGCTGCGTAGCACACCCACCTCCGTGACGGAGGCTCGACTGGTTGCGTTCGGGCGCTCGACGTACGACGAGATCAATGCCGTGCTCGATTCGGACAACTGAGGCGAACGCCGACAAGTCAACTGCCAGGCGTGGGGAAAACTTCGGATTTTACTGTCATAACGTCCGTTCTGCTCGGATTTGTGCAAACAAGCCGGGTTACTTTCGGAACAAGGGGTACGGCCCGCTGGGGAGGGATGGCCGGACAGCGTGGGCTTGGGGCCGCTGTCACAAACATTGAGTTCCGGTGTACGTGCCGGGGGGAAGTAACAGGTGGGGTATGGGTACGACCAAACACGGTCGAGCGCGCCCGTTTTCAGTTATCGCGGCGCTCGCACTGATCGTATTGACTCTGGGTGTCGGAGGCGCAGCCTTCGCCGACCCGGGGAACGGGAACGGCAAGGGCGCGGAGAACTCGCAGTCCGCAAACTCGTCTGAGGAGGCGTCGAGCACGAGCGCCGGCGCCGACACCAAGTCCAAGGGGAAGTCCGCGGACGCGCCAGGGCACAACAAGTCCGACTCGTCTGCAGGTTCCTCTTCCGGTTCGTCGAACGGGGAGTCCGGCAGCCACGAGTCGTCGGGAACCGCTGGTACGTCGGGTGACGTGAACTCGCCACAGCCGATCAGCAATGCCGACGCGAACAAGGGCGGGGCCAACGGCCAGTGCCCGGACGGGCCGTACTGCTCGACCCGCGACGGGTCGCCGTCGCTGAACGGCAACGGGAAGGGCGAGGCGAAAGGCAAGCCCTGCGCGGGATGTGTCGGCAAGGCCGACAACAAGAACCCCAAGGGGCAGAAGCCGAACGGGTCGGACCACAACGCGGGCTACGAGTGCGACCGCAACCACGGCATCGGGCGTTCCAACCCGGCGCACACCGGTTGCGAGACACCCGTGACGCCGCCGCCCACGTGTGAGGACAAGCCGAACATGGCTGGTTGTGAGGAGGAGCCGCCTCCGTCGACGTGTGAGGACAAGCCGAACATGGCTGGTTGTGAGGAGGACGCCGCCTCCGTCGACGTGTGAGGACAAGCCGAACATGGCTGGTTGTGAGGAGGTCCCGCCTCCCTCGACGTGCGAGGACAAGCCGAACACGGCTGGTTGTGACGAGCCGTCGACGTGCGATGACGACTCATCGGAGCCGTGCCCGACATCGGCAACGTGTGACGACGGTTCTACGCCGCCGTGCCCGGTGCCGCCCAAGAACCGGCCGCCGGTCAACATTCCGGTCGACATTCCGGTCGACCTGGCCGGCGTGGAGACGGAGATTCCTCCGTCGACCAACGTGCACACCACTCCTCCGTCGGCGGTCCTGCCCGCCACCGGCGCACCCCAGATGATGGGGTGGTTCGGAGGAGGCGGTGCCGCACTGGTGATGGTCGGTGGGCTCACCCTCTGGCTGCAGCGGCGGATGAGGTCCACCGTCTGACACCGGAGTGGGGGATAGCGGCAGCGGGAGCGTTTCGGCGCTCCCGCTGTCGTGCTTACTGGCTCTGCAGCCTGGACTTGAGGAAGTCGAGGACGCGGTCGACACCCTCCTGCTGGCGGTACTCGGTCAGCGTGTTGTGATGCCGTCCGGGGAACTCGACGGCGATGAAGTTGTCCCCGAACTCGTGCCGGTAGGTGTCGAACCGGGTGCCGACCGCCCGGTCGTCCTTGAACCGCAGGCCGAGTACGGCGCAGCCCTCGGCCACCCGCTTCTTGACGATCTCGAGGTCACGCGGGCTCAGGTTGATGTCGGCGCCACGCTTCTTGCCGATCGGGAACGGGGCGCTGGGCTGAGCAACCACCGGAGCGACCACGGGCGCGTCGACCATCATCGCCAGCGCGAACCCTCCGGTGAAGCACATGCCGACCGCACCGACGCCCGGGCCGCCGACGTCCTCATGCAGCTCGCGCGCGAGGGACCGTAGCCAGTCCGCGAGCGGCGTGGTCTCGTTCAGGGCGAGCTTGGTGAACTCCTTGTTGATGCAGATCTTCGCGAACTCGCGGGCGAGCACCCGTGGGCGTCGGGTTCGGCCTCGGGGACGCCGAACAGGTGCGGCATCACCACCGTGCAGCCGAGGTCGACGACCTCCTCGGCGAACGCGATCACGTCCGGGGTCATCCCGGGGATCTCGTGGATCACGATCACGCCCGGTCCCTCGCCCTTGCGGTACGTGTCGTGGGTGATCCCGTCGGCGGTGTGGCTGCTCCTGGTCCAGGTCGCAAGAAGGCTCATGGGCGGACATAGTGGCAGACGCCGACCCGCGCCCGTCGTACTCGCGGCACGTTGGAGTCGGGCAGGTCGCCCGTCGTACCGGCCGCGCAAACTGCGCACACGTGTAGTTGAGGCTGCCGAACTCGCCGAACCACAACCCGAACTGCGCACAAGTGCACTTGTTGCTGTCGGCGCCGGGCAGGGCGCCCGCGCGGGCCGATCGGGCAGGGGACGCAGTTACCGGTCGTACTCGAGGCCCGTTTTCAAGGCGTTGCTGCTCGTTTCGCGCAAGTTACTGATACGTAACGCTTGATCTGCGCAAGTTGCCCGGGTCATGATGTCGGAGGTCAGCCCCGCTCGGGGCGAAATCCCCTGGAGGTCTCGTGGATCTGCAACTCCTAGCGGCGTTGGTGCTGGGTATCGGCACCATCATCGGCATCGTCCTGTGGACGAGGCTGGACGCCTTCATCGCCCTGCTCCTGGCTTCGCTGGTGACCGGTTTCGTGGCCGGGGCGCCGATGTCGGAGACGATCACCTCGATGACCACCGGGTTCGGCACCACGCTGGCCTCGATCGGCATCGTGATCGGTCTCGGTGTCGGCATCGGCAAGATCCTGGAGGTCTCCGGTGCCGCCGACGGCCTGGCGCGGGCGTTCGTCAAGCTGATGGGCAAGGGCCGCGAGCACTGGGCGATGGCCGGCACCGGTGCGGTGGTGTCCATCCCGGTGTTCTGCGACTCGGGCTTCGTGATCATGAACCCGCTCGCCCGCTCCATCGCGCGCCGGATCCGCGGCCGTTATGTCACCCTGGCGCTCGCGCTCGGCTGCGGCATGACGCTGACCCACCACCTGGTGCCACCCACTCCCGGTCCGCTCGGTGTGGCCGGCATCCTCGGCGCGGACCTCGGCGCACTGGTCCTTGCCGGGCTCGTGTTCACCATCTTCCTGCTGCCGGTGGTCGTGCTGTACGCGGCCTGGATGGGTCCCAAGCTCGAGAGCGAGCTGAACGAGGACGTCCGCCTCGAGGTCTACCACGGTGTCCCTGCCGGCAGCGGCGGTGGTGGCACGAGCACTCTGACCGACGAGCGGCCGGAACCGGTCGAGGAGGACCCGGCTGCCGCGCTCGGGGAGCCGCCGGCCGGCGAAGCGCCGCACCGGGTCAGCGTCGGGCTCGCCTCGCTGCCGCTGGTCATCCCGCTGCTCCTGATCGTCGCGAACACCGTGGCCGCCGCGATCGACCGCAGCCAGCAGGGTGTTCTCGACCCGGAGGCCGAGTACACGCCCTCGCGGTACGCCGAGATCCTCGGCTTCATCGGCCACCCGGTCGTCGCGCTGGTCATCGGCGTTGTCCTGGCCGTCTACCTCCTGCTTCCCAAGTGGACCCCGCGCAAGAAGGTGCACCACTGGCTCGCGGAGGCCGCCGCCTCTGCCGGTCTCATCATCCTGATCACCGGTGCCGGTGGTGCGCTCGGCCAGGTGCTGCGCGACACCGGGGTCGGTGACGCGCTCGCCGAGGCCATCGCCGACCTGAGCCTGCCCGGCGTGCTCGTCCCCTTCCTGGTCGCCTCGCTGGTGCGGGTCGCACAGGGGTCGGGCACGGTTGCGATGATCACCGCCGCCTCGGTCTCGGCGCCTCTGGTCGTCGGGCTCGGGCTCTCTCCGCTGCTGGCAGCACTCGCCTGCTGCGCCGGGTCGATGGTGTTCAGCTACTTCAACGACTCCTACTTCTGGGTGGTCACGAGGTTCACCGGTCTGGACGGCACCGCAGCGCTGCGTGGCTGGTCCGGCATCACCACTGCGGTGTGGGTGGCCTCGCTGCCCCTGCTGCTGATCGCCAGCCTCTTCATCTGACATGGCTGAGGTCCTCGTCGTCGCCGACGACCTGACCGGCGCGAACGCCGCGGCCGCCGGGTTCGCGCGCGCCGGCCTCCGCGCGGTGACGGCCAGCGTCGCGGCCGGGCCGGAGGTGGTCGCCGAGATGGTGGCGCGCTTCGACGTGGTGGTCGCCAGCACCGACAGCCGCCATGCCGAGCCGGGCGTCGCCCGGGACCGGGTCGCCTCGGTGGTGCGGGCCGGCTGGCCGGTGCGGCTGGTCTGCAACCGGATCGACACGACGCTGCGCGGCAACGTGGGTGCGTCGACCCAGGCGGTGCTCTCGGAGGTCGCCTCCCTCGCGGGTGGTCGGGTCGTCGCCCTGTGCGCTCCGGCACATCCCGGTGCCGGCCGGCACACGATCGGAGGCATGCAGCTGCTCGGGGGCCGGCGGCTCGAGGAGACCGAGGTCGCCCGCGATGCACGGTCCCCGATGAGTACGTCGGACGTGCAGCTGATCCTTCGCGAGCAGGCCTCGCTGGTGACTCGCCTGATCCCGATGGCGGTCGTCACCGGGACCCATGACGAGCTGGTGTCCGTCGTACGCGAGGCGTTGGCGGCCGAGGTCGACGTACTCGTGGCGGACGCAACCACCGACGACCACCTGGACCGGATCGCGGCCGCCGTCGTGGAGGCATCGGCGGGGTCGGACATCACCTGGGTGACCAGCGACCCGGGTCCGGCGTCGGTGGCGATGGCTCGTGCACTCGGTGTGGAAGGAAAGGCGCAGAGCGCGCCCCTGCTGGTGGTGTCCGGGTCGGCGACCGAGCTGACCCGGACCCAGCTACGCCAGCTCGCGTCCGAGCGTCAGGCCCAGGTGCACCGGACCCCGTCGGTCGGTGACTCCGCCGTGCCGGACGTGGACGCGACCACTGCCGTGCTCGACCAGGCCATCACCGACGCCGGTCCCGGGGACGTGATCGTCCTGGCGACCGCGACCGAGGAGTCCGACCTTCGCTCGGTGAGCGCTGACGAGGCCGAGGAGATCCCGAAGGCGCTGGCCCGCGCGGTGCGCCGCAACCTCGAGATGCATGCGGTGGACGGGATCTTCTCCACCGGCGGTGACGTGACCGCGGCGCTGTTGACCGAGCTCGGCTCGCACGGCCTCGAGATCTCCGAGGAGGTCGTCCCGCTCGCGGTGGCCGGCACCCTCGTCGGCGGCCCCTGGGACGGCCTGCACGTCGTGACCAAGGGCGGGCTGGTCGGCGGTCCGTCCACCACCGTCGACTGCATCGACCATCTTCGCCGTGACGCGGACCTGCACCGCCGGCAGGTCGCCTCCGCAGAGTCCCGCAATCCCTACTGACCAATCCTGAATGGAGAACTACTGATGACTCGACACGTACTCGCCCTGACCCTCGGAGACCCGGTCGGCATCGGCCCGGAGATCACCGCCAGCACCCTGGCCGCGCAGGCCTCTGCGTCTGGTCACCATGGCGTGGCCGTCGGGGACCCGGCCGCGCTGCGCCGCGGGGTCGAGGCGATGGGCCTCGACGTCGAGGTGCGCGTCGTCGACAGCTTCGACGTCGAGCCGGCCGGTGAGGGTGTCATCGACATCTTCGACACCGGCGTGCTCGGGGACGACGTACCCGAGTGGGGCAAGGTCGACAAGCGAGCAGGCCAGGCGGCGATCGCCTCCATCGAGGTCGCCACCAAGGCCGCGATGGACCGCAAGGTCGACGGCATCGTCACCGGCCCGATCAACAAGGAGGCGATCTGGGCCGCCGGCTCCGAGCACCTCGGCCACACCGAGATGCTCGGCGCCCTCACCGGGGTGACCAAGCAGGACACCATGTTCGTCGTACGCAACTCCGCGGCCGAGGGGCACCACCTCCGGATCTTCTTCACCACCCGGCACGTCTCGCTCCGCAAGGCGCTCGACCAGCTCACCAAGGACAAGATCGAGGAGTCGATCCACCAGGCGAACACCGCGCTGAAGGTGTTCGGTGTGCCCGCGCCGAGGCTCGCGGTGGCGGCGCTGAACCCGCATGGTGGCGAGAACGGCGCCTTCGGTGACGAGGAGATCGTGCACATCACGCCGGCGTGCGAGGCGGCCCGGGCCGACGGCCTCGACGTGTACGGCCCCATCCCCGCCGACTCGGTGTTCCACCAGGGGCTGGTCGGCCGGTTCGACGGGGTGCTCTCGCACTTCCACGACCAGGGCCACATCCCGGCCAAGACGTTCGACTTCGACGGCACGATCTCGGTCACCGTCGGGCTGCCGATCCTGCGTACGTCGGTCGACCACGGCACCGCGTTCGACATCGCAGGAACAGGCAAGGCCGGCCATGGCACGATGCTGTCGGCCTATCTCGCGGCGGTGGACTATGCGCCGTTCGTCGAGAACATCCGCAAGACGTACGGGTCCTGAGTCTTCTCGTCCTTGGAGCTGTCGGTATGGGTGACGTGAGCGTGCGCCGTGGTACGAAGGCACGGCACGACGCGCTGCTTGCCCTGCTGCGCAACGGGGTCGACGGTGTGGAGACGCTCGCGGAGCGGCTCTCGGTCTCGCCGTCGACGGTCCGGCGTGACCTGACCCGGCTGCAGCGCGAGGGCCGGATCGCCCGGACGTACGGCGGGGCGCTGGTGCGCGACGTGTTCCAGGAGCGGTCGTTCAACGAGAGCGCCCGGATCAACCAGCAGGCGAAGACCGACATCGCCGAGGTGGCCTCCGGGCTGGTGCATGGAGGGCGCGACGATCTTCCTCGACGCCGGGACGACGTGCCTGGCGCTGGCTCGGGCGATCTCTTCGCGAACGTCGCTGACCGTTGTCACCCGTGGCCTCGAGGCGGCGAGCCTGCTGTCGCGTTCCTCCGACATCGATGTGGTCATGCTGGGCGGTCAGGTCCGGCCGCTCAGCCATGGTCTGGTCGGGCCGCTGTCCTCGCTTGCCCTGGACCGGCTCTCCTTCGACGTCGCCTTCCTCGGTGCCGATGCGGTCGACCCGGACAAGGGCCTGGGGGAGCCGACCGGTGAGGAGACCTACGTGAAGGAGCTCGCCGCGGCCCGGGCCGCCGAGGTCGTGCTGCTGGCCGACGCGTCGAAGCTGGGTCCGGCTCAGCTGCCGGCTTGGATCCCGCTGGCCCCTTCGTGGCGGTTGGTCACCGACAGCCGGGCCACGGCGGAGACGGTCTCGGCGTTCACCTCGCGGGGGGTCGCGGTGCTCAGCGCGGGCTGAGTTCGGCAGCAAGGTGTGATGCCGTGACTGGTTGGATGAACGCGCGGCCGGTAACAGCGCCGTAGTCTCAACGCCGTGGAGGTGACATGTCCGTCGTTGCGTGTGCGCTCGTTGCAATTAGCGCCTGCACCAGCACGCTCACTTCCTCGCCAGTAATGGCCAACGCCGACTCTGGCTACAGCGAGTCGCCAGGCTGCTGTGGACGATGATCGTCCTTGCTACCTCGGCTGCCCTTCTCGTTGTCGTGTGACCCTCCTGGTACGCGGTCGCCGGGCTCGCCGCCGCAAATCTCGTATGGCTTTGGATCGACATGGAGGGTCCGGTCTTACTCTCTCGAGGTGCCCACGGCCTCCACCTCGCCGACATCCCGGTGGTGATCAGCCTGCCCGCCATGGTGATCGCCGTCGCCAGACTTGTGGCACATCGACGGTCGACGGGCTAGCCACCGTTCGCCGATCTGTTCGCGACCTTCCGCAGGTTCTACGCTGACGGTGTGCCGAGCGTGACCGTCAACGGGATCGACCTGTACTACGAGGTGCGCGGCGAAGGCCAGCCCATCCTCGGCATCCATGGGACCCCGAGCTCCGCCGTGCTGTGGGAGGAGTCCGCGACGCAGCTGGGCAGTCGTGGTAGGTGCATCATCTACGACCGGAGGGGCTTCTTCCGGAGCGAGCGGCCTGAGTCGTTCGAGACTGTCGACCTGAGCGACCATGTCGACGATGCAGCCGCACTCCTGGACGCGCTGTCGGCGACGCCGGCGGTCGTGATCGGCCGGAGCACTGGTGGTCAGATCGCGCTCGACCTCGCTCGTCGCTACCCGGCCAAGGTGAGAGCCCTGGTTCTGCTGGAGCCCGCCGTGTTCACCGTCGACCCCGAGGCGGCGGCTTGGGCACAGAAGCTGAGGCAGAAGGTGCTGCAGGCCGCCGCTGAGGACCCTGCTTCGGCCTCCGAAGCCGTAGTGCGGGAGGCGCTGGGCGACCTGACCTGGGAGTCACTCTCCGAGAGTCTGCGGGAGATGTTTTCTGCTGCCGGCCCCGCGGTTCTGGCGGAGCTCAAGGGTCGAGGACTCGACCTCAGCGCGGAGGCGCTCGACCTCACCGCGGAGGAGCTGGCGGGGATCGTTCAGCCGACCTTGCTCGTCTCCGCGGAGGACTCACCGGAGGCCCTTCGCCGCGTCAACGAGCGCCTTGCTGAGGCCCTTCCCCACACAGAGACGGCCCTCGTCGCCGGAGGCCATCTCATCAACCCTGCCCACGCCGAAGTGCTCGCCTTCGTTGATCGAGTGCTCGCTGACCGGGTGGTTCAGCCGCCCTCGCCCTCGGGCGATGGATAGGAGCTCGAACAGCAGGGTTGCTCAGGGCCGGTGGACCGCGTGGTCGCGGGCGATGTGCTCCCCGACCTCCTCCACCAAGCGGGCGGCCTGCGCCATGCTCACCGTCGGGTCGGGCTCGAGGTCGGTGAGGGCGTACGCCCTACCGATCCCCGCCTGACGCAACTGTGCATCGTTCAGGGTCCGTCGGCCGCACACCGCCACCACGTCCGCGCCGGCCTTGACCGCGAAGCTGGCCACGCCGACCGGAGCCTTTCCGCGCAGGGTCTGCTCGTCGAGGGAGCCCTCGCCGACGATCACCAGGTCCACCCCAGACAGGTGGCCCTCGAAGTCGACGAACTCCAGCACCAGCTCGATGCCAGGACGCAGCGTCGCGCCGAGAACCGCGATGGCGGCGAAGCCGACGCCGCCGGCCGCGCCCGCACCCGGAGCGTCGCGGTAGTCCTGGCCGGTCACCTCCGCGACGTGGTCGGCCAGGCGCGTGAGGTTGGCGTCGAGGACCCGCACGTCGTCGGGGGCGGCGCCCTTCTGCGGACCGTAGACGGCTGCCGCGCCGTGCTCACCGGTGAGTGGGTTGTCGACGTCGCAGGCCACGACGATCTCGGTGTCGCGGAGGGCCGCCTTCAGCCCCTTCAGCTCCAGCGTGCGCAGTGCGTCGAGTGCCGCGCCGCCCGTCCCGATCTCGTCGCCGTGGACGTCTCGGAGCTCGGCGCCGAGTGCCTGCAGCATCCCCGCCCCGCCGTCGGTGCAGGCGCTTCCACCGATACCGAGCAGGATCCGGCGGCAGCCGTCGTCGATGGCCGCTGAGATCAGCTCACCGGTGCCTCGGCTCGTTGCGCTGAGTGCCTGGAGCTGTCCGCCCGGGAGCCGCTCCAGGCCGGACACGTCTGCCATCTCCACCACTGCGGTGTCGTCGCGGCGGCCGTATGCCGTGCGCACCGGTTCGCCGGTCGGGCCGGTCGCGGTGACCTCGACCCGCTCGAACCCGGCGGCTACTGCGGCCTCCAGCGTCCCGTCCCCGCCGTCGGCTACCGGTAGACACACGACCTGCAGCTCCGGGTCGTGGGCCAGCAGGCCGCGCCGGACTGCCGCGGCGACCTCGGCGGCCGAGAGTGAGCCCTTGAACTTGTCGGGTGCCACCAGGATCCGGGTCATCCAGTCATCCAAGCAGGCACGCCGACGTTTGCGTCCGTCGTACCAGTCGGTGACCTGCAGTCAGTGCCCTGGTTCTGCGACCCCACCCGACCGTCGGCGAGTTGTCTCCCGGGCCGCGGTCAGGCAGGCGACCGCCACGAAGGCGATCCCCCAGGCGGCCGCGGCAGCGCCATAGGTGCGACCAAGACCCGCGTCCAGGTCGGGGTAGATCCAGGAGACGACCCCGAACCAAGAGGAGCACACGCCCGCGCAGCAAGCAGCGATGAACCAACCGGTCGGGCGGGTGGCCGCCAACGCCGCCACGAGGACGATGGCGGTCGCCAACGCGGCCTGCACCGGCCAGTGATCAAGCCCCCATGTCTCGCTGGGGTGGATTCCTGCCCGTGCCATCTCCGCGGCCGCCAGGGCATACGCGAACCAGGGTCCTGCGGCGACCACCGCGAAGATTCCCAGGCCCCAGTGCCAGCGGCGGGGAGGCGTGAGGGCTGCTCGAGGGCCATGAGTTGTCAGAACCAGTAGCAAGGACGTCCCGACGAGACCGATGACCGCGAGCAGATGGATCGGCGACGCGCTGAGCGCTGCGCCGACGGCGATGGCCACGGCGGCCACTAGTAGCTGTTGAGCTGCTGCGGGCGTGGCTCTGCTCGGTGCGACCGCGAAGGCGACCAGGGGAGCGGCGACCATGAACAGGAAGAACAGGCCCCATCCCGTCTCCAGGTGGAAGTCCTGATGGAAGTCCGGCCCCTGGAGGAACACCAGCAGGTCGTACAGCCCGTAGAAGAAGTAACCCCAGAACACCGCGAGCGACAGCGCCAGTGCTCGGGGCCAGACGCCGACCTGCGCCTCAGTCGTCACCCTTCCTTGGTAGCAGAGGCAGCAGCATGCGGGAAGGAGCCGCTGCGGTGGGGCACTCCCAGACCGGCGAGGGGCCATTCGGACGTGCAGTCGCTGAGGGTCCGCGCCCGACTCAGGCTCAACACAGCGGCGTCGATGCCTTGAATGCACGTCGTCGTGGCTGTGAGACCAGCTGCGGCTGGCTGGCTGGCTGGTGCAGGCGCTGTGTGCAAATACGAGGTGGTACATATGTTCGATAAGTGTCTAGACCGGCTGGTTCACTCGAGGACAAAATGTCGGATGTGGGTCATAGCTTTGGGTTCATGAGCACAGCATCGCCCACATTCGCGCCGGCCTCGGTGGTCGACGATGCGCGCGAGCTGATCGCGGATCTGGGAGACACGCTGTGGTCGGCGAAGCGGCCTGAGGATCTCCTCCAGGTGGTGCGGAGCATCGAGACACTGAAGTCGACGCTCGAGGCGGTCGAGCTCTCCGTGGTCGACGAGATCGACGCCACCGACGCGGCGACCGTCGATCAATGGGCATCAGCACGCGACTTCGTCACCGCCGTGGCCGGTGCAAAGCCGAGCTACGGCGCGACGCAGGTGCGGCTCGCGCACGCGGTGTGCAAGGACTACCTCGACACCCACGCGGCACTCGCGGACGGCTGGCTGAGCCGGGAGAAGGCACGGGTGATCGTCCGGGTGCTCGACAGGCTTCCGGTCAAGCCCGCCCTCCGTGCGACCGGCGAGGAAGCCATGCTCGAGGCCGCGCGTGAGCTCGACGTCGTCGAGCTGGAGGCGGTGGGCGCGCGGCTGCTGGAGCTGCTCGACCCTGAGGGCAGCGAGAAGCGCGCGGAGAAGGCCCTCGACAAGCTCGAGCGTGCGGCGCACCTCGGCCGGTTCCTGTCGATCATCGAGGACGGCCTGGGCGGGGTGCGGGTCAAGGGCCGCGGCACCGTCGAGGACGCCGCCAAGATCAAGGCTGCACTGCTGACGCTCACCAAGCCGCTACCCCAGGGGCACCCGGAGTGCGGAGAAACCGGCAGGGATCCCCGCGACCACTCCACGCGCCTGTGGGACGCGTTAGTCGAGGGGTGTCAGAAGCTGATGGACGCCGATGTGCTTCCCGAGTGCCACGGTGCCAAGCCGCGAATCAGCCTGACGATGTCCTATGAAGCCCTGCTGACCCAGGTCGGCACCGCGACCCTGGAGACCGGTGAGCGGCTGTCGGCCGCCGCCGTGAAGAAGCTGGCCTGCGATGCCGACCTGTTCCCGATCGTGCTCGGAGCTGCCGGCGAGGTCCTCGACGTGGGGCGCATGCAGCGGCTGGTCACGGCGGCGATCTGGAAGGCTCTGGTGGCCCGGGACGGTCACTGCCGCTTCCCTGGCTGCAAGCGGCCACCGATCGCCTGCGACGCCCACCACATCAAGCACTGGGTCGACGGCGGCGAGACGTCGCTCATCAATATGGTGCTGCTGTGCGGGGCGCATCACACGATGATCCACAACAGCCCGTGGCAGGTCCGGATGAACCCCATCGACCAACAGCCGGAGTTCATCCCACCGGCCCGGATCGATCCGCAGCAGCGTCCGATCAGGCACCGATGTCCGCGCGGGAACGAACCACCTTCAGCCGGCACCTAGGCAGGACTCTGCCCTCAGTCCTGAACGCTTGTACTTCTGAACGCTTGCTCACGGCCGTGCCATGCCTGTCCATGCTTCCCGATGCACTGCGCTGAGACGCGGCTCGCCGCGGCGGGTCTGACGGTTCCTGCTAGCGGGGCGCCATCCGGAGGGCGCCGTCCATCCGGATGGTCTCGCCGTTGAGGTAGTCGTGGTCGATGATCGCGAGGGCCAGCTGGGCGTACTCGTCGGGTCGGGCAAGGCGCTGCGGGAACGGGACGCCCGCGGCGAGGCCGGCGCGGAACTCCTCCGAGACAGTGGCCAGCATCGGGGTCTCGACGATGCCCGGGGCGATGGTGTTGACCCGGATGCCGTACTGCGCGAGGTCGCGCGCGGCCGGCAGCGTGAGGCCGACGATTCCGCCCTTCGACGAGGAGTACGCGGCCTGGCCGACCTGCCCGTCGTACGCCGCAATGGAGGCGGTGTTGATGATGACGCCACGCTGGCCGCCCGCGTCGGAGTCGGTCTCGGCGATCTTCTCAGCCGCGAGGGCTAGGACGTTGAACGTGCCGACCAGGTTGATCGCGATGACCCGGGCGTAGGCGTCGAGGTCGTGCACGCCCTTCTTGCCGAGGATCCGCATGGAGGGGCCGATGCCGGCGCAGTTGACGACCGTACGCAGCGGGCCGGCCTCGCTGGCCTGGGCGACAGCGGCGCGGACCTGGTCCTGGTCGGTGACGTCGGTCTCGACGTAGGTGACTCCGTCGACCTTGGGTGCGTTCTCGATGGCGGCCGCGAGGTCGAGTGCGAACACGCTGACGCCCTTGCCGGCGAGGGCCTGTGCGGTGGCGTTGCCGAGGCCGGAGGCGCCGCCGGTGACGATCGCGGCGGTGTGGTCGAGCTGCATCGGTTCTCCTTAGCGCGCTGGATGCGGGAAGTCGCGGGAGTAACCGTATCCGTCGGGGATGGTCACCACGTCGGCGGTGACGCCGCAGCGCGCACCCTCGGCATCTGCGTGGGCTTCGAGGTGTCCTAATCTGATGGGCGTGACAGACGACTGGTTCGACCGCCGTACGCACGACTGGCGGCAGTGGAGCCTCGACGACCTGCTCCGCGCCAAGGCTCGCGGCGGGCACCGGATCAGTCTGGTCCTGCCGGCCCGTGACGAGGAACGCACCGTCGGCGACATCGTGACGAGGGTCCGTGCCGACCTGATGGACGCGGCACCTCTGGTCGACGAGATCGTGGTGATCGACTCCGACTCGAGCGACGGCACCGTCGAACGGGCCCGGGCGACCGGGGTCGCGGTACACAGCTCCGCCGATGTCAGGGCGGACCTCGGGTCGCGGACCGGCAAGGGAGAGGCCCTCTGGAAGTCGCTGTTCGTCACCTCCGGAGACCTGCTCGTCTTCATGGATGCGGATCTGGTCGAGTGGGACACGCATTTCGTGTCCGGGCTCCTCGGCCCGCTGCTCTTCGAGAGCGAAGTGCAGCTGGTGAAAGGCTTCTACGAACGACCGCTGGTCCTCGAGGGACTCGACGAGGCCGCCGTCGAGGGAGGCAGGGTGACCGAGCTGGTGGCCCGCCCGCTGCTCTCCCTGCGCTGGCCCGAGCTGACCGACCTGGTGCAGCCGCTCGCGGGCGAGTGGGCCGTGCGCCGCAGCATGTTCGAACGGCTGGCGGTGCCGACCGGGTACGCCGTGGACCTGGCCGCCGTGGTGGACACCTACCTGCTCGAGGGGGTCGACGCGATCGCGCAGGTTGACCTCGGCCGCCGGGTGCACCGGCACCAGACGCTGCGCGACCTCGGGGCGATGGCGCTGCAGATCATGGCCATGGCCGACCAGCGCTCGGGTGCGGTGCTCGGCTCGACGCACTCGGTCACGCTGCGACAGTTCGCCTCCCGGGCGGTTGACGCCGGCCGGGTGAACCGTGAGGTCGCGGTCGACCAACGGCCGGCGGCGCTGAGCGTCCCGGGGTATCCCGTCGCCGCGGCCGGGTCCGCCGCGCCGGCAGCTCACAGGGGCGGCCCCGCTTGGCCGGCCGCGAACGGGGGCGCGCGCTAGATGCTCAGACTCGGAAGCCGGGAGTTCGCCGACGACGAGATGCTGGTCATGGCGATCGTGAACCGGACGCAGGACTCCTTCTACGACAAGGGCGCGACCTGGGAGGAGTCCGCCGCGCTCGACCGGGTGCGTCAGGTCGTCGAGCAGGGAGCCGACATCGTCGACATCGGCGGCATCAAGGCCGGACCCGGAGGCGAGGTCGATGCGGAAGAGGAGAAGCGGCGGGTCGTGACGTTCGTGGCCCAGGTCCGCTCGGAGTTCCCCGAACTGGTGATCAGCGTGGACACCTGGCGGGCGGAGGTGGGGCGTGCTGTCTGCGACGCCGGCGCGGACCTGCTCAACGACGCGTGGGGAGGCCACGACCCGGAGCTGGCCGCGGTGGCCGCCGAGTTCGACGTCGGCTACGTGTGCACGCACACCGGAGGTGTCACGCCGCGGACCCGTCCACACCGGGTCGCGTACGCCGACGTGGTCGCCGACGCCATCGGCTCGACGGTGGCGCTCGCCGAGCGTGCGGTCTCCCTCGGCGTCGACCGCTCCCGGGTGCTGATCGACCCCGCGCACGACTTCGGCAAGAACACCTGGCACTCGCTGGAGCTGACCCGCCGGCTCGACGAGATGACCGCGACCGGGTGGCCGGTGCTGGTGTCGCTCTCGAACAAGGACTTCGTCGGCGAGACGCTTGACCTGCCGGTGGGCGAGCGGCTGGTGGGGACCCTGGCCGCGACCGCGATCAGCGCCTGGCACGGCGCGCGCGTCTACCGGGTGCACGAGGTGGTCGAGACCCGTCAGGTGTTGGACATGGTCGCCACCATCCGCGGCACGCAGCAGCCTGCGCGCGTCGTACGCGGACTGGCCTGAGGGGGAACGATGGTGCGTCTGCTGCTCGACGAGGTCACCGGATCCGCCGGTCGGGATCTCTCGTACGACGAGCTCGCCTCGTTCTACGCCTACCCTGCGGCCGTCGACCGGCCGTACCTACGCGCCAACATGGTCTCCACGCTGGACGGATCCGCCGTCGGCGCCGACGGCAGGACCGGGTCGATCAACACCGGCGTCGACCGCGACGTCTTCGCGCTGATGCGCGCGCTCGCGGACGTGATCGTGGTGGGCGCCGGCACCGCACGCGCCGAGCGCTACGGCCCGGCGGGTACGCCGACAGGCCCGGCCTCCTCAGGACTGGCTCCTGCCATGGTCGTGGTGAGCCGGAGCGGGTCGCTGCCCGAGAAACTGCTACGGCCCGGGCAGGGGAAGGTGTTTCTGGCGACCTGTGCCGCCGCCGACCCGTCGGCGCTGGAGCGCTCGCGCACCGCCCTCGGCGACGACAGGGTGGTCGTGCACGGGGACGCCGATGTCGACCTGGCCGCGATGGTGGCGTGGTGCGGAACGCGAGGGTGGCGCCACGTTCTCTGTGAGGGGGGACCGCACCTGTTGCATGACCTGCTCAGCGCGGGCCTCGTCGACGAGCTGTGCCTGACCACCACCCCGTTGCTGGTCGCCGGCGACGGGCCGCGGATCCTGTCCGGCGGACAGGTTGCGGAATCGCTCGAGCCCATGGTCCTCCTCGAGGAGGACGGCACCCTGCTCGGCCGGTGGCGCGTGGTGCGCTGAGGTCAGGGCTCAGCTCAGGACGACGCCACCGAGATGGTGCCTCTGTCGTCCTTGGTGAGCGCGCGACCGATCACCATCCGCTGGATCTGGTTGGTGCCCTCGAAGATCTGCATGACCTTCGCCTCGCGCATGTAGCGCTCGACCGGGAAGTCCCGGGTGTAGCCGTACCCACCGAGCACCTGCACGGCGTCGGTGGTGACCTTCATCGCGTTGTCGGTGGCCACCATCTTCGCGATCGCCGCCTGCTTCGAGAACGGCCGCCCCTGGTCCTTGAGGCGTGCGGCGGCCAGGACGGTTGCTCTTGCGCTCTCGACCGCGGCCGCCATGTCGGCGAGCACGAACGCGAGGCCCTGGTGCTCGATGATCTTCTTGCCGAATGTCTCGCGCTCCTTGGCGTACTCGATCGCCTTGTCCAGCGCACCCTGGGCGAGGCCGGTGGCGACCGCGGCGATACCGAGGCGGCCGGAGTCGAGCCCGGCCAGGGCGATCTTCAGGCCCTCGCCCTCCTCGCCGAGGCGTCGTTCGACGGGGACCCGGACGTTGTCGAACCGCATGGTCGCGGTTGCGGAGCCGGTGAGACCCATCTTCTTCTCCGGCGGGTCTGCCGTCAGTCCCTCGGTGTCTGCGGGGACCAGGAAGCAGGAGATGCCCCGGTGCTCGTCGCCGGTGCGGGCCATCACCTTGTAGAAGTCGGCGTACCCGCCGTGCGTGGTCCAGGCCTTGGCCCCGTTGATGACGTAGCCGTCCCCGTCGCGCTTGGCGCGCGTCTTCATCGCGGCGGGGTCGGAGCCGGCATGTGCCTCGGACAGGCAGTAGGCCCCGAGCAGCTCACCGCCGAGCATGTCCGGCAGCCACTGCTGCTTCTGCTCCTCGGTGCCCTTGGTGACCAGGCCGAAGCAGCTCAGTGCATGCACGCTGGTGCCTACCCCGACGCTTGACCAGGCGGCGGCGATCTCCTCGAGGACCTGCAGGTACACCTCGTACGGCTGACCACCCCCGCCGTACTCCTCCGGGTAGGGGAGGCCCAGCAGCCCTGCGCGGCCGAGGGTGGTGAAGATGTCGCGGGGGAACTTCTCCTCGGCCTCCGCCTCGGCGGCGCGCGGGGCGAGCTCCTTGGCGACCAGGTCGCGGGTGAGGCCGATCAGGTCGGCGGCCTCGTCGGTGGGCATGACGCGGGTGGCAGGCATGTGCGCACTCTATTTGCCGCTCCTTGCTGACTCCAACCTGTGGCTCGACCAGAACGACGTGCAGTTGCGCCGGCGGGCGGGCCGTGCCCGCCTCACCGGGGGGCGCGGCCCCGCGGAGTGCACGTCGTTCTGGCTGCTTGTGGACAGCGACTCGCACCTGCGGGCGCCGGACAGGCAGAGTGTCGGCCCATGCGAGTGGAGCAGGTCTTGGGGCGGCTCGGCGGGGTGGCCGATGCAGCGACGCTGCGCAGATTCGCCTCTCGCGGGAGGGTTCGACAGGCCGTACGCCGCGGCGTCATCGTGCGGGACAGCCGCGGACGCTACGCGCTGCCCGGCGCCGACGAGGCAACTCGTGCGGCGAACCGGCTGACCGGCGTACTCTCCCTCGACAGCGCCGCCCAGCAGTATGGGTGGGAGCTCAAGCGTCAGCCCCAATCGCCATCAGTCACCGTGCCCCGCAACCGGAAGCTCTCGGAGGAGCGTCGGGTGGGGGTGCGCGTCAGGTACGCCGACCTCGCGCCTGACGAGATCCGGGGCAAAGTCACCGCCCCGGGAACGACCGTCATGGACTGCGCTGCACGGTTGCCGTTCGACGAGGCGTTGGCGATCGCCGACTCGGCCCTGCGGCACCGGGACGTCACGAAGGCTCAGCTGCTGAAGCTCGCCGAGCAGATGCCGGCCCGGTACCGTGCGCGTTGCCGCCGGGTGGCCCGGGCCGCCGATGCTCGCTCGGCCAACCCGTTCGAGTCGGTGTTGCGGGCCATCGCAATGGACGTCGTGGGCCTGAACCTCGAGCCACAGGTCGCGATCGAAGACGGCGGTTTCTGGGTCCAACCCGACCTGGTCGACGAACGGCTTCGGTTGGTCGTGGAGGCGGACTCGTTCGAGTGGCACGGGAGTCGCCGGGATCTGGTGCTCGACTGCGAGCGCTACAACAACCTCGTCCGGCGCCTCTGGGTCGTTCTCCGGTTCACCTGGGAGCACGTGATGTTCCAACCCGAGTACGTTGCCGCCGTGCTGCGCGACATCGTCGCCGGGCAGCCACGGGGACGTGCACTTGGGTCGGAGTCGGAGCGGCTCACCGCCTGAACCGTGAGGTCGCCGCGAGCAAGTGCACGTCAGAGTGGTCCCCGGTTGGGTGCCGCGGTCGCCCCGCCCGTCGTACAGTCAGTCGGGCGCCGCGGTCTCACAGCCCCGCGACGACTGGGCGTCCTCGGCTCGCGGGCAACCACGCGGACGTGCAGTCGGGTCGGAGCAGGGCAGGCTCCCCGCCTGAAGCGGCCGGCGATGCCCGGCCATTGCACGTCCGAGCGGTCACCGGCCCGGAACGAGACGGATCTCAACAGTGAACGAGGCGGAACTCAACAGTGAACGAGGCGGAACTCAACGGTGAGGGGCCTCGTCCGGCCGAGGGTCAGGCGCCGTAGGTTTCCCGGATGAAGGATCGTGCACCCGTGGCGAGGTCCATCCCGTCCTCCCACAGGTTGCGCCAGATCGAGAGCGCCGAGGACAACGTCGGGTGCACCACCTCGGACGAGAACGACTCGAAGGTGATCGTGCCGTCGTACTCCACTTCACGCAGTGCCGAGAAGAACTCGTCCCAGGGGATCGTGCCGGTGCCCAGCTGCCCGCGATGGGACTCGCCGACGTGGACGTACCCGAGCTTGCCGGCGCGGGCGGCCGCCAGGACCGGGTCGCGGAACGAGGTCTCCTCGATGTTCATGTGATACGTGTCCAGGTGCGCGACCACGTTGTCGCGGCCCACCTCGTCGATGAACGCCAGCGTCTGCTCGGTCGTGTTCAGCACGTTGGTCTCGTAGCGGTTGCAGAACTCGAGACCGAGCGTGATGCCCGACGCGGCGGCGCGGTCCGCCAGCCGGGCGATCGACTCGACCGAGTTGGCCCGGCCGCGTTCGGTCACCGGCTGCGTGTAGCGACCGAGCTTCCCGAAGATCACACCGCCGAGGTAGTCCCCGCCGACGTCACGGACCAGGTCCAGGGCGAGGTCGAGCCGCCGGCGTCCTGCGGCCACGACCTCGTCGTCCTCGCTGGACACGTCGGTCCGGTCGTCGAGGCCGAGCGACACGGCAGCCGACAGGCCGTGCTCCTCGAGGAGTCGTGCGGTCATCTTGGCGTCGAAGCGCTCGGGCTCGATCGCGGCGAGCTCGATCAGGTCGTACCCCGCCTCCGCGGACGACGAGATCGCCGTGCGTGCCTCGTCCTCGCTCCATCCACCCACCCAGACGAGCGCGTGTATGCCGATCCTGTTGGTCATCGTGTTCTCCCCGAAGTCAGTGGGGTCACCGCAAGAAGCCCTGCGGGACACCGGAGTCGACCGGGATGATCAGCCCGGTGGTGATCGGCAGGGTGCCGTTGGTCAGGGCGAGTGCCGCGGAGGCGATGTGCTCCGGCAACACCTCCTGCTTGAGGATCGTGCGCTGCGCGTAGTACTTCCCGAGGTCCTTCTCCTCGACGCCGTAGGTCTCGGCGCGCGAGGCCCCCCAGCCGCCGGCGAAGATCCCCGACCCACGAACCACCCCGTCGGGGTTGATGCCGTTGACCCTGACCCCGATCTCACCCAGCTCCGCCGCGAGCAGCCGGACCATGTGCGCCTGCGCGGCCTTCGCCGACGAGTACGCGACATTGTTCGGCCCCGCGAAGACAGCGTTCTTCGAGCACACGTTGATGATGTCGCCGCCCACCTTCTGCGCACGCAGTACCGGTTCGACGGCCTTCGACACCAGGAAGGAGCCACGCGTCATGATGGCGTACTGCAGGTCCCAGTCCTCGATCGTCGTGTCGGCCAGTGAACCGGCGCGGGTGATCCCGGCGTTGTTGACGACCAGGTCGACTCCGCCGAAGGCCAGCACCGCGGCATCGATGCCCGCCTGGACCGCCGTCGGGTCGGTGACGTCCATCGCGACGCCCACCGCCCGGTCCGCTCCGCCGAGCTCCTGAGCCACCTCACTGCACCGCTCCCCGTCGAGGTCAGCGACCACCACGTTCGCGCCGTGCTCGGCGAAGATCCTGGCAGTGGCGAGACCAATGCCTGACGCCCCACCGGTGACGACGGCGATCCGTCCCGCCAGCGCCTTGGGAGCCGGGCGCAGCTTGAGCTTCTTCTCCTCGAGCTGCCAGTACTCGACCCGGAACTTCTCCGACTCGTCGACCGGGCGGTACGTCGAGACACCCTCGGCGCCGCGCATCACGTTGATCGCGTTCACGTAGAACTCGCCGGCGACTCGCGCGGTCTGCTTGTCCGCTCCGAAGGAGAACATGCCCACGCCGGGAACCAGGATGACCGCGGGGTCAGCACCGCGCATGGCCGGCGACTCGGCTGTCGCGTGCCGGTTGTAGTAGGCGGTGTACTCCTCCCGGTACTCCTGATGAAGCTCGGTCAGCCGAGCGACCACGTCCGCGATCGGGGCGTCGACGGCGGTGTCGAGCAGCAGCGGCCGCACCTTGGTGCGAAGGAAGTGGTCAGGACACGAGGTCCCCAGGGAGACCAGGTGCGGTGCCCTCTCGCGGGAGAGGAAGTCGAGGACCACGTCGGAGTCGGTGAAGTGGCCGACCTGCCGCCGGTCGGCCGAGGCGATCGCCCGCAGGTGGGGGAACAGCTCCGCCGCCCGCAATCGCCTACTGTCCACGTCCAGAGCCTCGCGGCCGGGCACGACCGCACCGAACGGGTCGGCCACCGACTTCTGCTCGAGGTAGTCAGCGGCCTCGCGGATGATCCGCAGCGAGCGCTCCTCCACCTCGTCGCTGGTGCTGCCCCAGGCGGTGAGGCCATGGCCGCCCAGCACCGCACCGATCACACCCGGGTCCTGCGACAGCTCGGCCATCGACTTCCCCAGCTCCCACCCGGGCCGCTGCCACGGCACCCAGGCGACGGCGCCGCCCCAGATCTCCCGGACCAGCTTCTCACCGTCGACAGCACACGCGAGGGCGATCACCGCGTCCGGGTGGAGGTGGTCGACGTGGGCCAGGTCGACGAGGCCGTGCATGGGAGTGTCGATCGACGGAGTTGCCCCGCCGGTGCCGAAGGCACAGAACGGGAACAGCTCGACCATCTCGTCCTCGTGCTCGATGCCGCGGTAGACGTTGTCGAGAGCCACCAGCCGGTCACGTTCGAGCACCGCGAGTCCCTTGGCCTCGAGCGTGCCGAGGTCTCCGCCGGAGCCCTTCACGTAGAGAAGCTCGACCGGCTCACCGGTGGCGGGGCTGGTCACGGTGACCTTGGCCGAGGTGTTCCCCCCGCCGTAGTTGGTCACGGTCGGGTCGGAGCCGAGACGGTTGGAGCGACCCAGGAGCTCGTCCACGGCCTTGGGCAGTGCGTTGGTTCGGTTCTCAGACACGTCAGGCGCCCCATCCGGCGGCACTGCCGCCAACTCGTTCGTCGATGATCTTCTGTGCGTAGCCGCTTGCCGCGTAGGCCGCGAGGGGGTCCGGGGCGAGGCCCATCTCTTCGCGGGTCTCCGCAAGAAGCGGTCGCACATCTGTGTTGTAGGCGTCCATGACCAGCGCGTTCGCGGCCAGCACGTCGCCCTCGTTGCGCGCGGTATCCAACGCGTCCAGATCGACCAGAAGCGCCTTCGCCGTCGCCTCCTGGACGTTCATCACCGAGCGGATCTGCGCCGGCACCTTCGGCTCGATGTTGTGGCACTGGTCCAACATGAAGGCCACGCCGTCCTCGGGGAGTACGGCGCCCGCCTGGACGATCTCGAACATGATCCGGAAGATGCCGAACGGGTCGGCCGAACCGACCATCAGGTCGTCGTCCGCGTAGAACCGGCTGTTGAAGTGGAACCCGCCCAGTCGACCCTCGCGCAGCAGTGTGGCAACGATCATCTCGATGTTCGTGCCCGGTGCGTGATGCCCGGTGTCGACGAGAACCTTCGCCTGCGGGCCGAGGCGCAGGCAGTGTACGAGCGACGTACCCCAGTCAGGAAGGTCCATGTGGTAGAACGCGGGCTCGAAGAACTTGTACTCGATGAGCATGGTGAGGTCGTCCGGCATCGCGGCGTACGTCTCACCCAGCGCGTCGGCCAGGCGTTCCTGCCGCGCCCGGATCGAGTCCTGGCCCGGGTAGTTGGTGCCGTCGGCGAACCACAGGGACAGGTGCTTCGAGCCGACCTGCTGGGCGATCTCGATGCATTCGAGAAGGTGGTCGACGGCTTTGCGCCGGATCCGCGGGTCCGGGTTGCACACGCTGCCGAGCCGGTACTCGTCGTCCTGGAAGGTGTTCGGGTTCACCGCCCCGATCGACACGCCTTCGTTCCGGGCGTGCTCGGCGAGCTTCGCGTAGTCGTCTACGGCGTCCCAGGGTATGTGGATGGCGACCGAAGGTGCGACGCCGGTGAAGCGGTGCACCGTGGCCGCGTCGCTGACCTTCTCGAACGCGTCACGGGGGATGCCTTGCTGGCCGAACACCTTGAAGCGGGTGCCGGAGTTCCCGTACGCCCATGACGGCGTCTCGATGTGTTGGCGTGCCAGGACGGTGCGGATGTCCGCGGGTTTCATGTTGCCTCCTCGGTTCGGGCATCGGCCGGCAGGTAGCCCCGCCGCCGGAGTTCCTCGCGCAGTCGTTCGTAGCTGTCGTGCAGTCGGTTTCCCTGCAACGGGTCGGGTTCGATGACCTCGGCGTCCGCCATCAGCAGCTTCGTGAGGTCGGTCAGCGTGCTGTCGGTGTGAGCCGTAGCCGCGAGCAGTGCTGCGCCGTACCCGCTCGACGCGCGCCCGGGTCTCGTCACGGGTGCGCCGAGGACGGTGGCCCGGATGCGGTTCCACGCGTGACTCCGGCTACCGCCGCCGACCACGCGGTGCGTGACTGTCTGGACGCCGAGCGAGGCGAGGGCTTCGAGGCCGAGACGCTCGGTGAAGGCGACGCCCTCGAGCAAGGTGCGGTACCGCTCGGTGACGGTGTCGGCCCGGCCGACCAGGAACCCCTCGGCGTCGGGCCGGTGGAACGGGAACCTCTCGCCGATCCCGGGCAGCGGATACCGAACCGCGTCGGCCGGTCCGTGACGTTCTGCGGCCGCGCCCAGCCGGTCGAGATCCTCGCCCGGGAACTCCGTGCGGATCAGGCCGGCCCCGACGTTCGACGCTCCGCCGGGCCAGAACCGGCCGTCGGGTGCATAGTGCGAGTACACCGCGCCGCCGTAGCCGTTGACGGGAGTCTCGGCAACGGCCTTGAGCACCAGGGTCGTGCCCAGCACACCGACGGTGTCGCCCGGCGACACTGCGCCGGCGCCGACCTGAGCGGTGCAGCCGTCGGTCATCCCGGCGTACAGCCTGACGGTAGGAGGCAGCCCGGTGCGGTCGGCGGCCCGGGCGGTGACCTGGCCGAGCAGCGCACCGGGGTGCACCAGGTCAGGAACGGTCGTCCGGTCGAGGCCGAGGACGGCAAGCGCCGGGTCGTGCCACTGGGCGGTGACAGGGTCGATGCCCCCCTTGAGCGCGTGGGAGGTGTCGCTCGGGGGGACGTGGCCGAGCAGCCCCGCGGCGACGACGTCCGGGGTGAACAGAAAACGGGCTGCGCGCGTGCGCGCATGCAGCCAGCCGATCCGGGCCAGCAGGGAGGTGGCGCCCGCGTCGTACCCGGCCTCCTCGAGCCGGCGCGCCTCGGCGGTCGCCCGCTGGTCGTTGTAGAGCACGGCGGGGCCGCTGGGCCGACCGGCCCCGTCGCAGGGCACCACAGTCCCGGAGGTGCCGGTGATGCACATCGCCCGGATCGCCCCCGCGCTGTCCCCGAGCGTCTCAGTGACCCTGCGCAGCAGAGCCTCGCTGACGTGGAGGTACGTCGCGTCCTGCTGCATGTGCCCAGGAGCCGGCGAGGAGGGCGCGGGCAGCGCGGCGGATGCTTCAGCGACAACGTCGCCGTCGTCCGCGACGGCGACGAGTCGCGCGCCGGCCGTGGCCAGGTCCAGTCCGAGATAGATGTCGTTCACGGGGCACCGTCGACCAGGGGCAGCAGCGCATCGGCCAGCGTGGTGAGGTCCGGAACCGCGAGGTCCGGTTCCGCGAGCTGCTGCGGCGTGGGGCTGTCGGGTGCCTCTCCACGGGTCACCCAGACCGTGCCCAGCCCGAGCGCCTTGGCCGGCCGTACGTCGGTGTCGAGCCGGTTCCCGATGTGAACGGCCTGCCTCGCGTCGGAGTGCGCCTGTCGAAGCGCCCAGTCGAACAGCTCAGGACTCGGTTTTTCATGACCCACGAGTGCGGAGACCCCCCACACGTCGACATAGTCGCCAAGGCCGTCGCGGCGCAGCGCATCCACCACCGGCGCCTCCTGGTTGGCGAGCACACCGATGGTCACCTTGCCGTGCAACGCCTTCATCAGCGGTTCCACGTCGGCGTACATGGATCCTCGGGGGTGCACCCAGTAGGCACGGGTGCGATCGTGAAGCTCTCGCCTGAGGTCGGCGCTGCCGAGCAGCTCCTCGGCAAGGGCGGTTCGCAGTGACCCACCCTGCTGCTCCCGGATCCGCCGGTAGATGTCCCGGAACGACGCACGGTCGACCGCGCCCCGGCCCTGTTCCTCACGAAGGTCGTCGAGCGCGTGCAGGACAGCGGCGACGAAGTTCTCGTCGTCGTAGATCGGTCCTCCCACGTCGAAGAACACTGCGCGGATGCCGGGGCGGAGAGTCACATCTGCCCCTGAGCGATGTTGCCGCGGCGCTCCGCGATGTCATCGCGTGCGAAGAACTTGTCCACCGACTCGTTGCTCAACGGCGCGATCCCGCCGACCGAGTAGGCCATGGTTCGCACCTGCGCAGCTTTAACGGCCATCTCGGAGATGGCGTCGACGCCTTGGGCGGTCGGGGCTATCGCGACGATTCCGTGGTTGCCGAGGGTGACGAGCTGGGGCAGGTCACCGTGCTGCTCGACGTACCTTACGAGCCGCTCGTGGAAGAGCTTCCCGAGGTCGATGCCGGGCTGCGCATACGGCACGTACAGCGGCCGGCCGATCACCACCGCCTCATCGGAGTATGCCGCGTAGTCGAACGCGGTCTCGGCGTGGACGCTGGCGAGGAGCCCGATCACCGCCGTGGGATGGGTGTGTCCGACGAACGTCACGGGCCTGACCGCCTGCACGGCGACGTGCACCAACGCCTCGATCGAGCCGCGCCGGCGCCGCCCGTCCACGGTGCCGGCGTCAAGCGCTGCGGTGAGATCGGCCTGGGTCGACGTCGGCGAGGTGATCAGGTCGACCAGCGGCGGAAGGTCGATCACGACGAAGTCGTCGGCGGTGACGTCCCGCATCCGCGAGCCGGAGGCCTTGACGACCAGCCTGCCGTCGTCGAGCAGCTGGGAGGTGTTGCCCTCGGCGAGGATGACCAGGTCCCGGTCCACCTCGCCCAGATGATCTGGTGAGGTCGATCAGGTCTTGGCTGACCAGCTCGGGCTGGTGCTTGGCGGTCAACGGGTTCCTCCGTACTTGCGCGTGGTGAAGGCGTTGAGCAGGGCTGCGAAGATGAGCACCGCGCCGAGCGCGAGCAGCTGGTACTGCGTACCCGCGTTGCCTTCGAACAGGAGCAGGACCCCGGCGTTCAGCCAGGTGATCAGGATCGCCGCGAGCAGCACACCGGACACCCGCCCGACTCCGCCGGTGATGGCGACGCCACCGAGGACCGCGATGGTGATGGCGGGAAGGGCAAGTCCGTTGCCGCTGGTGCCGGCGTCAGGACGGGCGGAGGCGAACTGCGCGGTCATGTACACCGCCACGAGTCCGGCGATCACGCCCGCGAACGTGTACGCCCGCATCCGGGTGGCGGCGACGTGCACGCCGGACCAGGTCGCGGCGACGTCGTTCGTGCCGATCGCGTAGAGCCGGCGACCGTATGTCGTTCGGTTCAGCAGCAACCAGACGACCACCATCGTGGGGATCAGGAACGTGAACACGCCCAGAGGGAAGTCGGGGATGTTCTGACCGATCACAGGTAGCTCGACGTCACTCGTGATCGAGTACAGCTCCTGGATCTTCGGGGTGCTGATCGGCTGCTGCGAGTTGATCACCACGGCCAGCGACTTGAACGCGTAGTAGGTGGCGAGGGTGGCTATCAACGCGGGGAACTGCAGCCATGCGATCAGGAACCCGTTGACGGCACCGAGCAGTCCGCCGACGACAAGGGCGAGGAGGATCGCCGCGAGCAGCGGCCAGCCCCATTCGCCGTACGCGAAACCGAACATCATGCTGGTCAGCGAGACGATCGAACCGATGGACAGGTCGATGCCGCCACGTCCGGACACGATCACCAGCAGCTGGGCGAGGGCCAGCATCGCGAGCGGCACCGCGTCCACCAGGGTCGAGGCCAGGTAGTCGGAGTTGTAGGGCCCGGTCAGGTAGCCGCCGGCGCTGAGCAGACCCATCCACACCACCACGACGATGGTGAGGATCACGAGCAGGATCTCGCGCTGGGTGAGGATGGCCTTGAGCATCCGCGCGGCCAGGCCAGGCTTACGGTCGTCCTGCGGCTCCTGAGGAGCGGGAGCCTGTGAGGGTGCGGTGGGAGCCGTGGTCATGAGGTTCTCCTTGCACGTTGCCGCAACAGGTCGGCGCCGACGGCGATGATCACGAACACGCCGACGAACAGGTCGGACAGCTGGCTGGGCCAGCCGAGCTGCGTGACACCCGAGGTCACCGTCTGGACCAGTACGGCGCCGAGGAGGGTGCCGAAGACTGAGCCGCGACCGCCCATGATGGAAGTTCCACCGATCACGACCGCCGCGATCACCGCGAGCTCCTTGCCCGAACCGATGGTCTGGTCCAGCGTCGAGGTCCCCTTCGCGATCGTGAAGACAGCTGCCAGCCCGACGAGCGCGCCGGTGAGCACGTAGGCGTACAACACCCTGCGTCTGACCTTCACACCGGCGAGCTCGGCGGCGGCGGAGTCACCACCGATCGCGTAGAAGTGGCGTCCGCCCGGTGTCTGGCGCAGGTACCACCAGGCGGCGGCGGCGATGACCACCATCAGCAGGAAGCTGTGGGGTACGCCGAGTGTTCGGCCGGCGTCGCCACGGCCGAAGATGTCGAGCGTCGAGGGGATCCCGTTGACGGTCTGGGATCCGAAGATCTGGCGGCCGATGAAGGCGAACACGTTGAGTGTTCCGAAGGTGATGATGATCGCGTGCACGCGACCCCACGCGATGAGCACGCCGTTGACCGCACCGAGCGCCGCCCCGACGGCGATCGCGACGACGAGTGCCATGAGGAGCGACAGGTCAGCGTCCACGAGCAGCCGGGCGGTGATGACGCCACAGACCATCATTGCGCTGCCCACGGACACGTCGATCCCTGCAGAGATGATCACCACGGTCATGCCGACACCGATGAGGGCGATCGGTGCCACCTCGATCAGGAGTGGCCGGAGGGACCCGGCGGTCATGAACGCGGGTGTCGCCCACCAGAGGACCAGCCAGAGCGCTGCGATCACGGCGAGGAGGACGATCTCCTGCCCGGAGACCGGGGCAGCGATGATGCGGCGGCCAGCCCGTCTGCTGCGCTCCGCCTTGGGAGTGGGGGACTTCGGGTTGGCGTTGGACGTGCTCATGCGCTGAGCTCCTGCTCGTCGTGTGCTCCAGCGGCGGCTGCCAGCACGTCGACCTGGGTGGCGTCGGGGCCGAACTCCTCGCTGGTGCTGCCGTTGCGCACCACGATCAGCCGGTCGGCTATTCGCAGAGCCTCGGCCAGGTCGGAGGTGACCACCAGGACGGCCGTCCCTTCGTCTGCCAGCTCGTGGATGATCCGGTGGATCTCTTCCTTGGCGCCCACGTCGACGCCCTGCGTCGGTTCGGCGAGCACGAGGACGTCCGGACGGGCCACGAGCTGTCGGGCGAGGACGACCTTCTGCGCGTTGCCGCCGGACATCGCCCCGATGGGCTGGCGCTCGCTCGGTGTCTTGACCGACAGTCGCTTGATCAGGTCACGAGCCACCACGCGTTCCCGGGTGCGGTCCATCCAGAGCCAGAACCTCGACAGCAGGTTGAGATGGCCGACCGAGATGTTGAACGAGATCGGCTGGAAGGCGAACATGCCCTGCTGCTTCCGGTCCGCGGGCAGCAGGGCGATACCCAGCTTCTGCGCATGGCGCGGCGACTTCGGCCGCACCGTCTTGCCGCCCAGGCGGATCTCACCCGTGGTGGCGTGCTCGATCCCGTAGACGGCGTTGGCGATCTCGGCGACCCCCGAGCCGACCAGGCCGTAGAGCGCGACGACCTCGCCGCGGCGTACCGACACGTCGACGTCGTGGAACTCGCCCTCCAGACCAAGTGCGTCGAGCTCGAGCTGCACCGGGCCGTCCGGGACCATGCGGGCGTGGCTCTCGTCTTTCAGGATGCCGCCGACCATGAGCTCCGCGATCTCCCGCACGCTCAGCTCGGCCATGGGCTGGGTAGCGATGGTTTCGCCGTCGCGCATGACAGTCACCTCGTCGGCGATCCGGAACAGCTCGTCGAGCCGGTGGGAGATGTAGATGATGGCGACGCCGGAGGCCTTCAGGCGGCGCACGACGTCGAAGAGCACCTTGATCTCGGCGTCGGTGAGGATCGCCGACGGCTCGTCGAGGATCAGCACCTTGGCGTCTCCCGCGAGGGCCTTGGCGATCGAGATCTGCTGCTGGGTGGCGATGGAGAGCTTGCCGACCTGCTCCGTGGCCAGCTTCGCAGGCAGCCCCAGCAGGTCGAGCAGCTCCACGACATGGTCGTTCTGGCCCGCCCAGTTGATCCGCGGACCCGACCGCAGCTCCCTGCCGAGAAAGATGTTCTCCGCGACGGTGAGCTCCCCGAACAGCTGCGGCTCCTGGTAGACCGTGGCGATACCCAGGCCCATCGCGTCACCGGTGCTGACGATGTGCGCCGGCTGCCCGTCGAACTCGATGGTGCCGGTGTCGCCGGTCACCGCACCGGACAGGATCTTGATCAGCGTCGACTTGCCGGCACCGTTCTCACCGACCAGCGCGTGCACGGTACCGGGTTGGACGGTCAGGTCGGCCTGCCGGATGGCGCGCACCCCGCCGTACCGCTTCGAGATGTTGCGCATCGACAGCCGGGGTGGCCCGGTTCGGGTCTCGGTCTCCACGCCTACCCTCCAATCCTGGGTGGGGTGGTGGCGGACACCGTCGGTCCCCGCCACCACCGGGTGCATCAGTAGTTGAACTGGTCCACGTTCTCCTGGGTGATCACGAGCGGATCACCGAGGAGCAGCGTCTTGGTGGCGTCGTCGTACGTCACCGCGGTCAGCTGGTCGTTGACCTTGTTGGTGGGCTGGAACTCCTCACCCGCGGCAGCCTGGGCACCCGCCCACGCGGTCAGGAAGCCGAGCTGCTCGACGTCCCACAGGATGGAGCCGGAGGACGAGCCGTCAACCAGGTAGGGCTTCATCGACTGCGGCGTACCGAGGCCGACCGTGAACACCTCGCCGATCTTGCCGGCGTCCTTCACGGCCTGGGCGACGCCGGGGGCCGACGACGTGCACTCGCCCACGAGCCCGGTGAGGTCGGGGTGTGCGTTCATCAGGTCGGTCGCCATCTGGGTGGCCTTGGCCTGGTCCTCGCCGGCGTACACGATGTCCACGATCTCGGCGTCGGGGTACTTCTCAGCGGTGTACGCCTCCTGCACCTTGATCCAGGAGTTGAGGTTCTCCGCAGTCTCGCCACAGGAGACGATCGCGTAGGTGCCCTTTCCACCCATCGCCTCCATCAGGGTGTCCGTCAGCGCCTGGCCGATGCCTTCGGTGGAGGCCTGGTTGACGAAGACCTGACGTACCGAGTCGGGAGCGTCGGTGTCGGACGTGAGCACCTTGATGCCCTCGTCCGCAGCCTCTTGCAGGACCGGAGCCATCGAGTTCGGGTCGTTGGGTGCCACCACGATCGCGTCGACGCCGCGCTGGATGAACGACCGGACGATCTGTGCCTGTGCCGCGGCATCGGCCGAGGTGGGGCCCTGGTAAAGCCAGGTGACGTTGCCCATCTCCTGTTCGGCCTTCTTGCCGCCGGCGTTCATCGCCTCGAAGTAGGGGATGCCCTGAAGCTTCGGGACGAACGCCACCTCGTACTTCTCACCGGAGCCGCCGCTGCCGGGGTCACCGGAGGCGGAGTTCTTCTGGGTGCAGCCCGTGATGGCCACGGCCGTCGCCAGAGCGATGGCTACGACGGCGGTCTTCTTCCTGAGAGTGCGCATGTGGTTCTCCTGGTTGTCGCGCTGCGGTATGTCCGCAGAGTTCTGGTGCCTTGTGCCGTGGCGTGGTGCGTACGAGAGGGGGACCTCCTCAGGTGTTTCCGAGGCTGCTGCCGGAGAGCCCGGCCGCAACCGCATCGGTGCGGATGAGAGTGGCGAAGCGTTCGGCCGCGGAGTCCCAGGCGCTGGTCGTGCGAGGCCGGTACTCGATCAGGTCGGCGGACGCAGCAACGACTCTTCGGATGTCCTCGAGGCCGTGGAGCTCCCCGGCGGTGGCCAGCTGGACAGCGGCGTTGCCGAGGGCAGTTGCTTCCACCGGTCCGCAGTTGACCGGTAGCCCGGTGGCATCGGCCGTGAGCTGGGAGAGCAGGGTGTGGCTCGAACCACCACCGACGATGTTGACCGCAGGGGGACGGGTGCCCGTCACGTCGGTGATCACCTCGACGACGTTCCGATAGCTCAGGGCGAGAGAGTCGATGACGCAGCGAGCGATCTGCCCGATGGTCTGCGGCACCGGCATCCCCGCACGTGCGCAGTAGGCCTGGATCCGCCGTGGCATGTCACCTGGGGCCAGAAAGTCGTTCGAGTCCGGGTTGACCAGGCTGACCAGACCCGGCTCTGCCCGTGCCAGGTCAGCGATCTCGGTGTAGGAGAGCTCGGTCCCTTGCTCGGCCCACTGCCGACGGCAGTTCTGCAGGATCCACAGGCCCATGACGTTCCGCAGCAGGCGGATCGTTCCGGCGTACCCACCCTCGTTCGTGAGGTTGGCGCGCCGGGACTCCTCCGTGACGATCGGATGGTCGGTCTCGATCCCGACGAGTGACCAGGTGCCGGACGAGATGAACATGTGACCGGTGCCGGTGAACGGCACCCCCACCACGGCGCTGGCTGTGTCGTGGGCCGGTGGCACGACGACGCGAGTGTGCTTCAGCGCTCCGGTGAAGCCACCCAGGAGGGGTCCGACGTCGGTGCCCGGGGGGATCACCTCGGGCATGATCGCGGCCGGGATGCCGAGGCGCTCGATCATGGCCTTCGCCCACTGTCCTGTCCGCATGTCGAGCAGACCGGTCGTCGAGGCCGCGGTGTACTCCGTCGTGTTGCTGCCCGAGAGCAGGTGATGGATGACGTCCGGCATCATCAGCATCCATCGCGCCTTGGTGAGCCTGTCCGGGTGGTCCTGCACGTCTGACATCAACGAGAAGACCGTGTTGATCGGCATGATCTGGACGCCGGTCGAACGGTAGAGGTCGTCGGCGCCGACCGTCTCGAGAGCCCTGGTCATCGCAGCGACGTTGCGAGGGTCCCGGTAGCACGTCGGGGTGTCGACGAGCTCGCCACCGGAGTCCACGAGCCCGTAGTCCACGCCCCATGCGTCGACCCCGACCGAGGTGATCGGGATGGTGCCCCGGTCGAGGACCTCGAGCCCATGGAGAACCTCCGCCCACAAGGTCGGGAGGTCCCAGCGCAGAATGCCGTCGATCTCTACCGGGCTGTGCGTGAACCGGTGGACGACGTCCATGCACATCCGGGTCCCGTCGTACGACACCGTGGCGACCCGTCCGCTCTCGGCGCCCAGGTCTATCGCCGCGACGGTCTTGGTAGTGCTCATGCCGGGGTTTCCGTCAACCTCGGTGCCTGCGGCTTGTCCGCGATGGCGACGTGAACCGGCACACCGACCTTCTCCCAGTCGGAAATGACGTCGGAGGAGATGTCGTCGTCGGTGTAGAGGGCATCGATGCGGTCGGGCGCGACAAAGGGATGCAGTGCGAAGCGACCGGCCTTCGAGGAGTCGAAGAGGCCGTAGACGTGGTTGCACACCCCGGCGATGAACGACTTGGTCTGGGCCTCGTCGATGCTGATCTCCATCAGACCGAGCTCGGGTGACAGCCCGACCAGGCCGAAGAAGCCCTTGTTGATCCGGCCGCGCCCGGTGAGCAGGTCGCCGATCGGCCCCACCATGGACTCGGCCGAGCGACGGAGCACCCCGCCAGGGACGAGCACCATCGCGGTGGTCTCCTCCATGAAGAGGGTGGCGGTGCGCAGCCCGTTGGTGATCACCACGAGATTGCGGCGGTCGAGCAGCTCCTGCGCCAGGTAGTAGCAGGTGGTAGAGGAGTCCATCGCGATCACGTCGCCGTGCCGGACCAGTGGTGCGACCGCCTTCGCGATCGCGAGCTTGGCCTCGTGGGAGTGCCGGACCCGCATGCCCCAGGCGCCCTCGTCGCTGTTCCCGGCGCCCACCGCACCGCCCCGGATCCGGCGGAGGAGGCCGCGCCGCTCGAGACCGTCGAGGTCCTTGCGGATGGTGACCGTGGAGACCCCGAACCGGTTCGACAGAGCGTTCACGGTGACCCGGCCGACGGTGTCCAGCTCGAGGAGAATGGCCTGCTCGCGGTCGAACTCGTCGAGTGCCGGCACGGCTCCTCCATCCTGACTGGTAACTGTCGCTGGGGTTTCGTTCAGGTTTCGCGGTGGCAACGAATGTTCCATCAGGGGAAGTGGGGGTCAAGAGAACGTAAGGAAGTGAAAGTCGTTCGGTTTCATAAGCGTCCATGGTGACCTTCGTCACGCCGGATCAGGGCGGCGGCCTGCGTCTCGCCGATCCCGCTGTCGCTGTCGCTGGCGGAGGTGGCGGTTCGGTCTTCGTCACCGGAATCCAGGTTGAAGCAGCCACGGTGTCGTCGGGGCTGCCGCCGCCCGGCTTTAGAAGAGCCCCGGTCGAGCAGCGTCAGGGCTGTGTCCGCGTCGCTCCTGCTCAGCGACCGGTCCAGTGGGCAGGCTCCTTGGCGGCGAACGCGCGAACCGCACCCCGGAAGTCGTCGCTGCCGAACACCCGCTCGACGATGTCGTCTCCGTCGGGGATCTGTGCCCGGCGGATGCGCAGCACAGCCTCCTTCGCGGCCCACATGCTGAGCGGGGAGTGTCCCAGCAGCGGCGCGACGAGATCCTTCACCGTGGTGTCGAGATCCTCGTCCGCACACACCTCCGAGACGAACCCGGCCGCGTGCGCGTCCTCGCCTGAGATCAGTCGCGCCCTCAGCAGCAGGTCCAGGGTGCGGGCCGGGCCGAGGTGATGAACGAGCAGCGAGTAGGTGTTCATGGACAGGCAGTTGCCGAGCGTGCGCGCGATCGGGACACCGAAGCGTGCCGACCTGGTCGCGACCCGCAGATCGCAGACCGCGGCGAGCGCCAGCCCGCCCCCGACGCAGTAGCCGTGCACCGCGGCGATGGTGGGGACCCGCACCTCCTCGAGCCGTCCGACGATGCGGGCGATCTTCGCCTCGTAGGCCACCCCTTCCTTGCCGGAAGTGAACTCGTTGAACTGCGCGATGTCCGTGCCTGCCACGAAGGCCCGGTCACCGGCGCCGCGCAGGACCATGACGCGAACCTCGTCGGTGTTGTCGGCGGACTCGCAGGCGTCGTAGAGCCCGTCGTACATCGCCCACGTCATGGCGTTGCGCTGCGCGGGACGGTTGAAGGTCACCGTCAGGACCGGGCCGTCTCGTTCGACCAGTAGTTCTGGTGTCGACATGCGTTACCTCCTGGAGATCGGGTCGTGCCGGTTGCTGGTCGACGCCGCGCGGCGTCGAAGGACCTTCGAGACGACCACGGGACCGGCGAGAAGCAGGACCGCGAGCACCAGGATTGCCGCCGACAACGGGCGGGTGAAGATGATGAACAGGTTTCCGTCGCCGATGGCAGACGTCTGCACCAGTGCCTTCTCGAGCAACGGACCGAGCACCAGGCCCATCACGAGCGGGGCGACCGGGAAGTCCAGGCGCTTCATCGCATACCCGACGAGGCCGGCGATGAAGACGACCCACACGCTGAACATGTTGTTGGAGACCGAGTAGGCGCCGACGAAGCTGGTGAACATGATGAGTGGGTACATGTAGCCGTAGGGCACCCGCAACAGCTGGGCGAAGAGCGGTGCCAGCGGCAGGTTCAGCACCAGCAGGATCAGGTTGCCGATGAAGAATGACGCGAGCAGGCCCCAGACCAGGACCGGCTGCTCCTCGAACAGCAGTGGGCCAGGCTGGATCCCGTAGATGGTGAACGCTCCGAGCAGCACGGCCGTCGTCGCCCCTCCGGGGATCCCCAGGGTGAGCGTCGGGATGAAGTTTGCGTTGGCCGCGGCGTTGTTCGCGCTCTCCGGGGCGGCGACACCTTCGATGGCGCCCGACCCGAATTCGTCCTTGTGCCGCGAGACCCGCTTCTCGATGCCGTAGGCCATGAACGAGGCCAACGTGCTGCCGGCGCCCGGAAGGCAGCCGAAAAGGAAACCGAGAAAGCTGCCGCGGACGATCGGCGACCGCGAGCGGGACAGCTCGTCCTTGGTGAGCATCAGGTCGCGAAAACGTGCCCGGATCGGGGCGGCTGCCCCTTCCCGGACCTGGTAGAGCACCTCTCCGAGCGCGAACAGCCCGATCATCACCTCGACGAAGGGGATGCCGGACAGCAGGTCGACCTGGCCGAACGTGTACCGGGCGGTGCCGCTCCCGGTGTCGACGCCCACCGTGGCGATGAGGAGCCCGACGACGGCCATGGCCAGGCCGAGGATCTTGTTGTCTCCCGAGAAGCTCACGATCGTCACGAGTCCGAGGATCATCATCGCGAGCATCTCCGGTGGCCCGAACCGCAGGGCGAACTGCGCGAACGGCGGGGCCAGTGTCATCAGGAGCGCGAGCGAGACGATCGCGGCGACGAACGACCCGATTGCCGAGATCGACAGAGCTGCTCCGGCACGACCTCGTTTGGCCATCGGATAGCCGTCGAAGGTGGTGACGACTGTCGCGGCTTCGCCCGGTGTGGCGATCAGCACGGACGTGATCGTGCCGCCGTACTGCGCTCCGTAGTAGATCCCCGCGAGCATGATGAGCGCGGTCACCGGTTCGAGTCCCAGGGTCAACGGCAGGAGGACGGCGACACCTGTGGTCGACCCCAGGCCGGGGAGGAGGCCGATGACGGTTCCCATGAAGACCCCGACGAAGCACCACATGATGTTCTCGGGGGACAGCGCCGTCTCGAAGCCGAGGATCACGTTCTCGAACATGCTCAGCCTCCCGTCATCGAGGTGAGCAGACCGGCGGGCAGCGGGACGCTGAGGAACACGACGAACACTCCGTAGACGATGCCCACCGCCGCGCCCGTGATCGCAACGGCCGACAGCCAGGAACGTCCCTCCACGACGGTGGCGATGAACAGCACCAGTGCGCCGAACGCGAGGAGGAACCCGGCGTACGGCACGAGGAGGAGGGTCACGAAGGTCGCGGCCACCACAATCCGCATCTGGCGTACCCGGAACTTGTGGGTACGTCCGAGTACGTCGACGCCCGGCTCATCGTCCTGGGGAGACGACGCGGCGGGCGTCTCGGTCGCCGCATCCGCGGAGCCGGCGAGGACCTCGAGGACCGAGACCGGCTGCGGACGCGACGACCGGAGGGACGAGACCAGCAGGCTGCCGCTGAGGAGCACCAGCAGCAGACCCAACAGCATCGGCAGAAAGCCCGGACCAACACGGTTCTCCTCGAGGAGGATGCCGTAGCTGAACGAGGACGCGAAGACAGCGGCGCCGAGCACGACGAGCACTCCGTAAGCCGCCAGCTCGCCCCAGGCGGCATGTGTGGTGGTCCGGGTGTCGGTCATTGCCCCATGGCCGTTTCCAGCAGCTGCTTGTTGGTGCCCAGGTAGTCCACGAACTCGTCGCCGGCGGCGGTGACGGGCTGCATGTAGTTCTCCTCGATGTACGCGTCGTACTCTGGCGACTTGACGGCCTTCTCCATCACGCCGATCCAGTAGTCGCGCTGCTCTTCGGTGATGTCACCGGGAGCCAGGACGCCACGGAACTGGGCGAAGGCGACGTCGATCCCCTGCTCCTTCGCGGTGGGAATGTCCTGGAGCGCTCCGTAGCTGTAGCGCTCCTCGGAATAGGCGCAGAGCGCCTTGAGGTCGCCGGACTCCAGCTGGCCGATGACTTCGGCCGGGTTGAGGGAGGCGATGTCAATCTGGTCTCCGAGCAGTGCGGCGATCAGCTCACCACCGGACTCGAAGGACACCCGGTCGAACTTCGCCCCGGCCTTCTGTTCGGTCAGGCTGAACACGACGTTGTCCAGACCGTACTGTCCGCTGATCCCGGCGACGACCCGCTCGCTCTTCGAGGCGTCGACGACATCGGTGCAGGTCTCGAGCGGCGAGTCGGCGGGAACGACGAGGAGGGTGAAGTCCTCACCGAGCTTCATGATCGGGGTGAAGTCCTCGTGGGTCCAGTCCACGTTTCCGCCGGCCGGGAGCGCGAGCAGGGCGGTCTCCGTCGCGAGCAGGGTCTCGGCGGTGCCCGCGTTGCCCTGGAAGGCGGCGTAGCCGACGGCTCCGGAACCTCCGTCGCGGTTCTCGACCGACACCGTCAGGTCCGGCTCGACGGACTCGATCATCGCGGCGGTCGTCCGGCCGGCGACATCGCTGCCGCCACCGGCCGCGAACGGCACCAACATCGTCACGTCGCCGTCCGGCGTGAACTCACCGCCGTCGGTGCTGGATGCTCCGCCACCGCAGGCGGCGAGGGGTAGGACGAGTACCGCCGCGGCGGCGATCGTTGTGGCTCGGATCTTCATGTGGACTCCTTGGTTAGGTGTTCCGAGTTCGTGGTCCCTGGCAGAGCGGCGCGCTTCTCGGCCAGGCGCGAGGTGAGCTTGGGAAGGTCCACGATGAACCGTTCGTGTGACCCGCGGCCGATGACCTCGATGTCGTCCTCGACCTCGATGTCGAAGACGACCCTGCGCCGGTCGACCTCGGTCACGGTCGCGGTCGCGGTGACCGTCTGGCCGCGCAGCGTCGGGGCGACGTGGCTGACGTCGACCTTGCTTCCCACCGACGCCTGGTCGTCGCCGAGGAAGGGTGCCAGCGCCCCGATCGCCGCCTCCTCCAGGAGGAGGACGAGGTTGGGGGTCGAGAAGATCTCGTCGTCGCCGCGGCGGGTGCAGTGCTGCTCCTCGACGCGTCGTTCCAGTACTCCACGGGTGCCGGGAGTGGGCGTTTCCATGGTGGTTCTCCTCGCGGTCGGGCCGGGTCGGTCAGATGTTGAGCGGGGACGGGGCTGTGGGCAGGGCCGCCGTCTCGTGCGTCGAGGCCGCGCCGCTGGTGAGCAGCGCCTCGATCTCGTCGGGGCCGTATCCGGCCGCCGAGAGCGCATCGCGGGTGCCCTCACCGAGCAGCGGCCCGGCTCCGTTGCGCTCGGCGGGCGTTTCCGAGAACCTCATCGGTGAGCCGAGCTGACGCACCGTCCCCATCACCGGATGTGAGGAGTCCCAGAAGAAGTCCCGGCCGTTGAGGTGGCCGTCGTTGAACACCTGGGCGTAGTCCAGGATCGGGGCGCAGGGGACACCGGCCTTCTCCAGCGCGGCGACGACGTCGTCGGTGGTGCGGGTCGTCGTGGCGGCCTCGATGCTGGCGATCAGCTCCTGCCGGTGCGAGTGACGTGCGAACGCGTCGGCGTACCGCTCGTCATCGACCAGGTCGGCCAACCCGAGCGCGTCGCAGAACGCGCTCCAGGTCTTCGGGGTCACCGCACCGACCGTCACCCAGCCGTCGGCAGTGCGCACCGCCTGGTAGGGCGCAGTGCTCTGGTGGGCGGAGCCGAGCGGACGTCCGACCTCGCCGTTGGCGAAGTACTTGCCTGCCTCCCAGATCGCGAAGGAGACCCCGGACTCGAGCAGGGAGACGTCGATGTGCTGGCCCCGACCGGTGGCGTCGCGGGAGCGGAGTGCTGCGGTCACGGACAGCGCGACGTAGAGCGCGCAGACCAGGTCGCAGATCGGGACACCGATCTTCACCGGGTCGCCCTCGGGTGTGCCGGTGATGCTCATCAGCCCGCCACGCGCCTGGGCCATGATGTCCAGTCCGGGAAGCGGGGCCAGCGGACCGTCTTGCCCCCACCCGGAAGCCGATGCGTATACGAGCCGCGGGTTGACGGCGTTCAGGTCGTCATACCCCAGGCCGAGTGAGCGCATCGCCCCGGGGCGGAGGTTTTCCACCAGCACATCGGCCGTCGCGACCAGCCGGAGGAACGCCTCGCGGCCGGTCGCGGACTTCAGGTCCAGCGCCACCGAGCGCTTGTTGCGGTTCAGGCGGGCGAAGGGCGAGCTCTCGCCCTCGACGAAGGGGCCGGTGGCGCGAACGGGGTCCCCTCCGGCCGGGTTCTCGATCTTGAGCACGTCGGCTCCGAGGTCTGCGAGCTGCATCGTCGCGAACGGCGCGGCCATGAACGCGCCGACCTCGAGGACGGTGACACCGGACAGCGGCGCATCAGTCGGCGCCTCAACACCATCCTGAGCGGGTGCCATAGGAACTTCCCTTCTCACGAACAGCCGCGCCGGGCGGCTGCCCGAACACATCAGGGCCTTGGCTGGTCCGGCCTGAGTGGTCTATTGTCTACAGAAGACGACCCGATGTGGCAAGGATCACGTCGGTATTGTCCGAAATTAACTTTGGTCAACCTGTTTTGGAGGTGGGCGTGGTAGCCGAGCGCCAGGATCGACGCCCCGGGGACGGCACGCGTCGCATCGAGTCCCCGCCGAGCATGACCCATCTGGCCGCGGAGGCACTGCGCTCGATGATCCTGAGCGGCGAGCTGCGACCGGGCGACCGGGTGATCGAGAACCGGCTGACCGTCGAGCTCGGCGTCAGCCGGCCCCCACTGCGGGAGGCGATGGCGGTCCTCCAGCAGGAGGGTCTGCTCGTACAGGCGCCAAGGCGGGGCGCCATCGTGACGCCGCTGACGCTGCACGACGTGTACGAGATCTTCACGCTGCGCGCCGAGCTCGAGCGGATGGCGGTCGAGCTGGGGGTGCCGGCCCCGTCGCCCAGCAGGCTGCAGCGGTGTCGGGACGCGTTGAGCGACCTCGAGGAGGCCGCCGAGAAAGAGGATGCCGGGGCGGTGACCGAACGGGGGTTCGCGTTCCACCTCGCGGTGGTGGGTCTGGCCGGGCACCGTCGGCTGGAGGACAGCTACCGCTCGTTGGCCCTGCAGATGCGCCTGTGCATGGCGATGAACCGCCGTGCCCGTCGCGGCCTGGAGAGCCTGCGAGGCGACGCCGCCCGCCATCGCCACATCCTCGACCTGATCGAGAAGGGAGATCCCGAGGCCGTCCACCATGCGCTGGTGCACCACGGCCACCGGACCTTCCTGGTCGAGTTCGGGGACACGTTCGAAGGCCACTCGGACGTCGCCGAGGCATGGCTCGAACAGCTCCGCCGCGAGGAGGACGGTGCGCCGTCATGACCATCTACCGGAGGTACTTGTGACGGCGACTACAGACACACCCCTCAGCACGCTCGAGGCAGCGGTCGGGTGGGTAGCGGAGAAACGCGTCGACGTCGTGGAACGTCGACACCTGCGGTTCTTCCGCGATGCCATCGGGCTGCCGCCCGACGACTCCGACGATGCCCGGGTGCCGGCCACGATCTGCGCCTGCTTCCTCCCGGAACCGCCGCAGATGGAAGCGGCCGGCGCCTACGGAGCGGGCTGGCTCAACGGCGGCGACAGGTTCGAGTACGTCAGCCCGTTGCGCATCGGCGATGAGCTCCACTCACAGAGCGAGCTGGTCGGCGTGGTCGAGAAACACGGCCGCAGCGGGGCCATGGCGCTGCTGACGTTCGTCACAGAGTTCCGGCGACCGGACGGCGAGCTCACGGTGCGTCACGTCGGCACGAGGATCCGACGGTGAGCGCCCCCATGCCGTCCGCCCCGGTCGAGGTCGGTCTGCGGCTGCCGCCACTCGTCCAGAACCCGACCCTGCGGGGGCTCGTGCAGTATGCCGGGGCCTCCGGCGACTTCTACGAGATGCACTACGACGTGCCGTTCGCGAACGAGCTGGGCTACCCGGACCTCGCCGTGCACGGCCTGCTGAAGATGGCATGGCTGGGACGCCTGGTCGAGGAGTGGTTGGGGGACCGGGGACGTCTGGTCTCCCTCGAGACGCGGTACAAGGGGATGGACTTCCGTGACCGTCCGTGCACGTGCGAAGGAGAGGTCGTCCGTCGGGAGGGACGGCGGGTCGAGATCGACCTCTGGACCGCCGACGACACCGGCAACCGGACCACCCTCGGGTCGGCAGAAGTCGAGCTGAACCAAGGTGAAGAGTGAGGCATCCGGAGGTACGCGCCCTGGCCGGTGAGCTCGGGTACCCCGTCATCGTCGCCGAGCCCGCCGAATCAGCCGGCCGCTTCCCGGACGGCTCCCGGTTCCGCGTGGAGATCCCGAGCTGCGAAGGCCCCGAGGTCATGCGTGCAGTCGTCGCCGAGGCCGCGAGTCGTGGCGTGCGGGTTCACCGCGTCTCGCAGGGCAGCGGGGTGATGATGCTCACCGACGCCGAGATCACGCAGATGGTCGAGCTCGGCGCGGAGCATGACATCGAGGTCTGCCTCTTTCTCGGCCCGCGGGGTGCATGGGACGTCGGAGCCCAGGCGAAGGTGTCCTCGGCGGTCGGTGGTGCGGCGCGCGGCAACGACGGCGTCGCCGCATGCATCGCGGAGGCGCTGCGAGCGTGCGGGCTCGGCGTACGCAGCCTCCTGGTGGGCGACGTCGGTGTCCTGCAGGTCCTGGACAGGCTGCGCCGGCAGGGCCGGTTGCCGGCTGACCTGGTGCTCAAGACGTCGGTGCTCATGCCGCTGACGAACGGGCCCACCGCCGAGCTGTATGAACGGGCGGGGGCCACCAGCCTCAACGTCTCCACGGATCTTTCGCTCGCCCAGCTGGCGGAGATCCGCGCGGCGACCTCCGCACCGATCGACATGTACGTCGAGGTCCCCGACGACCAGGGTGGGAGCGTCCGCTTCTACGACGTTCCCGACGTCGTACGCGCGGCGGCACCCGTCTATCTAAAGCTGGGAGTCCGCAACGCACCGAACATCTACCCGTCGGGTCAGCAGCACGCGGCCACGGCCGAAGCCCTCGGACGCGAGCGGGTCCGCCGGGCCGCGCTCGTCCTGCGCCTGCTGGGGGAGCTTGCGCCCGAGCTCATGCCAATCGATCCCTGAGGAGAATCCCTTGACCCCCTTGTTTTCCGGTGTAGGCGTCGCCCTGGTCACGATCTTCGATGACCACGGCGCCATCGACGCACCGGCCACCGCCGATCTTGCCGCCCAGCTGACCGGTCTCGGTGTCGCAGCGGTGCTCGTCGCCGGCACGACCGGTGAGGCTCCCGCGCTCAGCCCCGCGGAACGTTCGACGCTGATCCGGGCCGTCCGGGATGCCGTCCCGCCGGACGTACCGGTCATGGCCGGGACAGGGGCGGCCACCGGACGCCAGGCCGTCGAGCTCACCAACGGCGCGTTCGACGCGGGCGCCGACGCGGCGCTGGTCCTCTCACCGCCGTGGGTCGCGGACCCCCGGCCGTACTACGACACGGTGGCCAAGGGCTCTCCCAGCGAGCGGCTGCTGGCCTACCACTTTCCGTTCGCCTCGGCGCCCGGCATTCCGCTCGAGGTGCTCGCGGACCTGCCCGTGTCCGGGATCAAGGACTCGTCCGGGGATGCCGAGCGACTGGTGCGAACCGTCGAAGCCTTCGACGGCGATGTCTATGTTGGTTCCTCGGCGGTGCTCAGCATGGCCGCCGGCGTCGGCGCGGCGGGGGCCATCCTGACCCTGGCCAACCTCGAGCCCGAGCGCTGCATCGCCGCGTTCGGCGGGGACGGATCTGCCCAGCGGGCGTTGCTCGACAGTCACCTCGCTGCCGGCACGGAGTTCCCGGTCCGCCTGAAACAGCTGGTGGCGGAGCGGTTCGGGGTCTCCGGCGCTGTGCGGATCGGACGCTGATGGCGATGACCCTCGCTTACGAAGGCAACGAGCCCCACCTGGCCGCTGGAGCCTGGGCAGCCCCTGGGGCCATCCTGCTCGGCGCCGTACGACTCGGTGCTCGCGCCAGCGTGTGGTACACCGCCGTCCTGCGCGCCGACGGTGACAGCATCGACATCGGTGAGGGCAGCAACATCCAGGACGGATCTGTGGTGCACACCGACGTGGGCTTCCCGGTCGTCGTCGGCGCCGGTGTGTCGGTCGGGCACCGGGTAGTCCTGCACGGCTGCCACGTCGAGGACGACGTCCTGGTCGGGATGGGAGCGGTGCTCATGAACGGATCCAGGATCGGCGCGGGATCGATCGTGGCTGCAGGCGCGGTGGTCCTTGAGGGCACGGATGTCCCGCCGGGGTCCTTGGTCGCCGGTGTTCCGGGCAAGGTCCGTCGTGACGTGCACGAGAGTGAGCTGGAGACCATTCGCGAGAATGCGCGTATCTACGAGGACCTCACCGTCCGGCACGCTGCGATCAAGCCATGACCGGAGTGATGACCCTGGCCGCGGATGCACTCGCCGACTTCCGTGCAGGTCTGCCGGAGGATGCCGTCCTCGCGAACCCCGAGAGTGCCGAGAACTACCGGTTCGACGAAGCCCGGTTCTGCCCGGCCGGAGTACCCGCCGTCGTGGTGCGGCCGACCACGACCGAGCAGGTCCAGCACGTGATGCGCGTCGCCTCCGCACGCGGGATGCCGGTGGTCCCGCAGGGAGCCCGCTCGGGCCTGTCCGGGGCGGCGAACGCCGTGGACGGTTGCGTGGTCCTCTCACTCACCAGGATGGAACGGATCGTGGAGATCGACCTGGACAACCAGGTGGCTGTGGTCGAACCCGGTGTCATCAACGCGACCTTGTCCCGTGCCGTTGCAGAGCACGGCCTGTTCTACCCTCCGGACCCGTCGTCCTGGGAGTGGTCGACGATCGGCGGGAACATCGCCACCAACGCGGGGGGCCTGTGCTGTGTCAAGTACGGCGTGACGGGCAACTTCGTGCGCGCCCTGGAGGTCGTCCTCGCCGACGGTGAGGTCCTGCGCACGGGTCGCCGCACGGCAAAGGGAGTCGCCGGCTACGACCTGACCAGCCTGATGGTGGGGTCCGAGGGCACGTTGGGGGTCATCACGGAGGCAACGCTGGAGCTGCGACCGGCCGCCGAGGAGGCCCTGACGATCGCGGCGGTCTTCGCGTCGTCCCACGACGCGCTCGAGGCGGTTACCCGGATCATGGCCGGCCGAGCGCGCCCGTCGATGCTCGAGTTCCTCGACGGCACCACGATCAGGGCGGTCCAGGCCTATCGGGACATGGGCCTGCCGGCTTCGGCAGGCGCCCTGCTGATCGTCCAGTCCGATCGTGGTGGACAGGCAGCGTCCGACGTGGCCACGTATGGCGGGATCTGCCGAGAGGCCGGTGCCCTCGAGGTGGCCGAGGCCACCGACGCCGAGGAGTCGGTGATGCTGCTCGAGGCACGGAGGCTGGTGAACCCCGCGGTCGACCAGCTCGGGGCCACCCTGGTCGACGACGTCGCGGTCCCACGGTCGAGGCTCGGGGACCTTTTGCGCGGCATCGAGGAGATCGCCGCTCAGCAGTCGGTCATGATCGCCTGCCCCGGTCACGCCGGCGACGGCAACATGCACCCCACGGTCATCTTCGACCGAGGTGACGCTGCGGCCGAGGGCCGAGCGAAGAGGGCCTTCGAGATGATCATGGATCTGGGTTTGTCGCTGGGGGGCACGATCACCGGTGAGCACGGAGTGGGTGTGCTCAAGCGAAGCTGGCTGAGGCGTGAGCTCGGACCGCGCAGCGCCCGGATCCAGAGTGAGATCAAGGCGACGTTCGACCCTGCGGGGATCCTCAACCCCGGAAAGGTCCTCAGCTGACCGGCGCGCCGCCAAATCGACGGGCGCCAGGTCGTCCACGAGAGGGCTCCATGACTGACGTGAAGAGCATCGACCCGCGCACCGGTGAGACTCGTGAGGTGGTGGCCGCAGAGACGACCCGTGACGAGCTGAACGACATCTGCGGACAGGCACTGTCCGCCTTCCGCTTCATGCGGCAGCAGGACCGTTCGTGGCGTGGCGGCCTGTTGCGCGAGATCGCGAAGGCCCTGGAGGCCGAGCGCGGGGCTCTCGTCGAAGTCGCAGACGCGGAGACGGCCTTGGGGCCGACGCGGCTGAACGGCGAGCTGACGCGCACCTGCTTCCAGCTGCGGATGTTCGCTGATGTGGTCCAGGAGGGCGGCTACGTCGAGGCCACGATCGACCACGCCGGCGAGACGGCGATGGGCCCGCGCCCGGACCTGCGTCGCATGCTGGTGCCGCTCGGCCCGGTCGCGGTCTTCGGCGCGAGTAACTTTCCCTTCGCCTTCTCGGTCCCCGGGGGTGACACAGCATCTGCCCTCGCGGTGGGGTGCCCGGTGATCGCGAAGGCGCACGAGTCGCATCCCGCCACCTCGAGCCTGTCGGCCGCGGTGATAGCGAGGGCTGCGGAGTCCTTCGGTGCACCGGAAGGGACGCTTGCCGTGGTCTACGGGCGCGACCCGGGCGGTTGGTTGGTGCAGCACTCCGCGATCACGGCGGTGGGCTTCACCGGATCAGGGAACGCTGCTCAGGCGCTGATCGGGCTGATCGACGAACGGACCGAGCCCATCCCGTTCTACGGCGAGCTCGGCAGCATGAACCCGCTTGTTGTGACGGCCGCCGCGGCTACGGAGCGCCCCGAGCACATCGGGCGAGGGTTCGCGGGATCGATGACCCTCGGCGTCGGCCAGTTCTGCACCAAGCCGGGGCTGGCGTTCGTACCCCGGGGAGCGGCAGGTGACAGCCTCGTCACCGCGGCAGGGAAGACTGTCGAGGAAACGCCTGGCGGAGTCTTGCTCAACGCCAACATCCTGAGCTCCTTCGGCCAAGGTGTGGACAGGCTGATGACATTGCCATCGGTTCGTGAGGTGGCGGTCGGACAACCCCCGGAGCCCGGGACTCACGGCGTTGCCGCACGGCTCCTCGAGGTCGACGTCGAGGAGCTCAGCGGACGAATGCTCGAGGAGTGCTTCGGACCGGTCAGCATCGTGGTCAGGTACGACGATGCGCAGAAACTCATCGATGTTCTGTCGGCACTTCCCTCCTCGCTCACCAGCACGTTGCACATGGGCTCCACCGAGGGCGAGCTCGACGCCCGGATCGTCGAGGTTCTCGAGGACAGAGCAGGTCGCGTGATCTTCAACGGGTTCCCGACCGGGGTGGCCGTGGCGTGGGCGCAGAACCACGGCGGCGGCTGGCCCGCCACGAACTCGTTGCATACCTCCGTAGGGGCGACTGCGGTGCGCCGGTTCCTCCGGCCGTTGGCCTGGCAGGACGCGCCGGAATCGGTGCTCCCACTGGAGCTTCGCGAGGCCTACCGCGGTGTTCCCCGACGCATCGACGGAGTGCTACAGCCACCAGAAGGCTAGCTCCACCTACGGGGTTGGTCGGCGTGCGGCGGTCGCGATGGTCTGCACTCGAGCCACACGCGGTTTGTGCCCGGAGCGGTCACCGAGCCCGAACGAGGCGGATCTCAACCGCGAAAGAGGCGGATCTCAACGGCGAACGAGGCGGATCTCAACGGGTTAGAGGTTGACGTCGCCGCAGAGGTGTACGTGCAGGCCGAGCTCCTCGAACATCGCGGCCTTCGCCACCAGCGCCTTGTCCGCGGCGGCGGCGTCGGGGGCGTAGACGACGTTGACGTGGTTGGCCTTGTGGCGCGCCATCAGCTGGTCCCGACCGACGCCGTGCAGCACCGCGTGCATGATCGGCCACTGCGGCGTGGTGGCGTCGAGCCGGCGCTGCGTCTCCTCTGCCGGCAGCTCGACGGCGGTGCCGCGGCCGAGGTCGACGTGCAGCTCGCCGTCCATGATGAACACCCGCGACCAGACGATCTCACCCGGCCTCGACGCGCCGCTGAGGGTTCCGCCGCCGAGCGGGAAGTACATGGGTGGCTGGCGCATGCTGTACGACTTGTCGTAGCCGCCGTTGTGCGAAGCCGGGACGGATCCCGAGATCTCGAAGACCCAGACGAACTGTCCGTCGTACTCCTGGCCCCAGCGGATGTCGTGCAGGGTGGTGGCCGGGTCGAACCCCATCGCGGTCCAGATCCGGTTGGTCACCAGCGAGTCCACGGCGACGCCCTCGTCGACCTCGTTGAAGTGCGGCAGGGGCGCGCCGGCGTACAGCTCACGCGACCCGTCACGTGTCGTCACTGGCGGGCGCTGCACGTTGTTGAGCAGCCCCTCGGCCAGGTCGCTGGCCGGGACCACGTCCTTGAGGCCCTGCTGGTACTGGATCCCGACGGCGTCCAGCCCGAAGTCGTCGGAGATCCGCAGCGCGGCGATGTACATCCTGAACTGGCTGGTCAGCTGCGCATCGGTCAGCTCGGTGGCCTCCTCGGTGCCGGTGTGGAAGGTCAGCCCGGCGTCGTCGAGCCACTGACGAACCGCGGCGGCCTCCTCGTCCGGCACCCGAGCCATCTCCGCCACCAGCGCGCTCTGGGACAGTCGCTCCTTGTAGATGCCGAGTGGGTTGAGCAGCTCGTCGTCGAAGATCGCGTTGTACATCCCCATGCAGCCCTCGTCGAAGACACCGATGATCGCCTTCTCGGCCAGCAGCTGCTGTGCGAGTGCCTTCCCGAGCTCCACCTCCGGACCGGAGCCCAGCGGCGGCAGGTCGCGCACGTGGCTCACGTCGTGGGTCAGGCTCCCGGTCTCGAGCCAGGTCCGTAGGCCGTCGACCGCCCAGTCGTCGGTGAAGTCCTCGCTCCACAGGATCGAGTGGTCGACGCCGGCCTTGGTCAGGCTCGCGGTCAGACCAAGCAGGCCGACCAGGCCCGGGAACTCGCCATTCCAGTTCGCCACCACCAGGATCGGTCCGCGGTGCGACCGGAGTCCGGCGAGGACGTGATGGCTGTACTGCCAGACGGCCTCGGCCACGATCAGCGGGGCATCGGCAGGCAGCTGTTTGAAGACCTCGATCCCGGCCCGTTGGCTGTCGATGAACCCGTGTCCGGCCTCCTCGTCGACAGGGTGCCCCCGTCGTACCTCCCAGCCGAGCTTGTTGACCGCGGCGCCCAGGTCCGCCTCGAGCCGCTGCTGCGTCGGCCAGCAGGTGACGTTGGCCCGAGGACGCAGGTCACCGCTCGCCACCGTGTAGACGGTCATGGATGGGACCGGCGCCGGCGTGGAAAGGACGGGCATCGTGTACTGGTTCGCTGTGGTCTGGGTCATCGTCACTCCGTTGTCGAGGTTGTACGACGGGCGGGCAGCTCGTGCATCAGCGCTGCTGTCGCGCGGCGAGGCTGTGCGTGATGTCCCGCGTGCCGGTGTAGAGCGCGCGGTAGTTCGTGTAGAGGTCTGCGTAGGCCTCGGCGAGCTCCGGCCGGGGCCGGCGGATCTCCTTCACGGGGTTCCAGGTCGCGATCGAGACGTCCTCGACGGTCTGGGCGGCCAGCAGCGCACCACCGTAGCTGGCGCCGACGGTCTGCGTGGGAATCACCTGCGGGCGTCCGGTGATGTCGGAGACGATCTGGGTCCACAGCGTGCCCTGGGTTCCGCCCCCCACGGCCACGATGCGCTGGACGTCGCCGCCTGCCTCCTCGATCACCTCGACGTTGTGGCGTACCCCGAAGCCGATCGCCTCGAGCGCGGCCCGGTACAGGTCGCCGCGGGTGTGGGAAAGGGACAGGCCGGCGACCACGCCGCGTGCCTGCGGGTCCATGATCGGGGTCCGCTCGCCGGCGAAGTAGGGAAGCATCAGCAACCCGTTCGCGCCCGGCCCGGACTCCTCGGCGAGCTTGACCAGGTCGGCGTAGTCCGGACCGCCGAACAGGTCCCGAAGCCACCCGGTGACCGCGCCGGAGGTGGCCATCCCGCCGGCCAGGTTGCGGGTGCCGGGGAGCGCGCCGACCGTGCCCCACAGCGACGGGCTGGTGACCTTGTCGGGGATGGTGTTGACCAGGAACATCGTGGTGCCGTACATCAGCATCAGGTCGCCGACGTTGTGGGCGTCGACGCTGAGCGCCTCTGCCCAGGCGTCGATGGTGCCGGTGATCACCGGCGTCCCCTCCGCGAGACCGGTCTCGTCGGCGGCCGAGGCATGGACCGTGCCGGCGACCTCGCCCGACCAGCGCAGCGGTGGCAGCTCGAGGTCCGGGCAGATCTCGTCGACCCAGGGCGCGAACCAGTCCTGCGCGTCGATGTCGTAGAGCGGCGTGCACTGGCTGGCGGAGTGGTGGTCGAGGACGTACTCGCCGGTGAGCCGGTGCGCCAGCCACGAGCTCGGCATGAACAGCCGCCGAGCTCTGGAGAAGAGCTCGGGTTCCTCGTCGGCGACCCAGGCGATCTTCGCGCCCGCGGCCTGCGTGGACATCGACGAGCCGCATCGTGCGCGGATCGCGTCGTCGCCGTACCTCTCGGTGAGCCGGTCGATCTGGGCGACCGAGCGGGTGTCGACGCCGTACAGGATCGCGGGGCGCAGCGGGGTGTTCCGGCCGTCGGTGAGCAGGACGCACGGGCCCATGCCGCTCACGCCGACCGCGACGACCTCGACGGTCTTCCCGGGCTCGCCCGCCTCGCCGCTGAGCAGCTCGCGGCTGAGGGCGACGAACTCCTGCCACCAGATCCCGCCGTCCATCTCGACGTGCCCCGGGCGGGGGCGGGAGACCGTGTGCTCACGGGTGGCGGAGGCTAGGAGCGTCCCGGCGAGATCGACCAGGACGCCCTTGCTGCTCGAGGTGCCGATGTCGACGCTCAGCACTGCCGTGGTCATGTGGGCAGGCTAGGATGAAATCGATTTCCGCGCAACCAACCCCGACTTGTCAGGCCCCTACGCGGCTATAGCCGTGCACGCGGCTGACAAGTCGGTGGCAGCTCAGTCGCGGCGGGAGCTCTCCCGGATCTGCAGGGTGGGGGAGAGGATCACCGTCCGGGCGTGCCCCGGGTCGCTGGTCAGCCGCGCGGCAAGGAGGAGTCCGGCCTCGCGGCCCATCTCGTACGTCGGCTGGTGCACTGTCGTGAGTCTGGGCCGGGTCAGCCGGGCCCACGGGATGTCGTCGAAGCCGACCAGCAGCAGGTCGCGGGGGACCTGGACGCCGGCGTCGACCAGCGCCTCCAGTGCGCCGACCGTCATCAGGTTGTTCGCGACGAACAGGCCGTCCGGTCTGTCCTCCAGGCTCAGCAACCGCTCTGCGCCGTCGTACCCGCCGTCCTCCTTGAAGTTCTCGACCATGATGAGGTCCTCGTCGACCTTCAGCCCGGCCGCCGTGACCGCCTGCCGATAGCCCTCGAGCCGTTCCTGAGCCGTGGTCGTCTGGGTCGGTCCGGTGATGCACGCGATCCGGCGGCAGCCCGACGCGAGGAGGTGCTCGGTCGCCAGCCGTGCCCCGCGGAGGTTGTCGCCGACCACGGTGTCCACGTCGTGCCGTCCGAGCCGACGGTCGACCGCCACCACGGGAATCCCCCGTTCGAGCAGGGGAGTGAGGTCGCTCTCCGCCTCGGAGGCAGGAGTGATGATGACGCCGGCCATCTGCTCCGCCAGGGCGATCTGGATGTAGCGCTGCTCCTTGTCGAGCATGTCGTCGCTGTTGCACAGCACGAGCGAGAACCCGGCCTCGTGGGCCGCGTCCTCGACTCCGCGAACGATCGCCGTGAAGAACGGGTTTCCGATGTCGGAGATGATCAGCCCCCATACGGTGGTGGCGCGGCGGCGGAGGTTGCGCGCCACCCCGTTCGGCCGGTAGCTCAGCTCCTGCACAGCGGCCGTCACCCGCTCGGCCAGGTCGGGCGACACGGTTCCTCTGCCGTTGAGCACGCGGGAGACCGTGGCCGCTGACACGCCGGCTCTCGCAGCGACGTCGTAGATCGTGGTCACGCGCACCTCCTTCGACGTAGACCCGCGACGCCCGGTAGCTGCGGCTGAGAGGCCGAGGCTGAAATCGAATGCGCCGTAATCGATTTCATCTTATCCGCCGTAGGGGGTTGACGCTGGCCCGTGAGGCTCCTCAGCCTGCACCGTTCAGGGGCCTGACGACGTGCACCCCGTCACGACGTACGCCGGGATCGAGGGACCTGGCACCGACACCCTGGCTGCAGCGCGACGACTTCACCGTCGACCACCACCCTCGTTGAGATCCGCCTGATTCTCAGTTCAGATGCGTGAGATTCACCGGTGAGATGCGTGAGATTTCCGCGACCTCGCCGTTCCGGGAACCTGACTGATCTCGACCAAAACGAGGCGGTTCTCAACGGGGAACGAGGCGGTTCTCAACAGCGAACGAGGCGGTTCTCAACGGGGGCGGAGGCGGAGGTCCTGCATCCCGCCGTCGACGGCCATCGCGATCCCGGTCGTCGAACCGGAGGTCGGGCTGGCCAGGTAGGCCACCGCGAGCGGCGACCTCCTCCGCGCTGACCAGCCGGCCGTGCGGCTGCCGGTCCTCGAGCGCCGCACGCTCGGCCTCGGGGTCGGCCGCGGAGCCCAGCAACCGGCCGATCCACGGGGTGTCCGCGGTGCCGGGGTTCACGCAGTTGACCCGGATCCCCTCACGCAGGTGGTCCGCGGCCATCGCCCGGGTCAGCGCGAGCACGGCGCCCTTGCTCGCGGTGTACAGCGCCCGCTGGGGAAGGCCGGCGGTGGCCGCGATCGAGCCGGTGTTCACGATCGCCGCTGCGGGTGACCTCCGCAGGTGCGGGGAGCGCGGCCCGGCTGGTGCGGACCAGGCCGAGCAGGTTGACGTCGAGCACCCGCATCCACTCGTCGTCGTCGTTGTCGGCGACCGTGCCCTGCGCACCGATCCCGGCGTTGTTGACGAGGATGTCGAGCCGGCCCAGCTCGGCCACCACGGTGTCGATCGCGGTGCGCACCGAGGCGTCGTCGCTTACGTCGGTGCGTACGGCGAGCACGCCTGCGGGTACGTCGGACGGGGCAAGGTCGAGCACGGCGACCCGGGCCCCGCGCTCTCGCAGCACGGACACGATCGCCGCACCGATCCCGGACGCGCCTCCGGTCACGGCCGCGACCAGACCGTCGAACTCCGCCGGCATCAGCGCCCCCTCGAACGCGTGCATGACCTGGCGCTGGCGGCCGAGCCCGTCGATCTCGACCTCGACCACGTCGCCGGGGCCGAGGTAGGGGAACCGGCCGGACAGCGCGACGCCCTCGGGGGTGCCGGTGAGCACCAGGTCGCCCGGTTCGAGCGCCATGTACTGGCTGAGGTGCCAGATGATGAAGTCGACGTCGAAGATCATGTCCGCGGTCGTGGAGTCCTGGCGCGGCTCGCCGTTGACCCAGCTGCGCAGCCGCAGCTTGCCGGTGGTCGACCTCGTCCGGGGTGACCAGCCACGGGCCGATCGGGCTGAACCCGGGCGCGCACTTGCCCTTGCTCCACTGGCCCGCCGGAGACCTCGAGCTGGAAGTCGCGCTCGGACAGGTCGTTGGCGACGCACGAAGCCGGCGATGTGGTCGAGCGCTGTCGGCGGGCGAGTCGAGGTAGGAGGCGCGCTTCCCGATCACCACGCCGAGCTCGACCTCCCAGTCGGTCTTGGCGCTGCTCGCGCGGGATCGTCGACCGTCGTCGTTCGGGCCGACGACGGTGTTCGGGGTCTTGAGGAAGATGATCGGGATCTCCGGCGGCGCCGACCCCGACTCGGCGGCGTGGGCGGCGTAGTTCATGCCGATGCAGACCACCGCGCTCGGTCGGGCGATCGGCGCCCCGACCCGGAGCGAGTCGGCGTCCGCGATCTCCGCGAGGTCACCGGCCTCCAGCGCCCGTCGTACCTGGTCCACGCCGTCCGCGGCGAGGAACGCGCCGTCGATGTCGGCGGTCAGCCCGCCCAGGTCGTAGGTGCGCCCGTCGTGCATGACGACGGGGCGCTCGGAGCCGACGGGTCCTAGCCGGGCGAGCAACATATGCGTGAGCCTCCTGCGAGCGGTACGACGGACGAGAGTTCGGATCTCTTGAAGATCCCCGGCCGCACACTACGCCAAGAACTTATTCCTGAACAGGCGTTGACTAAGCAAACATCGGATGTCTAGGCTGTGCAGGTGAGACGCTGTGACCGCCGTCACCGCACGCCCCCACCCTAGGAGTGCACCTCGTGAGCCGCATCATCGCGCTGGACACCGACGACGTCCGGTTCCCGACGTCGCTGCTGCTCGACGGCTCGGACGCGATGAACCCCGACCCCGACTACTCCGCCGGCTACGTGCGGATTCGCACAGACAGCGACGACGGCCTGGTCGGACACGGCTTCGTGTTCACCATCGGCCGCGGCAACGACGTCCAGGTCGCGGCGATCCGGAGCCTGGAGAGCCACCTCGTCGGCCGCGACGTCGAGGAGCTGCTCGACGACATGGGCGGCCTCTGGCGCACCCTCGTGCACGACTCCCAGCTGCGTTGGCTCGGCCCGGAGAAGGGCATCATGCACATGGCCGTCGGCGCCGTCGTCAACGCCCTGTGGGACCTCAAGGCGAAGCGCGCAGGCAAGCCGCTGTGGCAGCTCCTGGCCTCGCTCACGCCCGAGCAGATCGTGGATCTGGTCGACTTCCGCTACCTCACCGACGCGCTCACCCGGGAAGAGGCGCTGGAGATCCTGCAGAAGGCCGAGCCGGGCCGCGCCCACCGGGAGGCCGAGCTACTGAGGAACGGTTACCCGGCGTACACCACCACCCCCGGCTGGCTCGGGTACGACGACGAGAAGCTTGCGCGGCTCTGCCGGGAGGCGGTGGACGAGGGCTTCGGCCAGATCAAGCTCAAGGTCGGCGGCGACAAGGACGATGACGTACGCCGGCTGCGAATCGCGCGCGAGGTGTGCGGCCCGGACATCGCGATCGCCGTGGACGCCAACCAGCGCTGGGACGTCGGCCCGGCGATCGAGTGGATGCAGGCGCTCGCCCCCTTCGACGTGGCCTGGATCGAGGAGCCGACCAGCCCCGACGACGTACTCGGTCACGCCACGATCGCCCGCGCCATCGCCCCCATCCCGGTGGCGACCGGTGAGCACATCGCGAACCGGGTGATGTTCAAGCAGTTCCTCCAGGCCGGCGCACTCCAGATCCTGCAGCTCGACGCCAGCCGGGTCGCCGGTGTCAACGAGAACATCGCGATCCTGTTGCTGGCCGCCAAGTTCGGTGTCCGGGTGTGCCCGCACGCAGGAGGCGTCGGACTCTGCGAGGCGGTGCAGCACCTCTCGATGTTCGACTTCGTCGCCGTCTCGGGCACCACCGAGGGGCGGATGATCGAGTTCGTGGACCACCTCCACGAGCACTTCGTCACCCCCGTCGACGTACACGACGGTCGCTACCACGCCCCCCTCGCACCGGGCTCGGGGGCGGAGATGCTCGCCGCGTCCATCGACGAGTACAGGCACACAGGCAATGCCTGAGCTCGGCCGGCTCGGGTACGGCGCCGCCAACATCGGCAACCTGTACCGCGCCCTCACCGACGAGCAGGCGTCGCGGATCCTCGAGACCGCCTGGGAGTGCGGGATCCGGTACTTCGACACCGCCCCGCACTACGGGCTCGGGCTGTCCGAGCGCCGGCTCGGCGAGTTCCTGTGCACCAAGCCGCGCGCCGACTACACGGTGTCCACCAAGGTCGGCCGGCTGCTGCGACCCGACCCGGACGGTGCGGGACGGCTCGACGACGAGAACGACTTCGTGGTCCCCGCCGACCTGAAGCGGGTCTGGGACTTCACGGCCGACGGGATCCGGCGCAGCCTCGACGAGTCCCTCGAGCGGCTCGGTCTGGATGCCGTGGACGTCGTCTACCTGCACGACCCCGAGCGGTTCGACCTGCGCCGCGGGCTCGACGAGGGGCTGCCGGCACTGGCCAAGCTGCGCGAGGAGGGCCTGGTGCGTGCTGTCGGCGTCGGCTCGATGTCCACAGAGACGCTGCTCGCCACTGCCCGCTCCGGGGTCCTCGACCTGCTGATGGTCGCCGGCCGGTTCACGCTCGCGGACCAGTCGGTCGCCGAGGAGGTTCTGCCCGCCTGCCGCGAGCACGGGGTCGGCATCGTCGGGGCGGCAGTGTTCAACTCCGGCCTGCTGGCCTCACCCGCTCCCTCGGAGGACTCCCGCTTCGACTACGCCCCGGTCTCCGCGGACCTGCTCGCGCGCACCCGTCGGATCGCCTCGGTGTGCACCGACTTCGACGTCACGCTCCCGGTGGCCGCCCTGCACTACCCCTTCCAGGAGCCCGCGGTCCGCTCGGTCGTGGTCGGTGGCGCCACCCCGAACCAGGTCCGGCAGAACGCGGCGAACCTCGAGCTCGAGGTCCCGGCCGGGCTGTGGACCCGGCTCCGCGAGGAGGGGCTGGTGGCGCTGTGAGTCTGCCTGTGATCGACAGCCACCTGCACGTGTGGGACCTGACCTCCGGGGAGTACGCCTGGCTCGGCCCGCAGCACGGTGAGCTCTACGCCAGCTTCACCCCCGAGATGGCGGGGCGCGAGCTGGCCGCAGCCGGGGTCACCGCTGCCGTGCTGGTCCAGGCCGAGGACTCCGAGCGCGACACCCGCTTCATGCTCGACGTCGCCGACCGGTTCGGCTTCGTGGCCGGCGTGGTCGGATGGGTGCAGCTCGACGACCCGGAGCGGGCACAGGCGCAGCTCGACGACTACGGCAAGCACCCGGCGTTCCGCGGGGTCCGCCACCTGGTCCACGACGACCCGCGCGACGAGTTCCTCGAGCTTCCGACCGTACGACGGGCGCTGGCACTGCTCGCAGAGACAGGGCGCCCGTTCGACGTACCCGACGCCTGGCCCCGGCACCTGTCGCGGGTGGCCGCACTCGCCGCGGACCTGCCCGATCTGAGGATCGTGGTGGACCACCTCGGCAAGCCGCCGCGGGGCCGGCCGGACTTCGACGCCTGGGCGGAAACGCTGCGCGACGTCGCCCGCCACCCGAACACGGTGGCCAAGGTGTCCGGACTGCAGGTCGAGAGGCAGCCGCTCACCGCGAAGGCGCTGCGGCCGGTGTGGGAGATCGCCCTGGAGGCGTTCGGGCCGACCCGGCTGATGTACGGCGGCGACTGGCCGTTGACGGTGCCCTCAGGTGGGTACCAGCCGACATGGGCGGTCCTGTCCGAGCTCGTCGGGGAGCTGTCGGGCCACGAGCAGGCAGCTGTCCTCGCCGGAACGGCCGCCGACGTCTACCGGATCGACATTCCCGATGAAGACTGACGCCACGCGACCTGTTGACGCTCCGGAGCCGCTGTCGTACGTTGTGGAGAAATCGATTTCAGGAGGGATCTGGTGCTAACCGGGATCGACCCGCTGCTCACCGGCGAGCTGCTCGCCGGGCTCGACGCGATGGGTCACTCCGACGCGTTCTGCCTGGCCGACGCGCATTTCCCCGCGGACCGGCTCGCGGACCGGCTGCTGGTGTTCCCGGGCATCGGCACGCCGGACCTGCTCCGAGCCATCTGCACGGTGCTGCCGCTCGACGACGCACCTGCGGTCGACCTGATGACCTCGGCGGACGGGACGGTGCTGCCGGTGCAGCGCGACCTGATGTCCGCGGCAGGCGTGGACGAGGACGCGGTGCGATTCGTCGACCGGCGCGAGTTCTACGAGGTGGCGCGTCCGTCGTACCTCATCATCCGCACCGGCGAGACCCGGACGTACGGCAACGTGATCGTGCGCAAGGGCGTCGTCCCCGACCCGGCGGCTGGACGTGGTCGAGATGAGTGAGTACCTGCTCGAGGTCGAAGGGGTCAGCAAGGGCTTCCCCGGCGTCCAGGCGCTGGACGACATGCACCTGAACCTGCGGCACAACGAGGTGCTCGCGGTGGTCGGGGAGAACGGCGCCGGCAAGTCCACGCTGATGAAGCTGCTCTCCGGAATCTACGTCGCCGACGCGGGCCGTTTCCGGCTCAACGGCGAACCACTCGTGGTGAGCGGCCCCAGGGACGCCCTCGAGACCGGCATCAGCATCATCCACCAGGAGTTCAACCTGATGCCGCACCTCACGGTGGCGCAGAACATCTACATCGGCCGCGAGCCGCGAAGCGCCGGGTTCCTCTCCGAACGCGACCTGAACCGGCAGGCCCGCGAGCTCGTGGAACGGCTCGGTCTTCCGCTGGACGTCAAGCAGCTGGTCGGCAACCTGACCGTCGCCAAGCAGCAGATGGTCGAGATCGCCAAGGCCCTGTCGTACGACGCCAGGGTGCTGATCATGGACGAGCCGACCGCGGCCCTCAACGACGCCGAGGTGCAGACGCTGCACGGGCTGATCCGGCGGTTCAAACGCGAGGACACCGGCGTCATCTACATCTCGCACCGGATGGACGAGCTGAAGGCGATCAGCGACCGGGTCACGGTGATCCGGGACGGGCAGCTACGTCGACACCCTGGACACCGAGACCACCACCACGAAGGAGGTCATCTCCTTGATGGTGGGACGGACGATCACCAGCGAGGCAACGCCGGAGGGGGTGCGCGACGACCGCGAGGTCCTGCTCAGCGTCGAGGGCCTGAGCACGAAGGAGCTGCTCAAGGACGTCTCGTTCGACCTGCAGAAGGGCGAGATCCTCGGCTTCGCCGGCCTGATGGGTGCCGGGCGCACCGAGGTCGCCCGGGCGCTGGTCGGTGCAGACAAGATCTCCCGGGGTGTCGTGAAGCTCCGGGGCAAGCAGGTCAGGGTGCGCAACCCGGCCGACGCTGCGCGGCACCGGATCGGGTACCTCTCCGAGGACCGCAAGCACCTCGGCCTGCTGCTGGAGCAGGACGTCAGCGCCAACGTCGCGCTGTCCTCGATGAGCGAACGGTTCACCAGGTTCGGGCTCGTCGACTTCAAGAAGATGCGGTCGGTGGCGGAGGAGCTGGTGCGCACCCTCGGCATCAAGACGCCGTCGGTTCAGCAGACCGCCAAGAACCTCTCCGGCGGCAACCAGCAGAAGGTCGTCATCGCCAAGTGGCTCGTCAAGGACTGCGACATCCTCATCTTCGACGAGCCGACGCGCGGCATCGACGTCGGCGCCAAGGAAGAGATCTACGCCCTCCTCAACGACCTCGCGGCACAGGGGAAGTCGATCATCATGATCTCCTCCGAGCTGCCCGAGGTGCTGCGGATGTCCCACCGGGTCGTGGTGATGACCGAGGGGCGGGTCAGCGGCATCCTCGACCAGTCCGAAGCCACCCAGGAGAACGTCATGCACTACGCAACGCTGCGGCCGGATGAGAACCCCGACGACGCCGCGGAGCTCGGCCTCGTCGACGTCGTGGCCGGTGTCCCGGCCGAGACGAGCGCCGGCACGGCCGACACCGGGACCGACGCCGACACCGGCACCGACGCCGACAGGAAGGTGGGAGAACGATGAGCACGCTCGACGCCACAGCCGAACGTTCCGTGTCGCGAAGTCTGACCGCGGGCCTCAGGGACCGGCTGCAGCAGCTGCTGGCATTCGCCAGCCTGATCGTGATCTTCGCGTTCTTCTCGATCGCGAGCTCGAGCTTCTTCAGCTACGCGAACATCACCAGCATCCTGTTCTCGACAGTGGTTATCGGCACGCTCGCGCTGGGCACGACGTTCGTGATCATCACCGCCGGGATCGACCTGTCGATCGGCACCGGGATGACGCTGTGCGCGGTGATGTCCGGGGTGTTCATCGTCAACTGGGACATGCCGGTCGGACTCGGAGTGCTGGCGGCAGTGCTGTTCGGCGGTCTGATCGGGTTGGTGAACGGGATCAACGTGGCGCTGCTGAAGATCCCGCCGTTCATCGCCACCCTGGCGATGATGCTGGTCGCCCAGGGCCTCGCCCTGGTGATCTCGAACAGCGCGCCGATCTACTTCACCGAGGACCCGTCGTACATCAAGATCTCGACCGGCAACCTGATCCCCGGCGTGAACTTCCCGAACGCGGTGCTGGTGCTGCTGCTGGCCACGGTGATCTCGGTACTGCTGCTGAACAAGACGCTCCTGGGCCGCTACACCTACTCGATCGGCAGCAACGAGGAGGCCACCGCGCTGTCGGGCGTCAACGTCCGCAGGTGGAAGATCGCGATCTACACGCTGGCCGGTCTGTTCATCGGCCTAGCCGGGGTGATGATCTCGGCCCGTCTCGCGTCGGCGCAGCCCGCCACCGGGATGGGGTACGAGCTGCAGGCGATCGCGGCGGTGGTGATCGGCGGGACCTCTCTCGCCGGTGGCAAGGGGTCGATCGTCGGCACCATCATCGGCGCGCTGATCATCTCTGTCCTCAACAACGGCCTGCGGATCATGTCGATCCCGCAGGAGTGGCAGAACGTCATTCTCGGGCTCGTCATCCTGGTCGCGGTCTACGCGGACATGGTCCGCAAGAAGGAGGCCTGACCATCGCACACGCACCAACCAGCCCAGCACGGACAACCATCGAGGGAGCTACGAAATGAGAATGAGACGAGTCGGAGCGGTCGTCGCGACGATGGCCATCGCACTGGGACTCAGCGCCTGCGGGTCCGACGAGGGAGGTGGCGGCGCCGGCGACAAGCCGTACATCGCGATCGTCTCCAAGGGCTTCCAGCACCAGTTCTGGCAGGCGGTCAAGCAGGGTGCCGAGCAGGAGGCCGAGAAGCAGGGCGCCGAGATCACCTTCGAGGGACCGGCGACCGAGACCGAGGTCGAGGCACAGGTCGACATGCTGAACAACGCACTGGCGAAGAGCCCGGACGCCCTCGGCTTCGCGGCCCTGGACAGCAAGGCCTCCGCGCCGCTGCTGACCCAGGCCGAGTCCGCGGACATCCCGGTCATCGCCTTCGACTCGGGGGTCGAGAGCGACATCCCGGTGACCACGGCCTCGACCGACAACAAGGCGGCCGCAGCCGAGGCGGCCAAGCACATGGCCGAGCTGGTCGGCAACAAGGGCCAGGTCGCCATGGTCGTGCACGACCAGACCAGCCGGTCCGGCATCGACCGTCGCGATGGTTTCGTCGAGTGGATGGAGGCGAATGCCCCCGACATCGAGCTGCTCCCCGTGCAGTACGGCGCCGGTGACCAGGCCAAGTCCGCCGACATCACCAAGTCGATCATCGCGGCGAACCCAGACGTGGCCGGCATCTACGGGTCCAACGAGGGTTCGGCCATCGGCGTGATAGCGGGCGTCCAGGAGAGCGGCAAGAAGGGCATCCAGATCGTCGGCTTCGACTCCGGCCAGGCACAGATCGACGCGATCAACAACGGTGTGATGGCCGGCGCGATCACCCAGAACCCGGTGGGCATGGGCGAGGAGCTGGTCAAGGCCGCAATGAAGGCGATCGACGGCGAGGAGCTGCCGGAGACCATCGACACCGGCTTCTTCTGGTACGACAAGACGAACATCGACGACCCGGAGATCCAGGCCGTCCTCTACAAGTGAGCACAGGGGTGGGGCGCCCGTCGTACCGGGCGGCCCGCCTCGCCTGCTGGGCTTACGCCTCGCCGGCCCGCCTCGCCCGTCGTACGACGGACCAACCGTTCCCGTCCACATGGCTGGGAACGGTCGCGGAATCGCGGAATGCACAACCGTTCCCGGCCACATGGCTGGGAACGGTCGTGGGCTGAAGGAACGGCGGGGGTCTAGCCCTGGCCGGCCTGGCCGGCCTCGCTGGCCTGCGCGAGCCAGCGTTCGACGCCGCTGATGTGCACGGTGACGCAGGCCCGGACCAGGTCTGCGTCACCGGCCCCCATCGCGTCGACGATCGCACGGTGCTCGGCCAGGGTCCGCTCGACGGAGTTCTCCTCGGTCAGGCCCCGCCAGATCCTCGCCCGCAGCGTGCTGCTGGACAGGCTCTCCAGGAGGCTGCTCAGGTAGGAGTTGCCGGACAGGTCGCTGATGAACCCGTGGAACTTGAGGTCGTGGTCGACCAGGTCCTCGACGGACGTCTGCTCGTCGACCTCGGTGAGCATCGACGCGAGCTTGTCGATGTCCTCCGGCCCCGCCTTGCGGGACGCGATCACGGCCGCCGCCGGCTCGAGGATCCGGCGTACCTCGAAGAGATCCAGGATGGAGGCGTCCTGATGCAGGTCGACGACGAAGGACATCGCCTCGAGCAGCAGCCGCGGCTCCAGGCTGGTGACGTACGTGCCGTCGCCACGGCGGACGTCGAGCACCCGGATCAGCTCCAGTGCTTTGACCGCTTCCCGGAGCGAGCTGCGGGACAGACCCAGCTCCTCGCTGAGCTCCTTCTCCGGAGGCAGCCGGTCACCGGGCCGGAGCTGCCCGGTCAGGAGCATCTCCTTGATCTTGAGGATCGCCTCGTCGGTCACCGCCACACGCGCAGTCTAAGGGCACCTGAGTTGCCAGGCGCCTGCACGGCCATGGCCGATCACCCGCCTGACAAGTCTGTGGAAGGGTGAGTCGCATGAGGGTCGCCCTGATGGTCACCTGCGTCAACGACGCGATGTTCCCGGACACCGGCCGCGCCGTGGTGCGGTTGCTGCGGCGGCTGGGGGTGGACGTGGAGTTCCCCGAGGCCCAGACATGTTGCGCGCAGCCGATGGTGAACACCGGGTACCTCGACGAGGCGGTGCCCGTCGTACGCAACTTCGTCGACGCGTTCGCCGGGTACGACGCGATCGTGACCCCGTCCGGGTCCTGTGCCGGCTCGGTGCGACACCAGCACGGTCTGGTCGCGCGTCGCTCCGGCGACCCCGGCCTCGCGGCTGCGGTCGAGGTCACCTCGCCGCGCACCTATGAGCTGAGCGAGTTCCTGGTCGACGTACTCGGTGTGGAGGACGTCGGGGCGTACTTCCCGCACCGGGTGACCTACCACCCGACCTGCCACTCGCTGCGGATGCTGCGGGTCGGCGACCGCCCGCTCCGGCTCCTGCGCGCGGTGCGCGGGCTGCGGCTGGTCGAGCTGTCGGCGGCCGACGAGTGCTGCGGGTTCGGTGGCACGTTCGCGGTGAAGAACGCGGCGACATCGGTGGCGATGGGATCCGACAAGGCCCGCCACGTGCTCGACACCGGGGCGGAGGTGCTGGTGGCCGGCGACAACTCGTGCCTGATGCACATCGGCGGAGTCCTGTCGCGGCAACAGGCCGGTGTCCGGGTGATGCACCTGGCCGAGATCCTGGCCTCGACGGAGTCCTCCGCTCAGCATCCCGGCGACGCGGCGGAGGCGGTGTCGTGACCGCGACCTTCGTCGGGATGCCCGCGTTCCCCACCGCCGCGAGAGCCGCCCTGGCCGACACCCAGCTCCGCGTCAACATGGCCCACGCCACCGGCACCATCCGCGCGAAGCGGGCAGCCGTGGTTGACGAGGTCGAGGAGTGGGAGGAGCTCCGGGTCGCGGGCGCGGCGATCAAGGACAACACCCTGCACCATCTCGACCAGCACCTGCTCACCCTCGAGGCCGCGCTCCAGCAGCGCGGTGCGACCGTACACTGGGCACGCGACGCGGCCGAGGCCTGCGCGATCGTCGCCGACATCGCCAGGAGCCACTCGGTGGACGAGGTGGTGAAGGTCAAGTCGATGGCCACCCAGGAGATCGGGCTCAACGAAGCCCTTGCGGAGCAGGGGATCGCGGCCTGGGAGACCGACCTCGCCGAGCTGATCGTGCAGCTCGGCGACGACCTGCCCAGCCACATCCTGGTGCCGGCGATCCACCGCAACCGCGCCGAGATCCGCGACATCTTCCGGCGCGAGATGCGTAACGCCGGCCGACCCGCCCCCGACGACCTGACCGACGACCCCGCCGAGCTCGCAGGGGCCGCCCGGCTGCACCTGCGCGAGAAGTTCCTGCGCGCTCGGATGGCGGTGTCGGGGGCGAACTTCGCGGTCGCGGACTCCGGCACGCTGGTCGTCGTCGAGTCCGAGGGCAACGGGCGGATGTGCCTGACCCTGCCCGACATCCTGGTCTCGGTGGTCGGCATCGAGAAGGTGGTGCCCACCTGGACCGACCTGGACGTGTTCCTGCAGCTGCTGCCGCGCTCGTCGACCGGGGAGCGGATGAACCCGTACACCTCCACCTGGTCCGGGGTCACTCCCGGCGACGGTCCGCAGGAGATGCACGTGGTGCTGCTCGACAACGGCCGCACCCGTGCACTGGCCGACGAGATCGGGCGGCAGGCGCTTCGCTGCATCCGCTGCTCCGCATGCCTGAACGTGTGCCCGGTCTACGAGCGCACCGGCGGCCATGCTTACGGCTCGGTGTACCCCGGACCGATCGGCGCCATCCTCAACCCGCTGCTGCGCGGGGTGGGCGTGGACGAGCAGGTCGACTCGCTGCCCTACGCGTCCTCGTTGTGCGGAGCCTGCTTCGACGCCTGCCCGGTCCTGATCGACATCCCCTCGGTGCTGGTCGAGCTGCGTGCGCAGGTCGTCGACGCGCACCGGCCGTCCCGGAAGCCCGAGGCGCTCGCGATGCGGTCCGCGGCCTGGGCCTTCGGATCCTCGCGTCGCCTCGACCTCGCCGAACGCGGGTCGGGTCTGGTCGGCCGCGTAGTCGATCGACTCGGTCGACGTACCCTTCCCGGCGGACGACGGGCCCTGTCCCGGTTGCCCTGGCCCGGATCGGCATGGAGCGACGCGCGCGACCTGCCCGCTCCGCCTGCCGAGTCGTTCCGGTCCTGGTGGAAGCGCACCCGGGGAGGACGCGCGTGAGCGCCCGGGACGAGATTCTGGCGTCGGTACGACGGGCGCTGGCGACTGCACCACGCGATGAGCTGGATGTCCCACGTGGCTACCGGATGCCGACGCCGCCCAGGGACCTGGTCGACCTGTTCGTGGAACGGGTGGCCGACTACCGCGCCGTGGTGACCCGCTGCTCAGCGAGCGACGTCGCCGCGACGATCGCCACGGCACTGTCGGGCGCGACGTCGGTGCTCGTCCCGGCCGGGTTCGAGCACCAGGTGTCGGGCGCCGTCGAGGACACCGGGCAGAGCGCCCTCGAGCTGGACCGCGTCGACGCCGTCGTCACCGGTGCGTCGGTAGGGATCGCGGTCACCGGAACCATCGTGCTCTCGCACGGCGTGGGGGAGGGCCGCCGGGCGCTGACCCTGGTGCCGGACCTGCACGTGTGCGTGGTTCGGGAGGACCAGGTCGTCCACGGGGTGCCCGAGGCGGTGGCCCTGCTCGACCCGGGGCGCCCGCAGACCTGGATCAGTGGGCCTTCGGCCACGAGCGACATCGAGCTGAACCGGGTCGAGGGCGTGCACGGCCCGCGGAACCTGCATGTCATCGTTGTGCAGTGACCTTCACGACGCGCGGCCGCTCTGACGGCCGGGGCCGGTGAAGCACGCGACTGACGCACGTCGCGTCGCCCTCCTTGTCGGCCTGCTCTTCGGTATCGCCGGGATGGGTAGCTCCTCGGTCGCCGTGGCGCTGCCGGCTGTCGCGGCCGACCTCGACCTGACGACCGGGCAGAGCGCCTGGGTGATCAGCCTGTATGCCCTGACGCTGGCCGTCGCCACCGCGGTCTACGGCCGGGCGTCCGATCTCGTGGGTATCCGGCTGCCTCTGCTGGTGGGTGTCGGGCTGATGACCGCCGGCGCTCTGGTGGGTGCCGTGGCTCCCTCGTTCGAGCTCCTCCTTGTCGCGCGGCTTCTGCAAGGCACGGGTGCGGCATCGGTCCCGACCCTGGGGGTCGCCGTCATCAGCGCCCGCTACGTCGGGTCGGTACGCGCCTCGGCGCTGGGGAGGGTCGCCGGGATCACTGCGGCGGTGAGCTGTCTCGGACCCCTCGCCGGCGGAGGGGTGGAGGCGCTTCTCGGGTGGCGAGCCGTCATCGCGCTGCCGGTGCTGGGACTGTTGATGCTGCCGCTGCTGTGGCGCGCCTTGCCCACGGAAGGCAGCGGCGCACGCCTCGACCTGCTCGGTGCGGCGCTGGTCGCCGGGACCGCTGCCGGCCTGGTGCTCCTGGTCCAGTCGCCCGCATCCGGTCGCGAAGTCGCACTCGTCGGCGCAATCCTGCTGGTGCTCGGCGTTCCCGCCGTTGCCGCGCAGGTGCGGCGCCGGCCGCACGGGTTCCTGCCGAGGTCGGTGATCCGGAACGGAGTCGTGGTGCGGAGCTCCCTGGCCGCCTCCGCGATCCCTGCCGCCTGGTTCGCGCTGCTGATCGCCGTGCCGGCCGTGCTCGTCGCTCGCGGCTGGGAGCCCTGGCAGGTCGGGGTGGCGTTGCTGCCGAGCGCGGCTACCGGGCTCCTGGCGCCGCGGGTCGCGGGTCCGCTGCTGATCCGGATCGGCGCGTCAGCCTCCTTGGCGGTCTCCGCCGCGACAGCCGCAGCTGCGCTCGCCGTGGCGGCGGCGGGAGCGGCCGCGGGCTCGGCGACACTGCTCGTCCTGGCCGTGGTCGCCGTCACCGGTGCCTTCGGGCTCGGCCAGCCGGCGCTCATGGCGGCGGTGGGTGATGCGGTTGCCGACAAGGTACGGGGTGTGGCCCTGGGCGCGGCCACGTTGATGTTCCTCGTCGGCGGCGGTGTCGGCTCCGCCGTGGTCGGAGGACTCGGCGAGGTGCTCGGCATGCCGCGGAGCCTGTTGCTCCTCGCGCTGCTCCCCGTCATGGGCGTGGTCGGGCTCGTCAGGCATCTCCGTCGTGGGTAGCGGTCGCCGCTCCGGGTCAGCGGTCAGGCCCAGCTGGTCGGGTCCGGGAGGTGCTGCTCATCGGCGCCATCCGCTCGATCGCGAGGCGCCCGTAGCCCATGCCACCCAGTCTAGTTGAGAGTTCAACTGTCTCGGGCGGTGGGCGCCCGACGCCGTCACCCCGGTGGCACCTCCTAGGGTTGCCCGGGTGCAGGGAGTCCTCGAGGGTTTCGCGACGATCGGCTCGATCATTGCGCTGGGAATCCTCCTCGGCCACATCGGGCTCCTGGACCACGCCGCCCAGCTCATGCTCTCCCGGCTCGCCTTCTTCGTGGCCTCGCCGGCTCTGATGGTGTCGGTGCTCGCCGGCGCTGACGTGGGCGACGTGCTCTCGAGGAACCTCGCCGCGACGGCGGGAGCTGTGGTGGTGAGCGGGCTCTGCTACCTGGGCGTCTCCCGGCTGGTGTGGCGCAAGTCCGCCGGGGACACGATGATCGGCGTGCTGTCCTCGGTCTACGTGAACGCCGGGAACCTGGGCCTGCCGATCGCCGCCTACGTCCTCGGCGACGCGGCCCTGGTGGCCCCGGTGCTGCTCATGCAGCTCCTGGTGATGCAGCCGCTGGCGCTGGCGTTCCTGGACACGGCGACCGCATCGACCCCGTTCTCCCCGGGACGCACCGTGTCCCGTGCCCTCACCAACCCGCTGACCGTCGGCTCCGTCGTCGGGGTGGTCCTCTCCGTCACCCAGGTGCAGCTCCCGGGCATGGTGCAGGACCCGCTGGAGCTGGTCGGAGGGATGGCGGTTCCGGCAATGCTGCTCGCGTACGGCGTCTCGCTCCGGCTGGGCCCACTGCCGGGTGCCGGGTCGTCGACGGCCGAGGTGGGCCTGATCACCGTGCTCAAGCTGGTTGTCCAGCCGCTGGCGGCATGCCTGCTGGGCAGCTACGCGCTCGGCCTGGAGGGGACGTCGCTGCTCGCGGTGACCGTGCTGTCGGCACTGCCCACGGCGCAGAACATCTTCATCCACGCGACAAGGTACGACCGCTCGGTGATCGTGGCCCGCGACGCGATCTTCGTGACGACGATCCTGTCGGTGCCTGTGCTGTTCGTGATCGCTGCCGTCCTGGCCTGAGCCGGGGGGAGCGTCCGTCGTACTCGGCGAAAAAACGGGTCAGGCCTTGCGGCCTCGGGCGGCGCGGCCCCGGGCGTTGGCGTCGAGAACCAGCTTGCGGATGCGTACGTCGTGCGGGGTGACCTCGACGCACTCGTCCTCACGGCAGAACTCGAGGGACTGCTCCAGCGACAGCTTGCGCGGCGGGATCAGCTTCTCGAAGTTGTCGGAGGTGGAGGAGCGGACGTTGGTCTGCTGCTTCTCCTTGGTGATGTTCACGTCCATGTCGTCGGCGCGCGAGTTCTCGCCGACGATCATGCCTTCGTAGACCTCGGTGGTCGGCTCGACGAACATCGTGCCGCGCTCCTGGAGGTTGGTCATGGCGTACGCCGTGGCCGCTCCGGAACGGTCCGCGACCAGCGAACCGGACGCACGGGACCGGATCTCGCCGGCCCACGGCTCGTAGCCCTCGAACACGTGGTGCGCGATGCCGGTGCCGCGGGTGTCGGTGAGGAACTCGGTGCGGAACCCGATCAGGCCGCGGGCCGGCACCAGGAACTCCATGCGCACCCAGCCGGTGCCGTGGTTGGTCATCTGCTCCATCCGGCCCTTGCGTACGGCAAGCAGCTGGGTGATCGCGCCGAGGTACTCCTCCGGGGCATCGATGGTCAGCCGCTCCACCGGCTCGTGCAGCTTGCCGTTGATCTCCTGGGTGACCACCTGCGGCTTGCCGACGGTCAGCTCGTAGCCCTCGCGCCGCATCTGCTCGACGAGGATCGCCAGCGCCAGCTCGCCTCGGCCCTGGACCTCCCACGCGTCGGGGCGCTCGGTCGGCAGCACCCTGATCGAGACGTTGCCGACCAGCTCCTTGTCGAGGCGGTCCTTGACCAGCCGGGCGGTGACCTTCGAGCCCTTCACGCGGCCGGCGAGCGGTGAGGTGTTGGTGCCGATCGTCATCGAGATCGCCGGCTCGTCGACGGTGATCAGCGGCAGCGCGACCGGGTTCTCGGCGTCGGCCAGGGTCTCGCCGATCGTGATGTCGGGGATGCCGGCGATCGCGACGATGTCACCGGGGCCGGCCTCCTCGCCGGGCTTGCGCTCGAGCGCCTCGGTGATCAGCAGCTCGGTGATCTTCACGTTCTGCTTCGAGCCGTCGCGCTTCATCCAGGCGACGGTCGAGTTCTTCTTCAGCGTGCCCTCGTGCACCCGGCACAGCGCCAGGCGGCCGAGGAACGGCGACGCGTCGAGGTTGGTGACGTGTGCCTGCAGCGGAGCACCCTTGGTGTACTGCGGCGCCGGGATCGTCTCGATGATCGTCCGGAACAGCTCCTCGAGGTCCTCGTTCTTCGGCAGGCCACCGTTCTCCGGCTGCGCGACGGACGCGCGACCGTTCTTGGCGCTCGCGTAGACGACGGGGAAGTCCAGCGCGTCCTGGCTGTGCGAGTCGTCGAGCAGGTCCATGAACAGCTCGTACGTCTCCTCGACGACCTCCTCGATGCGTGAGTCGGGACGGTCGACCTTGTTCACCACGAGTACGACGGGCATGTCCCTGTTCAGGGCCTTGCGGAGCACGAACCGGGTCTGCGGCAGCGGCCCCTCGGACGCGTCCACGAGCAGCACGATGCCGTCCACCATCGACAGGCCGCGCTCGACCTCGCCACCGAAGTCGGCGTGACCGGGGGTGTCGATGATGTTGATGACCATGTCCTGGCCCTCGGCCGCGGGGCCCTTGTAGTGCACCGCGGTGTTCTTGGCGAGGATCGTGATGCCCTTCTCACGCTCGAGCTCACCGGAGTCCATGGCGCGTTCGTCGACGTGCTGGTGCTCGCCGAATGCGCCGGACTGGCGGAGCATCGCGTCCACGAGGGTGGTCTTGCCGTGGTCGACGTGCGCCACGATGGCGACGTTTCTCAGGTCGGTGCGCTTCAGGATGTCGGACATGCGGGTGCCGTTGTCGCTTTCGTTGGATGCTGCGCGCCCGTCGTACACAGGGGCTCAGCGGAAGGGAGAACGGTTCAGTCTACCGGCGCAGGCGGTTCCCGGCCGAATCGCGACGGCCGTGGTCGTCGTACGCTGCCGTGATGTACCCCGACCTCGCCTCGCTGCTGCGGCGCAGCGGCCGGATCGTCGCGTTCACCGGCGCCGGTGTCTCCACCGAGTCCGGCATCCCCGACTTCCGCTCGCCCGGCGGGGTGTGGACGAGGTACGACCCTCTCGCGTTTACGTTCGACCGGTACGTCGAGTCGGCCGAGGTTCGCGCCTCGTCCTGGGCGATGCGTCGGGAGTTCTTCGCGAAGCAGGTCGCCCCGAACCCGGCGCACCTGGCCCTGGCGCAGCTGGACGCGGCGGGGCGGATGCTCGGCGTGGTCACCCAGAACATCGACGGGCTGCACCAGATCGCGGGGTCGCGGAACGTGGTGGAGATCCACGGCACGGCCCGCGAGGTGATGTGCATCGGCTTGTCGCCGGTGGATGGGACACCGGCCGGCTGCGGGTTCACGGCGCCGTACACCTGGGCGCTGTCCCTGGTGGCCGAGGGCGACCCCGACCCGTCCTGTCCCGAGTGCGGCGGCCTGGTGAAGTCCGCGACCGTCTCCTTCGGGCAGACCCTGTTCCCGGGCGTGGTCGAGGGGGCGGTCGCGCTGATGTCGTCGGCGGACCTGGTGCTCGCGATCGGCTCGTCGCTGCAGGTGTTCCCGGCCGCCGACCTGCCTCTGGCCGGGGTACGCGCCGGGGCGTCGCTGGCGATCGTCAACGACGAGCCGACCCCGTTGGACGACCTGGCGTCGGTGGTGGCGCGGGGCCGAGCCGGCGAGGTGCTGCCGGCGGCGGTTGAGTCAGCGCTTCGCTAGTTGTTGAGATCCGCCTCGTTCCCGGTTGAGTCGCGTCCCGTTCTCACCAGCGAACGAGGCGCGACTCAACGGGGAATAAGGCGCGACTCAACACCTAACGGGGCGTATGTGAACGGGGGTAGGTTGGCTGGCATACCGGGCCTGCCGGGACGAGCCAAGGGGGACGCCCATGACGCCGCCATCTCAGTCGTGGGTGACCGCCGGGCGTCCGGCCGACGGCAGTGCCGGCGGCAAGGCCGGTGCCGGTGACGGCCCGTCCGAGGAGCGGCTGCAGCTCGGCGACCTGCGCAAGCTCGCCCGCCGTGCCGTGCGCGGTGTGGTCGGCCTGGCCCGCGCCGAGGACCGGGTCACCTTCGGCAAGATGCTCGCCGAGCATCTGGACGTGGACACCTCTGAGGTCGACGTGGTCGAGGAGTCCTGGCCGTCGTACGACCATGTCAACGTGCAGGCCGGACTCGACGCCTGGCTGGCGGAGCCGGGCCGCACGCACCAGCTGGTCGGCGTTATCAACTTCCGGCACACCGAGTTCGGCCTGACGGAGATGCTGCGGGTCACCGGCCGGATGGCTTTCCACGGGCCGAGCCCCGGCAACGTCTCCTGGGTGAACCTGGCGAGCGGCCCCGCTGGCCAGGTGCGCCCGTGCGTCCGGTGCGCGCTGTACCTGGTCACCGACGGCGAGCGCCGTGCGGCGCTGCTGCTCCGCGGAGCCGAGTCCGACATGGGCCAGTCCCAGCTCTTGCTGCAGGTGGTGGCCGACGAGCCCGAGGCGGCCGCCGAGATCGCGACGGAGGTCCGTGCGATGGCCGTGACCCACAACGTGTACCGCGGCCAGGTGGTCTCCTTCGGCCGGCAGATGTTCGGGGAGCGGGAGACCGTCCTCCAGTTCCATGAGCGGTCCACGATGACCGCGGACGACCTGATCCTGCCGACGGAGACGCTGGCCACCATCGGCCGGCAGGTCGTCGGGGTCGCCGAGCACCGCGAACAGCTGCTCGCCGCGCGCCAGCACCTGAAGCGCGGGCTGCTGTTGTACGGGCCGCCCGGGGTCGGCAAGACGCACACCGTCCGGTACCTCGTCGGCAGGCTGACCGACACCACGATCGTGGAGCTGACCGGCGACTCGCTCTCCCTGATCCGTCAGGCCTGCTCGGTGGCGCGCACCCTGCAGCCGGCGATGATCGTCGTCGAGGACGTGGACCTGATCGCCGAGGACCGAGGCATGTATCCCGGGGAGCACCCGCTCCTGTTCCAGCTGCTCAACGAGATGGACGGCCTGGCCGAGGACGCCGACGTGGTGTTCCTGCTGACCACCAACCGGGCCGACGTACTCGAGCCGGCGCTCGCCGCGCGACCGGGGCGGGTCGACCAGGCGGTCGCGCTGGAGCTCCCGGACACGACGGCGCGGCGGCGGCTTTTCTCGCTGTACCGCGGCGACCTGCACGTGGACGAGTCGCGGCTGGACCTGGTGCTGGAACGGACCGCCGGGGTCACCGCGTCCTTCCTCAAGGAGCTGCTTCGCCGGGCCGCGGTGATCGCGGCGGAGGCCGATGGGGCCGGGGCTGGTGCCGGGACGCTCGCGGTCAGTGCGGACCAGCTCGACGCCGCGCTGGACGAGCTGCTCGACACCCGCAACGCGATGACCCGGGTGCTGCTCGGCGGGCAGCGGGACTGATCCTTTACTTTTGTCGGCGGCGGGAGATAGTTCTGGGGCATGAGTATCTGCCAGTTCATCCCGCCGTACCTCCTCCAGAGAGTCGCCGCCTCCCACATCGACGCCGAGATCTCCCGGTGTGGACACGCGACGCTGGCGATCGACGAGCAGCTGCGCACCCGTCGTACCGCCCCTCCGCCCGTGGTCGAGGGCGCCGTCCCCGAGCACGCCGTGTCCGGGGAGGACGCGTGGGTGATCTACACGGCGGCCAACGGGTCCGCGCTGCCGGGCTCGCCGGTGCGCTCGGCCGGTGAGCCGTCGTCCGGTGACGTGGCTGTGGACGAGGCGTATGCCGGGGTCGAGGCGTCGCTCGCCCTGTTCCGCGACGGGTACTCCCGGGACTCGTACGACGGACGCGGTGCACCGGTCATCGCCACCGTGCACTACGAGAAGAACTACGAGAACGCGTTCTGGGACGGCCGCCAGCTGGTGTTCGGGGACGGCGACGGGAAGGTGTTCGAACGGTTCACCAAGCCCATCGACGTGCTCGCGCACGAGTTCACGCACGCGGTCACGCAGTACACCACAGGCTTCGTCTACAGCGGCCAGTCCGGCGCCCTGAACGAGTCGGTCTCCGACGTGTTCGCTGCCTGCGTGAAGCAGCGGGTGCTCGGGCAGGACGCCGTCGACGCCGACTGGCTGATCGGTGAGGGCATCTTCCTGCCGTCGGTGGGCGGTCGGGCGCTGCGGTCGATGGCGGAGCCGGGCACGGCCTACGACGGCCCGATGCTCGGCAAGGACCCGCAGGTCGGTGACATGGGCTCCTACATGGACACCGAGGAGGACAACGGCGGAGTGCACATCAACTCCGGCATCCCGAACCGCGCGTTCCACCTCGCGGCGACAGCGATCGGCGGTTCGTCGTGGAAGGGGGCGGGTGCGATCTGGTACGCCGCGCTCACCTCCGGGGACCTGGACGGGTCCACCGACTTCCCCCGGTTCGCGGCGGCCACGGTCGCCGCCGCGCGGGACGTCTCGGCCTCCGCCGCGGACGCGGTCTCCGGTGCCTGGGCCGAGGTGGGGGTCGCCGTGGCCGGCCGGCCGGCGGGCGCGGTTCCGGTCACCGGCGGAGGCTCCGGCGGGGGCACGGTCGTGGTCCGGCGCAGCGGCGGCTTCGGGGGCATCTCCCGCTTCGGGGAGGTGCGGCTCGGTGACGACCCGCGCACCCCTGAGATCGAGAGCCTGCTGTCCCGGATCGACCTGCACACGGTTGTCCCGGCAGCTCCCCAGCCGGACCGGTTCATCTACGTGTTCCAGGTCCAGGGTGAGGAGGTGACCGTGGCCGAGCAGGCGCTCACCCCGGAGCTGTCCCAGCTGGCCTCGCTGGTGCTGGACGGCTGACCCGGACCGGCCTCAGAAGATCCCGCTGTACGCGTTCAGCGCCGGCTGGCCGCCCAGGTGCGCGTAGAGGACTGTGGAGTCCGGTCCGATCTCGCCGGTGGTGACCAGGTCGACCAGCCCGGCCATCGACTTCCCCTCGTAGACCGGGTCGATGATCATCGCCTCGAGCTCCCCGGAGAGCCGGATCGCGTCGATCGTCGACTGCACTGGGATGCCGTACAGGTCACCGGCCCACCCCTCCAGGACCGTGATCTCGTCGTCGCGAAGCTCCCGGCCGAGGCCGATCTTCTTGGCGGTGTCGCGGGCGATGCGGGCCACCTGTGCGCGGGTCTCGTCGATCCTCGCGGAGGCGTCGATGCCGATCACCCGCCGCGGCCGGTCCTGCCCGGCGAACCCGGCGATCATCCCTGCGTGCGTCGAGCCGGTGACGCTGCAGACGATGATCGTGTCGAAGAACACGCCGAGCTCCTGCTCCTGCTGCTCGACCTCGTAGGCCCAGTTGGCGAAACCCAGTCCACCGAGCGGGTGGTCGGAGGCTCCGGCCGGGATCGCGTACGGCGTGCCGCCCGCCCGTCGTACGTCCTCGAGAGCCTGCTCCCACGAGTCCTTGAAGCCGATCCCGAAGCCGGCCGGGTCCATCCGGATGTCGGCGCCCATGATCCGCGAGAGCAGGATGTTGCCGACCTTGTCGTTGACCGCGTCGGGCCAGTCGACCCACTTCTCCTGGACCAGAACCGCCTTGAGGCCGAGCTTGGCGGCGACGGCAGCGACCTGGCGGGTGTGGTTGGACTGGTAGCCGCCGATCGAGACCAGCGTGTCGGCGCCCTGGGCGAGGGCGTCGGGGACGAGGTACTCGAGCTTGCGGGTCTTGTTGCCGCCGAACGCGAGGCCCGAGTTCACGTCCTCGCGCTTGGCCCAGATCCTGGCGCCGCCGAGGTGCGCGGTGAGCCGGTCGAGCGGGTGCACCGGGCTGGGGCCGAACAGCAGCGGGTAGCGGGGGAAGTCTTCGATGGACATGTGCACCTCGTGGTCAGTTGGCGTGGATGAGCCCGTGGCCCGCGGAGACGAGGCCGGCGGGGTCGGTGGGCTCGGTGGGCGTCAGGGACGCCCAGGTCAGGTGCGCGATCCGGGTCGCCTCGTCGACCTGCCCGTCCTCGCAGGCGTCGATCATCCGGTCGTGGAGTACGACGGACGCACGGCCGGCCGTGGACGAGAACCGGACCCGCTCGACGCGGCGCAGGAGCGGGGAGTACTGCTCCAGGACACCGGCCGCGACCCGGTTGCCGCAGACGTGGACCGGGATGGCGTGCAGCTCGTCGTCGGCGGCGAGGGCCGCGGCCGTGTCACCGGCCCGCAGCGCGGCCGCGAACCTGCTGTTCGACTCGCGCATCGCCGCGACGTGGTCCGCGGTGAGCAGGGGGACGGCCTCGCCGGTGACCAGACGGTGCATCGCGGCGACCACCGACTGGGCCTCCCGGGTCCGTCGCTCGTCGAGCTCGCTGACCACGGTCGACCGGCCCGGTGTGGTCCGCACCAGCCCGGCCTGCTCGAGTCGCAGCAGTGCCTCCCGGATCGGGGTCCGGCTGATCCCCAGCCACCGCTCGAGCTCGACGTCGCGGAGCCGTTCGCCCGGTTCGAGCGTGCCGTCCACGATCGCCGACCGGATCAGGCGCAGGGCGTCGTCGCGCAGCAGCGAACGCGCGGTGATCCCGGACTCCTCAGGCAGCGGCATGCAATATATTGCACTTCGGAACTGGTTCACTTGTCAACCCGGCGCTGTCTGAGCCGACCTGTTTCTTTCGTTGAGTTCCGCCTCGTTCGCGGTTGAGAATCGCCTTGTTTCGGGATGAGATCCGTCTGGTTTCCGCGCGCGTGTCTGCGGCGTGCGACGGGACGCGGGAACGAGGCGGGTCTCGACGGGGAACGAGGCGGGTCGCAACGGGGTCAGTCGAAGACGCGGTGCACCTTGTGCTGGGCGGCCTGGGCGCGCGGCCGGATCACCAGCTCGTCGACGTTCACATGGGACGGTCGGGTGACCACCCAGCCGATCGCGTCCGCGATGTCCTCGGCCACCAGGGGCTGTGCGACCCCGGCGTACACCGCGTCGTACTTCTCGCGGTCCCCGCCGAACCGGTTCAGGGTGAACTCCTCGGTCTTCACCATGCCGGGCGCGATCTCGGTGATCCGGACCGGCTGGTCGAACAGCTCGAGCCGCAGCGTCTCGGTGACGACCTGGGTGCCGTGCTTGGCCGCGGTGTACCCGGCGCCGCCCTCGTACGCGATCCGGCCGGCCGTCGACCCGAGGTTCACCACGATGCCGTCGCCGCTGGCGACCAGGGCGGGCAGCAGCGCCTTGGTCACGTTGAGCACGCCGATCACGTTGACGTCGAACATCTTCCGCCAGTCCTCGGGGTCGGCGCTCGCGACCGGGTCGGACCCGATCGCCCCTCCGGCGTTGTTGACGAGCACATCCAGCCGGTCGCCGACCGCGGCGCGGAGCCCGTCGACCGATCCCGGGTCGGTGACGTCGCAGCGGACCGGCGTACCCCCGACGGCGGCGGCCACCGCCTCGACCCGGTCGGTGCGCCTGGCGGCGCAGAAGACGTGGAACCCCTCGGCGGCGAGCCGCCGGGCGGTTGCCTCACCGATCCCACTGCTCGCACCTGTCACGACCGCGGTCCTGTTCACCATGCCCCGATTCTTGCGCGTCCCGGGACGGGTTATGCATCCGGATCCGAAGACGGCACACTGCTCCCCATGCGCGCGAGCAAGATTGCCTCGGTCGCTGCCCTCGTGGGCGGCGTCGCCTGGCTGGCCAAGGTCGCTCTGATCTGGGGCAACGGCGGTGAGAACATCGACGGTGGCCTCGTGGCGGCCGGCTACCTCCTGGGCCTGGCGTTCCTGGTGGTCGCACTGCTCGCCGGTGGCTACTCCACGGTCGCGACCGCGCCGGGGTGGCTGCGGGGAGTCGTCTCGGTCGCGGTGCTGCTGCTCGGCTGGATCATCTTCGCCAGCATCGACACCGCCGCGAAGGGCGCGTACTCCGGCGACGGCTGGATGCGCGACGAGCTCGGCATCCTGGTCTCCGCGGCGCTCGCGCTGGTCGCTGCGACGGTCGGCCTGCTGCGGGTGCGGGCGACCGCTCCCGCGCACCCTCCGGCCGGCGGCCACCGCGCCACCCGCTGAGACCGGCGTTGCTATAGGTAAGCCTTACCTAATAACCTTGCCGGGTGCGACTTGCCCCGGCCGAGACCTCGGTCCCCTTCGTCGCCCGGCTCGCCGCTTTCGGCGACCGGGCCGCGATCATCACCGCCGACGGTGTGCTGTCGTACGCCGAGCTCGCCGGCCGGGTCGCCGCGGTCGCTGAACGGCTGGGTACGACGCGCCGGCTGGTGCTCGTCGCGGGGGCCAACGAGGTCGACCCGGTCGTCACCTACCTGGCCGCGCTGTCCGCCGGGCACCCGGTGATCCTGGTTCCGGGGGAAAACCGGGGGAACCTCGCCGCAGTGCAGGCCGCCTACGACCCGGACGTAGTGTTCGCCGGCGGCCGGCTGGTCGAGCGACGGACCGGCACCGCCCACGACCTGCACCCCTCGCTGTCCCTGCTGCTGTCCACGTCGGGGTCCACCGGCTCGCCGAAGCTGGTGCGGCTCTCGGCCCGCAACGTGCAGGCCAACGCGGAGTCCATCGCGTCCTACCTATCGATCCGGGGCGCGGACGTTGCCGCGACCACACTGCCGATGCACTACTGCTACGGCCTGTCGGTGATCAACAGCCACCTGCTGTCCGGCGCCTCGCTGCTGCTGACCTCGCTGTCCGTGGTCGACGGCTGCTTCTGGGACCTGGTCCGCTCGCACCGGGCGACCACGTTCGCCGGGGTGCCCTACACGTTCGACCTGCTCGACCGGGTCGGGTTCGTGGACATGGACCTGCCGCACCTGCGCTACGTCACCGCGGCCGGTGGCCGGCTCGCGCCGACGGCGGTGCAGCGGTACGCCGAGCTGGGCCGGCGCCGCGGCTGGGACCTGTTCGTGATGTACGGCCAGACCGAGGCCACCGCCCGGATGGCCTACCTGCCGCCTGACCTCGCGATCGAGTCGCCCGCGGCCATCGGGGTGCCCGTCCCCGGTGGGTCCTTCCGGCTCGAGCCGCTGCCGGAGATGCCGCTGTCGAGGTCCGGCCCGGCGACCGGTGCGGAGGTCGGCGAGCTGGTCTACCGCGGCGAGAACGTGATGCTCGGGTACGCCGAGACACCCGCCGACCTGGCTCTGGGACGGGTCACCACGGAGCTGCGGACCGGTGATGTTGCCCGTCGTACTCCTGAAGGGCTCTACGAGATCGTCGGCCGCCGCAGCCGGTTCGCGAAGGTGTTCGGGCTGCGGATCGACCTCGACCAGACCGAGTCGGTGCTCGCCGCCGACGGCGTGCTGGCCTGCTGCGCCGACGGTGAGGGCCGCCTGGTGGTGGCCGTGGAGTCCGCCGCGAAGCCGGTCGACGGCGACCTCGTGCACCGGCTGGCCAAGGAGCACTTCGGCCTTCCGGCCGGAGCGGTGCAGGTGTGCCCGGTGACCGAGATGCCGCGGCTGCCGACCGGCAAGCCTGACTACCGGGCGATCGCCGCCCTCCCCGCTGGCCCCAGCCGCCCCGGCTTCCCCAGGGCACCATGGGGAAGCAGCACTCCCCACGACGAGCACGTCGAGGGAAGTGCGGGTTCGTCGAGGGAAGTCGGGGCGACGACGGGCGCGGGTACGACGGACGCGGGACTGCGCCGGCTGTTCGGCGAGGTACTCACCCGCGACGACGTCACCGACGAGGACACCTTCGTCACGCTCGAGGGTGACTCGCTGTCCTACGTGGAGATGTCGATCCGGCTCGAGGAGGCGCTCGGTCACCTGCCGCCGAACTGGCACGTGACCCCGATCGGCGAGCTAGCCCCGTCGACCCGCCGGCGCCGTACCGGGCTGCGATCCCTGGAGACCAACGTGCTGCTCCGGGCGCTGGCGATCGTGTTCATCGTCGGCTCCCACGCGAACCTGTTCGTGGTGCTGGGTGGCGCGCACCTGCTGCTGGGGGTGTCCGGCTTCAACTTCGGCCGGTTCCACCTGACCACGGCCGCCCGGACCGAGCGGGTGCGGCACCTGGTCACCAGCGTTGCCCGGGTCGTGGTGCCCTCCGTGCTGTGGATCGGCATCGCGGCGGTGTTCCTCACGCCGTACTCCTGGCAGAACGTGCTGCTGCTCAACGGGGTCCTCGGCCCGGAGACCTGGGCGGAGCCGGAGTGGCACTACTGGTTCATCGAGGCACTGGTCTACACGCTGGTTGTGCTCACCGCGGTGATGGCGCTGCCGGTGGTGGACCGTCTCGAGCGGCGCTGGTCGTTCTGGCTCCCGTTCGCGTTGGCGCTGCTCGGGCTGCTGACCCGCTTCGAGGTGGTCACGCTGACGGGCGGTGACCTGGTCCACCGGGCCACGGTCGTGTTCTGGTTGTTCGCGCTGGGCTGGGCCACGGTCAAGGCCACGTCGCACCCGCAGCGGGTCCTGGTGTCCGCGGTCCTGATCGCCAGCGTGCCGGGGTTCTTCGAGGACGGCAACCGTGAGGCCGTGGTCATCGCCGGCATGCTGCTGCTGGTCTGGCTGCGCGCGCTGCGGGTGCCGTCCTGGGCGGCCCGGGCGGCCGGTGTGCTGGCGAGTGCTTCGCTGTACATCTACCTCGCGCACTGGCAGATCTACCCGCACCTCGAGAACAGCTACCCGCTTCTGGCGACGGTCCTCGCGCTGCTCGGCGGGGTGGCCTTCTGGAAGCTCGCCACCTGGGCCACGCCGCACGTCGAGCGCGGCATCACGGGGGCTCAGCCGCTCGGCGTGTCCGTGCGCTCCGCAGCGCCCGGTCGGACGAAGCCGGTCTCGTAGGCGAAGACGACCGCATGCACCCGGTCGCGTATCTCGAGCTTGGAGAGCACCGAGGCGACATGGGTCTTCACGGTCGTCTCGCCGACGTAGAGATCCGCCGCGATCTCCGCGTTCGACCTCCCCATTGCCAGCCGGGTCAGGACGTCGCGCTCGCGCTCGGTCAGTCGGGCGATGAGGTCCGAGGCATCGCGGTAGCTGCCTCGCAGCGCCACGAACTCGTGCACCAGTCGGCTGGTCACCCGGGGCGCGAGAAGCGAGTCGCCCGCCGCAACGACATGTAAGGCGTGGATGAGGTCGTCGGGCGGAGAGTCCTTGAGCAGGAAGCCGCTGGCGCCCGCCTGGAGGGCCGCGAACACGTACTCGTCGTGATCGAAGGTCGTCAGCACCAGAACCCTGCTGGGCGTTGACGCGGTGACCTCGCGGGTCGCGGCGATGCCATCCATCACCGGCATCCGGATGTCCATCAGGACCACGTCCGGCCGCGCCCTTCGACACAGCTCCACGGCGGCCCGGCCGTCCGGCACCGCGCCGACGACCTCGACCTCCGGCTCGGACTCCAGCAGCTTCCGGAAGCCTGCCCGGATCAGGGCCTGGTCGTCGGCGATCACCACGCGGACGGTCATCGGGTCTCCAGCACGTCACGTGCCTGGTCGGTCTCGTTCGGCACGGTCGGGAAGGTCGCGCGCACCGCGAAGCCGCCTCGGGGTGTCGCACCGGTGGTGAGCTCGCCGCCGTACACGTTCACCCGTTCCCGCATCCCGACGAGCCCGTGCCCTGGACGCGCTGCGGGCAGCGGGCCGGCCGTGCGCGCCCCATCGTCCTCGACGCTCACGGCGACGAAGTCGTCGCCGTAGTGCACGTGCACCCGCGCGGCCGCGCCCGGCGCATGCCTGGCCACGTTGGTCAGCGCCTCCTGGACGATGCGGTACGCCGAAAGGTCGATCCCCGCGGGTACGTCGTCACGCTCCCCGGTGACCTCGAGGGTCAGCTCGAGACCGGAGCTTCGTCGTTGTGCCACGAGGTCCGCGACGTGCAACAGCGACGGCAGCGGCTGCATCGGCGTCCCGGACTCGCCCTCGGTCCGGAGCAGACCGAGGAGACCGCGCAGCTCGACGAGTGCGTCGCGCCCGGTCTGCTCGATGGTGCGCAACGTCGTCACGGTTGATCCGGTCCGGTCGTCGAGCAGGCGGGCCTCGACCGAGGCCTGGACGACCATCACGCTCAGACTGTGGGCCACTACGTCATGCAGCTCGCGGGCGATCCGGGTACGTTCCTCGATCGCTGCCTGCTTCGCGTGCAGGTCCCGGTCCTCCTCCGCCAGCCGGGCTCTGTCGCGTTCGGAGGCGGCCTCACGCTGCCGGTAGTACAACAGCCTGCCCACCACAACGGCCGCCACCCAGAACAACAACGAGGGTATGACGTCCGAGGCTGGTCGTCCCTGGCCGAGCGAGAGCGCCTCGACGAGGAGAACCAGCGCTGCGGACGTGGTCGCACCTATCAGAAACGGTCGTGGTGCGGCATGAGCGCCCAAGGCGAAGAAGGCCACGAGCAGCACCAGGAACGGCTCCAGCGGGGGTTGCCGCGACAGGTCCCCCTGCACGACCAGCAGGTAGCCCACGGTGACGGCCGACGTGGTCATCGCCACGGCGGCCGGCCAGGTCCGTCGTACGCCCAGGGCCAGGCAGGTGAGTACGAGCACGGGCTCCCCGACCGCGGCGGTGTCCGACACCTCCGGATCCATCACTGTCAACGCGACGAGCGCGACAGGCAGCAGCCAGTCCCTCAGCACCCTGCTCGTCGTCATGCAGGGACGGTAGCAACGCGGGATCGTCCGGGTATCGGCTTTCGGGGCGTCGCTCCTCCTCCTGGAGGAGGAGAAGGACGGGCGGTGTCGTCGATGTGCCTGACCGGGCGGGTCGAGCAGGCTGAGCCGACCATCCCGTCCGAGAGGAACACCAGATGACGACCCACGTCCAGCTACGAACAGGTACCACCCAGGATCGGCCCTGGATCCTACGTGGTGCAACCGCCGCGACCGGACCTGTGTTCGTGATCCTCGTCCTGGTCGGCAACAGTCTTACCGAGTCCGTCGTCAAGGGCGACGACACGCTGGTCGATCTGGCGGCACAGGCAACCAGCCCGGTGGTGCGGGCCGGCCTGACGCTGGAGCTCCTCGCGTTCATGGCGTTCAGCGTCTTCGCCGCCTACCTGCTGGACCTTCTCCGCCGCCGGGCTGCGTTCAACACGGCGGGGACCGTCGCGGTGCTGGCGGCGGTGCTCGTCCTGGCCGTCAAGCTCGGCTCGGCCGCACCGTACCTGGTGGCGCTCAGCCAGCACGGCTCGCTCACCTCGCAGGATGCAGCTGTTCTGGTGCAGATCAACGGTGCTGCCTTCGTGCTCATGTGGCTGCCGTTCGCGCTCTTCGTCGGTGCGGCCGCGGTCGCCCTGCACGGCGCGGCGGTGCTCGGCCGGTTCGGTGAGGTCACCGGCATGCTCCTGGCCGGACTCGGTGCGGCGGCTACGCTCGTCGGGGTAACCGATCCGGAGACCGCGGTGCCGGTCCCGTTCCTGCTCAGCCTGGTCTGGATGCTGGTCGTGGGGGTGAAACTCGCATGGGGCGAGCGCGTCCGCCGTACGCCTGGATCGGCGTCGGTGGGCAAGAAATCGGGCACTTGGTGAAATAAGCAGCAATCGCCGATGGTTGACCCCTCGGAGGTATGCCAAGTGAACGCTGCACCGAAGCACGCCGGTCCCCGTCCGGTCCACGGCCGGGTCGCGATGATCAGCCTGCACACGTCGCCGCTCGACCAGCCGGGCACGGGCGACGCGGGGGGCATGAACGTGTACGTCCTCGAGCTGTCCAAGCGGCTCGCGCAGCGCAACATCGGGGTCGAGGTGTACACCCGCGCCACTTCCTCCGAGCTGCCTCCGGTGGTGGACGCGTTCCCCGGCGTCAAGGTGCATCACGTCCACGCCGGCCCGTTCGAGGGGTTGACCAAGGGCGAGCTGCCCGGCCAGCTCTGTGTGTTCGCGCGTGAGGTGCTGCGGGCCGAGGCGCGGCACGACCAGGGGTGGTACGACCTGATCCACTCGCACTACTGGCTCTCCGGCCAGGTCGGTGCCCTCGTGCGGGACCGGTGGAGCGTCCCGCTGGCGCACTCCATGCACACGATGGCGAAGGTGAAGAACGAGGCGCTGGCCGCCGGTGACACCCCGGAGCCGATGGCCCGGCTGATCGGTGAGGAGCAGGTGGTCGAGGCCGCCGACATGCTGATCGCGAACACCGACAGCGAGGCCAAGCAGCTGATCAACCTCTACGACGCGGACCCGGCGCGGGTCGAGGTGGTGCATCCCGGCGTCGACCTGTCCGTGTTCCGCCCGGTCGGGCAGGCGCTTGCTCGCGCGCGGCTCGGGCTTCCCGCCGACGCGCACGTGCTGATGTTCGCCGGCCGGATCCAGCCGCTGAAGGCGCCCGACGTGCTGCTGCACGCGGTGGCCTCGCTGCTGGCGCGGGACCCGTCGCTGCGGTCCCGGCTGGTGGTCCCCGTCGTCGGCGGCCCGTCCGGGACCGGCCTCGAGCACCCCGAGTCCCTGGCCCAGCTCGCGGCGTCGCTCGGCATCTCCGACGTGGTGCGCTTCATCCCGCCGGTGGCGCAGTCCACGCTGGTCGACTGGTACGCCGCGGCGACCCTGGTCTGCGTCCCGTCCTACAACGAGTCGTTCGGTCTGGTGGCGGTCGAGGCCCAGGCGACGGGTACGCCGGTGGTGGCGGCCGCCGTGGGTGGGCTGACCACCGTCGTGCGGGACGGGGTCTCCGGCCTGCTGGTGGAGGGGCACGACCCCGCCGACTACGCCCGGGCCATCGAGCGGATCATCGGGCAGCCCGGCTATCGCGCGGCGCTGGCTGCCGGCGCGGTCGAGCAGGCGGCCCACTTCGCGTGGGAGCGGACCGCGGACCGTACTGTCGAGGTTTACCGCCAGGCCAGCACGGCCATGCGGAACGACCTCGAGGAGATGAGAGCGTGACCGACCGGTCGACCGCCGCCGAAACCCTGCGGGCCGTGTTCACGGACCAGGAGCTGGAGTGGAAGGAGATCGAGGACGGCGTCTTCACCGTGGTGCTCCCCGGTGAGAAGAAGCTGCAGACGCCGTGCCGGTTCGATGTCGGGTCGCATGCGCTCGGGGTACACGCCTTCGTTGCACGGCACCCGGACGAGAACCACGAGCGGGTGTACCGCTGGCTGCTCGAGCGGAACCTGAAGATGTACGGCGTGGCCTTCGCCGTCGACCATCTCGGCGACATCTACCTCGACGGACGGCTGCCGCTGTCGTCGGTGACTTCGGCCGAGGTGGATCGGTTGCTCGGTGCGGTGCTGTCCTACGCCGACGAGTCGTTCAACACGATCCTCGAGCTCGGGTTCGCGTCCTCCATCCGCAAGGAGTGGGAGTGGCGCAGATCGCGGGGGGAGTCCACGAAGAACCTCGAGGCCTTCCGCGGCTGGCTCGAGAAGGGCTGACCTCTCCCGCCACTGCTTCACCAGGGCACCATGGTGGAGCCCCACTCCCCACGACATGCAGACCGTGGGATGTGCGGGTCCACCAGGGCACCTTGGTGAAACTGTGACGCCGCCCGGGAAGCTAGGTGCGCAACGCGGACGGGTCGATGTCGAGCAGGTCCCGCAGGCCTCGTTGACCCAGCGGCGTGACCGCGAGCGCCCGGCTGCCCGTCGTACGACGGACCCACTCATGTTCTACGAACAGGGCGCACACCGCGGCGCCCAACGAGCCCGCCAGATGAGGCCGTCGTTCGGTCCAGTCGAGGCAGTCCCGCAGGAGCGGCCGGCGCAGCGACACGAGAGCGTCGAGGTCGATCTGCTGCTTGGCGAACCAGGTGCGGCCGGCGTCGGTGACCGACACACCACCCGAGGTGCTGATCGACCCGTTCTCAACCATCGCGTCCCGCACCGCCACCCCGAGCCGGCCGGCGAGATGGTCGTAGCAGGTGCGCGCGGCCGCGAGCCGGCGTTGCTCGGACACCCCACGCAGGGAGCTCGGTGCAGCCCGCTCGGCCAACGACGTCAGCTGCTCCAGCGCCTGCGCCACCTCGGGGGACGCGAGCTGGAGGTACCTGCAGCGCCCGTGCCGTGTCTCGGTGACGAAGCCGGCCTGCACCAGCCGGGTCAGGTGCTCGCTGGCGGTGGAGAGGCTCACCCCGGCCACCTTCGCGAGCTCGCTCACCGTCCACGACATGCCGTCGAGCATGGCCAGGCACATGCCGGCCCGGCTCTCGTCGCCCAGTGCGCGAGCCACGGTGGCAACGGCTCGTGCGTCGGTCACGCTCGCGCCACCTCCCGCTCCCGGGTGCGCGGTCGCATCCGCGCCACACCGACCCCGACCAGGCAGACGAAGCCGCCGACCAGGGCCAGGGAGGGTGGTACTTCGTCGAGGAACATCCAGCCGAGCAGGATCGTGATCGGCGGGACGAGGTAGGTGGTCACGCCGAGGCGGCCCGCATCGGTCCTGGCCAGGGCGTAGGCGAACGTGGTGAACGCGATGGCCGTGGGGAACACCCCGAGGTAGACGATCCAGCCGATCGAGCTTGCCGGGACCTCCTGCAACGTCCGGAGCAGCTCCCCGCTGAACGGGAGGCAGCTGATCGTACCCACGGTGCACGCGAACCAGGTGACCTCGAGCGCGGAGAGCCTGCCCAGCAGTGGTTTCTGCAGGATCATGCTGACCGCGTACGCCGCCGCGGCGGCGACACACAGGGCCACGCCCACCAGGTCCCGACCGCCGGTGCCCGAGACCGAGACGCCGATCAGGCAGACCCCGCCGAAGGCCAGCACCATGCCGGCGCCGAGCATCCACGTCATCCGTTCGCGCAGGAACACTGCCGCCAGGATCGCGATCATGATCGGCGCGGTCTGGATCACCATCGCCGCGGTGCCCGCGTCGATCCGCCGTTCACCCTCGTTGAGCGCCACGTTGTAGAAGCCGAACCAGAGCAACCCGCAGGCGACCAGCGGGAGCCAGTCACGACGACCGGGCCACCGGCGGGGACGGGTGAGCAGCAGGGCGCCCAGCGCCACCGAGCCGATGAGGAGCCGGCCCAGGGAGAGTGCGCCCGGGCCGACCTCCTCGCCCAGATGACGGATGGCCACGAACGCCGAGGCCCAGAAGAAGAGGGTCACGCCGATCGCGACGACCGGGAGCCAGGCCTTGGCGGCGGGAGCAGTCATGCGGCCCACGCTAGCCCAGCAACCCTTCGGCGGTCACCGAAGTTTTTCTGCCTAGTCGTGCACCGCGTGGATCACGTCGCGCACCTCGGCGAAGTGGCAGGCGCTGGGGTGTGCCGAGCGACCTTCGGCTCGACCAGCGGCGGCTCCTCGCTCCGCGCAGATCTCCTGCGCCTTCCAGCACCGGGTGCGGAAGCGGCAGCCCGAGGGCGGGTTCGCCGGCGAGGGCACGTCGCCCTCGAGCACGATCTGGTCCCGCTGCCCGCGCAGCGTCGGGTCCGGCACCGGCACCGCCGACAGCAGCGCCTGGGTGTACGGGTGCGTCGGGTGCTCGTAGATCTCGGTCGTCGGTGCCGATCTCGACGATCTTGCCCAGGTACATCACGGCGACCCGGTCGGCGATGTGGCGCACCACCGACAGGTCGTGGGCGATGAAGATGTAGGACAGCCCGAGCTCGTCCTGCAGCTCCTCCAGCAGGTTCATCACCTGCGCCTGGATCGACACGTCCAGCGCCGACACCGGCTCGTCGCACAGGATGATCTCCGGGCTTGAGCGCCAGCGCGCGGGCGATGCCGATGCGCTGCCGCTGGCCGCCGGAGAACTGGTGCGGGTAGCGGTTGATGTGGTCGGGGTTGAGGCCGACCAGGTCGAGCAGCTCCTCGCACCCGCTGCTGCCGGTCGCCCTTGCGGCACCACGTCGGGGTGGATCTCGAACGGCTCGCCGATGATGTCGCCGACCGTCATCCGCGGGTTCAGCGACGTGTAGGGGTCCTGCATCACCAGCTGGATGTTGCGCCGGGCCCGCCGCGATCTGCTCCGCGGACTGAGCTCGAGATGTCCTTGCCGCGTACGCACGATCGACCCCGCGCGTCGGCTTCTCCAGGCCCACCAGCAGCCGGGCCAGCGTGGACTTGCCGCAGCCGGACTCGCCGACCACGCCGAGCGTCTCGCCCCGGTGCAGCTGCGAGGTTGACGCCGTCGACCGCCTGGACGGCGCCGACCTGCTTCTTGAACAGGATGCCCTGCGTGAGCGGGAAGTGCTTGACGCAGGTCCCTGGTCTCCAGCACGACGTCATTCACTGCCACGCACCTCCTCCCAGAAGTGGCACGCACTCGTCGTGTCCGGGTCGACGTCGTAGAGCGGTGGCGGTGGGTCCACCCGGCACACGTCCCGCGCGTAGCGGCAGCGCGGGTGGAAGGCGCAGCCAGGCGGGGATGCGCGGTCAGGCTCGGCGGCAGGCCCTTGATCGCAGACAGCTGCTGCCCCTTCTGGTCCAGCCGCGGAATCGAGTCCAGCAGGGCCTTCGTGTACGGGTGGGACGGCTTCGCGTAGATGTCGTACACCGCAGCCCGCTCGACGATCCGCCCGGCGTACATCACCGAGATCCGGTCGGCGACGTCGGCCACCACGCCCATGTCGTGCGTGATCAGGATCAGGCCCATGTCCCGCTCGTCCTTGCAGCTCGGAGAGCAGCTTCATGATCTGCGCCTGCACGGTGACGTCCAGCGCCGTCGTGGGCTCGTCGGCGATGAGCACCTCCGGGTCGAGGGCCAGCGCCATGGCGATCATCACCCGCTGCCGCATGCCGCCCGAGAACTGGTGCGGGAAGTCGTTGACGCGTTGCGTGCGCCGCCGGGATCCGGACCAGGTCGAGCAGTCTCGACCGCACGCTGCTTGCTGTCCGCGCGCGACATTCCGCGATGCACCCGGAACAGCTCCGCCGAGCTGGAAGCCGACGGAGAACACCGGGTTGAGCGCCGACAGCGCGTCCTGGAAGATCATCGCGATCCGGTTGGCCCGGACGGCGCGCCGCTGAGCCTCCGGGAGCTCGAGGAGGTTCACGCCCCGGTAGCGGATCTCGCCGCCGGTGATGAACCCGGGGGGGCTGTCCAGGATGCCCATCACCGCCTGCGCAGTGACGCTCTTGCCGCATCCGGACTCGCCCAGGATCGCGAGGGTCTCGCCCGGGTTCAGGTGGAAGCTGACGCCGTTGACCGCGTGTGCCAGCCCGGCCCGGGTCCGGAACTCCACCTGCAGGTCGCGGACCTCGAGGGGAACGGCCTTCGGGTCGAGGCCGGGGATCGGCTCGCCCTCGTCGGTCATCAGGTCAGTGGTCATGTCGCCTCACTGCAGCTTCGGGTCGAGTGCGTCGCGCAGAGCGTCGCCGGCCATGATGAACGAGAGCACGGTTCCAACCAGGAGCCCTACCGGGAACAGCAGCAGCCACGGCTGCTCGGCGAAGTAGACCTGGTGCATGGCGATCATCACGCCCCACGAAGCCGCCGGCGGCTGCAACCCGACGCCGAGGAACGTCAGCGTCGCCTCGGCGGACACGAAGCCGCCGAGCAGGATGGTGGCGTAGACCACCACCGGTGCGACCGCGTTGGGCAGGATGTGGCGGAACATGATCCGACCGTTGGACGCGCCGAGCGCCTTGGCGGCGTGGACGTAGTCCAGGTTTCTCGCCTCGATGACACTGCCGCGCATGATCCGGGCGATGACGGTCCAGCCCAGCACGAACAGCGTCGCCGCGATGGTCCAGGGGTTGCGGACCTGGAGGATGGACAGCAGCACCACGGCCCCGAGCAGGAACGGCAGCGACAGGAAGATGTCGGTGACTCTCGACATGACCGCGTCCGTCCACCCGCCGAAGAACCCCGACATCAGGCCGACCACGCCACCGAAGAGCACCACCCCCGCGGTGGCAACCACGGCGATGGTCAACGAGGGGCGGGCGCCGTAGATGGCGTGGGCGTAGTAGTCGCAGCCGAGCAGGTTGTACCCGAACGGGTGGTCGACGCTAGGTGGCTGACGAGACAGCGTGATGGTGCAGTCGCGCGGGCTCTGGCTGGTCCAGAGGCGCGGGAACACCGCCATCGACGTGACCAGCGTGAGGTAGATGACCGCGATGACGAAGACCGGGTTGCGGACCAGATGGTGCCGCGCGTCGGCCCAGAGGCTCGCGTTGCGGTCCCGGGTCGGACCGGGGCCGGCGCCCAGCTCGGTCGGACCGATCGGGGCCTCGACCGACTGGATGGTGGACGGGTCAGTCATAGCGGATCCTCGGGTCGAGTACGGCGTACAGGACGTCGACGAGCAGGTTGACGACCAGGAACACGAGCACCAGCATCGTGGTGATGCCCAGCACCACCGACGGCTCATGGGCGAGGACAGCGCGGTAGATCTCACGCCCGATGCCGGGGACGCCGAAGATCCCTTCGGTGACCACCGCGCCACCCATCAGCGCGCCGATGTCGACGCCGAGGAAGGTGACGACGGGGATCAGCGAGTTCCGGAGCGTGTGCACGCCGATCACGCGCCGACGGCTGAGGCCCTTGGCCTTGGCCGTGCGCACGTAGTCGGCCCGGGTGTTCTCCAGGATGCTTGTGCGGGTCAGGCGAGCAGTGGTGGCGAGCGAGAGGGCACCCAGCACCAGGCCGGGCACGATCAGGCTCGCCCATGGATAGTCGGGTTTGTAGACCGGGCTGAACAGACCCGTGGAGATCACATCCGGCACCCAGTCGAAGCCGCGTAGCCAGTTCCCCACTCGAACGTTCACGATGTCGCGGACCAGCAGGCCGAGCACGAAGACCGGCACCGAGATCAGCAGCACGGTGCTGATCTTGACCAGGTAGTCGGCGAAGCTGCCGTTGCGGAGCCCGGCCATCACTCCCGCGGCGATGCCGATCACGGCCTCGAAGACGATCGCGATGAGCACGAGGCGCAGGGTGAAAGGCAGCGCTCCCGCGACGATGTCGATCACCGGGCGCCGGTTGAAGTTCACGCCGAAGTCGAAGTGCAAGAAGATCGCCGACAGCCGGTCGAAGTACAGCGTGACACAGGGGTCGCCGACCCTGTTCAGGCACGGGTTCGAGAGGCCGAGAGCCTCGGTCAGCGCGGTCAGCTGCGCCTCGCTCGGGCGACGGTCGCCGAAGATCGCGCGCACCGGGTTCCCGGTGAGCTGGATCCCGAGCGACGTCATGTAGTGCAGCAGGAAGATGGCACCCAGGACCGTGGGGATGAACTGGATCAGCCGCCTGACAACATAGCGTCCCACGTACGAGCCTCCTCATCACCCGCTGTCGTGGCGGCAACGGTACCCACTACTCAGCAGTGGGAACCGCTGCCGCCCCTACGAGCCGGCCGGTCTGAACCGGGCCGGGACTACTACTGCGTCAGCGTGATCTGCCCGTACTCGACATCGGAGATGTTGTTGTAGACGAAGGTGTCCACGTTCTCACTCCAGATCGCGGTGACCTTGCCGAACCACATGGGGATGACCGGGAGGTCCTCGAGGATCAGTGTCCTCGGCCTGCTGGTACGAACGGGATCGCCTCCTGGAGAGACGCTGCGCCATCACCCTGCGCGATCAGCTTGTCGAACTCCGGGTTCTCGTAACCCGAGCTGTTGCTGGAGGCGCCGGTGCCGTAGAGCGGCTGCAGGTAGGTCTCCATGACCGGGTAGTCCGGGCCCCAGCCGAGGCGGAACGCGCCGGTGAACTCGTGGTTGTCGGCCGAGCTCGAGGTACTCCGCGAACTGCAGGTTGACCTTGATCTCGTAGTCGATGCCGAATGCGGTCTTGAGCTGGTCACCGACCGCCTGCAGCCAGCCTCGTGGCCGGAGCCGGCGTTGGCCCACAGCTCGAGCTTGCCGCCCTTCCAAGCCGCCGGACTCCGCGTAGAGCTCCTTGGCCTGCTCCACGTCGTACACGCAGTACTCACAGACACCCTCGCGGAAGCCGTCGAACTGCGGGCTGACGAAGCCTTCGGCCGCGGCGTAGCGGCCGTTGTAGACGGCGTCGATGATGCCCTGCCGGTCGATCGCCATCGAGAAGGCCTGACGCAGCTTCGGGTCGCGAAGCGGTCGTCGTACAGCGGCATGCCCAGGTAGGTGAAGCTGTCGCTCGGCTGCTCGAACATCCGGTCGCCGAAGTCCCGCTTGGCCTCGGTGTAGCGCTCCGGCGGGATCGTGTACATCACGTCGAGCTCGCCGCCCTGGAACGCTGCGTAGGCGGTGTCGATCTCGTCGTAGATGCGGTACAGCAGCTTGTCGGCCATCCCCGGGTCGTCGCCGGCGTAGTCCTCGTTGCGGGTCAGGTTGATCTGGACGTTGTGCTCCCAGGTGCCGTCGATCATGTAGGGCCCGTTGCCGATCGGCTTCTCGTTGCACGCGTCGAAGTCGGCCAGGCACTCCTCGGCGACCGGGAAGAAGCCGGAGTAGCCCAGAACGGCCGCGAAGCCGGAGAACGGGGAGCTCAGCTCGACGGTGAAGCTGAGGTCGTCGACCTTCTTCAGGCCGGAGAACTCCTTGGCGTCACCGGACTGCATCTTGTCGAAGCCGGCGATACGGCTCATGAAGTACGAGTTGTTCTGCGCGTTGTCCACGGCACCGGTGTAGTTCCAGGCGCGGATGAAGGAGTCCGCGTTGACCGGCTCCCCGTTGGTGAACGTGTAACCGTCCTTGAGCGTGATCGTCCAGGTCTTGTTGTCCTCGGTCTCGATCGACTCGGCGATGTCCAGCTCGGGCTCACCCGTCTTGCCGTTGTACTTCACCAGGCCGCGGTAGATCTGCCGCAGCACCAGGATCGACGGCTCGTCGTTGGCTGCCGTCGGGACGAGGAACGCGGGCTCCGAGTTGTAGATGCGCAGGTCGCCACCGGCCTGACCTTGCGCTCCGCCCTCCTCGGTGGGAGCGGGGTCGTCACCGCCACCGCCACCGCCACAGGCTGCGGCGAACAATCCGACTGCAACCGCGGCGGCAGCCAGTCTCATTCTCGAATACCTACGCATTTCGGGCCTCCGTTGGGGACACGCCGGTGGGCGCTCACGAGGACGGCGGCTTGGTTGCCGACGTCAGCCCCACCTTGGCACCGTGAAGAACCGTTCGGGGAAACCGTTACCAAGTCGGAATATTCAGGGTCGTAAGTCGCAAGTCGTCAGCCGGAAGGTCAGAGCTCCAGCTTGTAGCCGAGCCCCCGCACAGTCACCAGGTAGGTCGGTTGCGCCGGGTCGGGCTCGATCTTCGCCCGCAGCCGCTTCACGTGCACGTCGAGGGTCTTGGTGTCGCCGACATAGTCCGCGCCCCAGACCCGGTCGATGAGCTGGCCGCGGGTGAGCACCCGCCCGGTGTTGCGCAGGAACATCTCGAGCAGCTCGAACTCCTTCAGCGGGAGCTTGGTGTCCGTGCCGCCGACGGTCACCACGTGCCGTTCCACGTCCATCCGCACCGGTCCGGCCTCCAGCGTCGACATCGAGACGTCCACCTCGTGGCCCCGGCGCAGCACGGCGCGGATCCGGGCGACGAGCTCGCGCGGCGAGTAGGGCTTGGTGACGTAGTCGTCGGCGCCGAGCTCGAGCCCGACCACCTTGTCCACCTCGTCGTCCTTGGCGGTGACCATGATCACCGGCACGTTGGACGTCTGCCTGATCCGCCGACACACCTCGGTGCCGGGCAGCCCCGGCAGCATCAGGTCGAGCAGCACGATGTCGGCCCCCGCCCGGTCGAACTCGGCGAGCGCGTCCGGCCCGGTGCTCGCGATCGCCACGTCGAAGCCCTCCTTGCGGAGCATGTACGCGAGGGCGTCGCTGTAGCTCTCCTCGTCCTCGACGACAAGTACTCGGGTCAACGGGTGGCCTCCTGGTTGTGGTCGTCGACGTCCTTGCCGTCGCGACGTGGGGTGGTCTGCTCCGTGGGTACGACGGGCGGGTGCGTCCGTCGTACGGCCTCTTCGGCGGTGGTACGACGGGGCAGGGTCAGCGTGAACGACGAGCCCTGCCCCTCGACGGACCAGACCCGGATCTCGCCGCCGTGGGAGCTGGCGACATGTTTGACGATCGACAGGCCCAGGCCGGTGCCGCCGGTGGACCGGTGCCGTGCCGGGTCGACCCGGTAGAAGCGCTCGAAGATCCGGTCGATCTCGCCGGCGGGGATGCCGATGCCCTGGTCCGTGACGATGATGTCGACCATCATGTCGTTGGCCTTCGCGGCGACCACCACCGTCGATCCCTCGGGGGAGTAGGCGACCGCGTTCGCGACGAGGTTGCCCACGGCGAGCGCCACCTGGTCGCGGTTGCCGAAGATCTCGAGGTCGTGTTCTCCGTTGTGCACGACGGTGATGTGCTTGGCGTGGGCGTCGATCACGGACTGGTCGATGGCGCGCTCGATGATCCTGTCGACCGGGGCCGGCACGGGCTCCTCGAGCGGGTCGTCGCCCTGCAGTCGCGACAGCTCGATGATCTGCTGCACCAGGCGGGAGAGACGTACGCTTTCCTGCTGCATCCTGCCCGCGAACCGCTGCACCGCCTCCGGGTCGTCCGAGGCCTCACGGACCGCCTCGGCGAGCAGGTTGATCGCGCCGACCGGTGTCTTCAGCTCGTGCGACACGTTCGCGACGAAGTCCCGACGGATGGCCTCGACGCGCCGCTCGCGGGTGCGGTCCTCGCAGAGCGCGAGCACCAGCCGGGAGCTCAACGGCGCCACCCGTGCCGTGACATGGAGGGGAGCGGTGGCACGTCCACGCGCCAGGACCAGCTCCGTCTCGCGGATCTGCCCGTCGCGTCGTACCTGCCGGACCAGCTCCGCGAGCTCCTCGACGCACAGCTCGTGGCCGGTGACCAGGCCGAGGGCGTACGCCGGCGCGGACGCCTTGAGCACCTCGTCGTTCTCGTTGACCACGAGCGCGCTGCTCCTGAGCACGGACAGGACGGTGGCGACGCCCGGGGGACGGCGGGCTCCTCCTGGTGCGGGATCCGCTGCTGCTGGCGTTCGCTGATCCGCCAGGCGAGGACGACGCCTGCCCCGAGCACCGCACCGAGCAGCGCAAACAGGAGGGCCTGCGTTGTAGCGTCCACATTGACGATCGTACGCAGATGTTCAGCAACCGTTCCCCGCCCGGGAGGGGCTGGACCCGGTCTTTCGGCCACTGTTCACCGTCTGTTCACGCTGCGTCGCCATCCGGTCACCTGGACGTCCTACGGTGTACCCATGCGCGATGTCTACTACGACCAGCTGGACGCCATCGTCGACGAGCTGGTGTCCATGACCAACGAGGTGAAGACCGCCGTCGGCCAGGCCACGAAGGCCCTGCTCACCGGCGACGCCGAGGTGGCCGAGAGGGTGATCAGCAACGACGCCGTCATCGACCAGGCCCGTGAGCGGATCGAGGACCGGAGCTTCGAGCTGCTCGCCCTGCAGCAACCGGTGGCGGGCGACCTGAGGATGCTGGTTGCGGCGTTCCGGATGGTCGGCGAGCTCGAGCGGATGGGCGACCTGTCGGTCCACATCGCCAAGGTGGCCCGGCTCCGGGTCCCGGCGCTCGCCGTGCCGCAGGAGATGGTGCCGACCATCCAGCGGATGGCCGAGGTCGCCGAGCACATGGTGAGCGCCGTCGCGGTCATCATCGCCGACCGTGACGTGGACGCCGCCCGCGAGCTCGAGGATGACGACGAGGAGATGGACCAGCTCCGCCGCTCCTCGTTCCGCCTGATGCTCGGTGAGAGCTGGGCGCACGGTGTTGAGCCGGCCGTCGACCTGGCGCTGCTGGGCCGTTACTACGAGCGGATCGCCGACCATGCGGTCTCCCTCGCGCGGCGCGTTGTCTACCTTGTCACCGGACAGGCACCCACGGTCGACGCCTGAGTGACAGTATTGGGGCCGTGAGCGTCTCCGCACGCACAACCACCTCGCTCGACTTCGTCGAAGAGTTCGTCGCAGCCGCCGAGCGGTTCGCGATCGGTGTGGCGAGCAATGACCTCCGCGCTCCCGTCCCTGCCTGTCCGACCTGGTCGACGTACGACCTCGTCGTCCACCTCGGCAACGTGCACGCCTGGGCGGCCACCATCGTCGAGACCGGGGCGCAGGCCGCCGAGCAGAACGACGAACCCACGTCGCGCCGGCCGAGGGTCGTCAGCGAGTGGTACGCCGGCAAGGCCGAGGACCTGTACGAGGTGCTCCGACGCGCCACCCCCGACGCCCCCTGCTGGAACTTCGCGGGGATCGGCATGGCGGCCCGGTTCTGGCCCCGTCGGCAGACCCACGAGACGTTGATGCACCTGCTCGACCTCGACCAGGCGGCAGGGCGTACGACGGACCTGCCCGCCCTGGTCTGCACGGACGGGACCGCCGAGGTGCTCGAGGTGTTCCTCCCGCGGATGCATGCCCGGGGTCACGTGGCCTCGCTGACCACCCCGCTCACGCTGCGAACGGTGGACACCGACCACGTATGGACCCTCACCCCCCGTCACGACGCGCCACCCCTGGTCGCCGTACGCACCGAGCCCGGCGCCGACCTGGTCGAGGGGAGCGCCTCCGCCGTGTGGCAGCTGCTCTGGAAGCGGGCCGCGGCGCCCGGTTCGCCCACCGTCGGCACCCAGCGTCGCGCGGCGCCGCCCCTCCCGCGCGCGGACGTGTCCTACGTCGGCAACGCGGACCGGATCGCCGCCTTCATGTCCTCCCGCCTCACCCCGTAAGCCGCTCGCGCGCCGGCCCACCTACCGTTCCCGGCCACGTGAACCGGAACGGTCGCGGTATCGGTCGAGGTGACTACCGTTCCCGGCCACGTGCACCGGAACGGTCGCGGGTGGGCTGATGTCTCAGGATGAGCGCTGGATGCCCTTGTAGCCAGGGAAGTGCGCCCTCCAGCGGTCCGACAACCTCAGACCGGCAGCCGGCGCACCTCGTTCCTTGAGGGCGCGGTGCACCCGGAACACGGTCTCCTCGGGCTTCTGGAAGATGCCCTTGGCGGTGACCACGACCAGCCGCCACCCCCACCGGTCCAGGTCCTCGCGCCGGTAGATGTCGCTGTCGTACTGGTCCGGGTCCTCGGCGTGCTGACGTCCGTCGTACTCCACCAGGAGCATGAGGTGCGGGTAGCAGAGATCGAAACGCCGAACTTCTCGGCCGGCCTCGTCGTGCACGATGAAGTTCACCTGTGGTTCCGGGAGGCCGGCCAGGACGATGAGCATCCGCAGCCGCGTCTCCATCGGGGAGTCCACGCCGTCGCGGACGAACGCGGCGGCTTCGGCGGCCTTGCTCGCATACTTGTCGCTCGACGACGCGCAGGCTGCGGCGAGCTCGGCGGGGGTGTACCACTCCTTGCCTGCGATCGCGTCGCCCAGGATGACGAGGTCCACCAGGGTCAGCACCGATGCCATCTCGATGAACAGCTGGTCGGGCGGGGACAGCCGCAGCCCCCGGTAAGTGAGCACCCGTGCGCCGGGTGTCGCGACGTGGCACTCGATGCCCTTGCGTCGACGCCGGTCAGCGGCGGTGGCGACGCTGACGTGCTCGTTCGGGCTGTTCGGGACGGGCAGCTGGTAGACGCGTGCCGCGCTGTAGTGGCTGGCGATCGCGTGGGTCGGCTGGATGGTCAGGGCGGCCTCGACATTCAGCCGCGGCGAGCGCCTCTGTGCCGCATCAACGTAGACGCCCTTGAACAGCTGTCGGTACCTTCGGCCGCGCAGCTCGCCGGCGGTGATCCCCGCGGCCAGCGCGCTCGCAGTGGTGAAGGGGCGCGAGGTGTCGAGCGTGACCGCGTCATCGGCGTTGGCTGGGTCCATGACGGCACCCTTGCAAGAGAAGGGCGGGCCCTGCAGAAGTTATCCACAGGCGTCCGCTGTGGCCGGGGCGAGGGGCCGAGCCGCGGTCTTGTTTCCGGACAACCGTTGCGGTTCACGTGGCCGGGAACGGTAGCCGAACCCAGCGAGGTCGCGACCGTTCAGGTTCATGTGGCCGGGAACGGTAGTTCAGACCGGGCGCCCGGCAGGCGCCGGAACGGTGCTTCCGGTCAGCGGCCCTGGTTGGCGACGGCCTTGATGGCTTCCTCGGCCGCGGACGGGTCGAGGTACCGGCCGCCCTTCTCGAGCGGACGCATGTCGGAGTCGAGCTCGTAGACCAGCGGGATGCCGGTGGGGATGTTCAGGCCGACCACGGCGTCCTCGGCCATGTCGTCGAGGTGCTTGACGAGTGCGCGGAGCGAGTTGCCGTGCGCCGCGACGCAGACGGTCTGCCCGGCTCGCAGGTCGGGCACGATCCCGTCGTACCAGTAGGGCAGCATCCGCTCGACCACGTCGGCGAGGCACTCGGTGCGCGGGACGATCTCGTCGGGGAGGTCGGCGTACCTGGCGTCGCCGATCTGGGACCACGGGTCGTCGTCGGCGATGCGCGGCGGCGGGGTGTCGTACGAGCGGCGCCACAGCATGAACTGCTCCTCGCCGAACTCGTCCAGGGTCTCCTTCTTGTTCTTGCCCTGCAGCGCCCCGTAGTGGCGTTCGTTGAGCCGCCAGGAGCGCCGGACCGGGATCCAGTGTCGCTCGCAGGCGTCCAGGGAGAGCTCTGCGGTGGCGATCGCGCGGCGGAGGACGGAGGTGTGGAGCACGTCGGGGAGTAGGCCGGCCTCGGTCATCAGGTGACCGCCGCGGACGGCCTCGTCGCGACCCTTCTCGGTGAGGGGCACGTCGACCCAGCCGGTGAACAGGTTCTTGGCGTTCCAGTCGCTCTCGCCGTGGCGGAGCAGGATCAGCGTGTACGGCGCGTTGCTCATGCGCGTCAGCCTAACGGCCGGCCGGTCAGGAGGCGCTCGGGAGCGGGACTTCGGCGAACTCCTCGGTGTTCGCCACGACGGGGACCTCGACGCTCACGCTCTCGGAGTTCTCGAAGTTGAAGGTGAGCTCGATGAACCGGCCTGGCTGGACCTGGGTGGCGGTCACCGAGATGTCGCCGTCGTCGGCGAGCTGGACGAGTCCGTCCGCGGGGATCTCGACCTGCGCGCCGGAGTCGGAGATCTCGATCGAGGCGTCGTCGCCGGCGCCGGAGACACCGGCGAGGGTGTCGGGGTTGACCTGGTCGTTGTTCACCAGGGCGGCGACGAGCGTGCCGCTGCCGTCCTCGCCGGAGACGATCAGGGCGTGCAGCACGTCGATGTTCCCGCTGCGGTCGTTCACGCCGACGCCGGGGGTGTACACCTGGTCCGTGGGCGCGTTGAAGTTGGAGCTGCACGACGACAACACAGGGACAGCCAGCGCCACGGCTGCTGCGACGATGCGCAGGCGCTTGCTCACGTTCACGACCTTCACGGTTCCTCTCGGTGCACTACGGGCCTGCAGTCGGCGGCCCAAAACACGCAGGAGTCTAGCGTTCACTGGGCCACGCCGACCGTGAGGGCCGCGACGACGATCCCCGCCCCGGCGAGCGCGGTCCAGATCAGCGAGAGCCACAGCAACCTGGGTGCGCCGATGCGCAGGGCGATCCGCAGCGGCAGGTGCCGGATGCCGGTCTCGTTGTCCTCGACGAGGTCGGGAAGGGTGTTCAGGAAGTGGATGCCGATGCCGAGTAAGCCGGCCAGCACGGTCATCACGATGGTGGGCGGGCCCCCGTGCATGCCGCCACCGAGTCCGCCGTACGACAGGAAGGCCGGCAGCAGGCCGAAGCTCACCGCATACGGGACCCACGACAGCACGGTCTTCTTGAACCAGAAGTTGTACATCCATGCCGAGGCGACGGCGAGCAGGTGCGCGAGGCCGGCGACGGTGCCGTTGGCGATCGACAGGGGGACGCAGAGGAGTACCGCGCAGGCGATCGCGAACGTCACCGTGCCCGGGTCGAGCCACCCCATTGCCACCGGTTTGTCCTGGCGACCGACCTTCGCGTCGCGCTTGCGGTCGATCACGTCGTTCAACCAGCCGACGGTGAGCTGGCCGGTCAGAACCGTCGCGGCGACCAGCGCGCACTCGGCTCCGGACCGACCGGTCAGCGCGGCAGCAACGGTCAGCGCAATCGTCATGGCCGCCGTCGGAAGGGGGTGGCTGGCCAGGATGAGAGACAGGGTCAGCCCCCGCTGCTTCCGGAACTTCATGGCTCGCAGTATTGAACAGGTTGCGCCGTTACGGGGGGAACCGACCCGTGAATCCCCATGTTTTCAACGATTGTGTCGGTACCCGGTGCGATGTTGAACCTGCCGCGACCACACAGATCCAAGTTCTGTCAAGCCCCAATCTGGCCTCTGACCTGCGCAAACGCAAAAGGGGCACTCCGCGGGACGTGTTAGACTGGACACCTAGGAAGGGGTACTTGGCACATGACATTTACCGTCGGCGAAACGGTTGTTTATCCAAATCACGGGGCTGCAGTTATCGAGGACATCGAGACTCGACAGATCAAGGGTGAGGACAAGAAGTACCTGGTACTCCGCATTGTCGCCCAGCAGGATCTCGTCGTTCGTGTTCCCGCTTGCAACCTGGATCTCGTAGGTGTTCGGGACGTAGTCGACAAGGAAGGTCTGGATCGAGTCTTCGACGTGCTGCGCGCCGCGCACACCGAAGAGCCGACCAACTGGTCGCGTCGCTACAAGGCGAATCTGGAAAAGCTTCACTCCGGTGACGTGATGAAGGTGGCCGAGGTCGTGCGTGACCTCTGGCGCCGAGAGCGTGACCGCGGCCTGTCGGCCGGTGAGAAGCGGATGCTGGCGAAGGCCCGTCAGATCCTCGTCTCCGAGCTCGCGCTTGCCGAGCACACCAACGAGGACAAGGCTGAAGCCCTCCTCGACGAGGTTCTCGCTTCGTAGGCTGATGTACCTCGAAGACCCTCGGACTCCGGTCCGGGGGTCTTCGTCTTTCCGAGGTGCCCCTTCTGGTGGGATGGGGACGTGAGTACGACGGACAGCGCGGGTGGGTCGACGCCGGCCGATGGCGCAGGGGCTCTGGCTCTCGGGGTGCTGGCCGAGGCCGGTCCGCTGGGCCACCTGCTGCTCCACGGGGAGCCGCTCGCCGCGCACGCCCTGCGTCGGCTGCGCGACGCCCGCGTCGAGGTGCTCGCCGCCGACACGCCCTGGGCCTCCGTCGTCGCGCGTGACCTGCCTCTGGTCGTGCACGACCCGGCCTGTCCGATGACCCCGGCGCCGTTCATCAGCGTGATGGTCGACCAGGCCAGGCTCGCCGACCGGGTGCTGGTCGCTGTCCGGCCGGTGACCGACACGGTCAAGACCGTTGACTCCGGCCGGGTCGGGGAAACGGTGGACCGCGACTCGCTGCTGATGGTGACCTCGCCGATCGTGCTTCCCGCGTCGGTGGTGGCGGCGGTCGACGACTTGCCCGACCTGTCGGACTCGGCGGCGCTGGTCGGCCGGCTGCGCATCGAGCACCTGGTCGACTTCGTACCTGCACCCACGCTCGGCCGTCGCGTCGAGGACGAGTCCGCCGTACTCCTGCTCGAGGCGTTCGAGGAGCTGAATCCCTAAGCGGGGTTGAGCTTCTGGAGCAGGCGCTCGGCGAGTGCTACATCCTCGGGGAAGGTGATCTTCAGGTTCGTCGCCGGGGACGGGACGCAGTGGATCTCGAGGTCGGTGTACTCCTCCACGCAGCTCGCGGTGTCGGTTCCGACGAACCTGTCCCGGTCGGCACGCCGGTAGGCGTCGAGCAGCTTCTGGGCCCGGAACGCCTGCGGTGTCTGCACGCCGACCATCCGGTCCGCGGTCCTGGGACGGTCGAGCAGAGGTGCAGTCCCGACCGACGTGTCCGTGCTCGATGGGATCAGGTGGGTCTGCTCCCGGACGGGTAATGCGCCCCCGTGCTCGCAGGCCGCCGTCACGACGGCGTGGAAGAGTGCGGTGTCGGCCAGCGGGCGGGCGGTGTCATGGATCGCGACGACGTCGATCCCCCCGGCGTCGATGTCATCGGCGAGGGCCAGCAGCGCGTTCCACTCCGACGCGTGCCGGGTATCGCCGCCCACCACGACCGTGATCGGCAACGCCCCGAAGTGTTCGCGGATCGTCGTGTCGACCAGGGCGCGGTCCACCTCGCGTACCACGACGACCACGTGGTCGACGTACTCGATCTCGGAGACGGCGCGTAGTGACCAGGCGAACACAGGCAGGCCGGAGAGGGGAAGCAGGACCTTGTTCGTGTCCGCGCCGACCCGGCGGCCCTCGCCGGCAGCGAGCAACACCACCGCCGCGCGCGGCGTCGGGGGACCTGCGGTCGGGCGAACGCGGGTTGGGCGAGCTGGGGTCGGGCGAACTGGGCTGGGGCCGGACACCCCGGTGAGCCTACCCGTTGAGATCCGCCTCGTTCGCCGTTGAGAACCGTCCCGTTTGCCATTGAGATCCGTCCCGTTTTCGCCGGCTGTGAGGAAGTGAGCAGAAGTTGACCTCGCCGGCACAACAGTTGGTGCCGGCCCGAAACACAGGCTTCCTAGCCTCAGGGCATCAACGGCGGACCCGCGTGGCCACCCAACGGTGTGAGGCCCCGGGTCCGCCCCCATGAGGTCTGAACGAGGAGATCCCGTGAGCCTGACCGAGACCGAAGACCCCGCCACGACCGGGGCCACGCCACCCGCCGCGAATCGCCGTGGCGGCCGCTGGATCGAGGACTGGGACCCTGAGAACGAGACCTTCTGGGCCCGCTCCGGGAACCGGGTCGCGCGGCGCAACCTCATTTGGTCGATCCTCGCCGAGCACGTCGGGTTCTCCGTGTGGCTGCTCTGGAGCGCGGTGGTCGTCTACCTCCCGGCCGCGGGGTTCGGGTTCACCGTCAACCAGCTGTTCTGGCTGGTCGCGCTGCCCAACCTGGTGGGGGCGACGATGCGGTTCCCGTACACCTTCGCGGTCGCCCGGTTCGGTGGCCGCAACTGGACGGTGGTCAGCGCGCTACTTCTGCTTGTTCCCTTGGCGCTGCTGACGGTCTGTGTGGCGAACCCCTCGACGCCTTACCCGATGTTCCTTCTCGCGGCGGCGACCGCCGGCCTCGGTGGCGGCAACTTCGCGAGCAGCATGGCCAACATCTCCTACTTCTACCCCGACGCGAAGAAGGGTGCCGCACTCGGCGTCAATGCCGCCGGCGGGAACATCGGTGTCAGCACTGTGCAGCTGGTGGTGCCGGCGATCGTGGGTCTGTCGCTCGTGGGAACGGGCGGAGCCGCAGGGCTGCACCTGGAGAACATCGTGCTGGTGTGGGTGCCGCTCGCGCTCGTCGCGACGGCGGGTGCCTGGTTCTTCATGGACAACCTCTCCTCGGCGCGCTCGCCGATGGTCGATCAGCTCAGGGCGGCGGCCAGACCGCAGACCTGGGTGATGGCGCTGTTGTACGTCGGGACATTCGGGTCGTTCATCGGCTACGGCGCGGCGATGCCGCTGCTGATGAAGACCCAGTTCCCGGATGTGGCGGGGGTGTACTACGCGTTCCTCGGAGCACTCGTCGGATCCGGTTTCCGGCCGCTCGGTGGCTGGCTCGCGGACCGGATCGGCGGTGCGCGCATCACCGCGGCCGTGTTCGTCGGGATGAGCCTGGGTGTCATCGGCGTGATCGCCGCCGTGCGTGCCGGGTCGTTCGCGGCGTTCGTCGTGCCATTCGTCGTGCTGTTCGCGCTGGCCGGGGTCGGCAACGGCGCGACGTACCGGATGATCCCTGCGATCTTCCGGACGCAGACCGGCGACGCGCGCACGGCCCGCCGGCACAGCGCCGCAGCCCTGGGCCTGGTCTCTGCGATCGGCGCGTACGGCGGTTTCCTGGTCCCGCGCTCGTTCGGCTGGTCGGTCGAGAGCACCGGCGGAATCGAGGCGGCGCTGGTCGGGTTCATCGGGTTCTACGCGGCGTGTACGACGGTCACCTGGTGGTTCTACCTGAGGCGTCGGCTCCTGGTGGGACACCTGCCGAGCCTCGCCCACGCCCGGGTCTGACGAAAACGAGGCGGATCTCAACGGGGAACGAGGCGGATCTCAATGGGGAACGAGGCGGATCTCAACGGGAGAGGGCTGATGGAGACGAAGACGCACTGTCCGTACTGCTCGCTGCAGTGCGGCATGAAGCTCACCGGCGCCGGCGGGGGGAGGTCCTCGCGGAGCCGCGACGTGACGGTCGAGGCGTGGGAGGAGTTCCCCACCAACCAGGGGGCGATGTGCCGCAAGGGCTGGACCAGCGCCGACCTCCTCGGGCACCGCGAGCGCCTGACGCAGCCGCTGGTCCGCGACCGCGGCACCGGTGAGCTCCGGGCGGTCGGCTGGGACGAGGCACTCGACCTGGTCGCGAGCCGGATCCAGGACCTCCAGCGACGGCACGGCAAGGACAGCATCGGCGTGTTCGGCGGCGGTGGGCTGACCAACGAGAAGGCGTACTCGCTCGGCAAGCTCGCCCGCGCCGTCCTGGGCACCAGCGCGATCGACTACAACGGCCGCTGGTGCATGTCCTCGGCGGCGACCGCGGGGACCCGGGCGTTCGGCCTCGACCGCGGCCTGCCGTTCCCGCTGCGTGACATCGAGCGCACCGACGTACTCGTCCTGGTCGGCTCCAACCTCGCCGAGACCATGCCGCCGGCTGCCCGGCACCTGGACGTGCTCCGTGAACGCGGCGGCACGGTGGTCGTGGTCGACCCGCGGCGCACCCCGACCGCGGACCGCGCGGACGTCTTCGTCCAACCGGTGCCGGGCACCGACCTCGCGCTCGCGCAGGGGCTCCTGCACGCGGTGGTCGCGGGGGGCTACGTCGACGACGAGTACGTCGACCAGCGGACCATCGGCTTCGAGCAGGTACGACGCGATGTCGCTACGTGGTGGCCGGAACGCGTCGAACGGGTCACCGGGGTCCCCGCCGACGAGATCACCCGCCTGGCCCGGCTGATGGGTGACGCGGACTCGGTGACCGTCCTCACCGCCCGGGGCGCCGAGCAGCATGCCCAGGGCACGGACACCGTGCTCGCCTGGATCAACCTCGCCCTAGCCGTCGGCCAGTGCGGGATGCCGCACTCGGGATACGGGTGCATCACCGGACAGGGCAACGGACAGGGCGGCCGCGAGCACGGCCAGAAGGCGGACCAGCTGCCCGGGTACCGGTCGATCGAGGACCCGGCGGCCCGTGAACACGTCGCCGGCGTCTGGGGCGTCGACCCGGATGCCCTGCCAGGCAAGGGGAAATCGGCCTACGAGATGCTCGACGCGCTCGGCACGCCCGACGGCGCACACGGCCTGCTGGTGTTCGGCAGCAACATCGTGGTCTCCGCGCCGAACGCCAACCAGGTCACCGCGCGGCTCGACGGCCTCGACCTGCTGGTCGTCGCCGACCTCGTGATGTCGGAGACCGCGGCCCGCGCGGACGTCGTCCTCCCGGTCACCCAGTGGGCGGAGGAGACCGGAACCATGACGAACCTCGAGGGCCGGGTGATCCTGCGCCGGAAGGCGGTCGACGCCCCCGACGGTGTGCGCAGCGACCTCGAAGTGATGGGGGGCCTCGCCGAGCGGCTCAACGAGACGGTCGTGATCGACACCGACCCCGAGCGGGTGTTCGCCGAGCTCGGCCGCGCGTCGGCCGGTGGCCCCGCGGACTACTCGGGCATCACCTATGACCGGATCGAGCGGGAGCACGGCGTCTTCTGGCCCTGCCCGGGGTCGAGCGACCAGGGCGACGAGGGCGAGCAGCAGCACCCCGGGACCCCCACCCTCTTCCTCGACCGGTTCGCCACCCCCGACGGCCGTGCCAGGTTCCACGCGGTCACGCACCGGGGCGCCGCCGAGCAGCCCTGCGACGACTACCCGATGTACCTGACCACCGGCCGGGTCCTGGCGCAGTACCAGAGCGGAGCCCAGACCCGGCGCATCCGCGCGCTCGGCGACGGCGGGCCGTTCGTGGAGATGCACCCGATGGTCGCCTCGCGGATCGGCGTCGAGGACGGCGCACCGGTCCGGGTCGCTACCCGCCGCGGTGTGATGGTCGGGCCGCTGCGGGTGAGCCCGACGATCCGCCCGGACACCGTGTTCGTCCCGTTCCACTGGGTGGGCGCGAACCAGCTGACCAACGATGCGCTCGACCCGGCCTCCCGGATGCCCGAGTTCAAGGTGTGCGCAGCGTCGGTGCAGGCGGTCCGATGACCCCGCGCAGCAGACTCGTCATCGTCGGCAACGGGATGGCGGCGACCCGGCTGGTCGAGGAGCTGCTGGCGCGCGGCGCGCCGTGCGACATCACCGTCGTCGGTGAGGAGGCCTGCCCGTCGTACAACCGGATCCTGCTCTCCGCGGTCCTCGAGGGCACGCACCCGGTCAGCGAGCTGCCCCTGCAGAGCCCGGGCCGGTACGACGGACAGGGCGTTGTCGTGCGCACCGGGACCCGCGTCGCGGAGGTCGACCGTGCTCGCCGGGAGGTGGTCCTCGAAGACCGGACCCGGCTGCCCTACGACCGGCTGGTGCTCGCGACCGGCTCCATCCCGGCGCTGCCCCCGATCCGTGGCCTGGTCGGCGTCGACGGCCGGCTGCATCCGAAGGTGCACGCGTTCCGGTCCCTCGACGACTGCAGCCGACTGTGTCGGGCCGTCCCCAGCGCACGGCGCGCCGTGGTCGTCGGCGGTGGGCTGCTCGGCCTGCAGGTCTCCCGGGCCCTGGCCGTCCGCGGGCTCGACGTCGAGCTGGTCGAAGGGTCGGCACACCTGCTGTCCTCACAGGTCAGCGAGCAGGCCGGCGCGGTACTCAGGCGAAGCGTTCGCCGCCTCGGCACCGAGGTGTACACGCACACCCGCGCGGTGCGGCTGACCGACGACGGGCTGCGTCTCGACAACGGGTACACGCTCGACACCGACCTGGTCGTGCTCACCGCCGGCGGGCGACCGTCCACGACACTGGCCAAGACGGCCGGACTTTTCGTGCGACGGGGAGTCGTCGTCGGCTCGCGGCTCGAGTCCGTCACCGACGACCGCATCCACGCGATCGGCGACTGCGCCGAGCACCGCGGACGAACCACCGGCCTCGTGGCGCCGGCCTGGGAGCAGGCCGCGGTCCTGGCGGGCGTCCTCGCCGGCGAGGACCTGGCCTACGAGGGGTCGCGGACCGTCGCGCGACTGCGTGCCGCCGACCTCGACGTAGCGGTGCTCGGCGATCCGGAACGCACCGACGGCGACGTGGTCGAGATCGCGAACCCGATCAGCGGCAGCTACCGCAAGGTCGTCGTCCGGGACGGCGTGATCGAGGCCGCGACGATGGTCGGCGACCTGTCCCGGGTCGGTCTGCTGACCCAGCTCTATGACCGGCGCACCCTCCTCGGCCCGGACGAGCCCGGCATGTTGCTGATGGCCGAACGGCCCGCCGGGGAGAGCAGCAGCCTGCTTCCCGACGCCGCCGAGGTGTGCGCCTGCGCCGGTGTCAGCGCGGGCCGGATCAGGGTCTGCCCTGACCTCGAGACGGTGGCCGCGACCACGAGAGCCACCACCGGGTGCGGCGGTTGCACGTCCGTCGTACGCGCCCTCCTGGAGGCCCGGTCGCCCCGCGAACCGGTCACGACGTGAGCAGGCGTTTTCATCCCCGAAACACAACGAAACGAACGCAAAACCTTGAGGCCCTAGTTTTCTTGCAACCGAAAGGACAACGCCCGTGACGCATCTCCGAAAGACGCTGGTCGTCGCCGGACACGGCATGGTCGGACACCGGCTCGTGCAGGCAGCCGTCGAACGCGGACTCACCGAGCGCTACGACATCGTGGTCATCGGCGAGGAGCCGCGGCCGGCGTACGACCGGGTCGCGCTGACCTCGTTCTTCGCGGCCGGGAGCGCCGACGAGCTGTCCCTCCTGCCCGGTGGGAGGTACGACGACCCGCGCGTCCGACTGCTCCTGGACACAACCGTCGACGTGGTGGACCGCGAACACGAGACGGTCACGCTCGGGACCGGGGAAGTGCTGGCCTACGACGTCCTCGTGCTCGCCACCGGGGCATACCCGTTCGTGCCGCCGGTGCCGGGTCACGACCTGGACGGCTGCTTCGTGTACCGCACCATCGAGGACCTCGAGGCCATCCGGTCCGCGTCGCAGACCGCCGCCGTCGGCGCTGTCATCGGAGGTGGGCTGCTCGGCCTGGAGGCCGCGAACGCCCTTGTCTCGTTGGGGTTGGAGACCCATGTGGTCGAGATGGCACCACGGCTGATGCCGGTGCAGCTCGACGACGCGGGCGGCGCATCGCTGCTGCGTCACATCGACCGGCTCGGTGTCCGGGTGCACTGCGGTGCCGCGACGGAACGGGTGCTGGACCACGAGGGCCGGGTCAGGGGTCTGGCTCTCGATGACGGCACCGTGGTCGACGCGGAGGTGGTGGTGTTCTCGGCGGGGATCCGGCCGAGGGACGACCTTGCCCGCGGCTGCGGGCTCGAGCTGGCCGAACGTGGCGGGGTCCTGGTCGACGAGCAGTGCCGGACGTCCGACCCGAAGATCTTCGCGGTCGGTGAGTGCGCGGCCCCGGGCGGGACGATGTACGGCCTGGTCGCCCCCGGCTACTCGATGGCAGAGGTCGTCGTCGACCATCTGCTCGGCGGCGACGGTTCCTTCACCGGCGCCGACATGTCCACCAAGCTCAAGCTGCTCGGGGTCGACGTGGCCAGCTTCGGCGACGCGTTCGCCACCACCGAGGGCGCCCTCGAGCTGGTCTTCGCCGACGCGGTCGCCGGTGTCTACAAGAAGCTCGTGGTGTCCGAGGACGCAACCCGGCTGCTGGGCGGGATCCTGGTCGGCGACGCCTCGGCGTACGGGATGCTGCGTCCGATGGTGTCGTCCGGGATCACGCTTCCGGACAACCCCGAGGAGCTGATCCTCCCCGCCGGCCGGGCAACGGCACAGGTCGGGCTGCCCGACGATGCGGTCGTCTGCAGCTGTCAGAACGTCACCAAGGCCACGATCTGCGGCGCCATCGACGGTGCCGCCGACCAGCCGGGCTGCGAGGACGTCGCGTGTGTCCAGTCGTGCACCAGGGCCGGCACCGTCTGCGGCAGCTGCGTCCCGATGGTCGGCAACCTCGTGAAGGAACGGCTCGCCGCCGCCGGCCGCGTGGTGAGCGCCGGAATCTGCGAGCACTTCGACCTGTCCCGGCAGGAGCTGTTCGACGTGGTCGCCGTCCATGGCTACCGCAGCTTCGACGACATCGTCACCGCACACGGACGGGGGCGGGGCTGCGACGTCTGCAAGCCGGTGATCGCCTCCGTGCTGGCCAGCCAGCTCAACGGGCACGTGCTGGCCGCAGACACCGTCGCGCTGCAGGACACCAACGACGCCTACCTCGCCAACATCCAGCGCAACGGCACCTACTCCGTCGTACCCCGGATCCCCGGCGGCGAGATCACCGCGGACAAGCTGATCGTGATCGGGGAGGTGGCCCGCGAGTTCGACCTGTACACGAAGATCACCGGCGGCCAGCGGATCGACTTGCTCGGTGCCCGGATGGAGCAGCTGCCGCCGATCTGGCGCCGGCTCGTCGACGCGGGCTTCGAGTCCGGCCACGCCTACGGGAAGTCGCTGCGCACCGTGAAGTCGTGCGTCGGGTCGACCTGGTGCCGGTACGGCGTGCAGGACTCGGTCACCCTCGCGATCGACCTGGAGAACCGCTACCGCGGGCTGCGCGCCCCGCACAAGATCAAGGCCGGGGTCAGCGGCTGCGCCCGGGAGTGCGCGGAGGCACGCGGCAAGGACTTCGGCGTGATCGCCACCGAGAAGGGCTGGAACCTGTACGTCGGCGGCAACGGTGGCGCGAACCCGGCACACGCGCGCCTGCTCGCCTCGGACCTCGACACGGCGACACTGGTCAGGTACGTCGACCGCTTCCTCATGTACTACGTCCGCACCGCCGACCGGCTGCAGCGGACGAGCGCCTGGATCGACTCGCTCGACGGCGGCCTGGACCGGGTGAGGGCGGTGGTCGTCGACGACGAGCTCGGGCTCGGCGCCTCGCTGGAGGCGGACATGACCCGGCACGTCGAAACCTACTTCGACGAGTGGCGGGCAACCCTCGACGACCCCGAGAAGCTCTCCCGGTTCGTGTCCTTCGTCAACGCCCCCGACCTGCCGGACCCGGCGATCTCGTTCACCAGCGAGCGGGGGCAGATCAGCCCGGTCCTGCAGGACGCCCCGACGGTCATCGCCGGTGCCACGATCCCGGTCGGCGCCGGCCGATGAGTGCCGCGTCGAAGGCCGCGTCGAGTAGTCGCCGGAGACGTGGACCCCCGTCTGCCGGGTGGCCGAGCTCGAGGTGGAACGAGGCGCGACCGCCCTGGTGCACGGCCAGGCGGTCGCGGTCTTCCGGATGCACGACGGCCAGGTCTACGTGCTCGGCAACTACGACCCGTTCAGCAAGGCCAGTGTGCTCGCCCGCGGCATCGTCGGCAGCCGGGGCGACGTACCGTTCGTGGCTTCACCTATGCACAAGCAGGGCTTCGACCTGCGCACCGGTCGGTGTCTCGACGACGACGCGGTGAGCGTGCCCGTCTATGCCGTACGGGTCGTCGAAGGTGTCGTGCTGGTCGGACAGCGGGGCTCGCCGTGAGGAGCTCTCCGTTGGCCGGCTACCGGGTCGGGATCACCTCCGCCCGCAAGGTCGAGGAGCTCACCTCACTGCTCGAACGCCGTGGTGCCGAGGTGGAGTGGGCGCCGGCGCTGTCGATCGAACCGAACCGGATCAGTGAGGGCCTCCAGGACGCTACCGGGGCGGTGCTCGCGGCACCGGTCGACCTGTTCGTCGCCACCACCGGGATCGGGGTCCGGGCCTGGTTCGACGCCGCCGACGCGTGGGGTCTGCTGAACGACCTCCGGCGGGTCATGGGTCAAGCAGAGATCATCGCCCGCGGCCCCAAGTCGGTGGGCGCCCTGCGCTCGTACGGCCTCCGGGAGCTGTGGTCCCCGGAGTCGGAGTGCTTCGAGGACGTGCTGGCACATCTGCGTGACCGTCCCCTCGACGGGATGCGGATCGTCGTACAGGAGCACGGCCAGTCGCTGTCGGTCGTCGCGCACGCACTGCGGATGCAGGGCGCCGACGTGACCGTGGTGACGGTCTACCGGTGCGAGGCCGCGGAGGACCCGGCGCCGATGTTCCGGATGGTCGACCTGATCGCCGAGCGCAAGCTCGACGCGGTCACCTTCACCAGCGCGCCCGCCACCGTGGCGCTGATGGAGGTGGCCACCGCCGCCGGACGCCGTGACCAGGTGGTCGCCGCGTTCCAGGCCGACGTGCTCGCCACCTGTGTCGGTCCGGTGACCGCGGCGCCGTTCGAGATGTGGGGGATCCCGACCGTCCAGCCGACGCGGTCCAGGTTGGCCGCCATGGTCAAGACGCTCGAGGTCGAGCTGCCCGGCCGGCGGGAGGGCGTCGTGTTCGGTGTGGCCGGGCAGCAGCTGATGCTCCGCGGCGACACCGTGTGCGTCGACGGGATAGAGGCACCGCTGTCCCCGGCGCCACTCGCGGTCCTGCAGGCGCTCGCGGTGAACCCGGGACACGTGGTGTCGCGACGACAGCTGATGGCGCACCTGCCGAGCGGCCTGGCCGGCAGTGAGCACGCCGTCGAGGTCGCCGTCGCACGGCTACGGGCCGGGATCGGGACACGCCTGGTGCAGACCGTGGTCAAACGTGGCTACCGGCTGCCGGTCACGGATGAGGGACACGGATGAGGCGCAGCCTGGTCGTACCCGTCGTACGGCCCGTCTGACACCCGACGTCTCCTGACCCGGTCAGAGGTCGCGGGTGGGCTCGTGCGGCAGGAGCAGCGCGGTGGCGATCGCGGCGACGCCCTCACCCCGCCCCGTCAGGCCCAGGCCGTCGGTGGTCGTCGCGGACACGGTCACCGGGGCACCGGCCGCCGACGAGAGCGTGGCCTCGGCCTCGGCCCGTCGGGGCCCGAGCCGGGGACGGTTCCCGATCACCTGGACCGCGATGTTCCCGATCGTGAACCCGGCCGCCTCCACCCGTCGTACGCTCTCCGCGAGCAGCGCCGCACCGCCGGCCCCTGCCCACTCCGGTTCGCTGGTCCCGAAGTTGCTGCCGAGGTCGCCGAGCCCGGCCGCGGAGAACAACGCGTCGCACGCGGCGTGTGCAGCGACGTCCGCGTCGGAGTGCCCGTCGAGTCCCATCGGCTCGTCGGGGAAGGAGAGGCCGGCCAGCCACATCGGGCTGCCGTTGACGAGCCGGTGTACGTCGGTGCCGATGCCGATGCGGGGTGCCTGGGTCACGTGCCGATCATGCCGCATGACCCAGCCGGCTTGGCGGGGTGCGCGAACATAGAGGTGTGAGCCGCTCACACTTCGCTTTCGCGGGTCTCGTCGCGGGCCTGGCCGGGATCGCGGTCAGCCATGCCGTGACGATGCTGCTGACGATCCGTGCGACACCGCTGCTCGCCGTCGCCGAGGCGATCATCGAGCACACCCCGGGCGACGTGGCCGAGGCGCTGATCTCGGTGGTCGGCCAGTACGACAAGCCGCTGCTGATCACCGGCGTCACCCTCGGCGTGCTGGTGCTCTCGATGGTGGCCGGCGCCCTGGCCGAACGCAGCCAGGTGCTCGCGCAGCTCCTGTTCGTGGCGATGGGCGTGATCGCGTTCGTCGCGGTGCAGACGCGCCCGGGTTCCTCGGTGTACGACGTGCTCCCGGTCGTCGCGGGCACGATCACCTGGCTGATCGCGCTGGCCTTCCTCGTCGACTACCTGGCCAAGGCCCGGACGCGGCCGGCCGACGAGGGTCGTCGTGGCTTCCTGGTCCGCGCCGGCACGATTGCCGGAGCCGCGGTCGTCGTCGGGCTGGCGGGGCAGTTCGTGGGTCGTGGCCGCCGTAGCGTCGAGTCCGCCCGCAAGCTGCTGCGCCTGCCGGTCACGGTCGGGACCGTGCCCAGGGGCGCCGACCTGGACGTGGACGGGATCGCTCCGTGGCGCAGCAGCAACGAAGGGTTCTACCGGATCGACACCGCGCTGGTTGTCCCCACAGTCGACCCCAGCGAGTGGCGGCTGCGGATCCACGGGATGGTCGACAACGAGGTCGTGCTGACGTACCGCGACCTGGTCGACCGCGAGCTCACCGAGGCGTGGGTGACGATCTGCTGCGTGTCCAACGAGGTCGGCGGCGACCTGATCGGGAACGCCTGGTGGAGCGGGGTGCGGGTCGCCGACATCCTCAACGAGGCGGGTGTCTCACCCGATGCCGACGCGGTGCTGCAGACCTCGCACGACGAGTGGACCTGCGGGACCCCGCTCGCCGCGCTCACCGACGACCGCAACGCGATGCTCGCGATCGCGATGAACGGGGAGCCGCTGCCGGTCGAGCACGGCTTCCCCGTGCGGATGGTCGTCCCCGGCCTGTACGGCTACGTGTCGGCGACCAAGTGGCTCGTCGACATCGAGGTCACCCGGTTCGACCAGATCTCGGCGTACTGGACCGACCGCGGCTGGGCCGAGCTGGGGCCGGTGCGCACCCAGTCCCGGATCGACGTCCCCCGCGGGGACGTGAAGCCCGGGCCCCGCCGGATCGGCGGCTCGGCGTGGGCGCAGCACATCGGCGTCGCGCAGGTGGAGTACCGCCTGGACGGCGACGACTGGCGCAAGGCCACGCTCGGCCGGGTGCCCGGGATCGACACCTGGGTGCAGTGGGGCGCCTCGATCGACCTCGCCCCTGGCCGGCACACCCTGGCCGTGCGGGCCACCGACCGGTCCGGCTACACCCAGACCAGTGTGCGTCGCGGGGTGGTGCCCAACGGCGCCACCGGCTGGCACACCGTCGAGTTCACCGCCGGCTGAGCTCGGGGGTTCCCCAGGGCACCATGGTGAAGCACCACTTCCCATGGCATGCAGAGCGTGGGGAGTGCGGGTCCCCCAGGGCACCATGGTGAAGCTGAGAGGCGGCTACCAGTTGGGCTCGGGCGGACGTTCGGGAAGCTCCACGTCCGGCGGGTGGATGACGTAGACGACACCGCCGCTGGGCACCAACCAGGCGTTCTCGAACTGCTCCCGGTCGTACGTCGTACGCACCTCGTCGTTGCTGGGAACGGCATGCGAGGCGGGGTCGTTGGAGATCACGTTCCCGTCGTCGTCGAACCCGACCACGGTGAGCAGGTGCCCCGCGGTGTCGTACCCGGCGCCGTCGAGCTCGTCCTGCTTGAACGACACCGACACCACCATCGGGATGCCGGCCTTGATGAACTGCTCCACCTCGGTCAGGCTGCGCAGCCGGGTCACATAGGCCCGCACCCCGTAGCGCGCGGCGTAGGCGGTGTTGAACGACCAGTTGCCGGCGCCCCGGTAGTTGTGGTCGAAGGTGTGCCGCGCCGCGTAGTCGATGAACCGGTCCCGCAGCCCCGGGTCGACCCACGCGTAGTCCTCCGGCCGCGGACCCCGGCCCCAGTGCGCGAGCACCATCGTCGTCGAGGTGGGGGAGCACCAGGACTCACCGCCGTTGTCCCACTGTGGGTACTCGCCGCGGTGCACCTGCTGGGAGTAGGCAGGGACGTCGAGCAGCATCCCCACGGCGCCACCGGTCGCGGACCGCGGCACCGGCTTCCCGGCCGGCACGCTCGAGGCCATGGCGCCGACCAGGCTGACCGTGGGGCCGACCGTACCGCCCGGCCGGCGCAGCAGGTTGACGCGCAGCTGGTACGACGAGATCGTGCGCGGGGTCTTCGCGGCGACGATGTCGAACGCGACGTCCACCCGTTCGTCACCCTGGCCGGGGACCGAGGTCGGATGGATCTCGTCGTCGCTCTCCGCCCACCGGCCGACCACCAGCCATCCGGTGCGGCTGCCGTCGTCCAGGGTCGCCGCCACCTCGACCTCGAGCCAGGTGCCCTGCGGGGTCTGGGCGTTCCAGGAGGCGACCAGCTCCGTGGCCGGGAAGCCGGGCTCGACCACCGGCGACGTCCACGAGGACTGCTCGTAGGTGGTCGTCCGGTCACCGCGGTGCGGGTCGGTGTAGCCGCGGGTGGTCGCGGCGGTCGCCATCCGGAGCAGGTCACCGGACACCTCGGTGCCGTCATGGGCACCCAGGTCGAGCTCGACTCCGGAGCTCCAACCCCGGAAGACGATCCTGCGCATCACCAGTTGCCGGGGCTGTTCGCGGGAAGCTTCCGGGCGTCGGTGCGGATGATGTAGGCCAGGCCGCCGGACTTCGGCAGCCACGCGTTCTCGAACTGGCCACGGTCGTAGGTCCGTCGTACGCCCCTGTTGCGGGGGGCGGCCGGGTCGTTGACGACGACGTCGCCGGTGGCGGTGAAGCCCACGATCACCATCAGGTGGCCGTTCGTGGAGCTGATCGGCGCCCCGTCGAGCTCACCGCGGCCGAAGGCGACCGAGGCGACGACCGGGATACCGGCCCGCACGAAGCGCTCCGCCTCCCGCAGGTTGCGCAGCCGGGTGACGAAGGCGTGGTCGGCGTGGTTGGCGGCATAGGCGGTGTTGAACGGCCAGTTGCCGGTGCCGCGGTAGGCGTAGTCGTAGGTCATCCGGGCGGCGTGGTCGACGTACCGGTTGGGGTGCGAGGTGCGCACCCAGGAGTACTCGGCGGCGGACGGCAGCCGGCCGTAGTAGCCGAGCACCATCGACGTGGAGGTCGGCGAGCACCAGGCCTCGCCGCCGTTGCCGTACTGCGGGTAGTCGCCGGCGTGGACCATCTGGGAGTACTTCGGGACGTCCAACGTGATGGCACGTTTCCTGATCGGCTCCGAGACCCGCACGTCGGCCACCTGCGGCAGCTTCGACGACATCGCGCCCGCCGAGTCGACGAACGGGGTGCCGCGTGTGCCCGCCTTGCGGAACAGGGTGACCCGCATCTGCCAGGAGGTGAGCTCGAGACTGAAGTTCGACCGCCAGGTGTCCACCGCGACCCGGGCCAGGTCGTCGCTCTGCTCACCCAGGCTGGTGCGCCGGACGGTGCGGTCCCCGGGCGCCCAGCGGGCAAGCGTGTCCCAGCTGCTGCGCTGGCCGTGCTCGCTGCGGCCGCGGACCTCGACCTGCACCCAGGCGTCGCCGCTGGTGGTCGCGTTCCAGGACGGCACGAGCTCGGTCAGGCCGAAGCCGGGCCGGACCCACGTCGAGGTCCACCGGCCGTAGCCGTAGGTCCGGGTCCGGCCGGTGTGCGGGTCGGTGTACCGCCTGGTGCCGACCGGTGTGGAGATCCGCAGCTTCCCGTGCGCGAGCCGGACGCCGCTGAGCGTGCCGGTGCGGAGCTGGGCGGGTGAGTCCCACTGCTGGTAGTCGATCCGGCGGGCCGGGGCCGCGTCGGCCGGGGTCGCGAGCAGGGGGCCGACGAGCGTCGCGGTCAGGGCGGAGGCGAGGAGTGTCCGAGGGAAGCGCACCTGAGAACTCTAACCAACCCTTCGTCACTCTAGTGAACAAATGCCACAGAGCCCGGGATCACCAGTTGGCCTGGGCCGGCGCGGTCGGCAGCGGCGTGCCCTCCGGGTGGATCAGGTAGCTGATCCCGCCGGTGTGGCCGATCCAGGCGTTCTCGAACTGCGCGCGGTCATAGGTGACGCGCACCTCCTCGTTGCTGGGGATCAGGTGCGAGGCCGGGTCGTTGACCACCACGTCACCGTCCCCGGTGAAACCGACGATCGTGAGCAGGTGACCGTTCGTGCCGTACCCCGCGCCGTCGAGCTCGCTCTCCTTGAACGAGGCGGACACCACCACCGGGATGCCGGCCTTGATGAGCTGCTCGGCCTCGGTGAGGCTGCGCAACCGGGTCACGAAGGCCTCCAGCCCGAACCGCGCCGCGTAGGCGGTGTTGAACGGCCAGTTCCCGGCGCCGTCGTAGTTGTAGTCGTAGGTGTACCGGGCGGCGTGGTCGACCCAGGGATCGGCGTGGCCCGGGTCGTCGTCGGTCACCCAGCCGTAGTCCTGCTCCGACGGCCCGGTCCCCCAGTAGGCGACGACCATCGACGTCGAGGTCGGCGAGCACCAGGCCTCACCGCCGCCGTCCCACTGCGGGTAGTCGCCGATGTGGGTCTCCTGGGAGTACGTCGGTACGTCGAGCACGGTTGTCTCGGTCATGCTGGTCGGCGACGCGGGGATCTTCTTCCGCTCCGGGATCCGCGAGGCCATCGCCGCCACCATGTCCACCTCCGGGGAGACGGTGCTGCCCTGCTCGCGCATCAGCGACACCTTGACCTGGTAGCTGACCAGGGACCGGTCGGTGCGGGTGACAAGGGTGTCGATCGCGACAGTGGCGAGGTCGTCGCCCTGGGCGGGCACGGAGGTGGGGTGGAAGCCCGTGTCGTCCTCGGACCAGCGGCCCAGGACGTACCACTTCGACGTGGAGCCGTCGTCCGCGAGCCCCTGGACCGCGACCTCGACCCAGGTCCCGTCCGGGGTCTCGGTGTTCCAGGAGGCCACCAGCTCGGTGAGCCCGAAGCCGGGCCGGACCTCGGGGGACACCCAGGAACCGGCGTCGTAGGTCGTCGGAGCCGGCTCCGCGGCGTGCGGGTCGGTGTAGCTGCGGGTGGCCGTCGGCTGGGCGAGCGTGAGTTCCCCGGAGGCGCCGGTGGTCCCGTCGTAGGTGCCGCCCGGGTCACCGTCCCCGAAGTCCCACTGCTCGAGCAGCACGTGCCGCGGTGCGGGCTGCTTGTCCTTCGCGACCGCGACGGGTGCTCCCGCGAGGGTGCCGGTGGCGGCCAGAAGAAGAGAGGTCGCGGCGGCCAGAACGGCTCCGCGACCGGTGACGACGTGTGACATGAAGGTCCCCGTTTCTCACGCCCCGATGCGTGTGCGAGCACTCTGCCGCATCGGGGCGTCCGTCGTACACCCCGCGGCTCGTTAGGATTGCCGGGTGACTCTTCGGCTCTATGACTCCGCGACGCGCGAGGTCCGCGACTTCGTCCCCCTCGAGGAGGGCCGGGCGGGGATCTACCTGTGCGGTCTCACCGTGCAGTCCGAGCCGCATGTCGGGCACGTCCGGTCGGGCGTGAACTTCGACGTGCTGCGGCGCTGGATGACCGCCACCGGGTACGACGTGACGTTCATCCGCAACATCACCGACATCGACGACAAGATCCTGATCAAGTCCGCCGAGCAGGGCCGGCCCTGGTACAACCTGGCGTACCTGATGAAGCGCGAGCTCGACCGCGCCTACGACGCGCTGCACGTGTTGCCGGCGACCTACGAGCCGGCCGCGACCGGCCACATCCCGGAGATGGTCGAGCTGATCGGCCGGCTGATCACCCGCGGACACGCGTATGCAGCGTCCGACGGTTCGGGTGACGTCTACTTCGACGTGAAGTCGTGGCCGGCGTACGGCGAGCTGTCGGGGCAGAAGGTCGACGAGATGGAGGCCGCCGAGGATGCCGACCCGCGGGGCAAGCGGGACCCGCGTGACTTCGCGCTCTGGAAGGGCTTCAAGAAGGAGACCGAGCCGGCGACGGCGGCCTGGCCGTCGCCGTGGGGCCCCGGTCGCCCGGGCTGGCACATCGAGTGCTCGGCGATGGCGCTGAAGTACCTCGGCGGCGCCTTCGACATCCACGGCGGCGGCGTCGACCTGCGGTTCCCGCACCACGAGAACGAGCAGGCCCAGTCTCGGGGCGCCGGGTTCGGGTTCGCGAACTACTGGCTGCACAACGCCTGGATCACCACCGCCGGCGAGAAGATGAGCAAGTCGCTGGGCAACTCGCTGCTGATCCCGTCGGTGCTCGAGCGGGTCCGCGCGATCGAGCTGCGGTTCTACATGATCGCCGCGCACTACCGGTCGCACGTCGAGTTCTCCTACGACGCGCTGTCGGAGGCGGCGGCCGGGTTCTCCCGGATCGAGGGGTTCCTGTCCCGGGCCGCAGCCCTGGTCGGCCCGGTGCCGGTCGGGTCCTGGCCCGCGTCGTTCGCCGCGGCGATGGATGACGACCTGGGTACGTCGACCGCGGTCGGGGTGCTCTACGACGCCGTGCGGGACGGCAACAAGGCGATCACCGACGGCTCGCACGACGAGGTCGCCTCGATTGCGGGCTCGGTCCGTGCCATGCTCGACGTACTCGGGATCGACCCGCTCGACCCGCACTGGGCCGCGGAGTCGTCACGGACCGACGAGAAGCTTTCGGCCGCGGTCTCCTCGCTGGTCGCCGGTCTGCTCGAGCAGCGGGCCGAGGCGCGCGCGAACAAGGACTTCGCGGCCGCGGACGCCATCCGCGACCGGCTCAAGGAGGCGGGCATCGAGCTCGAGGACACGCCGCAGGGACCGCAGTGGTCCATCTGACCTCCCGAGTTGTCGGGGCCCTGCACGGCTATGACCGTGCAGGCGCCTGACAAGTCGGCAACCTAAGGAAACTCATGGCAGGCAACTCCTCGCGCCGCGGGGCCATCAAGAAGACGGGCAAGGGCAACCCCACCGCAGGGTCGGGCGGCCGGGTCAAGCGCGGCCTCGAGGGCAGGGGCCCCACCCCGAAGGCGAAGGACCGCGAGGGCCACGTCGCCTACAAGGCGCGCAAGCGGGCCGAGAAGGAGAGGAACGCCCGGCCCAAGCGCCCGCAGAAGACCGGTGACTCCGAGTGGATCGCCGGACGCAACTCCGTGGTGGAGGCGCTGCGGGCGGAGATGCCGGTCACCACGATCTACGTCGCGGAGGGCGCCGAGCGCGACGGCCGGCTGCGGGAGGCGTTCCGGCTCGCCGCCGAGCGTGGCCTCTCCGTGCTCGAGGTGCCCCGCAACGAGCTGGACCGGCTGACCCAGGGTGCGGTGCACCAGGGGCTCGCCGCGAAGGTGCCTGCCTACGAGTACGCCCACCCCGACGACCTGCTGGACCGGGCCGCCGAGGCCAAGGAACCGGCGCTGATCGTGGCGCTTGACTCGGTGACCGACCCGCGCAACCTCGGTGCCGTGGTGCGCTCGGCGGCCGGGTTCGGCGCGCACGGCGTGCTCATCCCCGAACGCCGGGCGGCCGGGATGACCGCGTCCGCGTGGAAGACCTCGGCCGGAGCCGCGGCGCGGGTACCTGTCGCGCAGGCGGTGAACCTGACCCGCCAGCTGAAGGCGTACCAGGAGGCCGGGTGCATGGTGATCGGCCTGGCCGCCGACGGCGACGTATCGCTCCCCGACCTGGAGCTCGCGGACGGCCCGCTGGTGGTCGTGGTCGGATCCGAGGGCAAGGGTCTGTCCCGGCTGGTGGCGGAGACCTGCGACCAGCTGGTGGCGATTCCGATGGTGAACTCGCTGGAGTCCCTCAACGCCGGTGTCGCGGCCTCCGTGACGCTGTACTCCATCGCCGAGAGGCGCAACACCTTCTCCTCCTGACCCGTTGAAACCCGCCTGATTCTCGGTTGAGACGCGCCTCGTGCCCCGTTGAAGCCCGCCTTCGTCACTGGGCACGCCAGAAAAAGTTCACAGCTCGGGCAGCCGGTGGGGTATCCCCAGGTCGGGGAAGAGGTACGGCGGACGCGCCGACGTCTCGCCACAGTGGCCGCATGATGCTGCCACCGGAGATCCCGAAGACCCCGTTCACCTGGCCGCAGGCGAAGACCCGCGGCATCTCGAGACGCCGGCTCGACGAGCTGGTCGCGAACCGCCAGGTGAGACGGGTGCTGACCGGCGTCTACCTGCGCGGCGACATCGAGGACACTCCGCTGTGCCGGGTGCGGTGTGCCGCGTTGGTCGTGAGCCCGTTCGCCGTCGTGTGCGACCGCACCGCCGCCTGGCTGCTCGGCGTGGACACCTTCGAGTACCACGAGCTCGACATCCTCCCGCCTCTGGAGACCTATGTTCTCCGCGGTCACCCGCCGACGAGCCGACCGGAGTGTGCGGGCGGCACCAGGGACCTGTCGAAGGACGACGTCTGGACGATCGAAGGGGTCAGGGTCACCAACCCGCTGCGCACGGCACTGGATCTCGGCTGCAAGCTGTCGCGACGGGACGGCCTCGCCGCGCTGGATGCGTTCATGCGGGTGCACGGCATCACCCATGAACGGATGTACGCCGAGCTGCCGCGCTACTTCCGACGGCGAGGCGTCGTCCAGCTCCGCGAGCTGATTCCACTCGCGGACCCGCGCGCGGAGTCCCCCGGCGAGTCATGGACCCGGCTGGCCATCATCGACGCCGGCCTCCCGTGCCCGGAACCGCAGTACTGGGTCGTGCACGACGGCCGGGAGCTGTTCCGGCTGGACCTGGCCTATCCGCGTGCCCGGGTCGTGGTCGAGTACGACGGGCGGGACTTCCACACGTCCCCCGAACAGCGAGAGCACGATCGTCAGCGGCGCAAGTGGCTCGGCGATCACGGATGGAAGGTGGTCGTCGTCGACAAGGACTCGTTCACCCCGGAGGCCCTGGCGGCATGGCTCCTCGAGCTGAGGACATACCTCCGCGTCGCCGCATGAGCCTTGTCCGTCGTACCACCAGACGGAAACGAGCGCGGATCTCAACGGGGAACGAGGCGAATCTCAACGGGGATGGGGCTAGTCGGGGACTCGCGGCATCAGCAGGTCGGGGTCGTCACCGGCGGTGATGACCTCCTCGGGTCGCTTGGACAGCACCATGTCGATGTAGGACCGGGCGGTGTCCACGATGTCGACCTCCTCGCCGGCCTGCTCCGAAAGGAACCACCGGTGCTCGAGGATCTCGTGGAAGATCTCGGCCGGCTCGAGCTTCCCGCGCAGATCCTCCGGGACCATCTTGATGATCGGTTCGTAGACGACGTTCAGCCACCGGTGCGCGACGATCGTCCGGTCCTCGTCGTTGAGGCCGAAGTGAGCGGCGAAGCTGGCCAGGTCGTTGAGCAGGCGCAGCGCCTGGTTGTCCTCGACGTCGAGCCCGGTCAGGCTCTGCAGCTCCCGCGAGTGGTGCCCGGCCTCCACGACCCGCGGCTGCAGCCGCACGGTGGAGCCGTCCCAGTCGGTGACGATGTCGAGCTCGTCCACGTCGAAACCGAGGTCGTTGAGCCGCTCGATGCGCTGCTCGATGCGCCACATCTCGTTGGCGCTGAACTCCTCGCTCCCTGTGAGCTCGTGCCAGAGCGCGTCGTACCTGCGTCGGATCCGCTCGACGATCTCGTCCGGGTCGACGGTCTCGTCGAGCAGCTCACCGGCCTGCAGGTCGAGCAGCTCGCCGTACAGGTTCTCGTAGGCGACGGTGAGGTCGTAGTTGCGCTGTCCTTCGGTCAGCTCCGGGTGCAGCTCGCCGGTCTCCGCGTCGACGAGGTACGCCGCGAACTCACCCGCGCTGCGCCGGAACAGGACGTTCGACAACGAGACGTCGCCCCAGAAGAAACCGGCCAGGTGGAGCCGCACCAGGAGCACGGCGAGGGCGTCGATCAACCGGGGGAGGCTGTCGGACGGAAGGCCGTGTGAGAACAGCGATCGGTAGGGCAGGGAGTACCTCAGGTGCCGGGTGAGCAGGACCGGTTCGATCTCCTCCCCGTCCGGAGCCTCGCGGCCGCAGACCACGCCGACCGGCTCGACGGTGGGAAGCCCGAGCCGCTGCAGGTCCCGCAGCATGCGGTACTCCCGGAACGCGATCGGCTCGCGGGTCTCCTTGACCGCGTAGATGTCCTGGCCGAGACGCACGATCCGCACCACATGGCGCGAGATTCCCCGGGGGAGCTGGACCACGAACTCGTCGTCCCACTCCTCGAGTGGCTTGCTCCAGGGCAGGGTCACCAGCGCCGGGTTGGGCTTGGTCGCCACGATCCGCAACGGCATGCGACTCAGCCTAGTGCGGTGACGGACAGGCTGGCGCACGGCGCTTGAAATGCGGATACCGCTACGGCAGGGTGAGCGGTCATGCGCCCGGATCAACCCGGGCCGACTGGTTACGGAGTGCCTCGTGGAAGCAATCGAACCGCAGTACGGCACCACCGCCCTGCTCCTGATCGCCGCTGCTGCCGTGGCCCTGCTGCTGTTCCTGATCATGAAGGTGAAGCTGCATGCCTTCGTCGCCCTGGTCCTGGTCAGCCTCCTCACCGCGATCGCCGTCGGGTTCCCGCTGGGCGACATCCCAGACGCGTTGATGTTCGGGTTCGCCGACACCATCGGCTCGGTCGCCCTGCTCGTCGCGTTCGGGGTGATGCTCGGCCGACTTCTCGAGGTGACCGGCGGAGCCCAGGTACTCGCGGACACGCTGATCGGCCGGTTCGGCGAGAAGCGGGCACCGATCGCCCTCGGTGTGGCGGCGCTGATCTTCGGGTTCCCGATCTTCTTCGACGCGGGCCTGGTGGTCTTCCTGCCGATCATCCTGACCGTGGCGCGCCGCTTCGGTGGCTCCCTGCTCCTCTACGCGCTGCCCGCCGCGGGTGCCTTCGCGGCCATGCACGCGATCGTCCCGCCGCACCCCGGGCCGGTGGCCGCAGCCAACTTCCTGGGCGCCAGCGTCGGGATCACCCTGCTCGTCGGGATTCCGATCGCCGTCGTCTCGTGGTACGTCGGCGTGATCCCTCTCTCCCGGTTCCTCGGGGCCCGGATCAACGTCTCGCTGCCCGACGCCGTGTTCGGAGAGGCGAAGGACGCCACCGGTGACCCGCTCGAGGACGGCAGGGACGGCACCCGGCTCGGGACCCGTGCTCCCGCGTTCACCACGGTCCTGATGTTGCTGCTGATCCCGCTGGTGCTGATCTCCTTCAACACCGTGCTCACCACCCTCGTCGACACCGGGACGCTGGCAGAGGGACAGGCCTGGGTCGAGTTCCTGATGCTGCTCGGCGTCACGCCGGTAGCGCTGCTGATCACGGTCCTCGTCGCGATCCTCGTCCTCGGTCGTCCCAACGCCTCGATGGCCACCGTCACCAGCATCATGGACGACGCCCTGGGCCCGGTCTGCGCAATCATCCTGATCACCGGTGCCGGCGGCATGTTCGGCGGTGTGTTGGAGCTCAGCGGCATCGGTGCGGCGCTGAGCGGGAGCCTGTCCGACCTGGGGATGTCGCTGATCCTGCAGGCCTTCGTGATCGCCACCCTGCTGCGGGTGGCGCAGGGGTCGGCCACGGTGGCGCTGACCACGGCGTCCGGGCTGATCGCGCCCGCCGTCAAGGCCGCCGACCTCAGCGACCTCAAGCTCACCCTGCTGGTGGTGGCCATCGCGGCGGGCGCCACGGTGCTTTCACACGTGAACGACTCCGGGTTCTGGCTGGTGAGCCGGTTCTTCGGGATGGACGAGAAGACCACGCTGAAGACCTGGACCGTGATGGAGACGACGCTGGGCCTGTCGGCGTTCGCGATCGCGTCCGTGCTCTGGGTCGTCACCTGAGTCACCCGAGCCTGACGACCGGTGGAGCACTATCCCTTGACGGAGCCGGCAAGCAGCCCACCCACGGTGTACCGCTTAAGGAACTGGAACAGCAGCACCAGCTGATCGTCCGTGGCTCCACACCGCCGCCACCCCTCCCCGTTGAGATCCGCCTTATTTCGTGTTGAAACCCGTCTCGTTTCGCGTTGAGTCGCGTCTCGTTCGCGTCCGTCGTACGACGGACGCGCTGCCCGTCGTACGACGGGCGGGACGAGGTGCTCGCCGCGGAAACGGGACGCATCTCAACGGAAAATAAGGCGGGTCTCAACGGGTGGGTTCGAGGAAGACTGCTCCTGGGCCGCGCTCGGCCACCTCGTCGTCGGGGTTGTTCAACGCGCACCGCTGCAGGCTCAAGCAGCCGCACCCGATACACCCGTCGAGCTTGTCGCGCAGCCGCTCCAGCCGCTCGATCTGCGCCTCGATGCGGGGCCGCCAGCTGCGGGACAGCCGGGCCCAGTCCGCCTTGGTGGGGGTCCGTGCCTCCGGCAACGTGGCCAGCGCTTCCTGGATCTCCTCGAGCGTCAGCCCCACCCGCTGCGCCGAGCGGATGAACGCCACCCGGCGCAGCGTCGCCCGATGGTAGCGGCGTTGGTTCCCGCTCGTCCGTTCGGAGACGATCAGCCCCTGCGTCTCGTAGTAGCGCAGCGCCGACGTGGCCACCCCGGACCGCTCCGAGAGCTGACCGATGGTGAGATGTGCGGGCTGCTTCGACATGACACCAGGCTAACACTTGACTTCAAGTGAACTTCAACTTGCACCCTTGTCGTCATGACATCGACACAGACATTCCGTACCGTCCCCGAGGACGTCGCCCATGGGTACGAGGACCTGCCCCGTCTGATCTCGTTGATGACCGGGGACGAGAAGCACACGTCCGCCGCCACGTCGACGCTGGACGTGATCTGGGTTCTCTACGACCGGGTCCTCAACGTCTCCCCGGACACCCTCGCGGACCCGGCCCGGGACCGGTTCTACCTCTCCAAGGGGCACGGGCCCATGGCCTACTACGCCACCCTCGCCGCGAAGGGGTTCTTCCCCGTCGGATGGCTGCAGGGCTGGGCCTCCTACGAGTCGCCGCTCGGACACCACCCGGACCGCAACCTCGTGCCGGGCGTGGAGATCTCCAGCGGCTCGCTCGGGCATGGGCTGCCGCTGGCCACGGGGACCGCCCTCGGCCTCAGGGCGCAGGGGCTGGACGCGCGGGTCGTCGTACTCGTCGGAGACGCAGAGCTGGATGAAGGGAGCAACCATGAGGCAGTCGAGCTGGCAGGGGCACTGGGCCTGGACGGGCTCACCGTCGTGGTCGTGGACAACCACTCGTCGACGTACAACCAACCCGGACGCATCGAGCAACGCTTCGCCAACGAGAACTGGAGCGCAGTGGCTGTCGATGGCCGAAATCATGCGGAGCTCGAGCTTGCGCTGAAACAACGCACCCCGGGCCGCCCGTCGGTGGTCGTCGCCGTGGTCGAGGAGAAGTCCTCATGAGAAGAGACCCACGCCAGACGTTCGCGCAGACCGCGGCAGAGCTCGTCGACGAGGACCTGTCGGTGGCCCTGGTCTACGCCGAGATCTCCGGCCAGTTCTTCGGGGAGGTGGAGCGGCGGCACCCGGACCGGGTGATCAACGTCGGCATCCGTGAACAGCTCCTGGTCAACACCGGAGCGGGGCTCGCGCTGTCCGGGATGCGGCCGATCGTGCACACCTTCGGCTCCTTCCTCGTGGAGCGGGCCTTCGAGCAGATCAAGCTCGGCTTCAGCCACCAGGACGTCGGCGGCGTGCTCGTGGGGTCCGGTGGCTCGTTCGACATCACCGGCGGCGGCCGCACCCATCAGGCCCCGGGTGACGTCGCCCTGATCGATACCCTGCCGGACTGGACGGTGCACGTGCCGGGTCATGCCGACGAGGTCGAGCAGGCGCTGCGGCTGGCGGTGGCCGGCACGGGACGTAACTACCTGCGCGTGGTCGGCCAGCAGAACGCGACCGCCTACCCCGTCACCCCGGGCAGGTTCCACCCGGTGCGCGCCGGGTCGCGGGCGACCGTGCTCGCGGTGGGTCCGATGCTCGACCCGGTCCTGGCGGCCGTGGAAGGGCTCGATGTGGGCGTGCTCTACGCGTCCACCGTCCGCCCGTTCGACGGACGTGGCCTGCGCGCGGCCCTGGTGCGTCCCGACGTGGTGGTGGTGGAGCCGTACCTCGCCGGAACCTCGGCCAGGCTGGTCAACGATGTGCTCACCGACCTGCCGCACCGGGTGCTCTCGCTCGGCGTGCGCAGCGAGGAGCTCAGACGGTACGGCAGTCCCGACGACCACATCACGGCTCACGGACTGGACCCGGAGGGGTTGAGGGGCTCGCTCGGGAGCTTCCTCGCCTCCGCCGTCACCGCCGCCTGATCAACCGGGCGGCCGCTTCCGGTGGTCGAGGACGGTCGCTCCGCCGTCGAAGTGCGGGTCGCCGAGGAGGTACTGCGCGACCAGGCTGTCGTGCCGGTGCGGGGCGGGTCGGACCGGGTCGGGGATCACCCGCCCCTCGGCGGCGTCCCAGAAACGGTCCGCCTGCGCCCACATCCGCCGGGCCAGCCGCCCGGCCACTCCGGTGTGTGGCGTGTGCGGGTGCGGCCGGGTCGGGCCGGCGACCTCGGACCGGAACACCTTCTGCGCCACGCCGTCGAGCGTCGCCGGCTCGACATGTGCCACCAGCTGGGTGACGAGCGTCCGCTCCATCCGGTTGTGCTGCAGGAGCTCCATGCGTACGTCGGACCACAACCCCGGCCACGACAGGTGGATGGCGTGCGCCTCGCCGTACAACCGTGCCTTCAACGACGACAGCGTCATCTCGAGGCGGCGTGCCTGCTCGAGGTACTCGTGCACGAACGGGGGGCCGTCGGGAACGTGCCTGCCGACCAGAGGAAGCAGGACCGCGTCCACCGCGGCGAGATGTCGGCTGGTGGCGGCGAGGAAGGCATCCGTGCGCGCGTAGGTGTCGCGCGTGCTGCGCCGTCCGCCGGACGGAACGAGCACCCCGTCCAGCCGCTGCTCCAGTGATCTGTGTGTCGCCTCGATCGTCAGCGACAGTGCGTCTCCGCGCGTCATGGTGCACCACCTCACCGAGAAGAGGCGGACCGTCGCGCTCGCGGCCACGACGGGCCGCTGTGCACCAAGTGTGACTCGGCGCCGCCGCCACAACAAGGGGCGTCAGCCGCCACAACAAGTGGGCCGCAGACGAGAGACGGGACAGGCCCACCAGGGCCCGTCCCGCCTCAGGGTGCGACGGGCGGTCTACTTGTTGAACGCGTCCTTGACCTTCTCGCCGGCCTGCTTCATGTCGGCCTTGCTCTGATCCCTCTTGCCTTCGCGCTGCAGGCTCTCGTCGTCGGTGACGTCACCGAGCTTCTCCTTGCCCTTGCCGAGCGCGCCCTCGGCCGAGTTCTTGGCCTTGTTCTCGTTGCCCATGAGCTACCTCCTTGGTTGACCTCTCGATACCCATCGCCGGGCGGGGCATGCGTCGGCCGAGGAGCCTGTTCCGGTCGGGTTCTCGCGGTCGGCTCCGGCCGTCTAACATTGGCGTTCGTAGTTTCGCGCGAGCTCACGTGAGCGTGGGGCTGCACGCCGGCCTGGCGCAATTGGTAGCGCACTTCACTTGTAATGAAGGGGTTAGGGGTTCGAGTCCCCTGGCCGGCTCTCTTGGCCTGAATTCGGGACCGGCGGTCTCTGCATCTCCCCAAAAGTAAAGCGTTCCGCATAAGGTGCTGTGCAGACGCGTCCGCCACAGGGAACGGGGAACCACGGTGTCGCACCACTGGAAGAAGTCGGTCAGAGTCTTTTCCGCGGCGGGTCTCGCGGTGTTGCTGGGCCAGACCCTGGTCCTGACCGGGGCATCCGCGGTCGACCCGAGAGCGGTCCATCCGGGAGTCGTCGATCCAGCGACCATCTCGGTGCAGGCGGCGCAGCAGAGACCCAAGCTGCTCAAGCCGAACCTGGTCGTGCTGAAGGCGGCCGACCTCTACATCCAGCGCACCGGCTCGGGCCGGTACCTTCGCTTCGAGTCGGCGCTCGGCAACGTCGGCCGCGGGCCGATCGAGGTCCGTCCCAACACGAACCGTCCGTGCCCCTCCGGCCGCCACCACGCAACCCAGATCATCTACCGCGACGTGGACGGTTCCAACCGCTTCCGTCGCGCCGTGGACACCCGGATCGGACGTCGCTCCGCCGGCTGCATGATCTTCCACCCGGCCCACAACCACTGGCACTTCCAGGCGGCGTCTCGCTACACGCTGTTCCAGCCCGGAGAGGAGCGGAACCTGGTTCGGGTGGCGCGCCGCAAGATGAGCTTCTGCCTGCGCGACAGCCGGCGGGTTCCCGCGAAGTACGGCACCTTCCGCCAGCCCGAGTTCTACGGCGCCTGCTCGAAGTACTCGCCGCAGGGCATCTCGGTCGGCTGGGTCGACGTCTACCAGTCGTTCCTCGCCGGGCAGGCGCTCAAGCTGCCCCCGAACGCACGCAACGGGCTGTACTGCCTGCGGATCAAGGTCGACCCGAAGAACGAGCTGCTGGAGAGCAACGACCGGGACAACACCTCGATGCGTGCCTTCCGGCTGACGGGCGACCGGATCGCCTTCCGGCCTGTCCAGCGCTGCACCTGAGCCGCGATCAGGACTCCCGGCCGCCCCGTGTCGGCATGATCCGCCGCGCGCTGGGTACACGGTGAGTACACGATTCAGGAGGTCGGTATGAGCAGGCGTACCCGGAACGAAGATCGTCTCGAGACCAGCGAGCACGACGCGGACGCACACGACACGCGCGCCGACTACGACACGGTCTCGGACGAGGACCGCAGACGCGAACGTTTCGGCGGCACCAACTGGGGTGCTGCCTTCTTCGGCTGGCTCGTCGGCATTGCCGTCGCGGTGCTGCTGACCAGCATTGTAGGCGCGGTGGCCGCAGGCGTCGGCTCCAACGCCGAGATCACCCAGACCGACGCCGAGCGAGAGGCCGGCACGATCGGCATGGTCGCCGCCATCGTGCTGCTGGCGGTGCTGATGATCGCCTACTACGCGGGTGGGTACGTCGCTGGCCGGATGTCGCGGTTCGATGGCGGCAAGCAGGGCCTCGCGGTCTGGCTCATCGGGCTGCTCGTCACGCTGGTCGCCGTGGCCCTCGGCGTGGTGTTCGGCGCCGAGTACAACATTCTGGACCGGGTGGACCTGCCGACTCTGCCTGTCCCGACAGACACCCTGACCTTGGGTGGTGCGATCGCCGCGGCCGCGGTCCTGATCGGCACGCTGCTTGCTGCCATGGCCGGCGGCAAGGTGGGTCAGCACTACCACCGTCGGGTCGACAAGGCGGGCGTCCACTACTGACCGTCACCCCCAGACCGCCACCCCGGGCCCATCCCACCTGGGCCCTCACCGCAGGGCGCTGACCTCGAACCGCATCGACGGGTTCGCGATCTCGTCCTGCGTGGCGACGATCTGCATCTCCTGTTCACCGGACGCGACGGTGGCCTCTACCACCGAGAACACCGACGACGTGGTCCGGGCCAGCGCGGTCGGGGTGTCATGACCGCCGAGCAGGTTCGCGAGGAACACCGCGGTGGTGAGGTCACCCGCTCCGGGCGGGTTGACCGGAAGCCTCGGGGTGCGCACCGACCAGGCCCCCTGCTCCGAGACGGCGACCATCTCCAGGGAGTCTTCGGGAGTCTCATCGAGGAGCACGCTGGTGACGAGTACGGTCCCCGGGCCCGTCGCCCGCACCTTGTCGACCGACGTCAGCAGCTCGTCGAGGGTGTGCGCCTCCGCGCCGGCGAGGAAGTTCAGCTCGAAGTGGTTCGGCGTGATCACGTCCGCCGTCGGCACCACGCTGTCCCGCATGAACTCCGGGATCCCCGGGCGCACGAAGAAACCCCGGCCGACGTCACCCATCACCGGGTCGCAGCAGTAGATCGCGTCGGGCTTGTGTGACTTGACCGTCGCAACGGCGTCCAGGATCACCGCGCCCACGTCCTCAGCTCCCTGGTAGCCGGACAGCACCGCGTCGCATAGCTCGAGCGCGCCGCGCGCCTCCACGCCACGGATCACGTCCGAGATGTCTGCGGGTGTGAGCAGCGGCCCGCCCCAGTCGCCGTAGCCGGTGTGGTTCGAGAAGTGGACCGTCATCACCGGCCAGACCTGCATCCCGAGCCGTTGCAGCGGGAACAGGGCGGCGCTGTTGCCGGCGTGGCCGTAGGCGACGAGGGACTGAATCGACAGGATGTTCTTCACCCGGTCATCCTCTCAGCGGCTGAGCATCAGGTGCTCGTGCGGGCGCACGGCGCTCTGGTACCCGCCGCGGATGGGTCGCACCTCGAAGTGCAGGTGACAGCCGTCCGGGGCGCCGGCATCGGAGGCCCGGGCCAGCAGCTGCCCCTTCCGGACCCGCTCACCCGGTCCGACGTACACCCGGCGGGCGTGCCCGATCAGGACGTCGACGTCCCTGCGGTGGTTACGGATCCGGAAGGCTTTCGGTCCGTACGCCGCACCCGGTGAGCCGGCCGAGGAAGGGTCGGCCACCCGTCCGCGGAACCCGGCGAACAGCCTGGTGCCGCAGGGCATCGCGATGTCGAGGCCGTGGTGGAAGCCGCGGTTGTTCCGGCAGCGCGGGTCGGGCGCGTAGTACGGCGCGGGCGTGCACCCGTAGCTGATCATCTTGCGCCGGGGGCCGGCGTACCACGGCGACCGGTAACGGCGCTTGTCCTTGACCCAGAACCGTTTCTCGCCCTCGGATGCCGCCGCTGGGGCCGATGCCGTCGCGGACGAGGACAGGGGGCCGGGTGACGGTGCGGGCGCCGAGAGGGTGAGCAGCGCGGCGATTGCTCCACTGATGACGATCTGCCACATGGGCCCATCCAACCGCGCGGAAGCCGTCCAGGCTAGGTACAACTACCCAGACCTGACCGGGTACGTCGCCGGATGCCCGGGTGCACCGGGCGCGGGCAGGCTGGAGGCATGAACACCACACCAGCCTCGAGAACCACCATCGCCTTCTACGCGCAGGCCGGGATCTCCTTCGGTGCAGCGCTCTTCGCGATCACCGTGGGCATCTGGTACCTCCCGGTCGACGGGTGGATCCGGGCGTTCCTGGTCGTGTCCACCCTCTTCCTGGTCACGTCAACGTTCACGCTCGCCAAGTGCGTGCGCGACGCGCAGGAGACGTCTCTGCTCGCCTCCCGGCTCGACCAGGCCCGGGTCGACAAGATCCTCGCCGAGCACGACCCGTTCGCCAGCGTCGCCTGACGGTCCGACGCCGCATCGGGCTCGGGCTCGCTGTTGGTTCACCAGGGCACCATGGTGAACCAGCACCTCCCACGACCTGTAGGTCATGGGCAGTGCCCGTTGAACGTGGGCCCTTGATGAAACTGAAGCTCAGGCGACCTGGATGGAGCGCTTCGACAGGCCCATCCAGTAGCCGTCGACCAGCTGGTCGCCCGGTGTCTCGGGGTCGCTGGCCGCGCCGAGGGTGATGAACAGCGGGGTGTAGTGCTCCACGGTCGGGTGCGCGTACGGCATGCCCGGCGCCTTCGAGCGGTACGCCGCCAGCTCGTCCACGTCGCCACGGGAGAGGGCCTCCGCGGCCCACGCGTCGAACTCCTTCGACCAGCCCGGGGCGGCCGCGTCGATGCGGAACTCCCGCAGGAACGGCAGGCCGTGGGTGAGGAAGCCGGAGCCGATCACCAGCACGCCCTCGTCGCGCAGCGGCCGCAGCCGGCGGCCGAGGTCGAGCAGCTTGTACGGGTCCTGGGTCGGCAGCGACATCTGCAGGACCGGGATGTCGCCGGCCGGGTACATGATCTTCAACGGCACCCACGCGCCGTGGTCGAGCCCTCGGCTCTCGTGCTGGTGGACCGGCTCGGTGTCCGGCATCATCGACGCCACCCTCGCCGCGAACGCACTCGCGTCCGGGGTCACGTAGGTCATCTCGTAGTACTTCTGCGCGAAACCGCCGAAGTCGTAGACGAGCGGGGTGCCCGAGGCGGTCGCCGACAGGCTGACCGGGGCTGACTCCCAGTGCGCGGACACGATCAGGATGCCCTTCGGCCGGGGGAGGTCGCCGGCCCAGGACCGCAGCTGGGACGACCACAGCGGGTCGTCGAGCAGTGGAGGTGCGCCGTGGCCGATGTAGAGCGCCGGCATCCGTCCGTCGTGCTGCTGCGTGGGTTCCGTCATCACTGGCTCCTCGAGGTTGAATCTACAACCGAAAGTGTAGGACAGAAAAGTTGAAGCATCAAGTAATTCGTTCTAGACTGGTCTCATGACCCGATGGCTGACCGACAAGGAGCGCCAGACCTGGCTCGCGCTCGTCCCCGTGATGCTCAAGCTGTCGCCGGCGCTCGACTCGCAGCTCCAGCGCGACTCCGAGCTCACCCACTTCGACTACCAGTGCCTGGCGATGCTGTCCGAGTCGGACGGCCGGGTGATGCGGATGAGCGAGCTGGCCGCCCTGGTGAACTCCTCCCTGTCCCGGCTCTCGCACGTGATCAAGAAGCTCGAGAACCGGGGCTGGGTCGAGCGTACGCCCTGCGCCGACAGCAGGCGGGTCACGATGGTGCAGCTCACGGACGCCGGCTGGCGGGTGGTGGAGCAGGCCGCGCCCGGTCATGTGGAGGCGGTCCGTGACCTCGTCTTCGAGGGACTCACCGAGGAACAGGTGGCGCAGCTGCGCCAGATCACCGGCGTGATCAACGACAACATCGCCAAATCCGACCTCAAAACCCTCAACGGCTGACGCCCGGCACGTCACGCGGCGGTGGGCCGTCGTACGCCGGCAGCAGCGGGGGCGGGATCGGGCCCTTGATCCGCCGGCCGGACCGGGTCTCCTCCCAGGCATGCGCGAGGATCCCGACCGACCGGGAGAGCACGAACAGCCCGCGCCCGAGCTCCGGGTCGAAGCCGAGCTCGCTGTAGATGACCGCGGTCGCGCCGTCGATGTTCATCGGCACCGGTCGCGACCGCCCGGCCGAGAGCTGCCGCTCGATCTCCAGCGCCGCCCGTAGGTACCCGCCTTCGACCAGCCCGGCGTCCACCTGGTCCTGCACCGCGGCCAGCAGCGGGTCGCGGCGCGGGTCCTTCGGGTGGAACCGGTGCCCGAACCCGGGCACGTAGCGCCCGGACTCCGCGAACCCGGTGAGTACGTCGCCCACCGACTGCTCCAGGGGTACGTCGGACCGGCCCACGACCTGGGCGAGGAGGTCCATACACTGCTGGCCGGCCCCGCCGTGCACGTCCCCGAGCAGGTTCACCCCGGTGGCCATCGCACTGTTGAGCCCGACGCCGCAGGTGGCGGCCATGCGGGCGGCGGCGATCGACGGGGCCTGTGGGCCGTGGTCGACCGCCGACACCAGCGCCACCTCCAGGAGTGCCGACTGCGACGGCGACGGAAGCTGCCCGCGGACCATCAGCCAGATCATGTCGACGAAGGACGCACCACCGATCAGCTGCTCGACCGGGTAGCCGCGCAGCCGGATCACGCCCGGCTCGATGTCGGAGACCGCGGTGGTCCACCACCGGGTCACGTCCTCGCTGGCGACCTGCGCGTGCGCGTCATCCCGCGCGGTGCTCATATGGCCCCCTCCCGCCTCAGCCGCTCGATGTCGCCCACCTCGTAGCCGAGACCGGCGAGGATCTGGTCGGTGTGCTCGCCGAGCAGCGGCGGCGGTGAGCCCGGGGCCACGGCCGCGCCGTCGACATGGGTGGGGCTGCCCAGCAGTGGCAGCGCGCCGCCCGCCGCCGCCGGCGAGGCGACCGTGCTGACCAGCTCCCGGTGGCGCACCTGCTCGGACCGCAGCGCCTCCGGGACGCTGACGACCGGGGCCGCGGGGACACCGGTCGGCAGGAGGATCGCGTCCCACTCGGCTGCGGACCGGGTTCGCAGCGTGCGCTCGAGCTCGGACCGGAGCGTTTCACGGTTCTCCTTGCGGTCGTCGCGGGTCCGGAACCGCGGGTCGTCGACGAGGTCGGGCCGGTCCAGCACGTCGCAGAGGACCTCGTACTGCTCCTGCTTGTTCGCGGCGATGTTGAGCTTGCCGTCGGCAGTGTCGAAGGTGCCCGAGGGAGCGGAGGTGGGGTTCTCGTTGGCCATCGCCACCGGTTCCCGTCCCGCGATCAGGTGGTCGGAGACGACCCAGCCCATCGTGGTCAGCGCGGCGTCGAGCATCGAGACGTCGAGGAACGCGCCCTCACCGGTGCGTTCCTTGCGGAGCAGGGCCGCGGAGATCGCGAACGCTGCCGCCAGGCCGCCGATCGAGTCGCACACCGGGTAGCCCACCCGCAGCGGCGCTGTCTCGGGGGTTCCGGTGACGCTCATGATCCCCGACAGGCCCTGGATCACCTGGTCGTAGGCCGGGCGGCCGCTGCGCCGGGCCGGTCGCGCCGAACCCCGACACGGCGCAGTAGACCAGCCCCGGGTTGACCTCCTGGAGCGTGGGCCAGCCGAACCCGAGCCGGTCGAGCACACCGGGACGGAAGTTCTCCAGGAGTACGTCGGACGCGGCGACCAGCCTGCGGAACACCTCCCGGCCGGACGGGTGCTTGAGGTTCACGGTGACCGACCGCTTGCCGGCGTTCTGGGCGAGGAACGAGACCCCGAGGTGCTCGTCGCTCAGGTCGGGGTCCGCGCCGAGCTGGCGGGCGAGGTCGCCGCTGCCGGGCACCTCGACCTTGACCACGTCGGCGCCGAGCAGCGCGAGCTGGTAGCCGGCGAACGGCCCGGCCAGCACATTGGTCACGTCGAGCACCCGGACGCCGTCGAGCAGGGGCTTCGTGGTCACAGGAACGCCTCCACCGCGCCGAGGCCGTGGGCGCTGATGCTGCGCGCGGCAGCGGTCACCGCGTCGACGTACCTTGGGACCCGGTCCGCGGTGAACCGTGAGGTGGGTCCGCTGACCGACAGGGCGGCGATGACCCGTCCGTCGGAGCGTCGGATCGGCGCGGCCACCGCCGACGCGCCGAGCTCTCGCTCCCCGTGGGTGACGCCGTACCCGGTCTCGAGCACGGCCGCGACCTGACGGCGCAGGCCCTCGGCGTCCAGGGTGTCGTCGAGCGCCGCGAGCTCGTCGACCACCGCGTCCGGGGCGCTGCCGAGCAGCACCTTCGCGGTGGCGCCGCGCGACAACGGCATCGTGGCCCCCACCTCGACCACGCTGCGCACCGTCGCGGTGCCCTCCTCCTGGGCGATGGAGATCCGGTCGAGGTCCTGGCGCACGTAGACGTTGACGGTCTCCCCGCACTCATCGACGAGGCGGCGCATCACGTCCCGCGTCTCGGCGTTGACCTCCCAGACCGAGGCGGCGAGCCGCACCCACCGCAGCAGCGCCGCGCCCGGGGCGTAGGTCACCTCGCCGCGCCGGGCGACCAGCCCGCGCGACTCGAGGGTGCCGAGCACGCGCACGGCGGTGGTCTTCGGCAGCCCGGTGCACTCCACGACGTCGCGGAGGGTGCGCGTCGGGTGCTGGGCGTCGAAGAGGGCGAGCACGTCGATCGCCCGCAGGATGCTGCGTACGCCGCCGTCGACCTTGGGTCGCTCCACAGGGTGTCCTTCCCGTCTGGTGGGTTGACCATACCGCTGACTGGTTTGTCGAGACAACGGCTGTCTCTGTGTGAGTCCGTGACCACAAAGACCAAAAACTACCTAGTGGATCAAAGGGTCCGTTCCACGGTGCAGGTTGTTAGCGTGACGGCCATCACTCGAACTGCTCCACCCAGGAGGATCTGATGCACGCTCTCAGCAGGCCGGCGCTCCGGCGCACCCTCGCCCTGACGGCCGGACTGGCCCTGGCCGGCGCCCTTACCGCGTGCGGTCAGAGCGCCGGCGGCGGTGCCGCCGCCGACTTCCCGTCCGAGACGGTCGAGATCATGGTCCCGGCCGCCGCCGGCGGCGGCTGGGACTCGACCGCACGCACCATGCAGAAGGTGATCGAGGAAGCAGACATCACCACGGAGTCGGTCGAGGTCTTCAACGTCGAGGGCGGCGGCGGTGCCACCGGTCTGGCGCAGCTCCAGAAGGACGAGGGCAACCCGCACCAGCTGATGATGACCGGGCTGGTGATGATCGGTGCCTTGCAGCAGGCGAACTCGCCGGTGTCACTCGACGACACCACCCCCATCTCCATCCTCACCACCGAGGCGGAGGCGTTCGTGGTGCCGAAGGACTCGGAGTTCCAGACGATCCAGGACGTCGTGGAGGCCTACGAGGCCGACCCGGCCTCGGTCACCTTCGGTGGTGGCAGCGCCGGCGGCTCCGACCAGCTCGTGGTGGGTGAGCTGCTCAAGGCCGCGGGCGCCGACGTCAGCAAGCTCAAGTACGTCGGCTACTCCGGCGGTGGCGAGGCGACCGCGGGCATCCTGTCCGGCGACGTCGCGGTCGGCGTGTCCGGGGTCAGCGAGTTCGAGGCACAGATCGAGGCCGGTGACATGCGGCTGCTGGCGATCAGCACCGCCGAGACCCAGGACATCGCCGGTGAGCCCGCACCGACCCTGACGGATGCAGGCTACGACGTCGACTTCAGCAACTGGCGGGCGATCGTCGCCGCCCCCGGGCTCTCGGAGGAGCAGGCCCAGGCGGTCACCGGCATGGTCGACGAGATGCACGAAACCCCGGCATGGAAGAAGGCTCTCGAGCAGAACGGGTGGGCCGACCTGTACAAGACCGGCGACGACGCACAGCAGTTCATCGACGACGAGACCAAGCGGGTCGACGCGTTGTACCAGGAGCTCGGGCTGTGAGCTCGGTCGACGCTGACGCGAACGGACAGGCCCCCGACTCCGGGGGCCCGTCCGGCCTGGACGAGGACCACCGCAGTACGTCGACCCTCGGGCCGTTCCTGGTCGGAGGCGTCATGCTCGCGGTCGGCCTGGTCCTGCTGCAGCAGACGTTCAAGATCGAGGCTGAAGGGTTCGACACCCAGGGACCGAGGTTCTTCCCGCTGATCGTGGTGTCGCTGTGGCTGTTCCTGTCGGTCATGTACCTCGGACAGCACCTGGTGAAGGTGCTCCGGACCGGGTCCGGGTTGCCGGCCGAGCGGTTCGACCACATGCTGGGCGCCGGCGCGCTCGTCGTACTGCTGGTCGTCTACGCCTACGTCCTCGACCCGCTCGGCTACTGGATCTCCACCAGCCTGTTCTTCGTCGGCGCGGCCCGTGCCATGGGCTCGCGCAACCTGGTCCGCGACATCGTGGTCGGGATCGTCCTCGCGCTGCTGGTGTACCTGGCCTTCACCCGCGCTCTCGGAGTCCATCTGCCTGAAGGGGTGCTCGGGTTGTGACCTCGTTCGCTGACCTCCTCGGTGGGTTCGCCACCGTTCTCTCCCCGGAGAACCTGCTGTTCGCCATCGTCGGGGTGACCCTCGGGACGCTGGTCGGTGTCCTCCCGGGCATCGGGCCGGCGGTGACAATTGCGCTGCTGCTGCCTGTCACCTACAACTTCGAGAGCCCGATCCCGGCGTTCATCATGTTCGCGGGCATCTACTACGGCGCGATGTACGGCGGCTCGACCACGTCGATCCTGCTGAACACGCCCGGAGAGTCGGCGTCGGTGGCGACCGCCATCGAGGGCCATGAGATGGCGAAACGGGGGCAGGCGCGCGCGGCGCTTGCCACCGCCGCGATCGGCTCCTTCGTCGCCGCGCTGATCTCCACGGTGCTGCTCGCCCTGGTAGCCAAGCCGATCGGCACCCTCGCGGTGTCGTTCCGGGCCACCGACTACTTCGCGCTGATGATCCTGGCGCTGGTGACGGTGACCGCCCTGGTCGGCAGCTCGCTGGTCCGCGGCATGGCCTCGCTGACGCTGGGCATCCTCATCGGTTTCATCGGTCTGGACGCCGAGTCCGGGCAGGCCCGGTTCACCTTCGACAGCCCCGCGCTGTTCAACGGGGTGGACGTGGTGCTGCTGATCATCGGCCTGTTCGCGATCGGTGAGACGCTCTACGTGCTGGTCAAGGGACGCACCCGCCCCGGGATCGTCCAGCCGCTGGAACCGGTCAGGGGCGGCTTCATGTGGCTCAACAGGGACCAGTGGCGACGGTCGTGGGGCCCATGGCTGCGCGGCGCCGGGTTCGGGTTCCCGTTCGGGGTGCTGCCCTCCGGTGGTGCGGAGCTGCCCACGTTCCTGTCCTACTCGTACGAGAAGCAGCGGTCGCGCGGGAAGGACGAGTTCGGCCAGGGCGCGATCGAGGGGGTGGCCGGACCCGAGGCCGCGAACAACGCGTCGTTCTCCGGTGTGCTCGTCCCGCTGCTCACCCTGGGCCTGCCCACCTCGGCGACCGCGGCCGTGCTGCTGGCCGCGTTCCAGATCTTCAACCTTCAGCCGGGTCCTCAGCTGTTCGAGCAGGAGTCGGACCTGGTGTGGGCGCTGATCGCCTCCCTGTTCGTCGGAAACGTGATGCTGCTGGCGCTGAACCTGCCGCTGATCCGGTTGTGGGTGAAGGTGCTGGAGATCCCGCGGCCGGTGCTGTACGCCGGCATCCTGGTCTTCGCCACCCTGGGTATCTACGCTGTCTCCGGTGCGATCACCGACATCCTGATCGCCTACGCGATCGGTGTCGTCGGCTTCTTCATGCGCCAGTTCGACTTCCCGATCGCACCCGCCATCCTCGGCGCGATCCTCGGGCCGGAGCTCGAGCTCCAGTTCCGCAGGTCGCTCAAGATCTCCGACGGTGACCTGTCGGTGTTCTTCACCCGCCCGCTGTCGCTGTCCATCCTGGTCCTGGCCGCACTCGCGTTGCTGCTGCCGTACCTGCCCAAGCTGCTGGCCGTCCTGCGCGGCCGTCCCGCCGAGGGTGCCAAGATCTCCTTCGGTGACGAGGACTGAGAGGTGCTTCCATGACAGACGGCAACCCGTCGCCCCTGCCAGAGCTCACGATCGTGGTGGGCTACATCCCGAACGAGCTGGGCGCGGCGGCGGTGCGGGCGGCGATCGACGAGGCCCGGCTGCGGGGCGCGTTCCTGTACGTCGTGAACACCAGCCGCGGTGACGCCTACGTGGACCACAACCTTGCCGAGCCCGACCAGCTCTCCGAGGTCGACCGGATGCTCACCGAGTCCGGGGTACCCCACCAGGTGGTCCAGCGCGTCGGCCTCGGTGAGCCGGCGGACGAGATCCTCGACGCCGTCCGGGAGACCGGTGCCGGGCTGGTGGTGGTCGGCGTGAGGCGGCGCACCCCGGTCGGGAAGCTGCTGCTCGGCAGCACCGCGCAGCGCATCCTGCTCGACGCGCCCTGCCCGGTGCTCGCGGTCAAGGCGTGAGACGGGTCAGGCCTCCGGGGCGAACCCGAGCTCGGACATCACCGTGGCCACCCGGTCGCTCTCCGCGCGCAGGAAGGTGGCGAACCCGGCGCCGGTGAGGAAGGTGTCGTCCCAGCCGTACGCCCGGGCGGACTGCTTCCATGCCGGCGAGTCGTGCATGGCGACCACCAAGCGGGTCAGCGTCCGCTTCTGCTGCGCCGAGATCCCGGGCGGCGCGACGAAGCCACGCCAGTTCACGAACTCGAGGTCGACACCCTGCTCCTGCAGCGTGGGTGCGTCGAAGTCGGGGATCCGCTCCTCACTGGTGACCGCGAGCACCCGGACCTGCCCGGTGCGGACCTGCTCGGCGGACTCGCCGACGCCGGAGACCGCGAAGTCCACCTCGCCGTTGAGCAGGGCGGCCAGCAACGGACCGCCGCCGTCGTACCTGTTGTAGTCCACTGCGCGGGGGTCCAGGTCGACCGCCTTCGCGATCAGGTGCGGGGCCAGGAAGTCCGGGCCGCCCGGCGACGACCCGCCGCCGACCGCGATCCGGCGGGGATGCGCCGTCCATGCCACGAGCAGGTCGTCGAGTGTGCGGAACCGGGAGCCCCGAGGCACCACCACGATCTCGGGCTCACTGAGCAGCCGGGCGATCGGGGTCACCTCGTCCAGGTCGGCGGTCGACTCGTTGGCGTAGACCGCGCCGACGACACCGAGCCCCATCATCATCAACAGGTCGGCGTTACCGCGCTCGTTGATGGTGCGCGCCAGGCCGACGACCCCGCTCGCGCCCTCGACGTTGAAGATCTCGATCCGGTCGGTGACGTCCTCCTCCTCGAGGACCTGGGCGGCGATCCGGGCGGTGGTGTCGTACCCACCGCCGGGTGCGTTCGGCACCATGAACCGCAGGTCCCCGTGCCGTTCCCCGTTGCCGACACCGAGCGCCGAGCATCCGGCGAGCAGGACCAGGACGACCGCCGCCAGGGCCCACCTCCTCGACACGGCTCCGCCCTCCTGTCGTCGTCGCGAACCCCGATGTGGCCATTGTGGTCCGGGCACCGCACTGTTGCACACCACGCCGGTGGGCAAGACTTCGGTTGTGCGTCGACGTCTCTCCCTGGCAGGTCAGCTCCTGGTGCTGCAGGCGGTCATCGTGCTCATCGTGGTGCTGGGTGTGGCCGCGGTGACGCTGCTGCAGAACGATGTCGCCTTCGGCCGCCAGGAGGGGCGAGCGGTGCTGGCCACGGCCGAGACGGTGGCCAACACCCTGGTCGTCGAACGCGGTCTCGCCGAGGGCAGCGAACGGGGTGTCCCCGGGGTGGCGGAGAGTCACCGGGCGACGTCACGTGCGTCGTACGTCGTGGTCACCGGCGCCGACGGCTCGGTGATCTACTCGCCGTTCCCCGACGAGGTGTCGACCCGGATGGTGCGGCCCAACCCGCGGGCATCGTGGGTCGGAATCACCCAGCACGACGGGGACAAGGTCGTCGAGGCGCGGGTGCCGGTGGAGGACGCCACGCCCGGGGGCGGGCGGATCGGCGAGGTGGTCGGCTACGTCATCGTCGGCCGGGAGTACCCGACGCTCTGGGGTCGTCTCGGCGACGCGGCGCCGTCGCTGGCGATCTACGTCGGTGTCGGCTCCCTGGTCAGCCTCGGCGGCTCGCTCCTGCTTTCCCGACGGATCAAGCGGCAGACCCTCGGCCTGGAACCGAACGAGATCAGTGGGCTCGTCGAGCACCGCGAGGCGATGCTGCACGGGCTCCGCGAGGGTGTCGTCGGCGTCGACCGGAACGGCCGGGTCACGATGGTCAACGACGAGGCCAGGCGGCTGCTCGACCTCGGGTCGGACGTCGTCGGCACCGCGGTGCAGGACCTGCCGCTGCCCGCGACGCTGACAGACGTGCTCCGCGGCAGCAGGCCCGCGAACGACCTCGCCGTCGTCACCGGCGGGCAGGTCCTCGTGGTGAACCAGATGCCGGTGCAGGTGCGCGCCCAGGAGGTCGGCTGGGTGACCACGCTGCGCGACCGGACCGAGCTCGTCGACCTGAACCGCCAGCTCGACGTGTGGCGCGGCACCACCGACGCACTCCGGTCGCAGGCCCACGAGTTCAGCAACCGGATGCACACGATCGCCGGCCTGATCGAGCTCGGCGAGTACGCCGAGGCCGCCCAGTTCGTGACCGCGCAGTCGAGTGCGCGCGCCGGATGGGTCGAACGGGTCACCGGCCGGGTTCGCGACGCCGCCGTCGCTGCCATCCTCGTCGCGAAGGACAGCCGGGCGACCGAGCTGGGGGTGCGGCTCGACCTGGAGGACGGGACCGCGCTGCCGGCGGTGCAGGACACTCTTTCCGCTGACCTGCTGACCGTCGTGGGCAACCTCGTCGACAACGCGATGGAGGCGGTGGCGGCGGCGTCGGGCACGGTTTGTGTCGGGCTGTTCGTCGACGACGGGGCTGTTGTGGTGCGGGTCAGCGACGATGGCCCGGGTGTCGCGCCGGAGATGGCGGACCGGGTGTTCGAGCAGGGCTTCTCCACCAAGCCGCACCAGGAGCCGGGCACGCGCGGCTGGGGCCTGGCGCTGAGCCGGGTGGTGTGCGAGAAACGGGGTGGAGGCGTGTCGATGCGGCGGGCGGACGGGCGGACCGTGTTCACCGCTACCTTGCCGATGACCGCCGACGTCGAGGAGGTCGACGCATGACGCTACGGGTGCTGGTCGTCGACGACGACTTCATGGTGGCCAGGATCCACCGCAAGTTCGTCGAGCAGGTCGAGGGCTTCGAGGTCGTTGGCGAGGCACGGTCCGGGTCCGAAGCCCTGGAGGCCGCGGACAGGCTGAGCCCGGACCTGGTGCTGCTCGACATCTACCTCCCGGACATGAGTGGCCTGGAGGTGCTCCGGACACTTCGTGGCGCGGGCAACCGGGTCGACGTACTCGTCGTCACCGCCGCACGCGACGTGGACACCGTGCAGCAGGCGCTGCGCGGCGGCGTCGTGCAGTACCTCATCAAGCCGTTCACGGCCGAGGCGATGCGCGAACGGCTGCTCGACTTCGCACGCAGCCACCGCTCGGTCAAGGCGGTGCAGCGGGTCGGGGGCGAGGTCGGTCAGGAGGAGGTGGACGCGATCTTCCTCGGCTCGCGCAAGCCCACCTCGCGGGAGACGGCACTGCCCAAGGGGTTGTCCCCGGAGACGTTGGAGCTGGTGGTGGGTGCGCTGCGGGAGCGAGCCGCACACGAGCCGCCGACGGTGAGCGCCGCGGAGTGCGCGGAGCAGGTCGGGCTTGCACGGGTCAGCGTCCGCAGGTACCTCGAGCATCTCGTCGGTGCCGGGTTGGCCGAGGTGAGCCTGAAGTACGGCGCAGCGGGCCGGCCGGAACGGCGCTACCGGTGGACCGGGACACCGACGGCGTGACCGCGACCCGGGACCTCAGGGAAGCCGCCAGTCGACGGCCTCGCCGCCCTGCTGCTCGAGCAGCTGGTTGACGCGGGTGAACGGGCGGGAGCCGAAGAACCCGCGGGCGGCCGAGAGCGGGCTGGGGTGGACCGACTCGACCCAGGGGATGTTACCCAGCAGGGGTTTGAGGCTCTGCGCGTCCCTGCCCCACAGGATCGCCGCGAGCGGTCCGCCCCGTTCGGCGAGGGCGGTGATCGCCCGCTCGGTGACCTTCTCCCAGCCGCGTCCGCGGTGCGACCCGGCGCTTCCGGGGGCGACCGTGAGCACCCGGTTGAGCAGGAGGACGCCCTGGTCCGCCCACGGGGTGAGGTCACCGCATCGGGGCAGGTCGTAGCCGAGGTCGGACTGCATCTCCCGGAAGATGTTCGCCAGGCTCCGCGGAACCGGGGTCACGTCGGGCGCGACCGAGAAGGACAGGCCGACGGGATGGCCCGGGGTCGGGTACGGGTCCTGTCCCACGACCAGCACGCGGACCTCCGCCAGCGGCCGGCTGAACGCGCGCAGGATGTGGTCACCGTGCGGCAGGTACGTGCGGCCCGCCTTGACCTCGCCGCGCAGGAACTCACCCATCGCCGCGATGTCCGCCTCGACCGGGGCCAGGGCCTGCGCCCAGTCCCCGGCGACGAGCCCGCGCTCGACCAGACCACCCAGAACACTCATGCGGGCAACCCTAAACGGGTCTAGCGTGGTCGGGTGGGTCCGCAGCAGGAGCTCGACGATCTGGTGAGCGCGGCCCGGGAGGCCCAGGGCCGCCTGGACTGGGCCGCCGCCTACCGCAGTCTCAAGCGCGCGCGTGACCTCGGCAGCCTCGAGGCGGACGACCTCAGCACGCTCGCGCTGGCGTCCTGGTGGCTCGGGTTCACCAAGGAGAACCTGATGCTCACCGAGGAGCTGCACCACTCGCTGCTGGACCGGGGAGACATCGACCGGGCCGCCCTCAATGCCCTCGACGTCGGCCTGGTGTGGATGATGCGTGGCGACCTCGCGATCGGTTCGGGCTGGGTCAGCCGGGCACGCCGGCTGCTGGAGGGCCGGCCGGTCGGCGCGGCACACGGCTACCTGCGGTACGTCGACGTGGAGACCGCCCTGGGCGAGCACGACCTCGAGGCCGCGCTGGCCGGCGCCCACGACATGCAGCAGATGGGCCACCGGTTCGCGGTGCCCACGCTGGTGGCACTCGGCCTGATGTTCGAGGGCATCGTCCGGATCAGGCGCGGTGACGTTCCCGCCGGGTTCGCGCTCCTGGACGAGGCGATGCTTCCGGTGCTCGCCGACCAGGTGGCCCCGGACTGGGCCGGCAGCGTCTACTGCAACACCATGCTGATCTGTCATGAGCTGGCCGACGTGCGCCGCGCCCGCGAGTGGAACGACGCGACCGAGCTGTGGTGCAGGCAGGTCGCGGACCCGGTCATGTTCACCGGCATCTGCCGGCTGCACCGGGTGCAGCTGCTGGTCACCGAGGGGGCCTGGGACGAGGCAGAAGCCGAGGCGCAGCGCGTCAGTGCCGAGCTCGCGGACCTGAACATCGCAGTGGTCGCCGAGAGCGAGTACCAGATCGGCGAGCTGCGTCGCCTGCGCGGAGACCTGGAGGGGTCGGCCCAGGCGTTCGGTCGCGCCCGCAGCCTCGGCCGGGAGCCGCAGCCGGGGGAGTCGCTGCTGCTTTTGGCGCAGGGGCGGGGCGAAGCGGCCCGGGACGGGATCAACGCGGCCCTGGCTCAGTCCGGAGCCGACCCGTTCCGGCGGATCAGGCTCCTGCGTGCGCAGGTCGAGATCGGCCTGGCCTGCAGTGATGTGACGGCTGCGGCGCGCGCGGTCGACGAGCTGCAGGCCCTGACGGGGTGCTACGCGAGCCCGGGGTTCCATGCCTGGGCGCTGCACGCTCGAGGCTCCCTCGAGCTTGTTCTGGGGAACGCAGAGCAGGCACGTCCGGTGCTGCAGGAAGCATGTCGTGAGTACGCAGCGCTGACCGCACGCCACGACATGGCCCGGGTCCAGGTGCTGCTCTCCCGGGCCTCTCGCGTCCTGGGTGAGAAGGACATGGCCGATGCCTTGATGCGCTCGGCCGCGGCCACTTTCGACAGGCTGGGCGTGCGAGCCGACGTACGACGGACCGCGATCCCGGCGCAACGCGCACCCGGCGGTCTCACAGCCCGGGAGGCGGAGGTGCTCGCGCACATCGCCGGCGGCGGGACCAACAAGGACGTGGCGGCGGCGCTGTTCATCAGCGAGCGGACGGTAGGCCGGCACCTGGCCAACATCTTCGGCAAGATCGGGGTGAGCTCACGCACTGCGGCGGCGGCGTGGGCGCTCAAGCGGGGGCTCACCGCCGTGCCGCCGTCGGTGTCTGCATCATCTGACTCATCGTCGCGGTGAAGATCGGTCATCTGCAGGACGCGCCGGCACCCCCGCAGTGCATAGCGTGGCTGGCACCGGGCACGCCGCCCGGGCACCAGCACAGGGAGCGGATCATGACCACCATCGACGAGCAGACAACCGCGCTCGACAGCGCACACCTCGACACAGACGCGGCCGAGGCGTTCGCGTTCCGGATGCTCGGTGTCATCGACGACGCCTGCACAGCGCTGATGACCAGCGTGGGCCATCAGACCGGCCTGTTCGAGTCGCTCGCCGGGCAACCACCGGGCACGAGCGCGGAGATCGCCGACCGGGCGGGACTGAACGAGCGGTACGTCCGGGAATGGCTCAACGCGATGACGACGGCGCGCATCGTGGTGCACGACCCAGCCGGCCGGACCTACCGGCTGCCCGCCGAGCACGCGGCCTCGCTCACCGACGCGGCCGGAACGGACAACCTCGCCCGGTTCACCCAGTACATCGCGCTGCTCGCCGAGGTGGAGCAGCCGATCATCGAGTGTTTCCGCAACGGCGGTGGCCTCTCCTACAGCCAGTACCCCCGGTTTCACCGGGTGATGGCCGAGGAAAGCGGGGCAGTCTTCGACGCCGCGCTGGTGGACACGATCCTCCCGGTCGTCCCGGGCCTGGTCGACCGGCTGCAGGTCGGCATCGACGTCGCCGACATCGGGTGCGGCAGCGGGCATGCGATCAACGTCATGGCCCGGGCGTTCCCGTCGAGCCGGTTCACCGGCTACGACTTCTCCGAAGCGGCCATCGGCATGGCGCGGTCCGAGGCAGCCAGACTGGGGCTGACCAACGCCCGGTTCGTGGTGCAGGACGTCGCGGTGCTGGACACGTCCTCGTCGTACGACCTGGTCACCGCGTTCGACGCGATCCACGACCAGGCCCACCCGGCCCGAGTGCTCTCCTGCATCGAGGACGCGCTCCGTCCGGACGGGGTGTTCCTGATGGTCGACATGAAGGCGTCCAGCAAGGTCGAGGACAACATCGACGCCCCGTTGGGCACCTTCCTCTACTCCGTCTCCACGATGCACTGCATGACGGTGTCGCTCGGCCTCGGCGGCGACGGCCTCGGCACGGCCTGGGGCGAGCAGGTCGCGGTGTCGATGCTGCACGACGCAGGGTTCGGCACCGTCGACGTGAAGGAGCTCGAGGCGGACCCGTTCAACAGCTTCTACGTCGCGACACGCGGCCCGGCGGTCAGGTGAGCCGGTCGACGATCCGGGCGGCCACGGCCCGCATCTGCGAGGCGAACGGGTGGAAGGCCAGCGCCGCGCCCTGGTCGGTGAGCCGGCCGTTGACCCAGGGGTCCTCGGAGCAGATGTCGTGGCCGCGGGAGGCGTCGTACAAGCCGATGAACCCGACGCCGGTGCGTTCCGCCGCCAGGCTCATCGCGGCGGACAGCGACCTGGCGACCTCCCCGGCGAGCCGGTAGTCGCCGCGGGCCAGTGGCAGCAGCCGCGGGCAGGTCCCGGTCTCCGGGGTGAGCCGCGGGTACCCGACGAGCAGGACCGTGGCCTGCGGCGCCCGTCGGTGGATCCGCTGGACCGCGCCGGCCACCCGTCTGCCGATCTGGTCGATCTGCCGGTCCAGGTCGGTGCCCTGCCCGTCGAGGTAGTCACCGCACGGTGAGCCGTCCGGGTCGAGGCCACGCATCCGGACGCAGGTCTGCAGCAGGGTGACGAACAGGTCGAGGTCGTTGCCGCCGATCCCGAGCGTGACGAGGTCGGTGCCCGGGGTGAGCGCGTCGAGCTGCGGAGGCACGGTCGCGTCGCGGAAGGTGGTCTGCGGCCGGACCAGGTCCGTGGTGTCAGCGCCGCTGCAGCTGACGTCGACCAGCTGCGCGACGTCGAGCCGTTGCGCAACCAGTGCCGGGTAGTTGCCGCTCGAGCGCAGGCAGCCGTCGGCCAGGTCGGTGTCCGGGACGTAGGGCGCGGCGGTGAACGAGTCGCCGAGCGCCACGTAGCGCTGGTACGACGGACCTGGCGATGCCGCGCCCGGGGCCGGTGGCTCGATGTTCTCCTGGGACGAACTGCTCCAGCACCCGCTCAGCAACAGGGTGCAACCGACGACCAGGGCAGCCACCCGCCTCGCCCTACTCATCGCGCCTTCATGGTCAGCTCGGCCTGGTGCAGGCCGGAGGCGGTGGCGAACTCGACGACGAACCGGTACGCCCCGGGCTGCAGGGTGGTGACGTTGAAGTTCAGGTCCTTGGGCGGCGCCGCGCCCGGGATGACCGGCTCCAGCGGGTGCAGGTGAGTGACCGCGAGGCTGTCGGCGTGGACCAGCGCGCCGTGGGACCAGCTCGCGAGGTACAGCTTCAGCGCGGCCGGCTGCCCGGAGCGGTCGGTGACGCTCACGTTCAGCAGGCTGTTCGCACCGGGGATCAGCACCCCCGTGAGCATGACCGTGTAACCGTCGACGGTGACGGTGTCCGCCGGTGCCGGCAGCTTGCTGGCCGGTGGGCGTCCCGGGGCGTCGACGTCGCCACCGAGCATCATCGAGACCTGCTTGCCGCCGTCGATCGGGGCGAACTCGGCGACCACGTGGTTGCGACCCGGCGTGATGTCGGGAAGCGCCACCGTCCAGGTCCCGGACGCGTCCCTGCTCGGATGCACGTGCCGGAAGTCGCTGAGGTCCTCACTGACCACGAACAGGTGCAGCCGCTTGGTATGAGTGACCGCGAAGTCGTCGTGCGGCTCGCCGGACGGGCCCAGGATCCGGAACGACAGCTGACTTCCGGCGGGACGGAGATCGAGGGCGTCGAGGGTGTACCCGCGCAGCGACGCGGACAGACCCTCACCGATGACCACGTGACCCCCGGCGCCGTGGCGGTGCAGGGGCCTGTTGCCCTGCTGCGCGCCGCCCGGGCTTGGCGCTCCGGAAACGGTGACCCCAGGGTCGGCCGCGGGCTCGGTCGACCCTGCGCTGCACCCGGTCACCGTCGCCGCCACAAGAGCCACGAGAGCCAGGGGCACCGCACCCGAGCGCTGCAAGGGGGTCACGCCCGGCCCCGCCTCCACGCCAGCACGAGGGCGCCGAGTGCGACGACCAGCGCCGCCACGGAGAGCACCAGCGGCAGGGCGGAGCCGTCGTCGGTCGCGGCCGGGGTGGCCTCGTCCCCGGCCGGAGTGTCCGCGGCGGCTTGCTGGGTGTCGACGGGTTCGTCCCCGGCCGCGGTCAGGGTGAGCACCGGGGCCGGGTGCTCGGGCTCGGTGGACCCGTCGACGGCGACCTCGTTCCAGTTCACCTGCTCCCCGTCGGAGTAGGTCTGCAGCGCCTTGAACACCATCTCGCCGGACTCCGGCAGCGGGCCCATGCTGACCTCGAAGTCCTCGAACTCGCCCGGCCGGATGCCGTCGCCGTCCGCGGTCCAGGTGATCTCGGAGACCACGTCGGTGACCTCCCGGCCGTTCTGGTCCAGTGGCTCGTCGAGCGTCCGGGAGGTCGTCCCCACCGTCCACCCGGGCACCGGCGTCGTGCTCACCGAGGAGATGGGCTGGTCCTCGGGGAGGATCACCTGCAGCTTGACGGTGGAGGTCTCGTCCCGCTCGTTCGGCACCCGGAACGCCGAGACCGAGTAGCTTCCGGCCTCCGCCTCACCGGGCTGGATGCTCACGTGTGCGTTCGCCGCGACGGGCAGGACCAGGACCGCGAGCCCGGCCCCGAGGAGGCCGGCCGTTGTCCGTCGTACGGCACGGCGCAAAGTGGTCAACGGCTCGTTCATCGAGGTGTCTCCTCTGCGACAGGGCTATTCGGCGATCGTCACTTCGCCGGTGGTCACTATCCCGGCGAGATCCTGGTCCTCCACGGTAAGGGTGGCTGTCCAGGTGCCGGGCAGGGCGAAGCTGAAACCAGCCAACCAGCCACTCGGGTCTTCCCGCAGCGGAACCACGAACGGACCGAGGTCCTCTGCCGGCAGGGTCAGCTTCAGCTCGACCCGGTTCACCGCCATCGGGGACCCGTCCGCGTCCCAGATCTCGAGATGCAGGTCGCTTCCTCCGGGCTTCAGCCCGGCCACGTGCAGCTCCGCGGCACGCCCGTCGCCGAGGTCCAGCTCGATGGTGGTACCCGATGCCTGCTGCTGGTCGAGCCACGACTGCGCGGTGCCGTCCGCGGTGCCGTTCCCGGTGGCGACCGTGCTCGGCGGTGCGGTCATCGTGAGCACGGCGGTGACCGCGAGTACGACGGACGTGGCGACCGCCTCGACACGGACCGACCGCCACGGGGACCGGTCGCTGTGCACGAACCTGCGCGACACCGCTGCCGCGCCGAGTGCCACCAGGACCACGCCGAGCTTGACCAGCAGGACGTTCCCGTACCTGCTCTGCCACAGGTCGGCGACCTCGGTGAGATGGATGACCGAGTTCACCGTCCCGGTCAGCACCAGCACGACGACCGACCCCAGGGCGAGCCGGGAGAACCGGGCCACTGCGGCCCCGGGTCGGGACTCCTCGTCGTCCCCCGCCTCATCCGGTCCGCCGCGGAGCAGCACCGTGAGCAGCACCAGCCCGCCGACCCAGGTGCCGGCCGCGAGCACGTGCACCGAGTCGACGACCAGGTCCCACACGCTGCCCGAGGCGGCGGCGTGACCGGTGACGGCGAAGGTGACCGCGGTGGCGACCGCGGCGACCGACCCGAGCCAGCGGGTGGTGCGCCTACCCAGCCGGAGGTCGCCCCACAGCACGCCGATCAGCACCAGGTACAGGAAGACCCGGACCTGCATCCAGCGGCCGAACGTGGTCTCCCCGGTGTCCGCCAGCAGCGAGAGGTCGGTCACCTCGTGCATCGGCAACCCGGCCAGGTAAGGGCCCTGCAGGAGCAGGCCGAGCACACTGGCGACCACCCCGGTCACCAGCCCGATCATCGGCAGCCGGCCGGCCCGGGCAGGTGGCTCACGGTCCCGGGGCCAGCACCACAGCAGGAAGGCGAAGGCGCCGAGGAAGACCGCGAAGCCGACATAGCCGAGCAACCGGTTCGCGACCACCGGCCACGGGGCGGTGTACTCGTCTGCGGCGGGGGGCGTTCCCGCGTCGGCCGGGGCGACGCCGATTCCGAACGCGACCGCGCCGGCGATCGGGTGGGAGTCGGACGAGATGACCCGCCAGCTCGCGATGTAGGCGTCGTCGGGCAGACCCTCGGGCATCGGCCAGCGCACCGTCCGCCCGTCGACGGAGGCCGGCGGGGTGTCCACCTGCTCGCCGGCGGAGTCGACCAGCCGCAGCCCGTCGTCGACCAGGTCCACGGACTCGGTGAACGTCAGGGTGACCGCGGCCGGGGCCTGCTCGAGCCGGCTGCCGCTCTCCGGGTCGCTGCCGGTCAGCTCGGCGTGCGCGGACGCGGAGCCCGCCAGGGCAACCTGGAGGACCAGCAGGAGGGCGCCGAGACACCAGGCGAGGCCCGCGCGTCGGCGTCCGACGGCGTGGTGCGTGCTCATCGGGGGTACACCGCCTGCAGGTCCTTGCGGACGACCCGCGCCGCCGCGATGAGTCGGAGCAGCACGGCGGTGGTGATCGCCTGGGCCGCCATCAGTCCGATGAGCACCATGATCTGCGCGGCGCCGGCTTCGAGCGGTGTCCCGCCACCGAGGAGGACACCGACGAAGGCGCCCGGGAGGGTGACCAGGCCGACGGTCCTGGTCTGGTCGAGGCCGGGGGTGAGCGCCTCCTTGGCGGTCGGCTGGATCACCTCGAACGCCGCGTCCGGGCTCTGCATGCCCAGCGCCAGGCCGGCCTCGTAGGACCCGAAGCCGCCGGTGATCTCGTCGTACGCCCGCCGCCCGGTCAGGGTCGCGGCGGTCATCGCGCCGCCGATCACGATGCCCGCGGTGGGCACGATGCCGGCGCCGTTGAACGGGACGATGCCGGAGCCCAGGATCAGTACCAGCACCGGCACGGCTCCCGCGGCGATCGCCGCACCCACCCAGCCGAGCTGGCCGCGGGGGACGTCGATCCGGCCGGCCGAGGTCCAGGTGGCAACCGAGAACATCAGCGCCGCGAACGCCAGCGACCACCACACCGACCCCAGGGCGGCGGTGATCACCAGCGACACAATGGCGAGCTGGACGACGGCCCGCGCGGATGCGGTCAGATGGTTCCGTTCGACGTCGAGGTGTCCGACGTACGACGCGGTGACCGCCAGCACCACCAGCGCGACCAGGACGACGGCCAGCCGCCAGTCGGGGGACGGCGCAGTGGCCGAGGCGGCAGCCGAGGCGGTGGCCGAGGCGGTGGCCGAGGCGGTGACGAGCACTGTCCAAGCCTGCCCTACTCGTTGAAACCCGTCTCGTTTCTGTTGAGACCCGCCTCGTTCTCTGTTGAGACCCGCCTCGTTCTCGGCTGGTCCCGGCGCGATGGGAGGCACCGGCGGCCGGGGAGGTGGTACGACTACCTCATGAAGCTGACCCGTCTGCTCGCTGCTCCGTTCGCGGCCGTCTCGGCCCTCGCGGTGTACGACCTGCTCCAGAAGAAGCACGCGCTGCTTCGCAACTTCCCGGTGGTCGCGCACCTGCGATACCTGCTGGAAGCGGTCGGTCCCGAGCTGCGGCAGTACATCATCACCAACAACGACGCGGAGCGACCGTTCAGCCGGGACCAGCGACGCTGGGTCTACGCCTCCTCGAAGCTGGAGAACAACTACTTCGGGTTCGGGACCGACAACGACCTCGAGAACACCGTCGGCTACCCGATCATCAAGCACCGCACGTTCTCCGAAGTCACCCCACCGACCGGCATTCATGCCGGCGAGGAGGTGCCGACCCCGTCGGCCAAGGTGCTCGGCGGCCCCCGCGACCGCAGGCACAAGTTCCGCCCGGCGTCGGTGATCAACATCTCCGGGATGAGCTTCGGTGCCCTCTCCGGCCCCGCGGTCGAGGCGATCAACCGCGGCGCCGCGATGACCGGCTGCCTGCACAACACGGGGGAAGGCGGCCTGTCGCCGCACCACAAGCACGGCGCCGACCTGATCCTGCAGATCGGTACGGCGTACTTCGGCTGCCGCGACGACAACGGCCGGTTCGACCTGGCCAAGCTCAAGGACGTGGTGGCGAGCAACCCGGTCCGTGCGATCGAGGTCAAGCTGAGCCAAGGCGCCAAGCCCGGGCTCGGTGGCATGCTCCCGGCCGCGAAGATCAACCAGGACATCGCGGCGATCCGGGGCATACCGATGGGCATGGACTGCTCGAGCCCGTCGCGGCACGCGGAGTTCACCGACGTCGACAGCATGCTCGACTGGGTGGAGCTGCTCGCCGACGAGACCGGTCTGCCGGTCGGGATCAAGTCGGCGGTGGGCGACCTGGGGTTCTGGCACGAGCTCGTCGAGCGGACGAGCCGGGACCGGGCCGTCGACTTCATCACGATCGACGGTGGCGAGGGTGGCACGGGTGCGGCCCCGCTGGTGTTCAGCGACTCGGTGGCGCTGCCGTTCCGGCTCGGCTTCACCTACGTCTACAAGCTGTTCGCCGAAGCCGGCTTGACCGACGACGTGACCTTCATCGGTTCGGCCAAGCTCGGTCTGCCGGAGAACGCCATTGTCGCGTTCGCCCTCGGTGTGGACATGGTGAGCTCCGGGCGCGAGGCAATGCTCGCCGTCGGCTGTATCCAGGCACAGAAGTGTCACACCGACAGGTGCCCCACGGGGGTCGCGACCCAGGACCCGTGGCTCACGCACGGCCTTGACCCCGCCTTGAAGTCGGTACGCACCGCGAACTACCTCAAGACGCTGAGACGGGACCTGCTCAGAATCGCCGAGGCATGCGGTGTGCCGCATCCGGGTCTGATCGCCGTCAACGACATCGACATCGTCGACGGTGTGCAGTCCTCGCGTCCGCTGGGCGAGGTGTACGGGTACCGACCCGACTGGGGACAGCCCTCGGCGGTGGATGCCGAGGAGATCACCCGGTTGATGCGCCCGGTGGTGCCGCAGGGTGGCGAGGCTCCCGCATCCACCACCTCCCGTTGAGGCGTGCCTCGCTCGGGGGCGTGCCTCGTTCCGCATCGGACGGCGCCGGCTGTCGAACCACGGACGGGAAGTGCTGAGCCGCATAGAGTGGTCGCAGGAGGGGCAGTCTGAGGATGTTGACGATCTCCCTGCTGGGAGAACAGGTCATCGACGATGAGGGCACGGGCCGCGTACTGGCCCGCTCGTCACGGACGACCGCGCTCATCGGATACCTCGCGATTCATGCCGGAACTCCCCAAACCAGGCAGCGGATCGCGGCCAGCTTCTGGCCCGACTCGACCGACGCACAGGCGTTGACCAACCTGCGTCGCGAGCTGCACCACCTCCGCCAGCTGCTCGCCGACGATGAGTCCCTCGAAGTGACCGGCACCGACCTGTGCTGGCGCGACACCGACACCTGCCGGGTCGATGTCCGGGTCCTGGAGACCGAGATGAGGCGGGCCGCCGAGGCCGCGCGGTCCGGTGATGCAGACGCGCTCGCGACCCACGCAGCCAGGGGAGTCGACGCCTACGGCGGCGACTTCCTGCCCACCGTGTACGACGACTGGGCGGTCGCGGCTCGCGACACGCTCCGCCGACACTGCGTTGAGCTGTGCGACCTCCTGGCCGAGCGGGGTGCCCGTAACGGTGATCTGCGCCCGTGTCTAGAGGCGGCCAGGAAACGGATCGCGCTGGAACCCCTCGAGGAGGTCGGCTACCGGGTGTTGATGGGCCTGCAGGCCGAGATGGGCGACCGGGCCGGAGCAATCAGCACCTACCACCACTGCGCGTCAGTCCTCGAACGAGAGCTCGGGGTCAGCCCCGGGCCGGCAACGCGCCACGCACTCGAGAGCCTCATCGGACCCGGCTCCGACGTCCGTACGACGCGGGAACGGTCACGCCCCAGGACGGCCCGACCCAGCACAGCACGGATCCCCCTGATCGCCAGGGACGGCGAGCTCCGGGTGCTCACCGAGCTGTGGGACCACGCGCTGCTCGGCCACGGGAAGGTCGGCGTGGTGCGGGGGCCGGCTGGCGTCGGCAAGAGCCGGCTGCTGGCCGAGCTCGCCCGGAAGGCCACCGCCCGCGGCGCCATCGTGGCCACGGCACAGTGCTTCGACACCTCCGGCCAGCTGGGTCTTGCACCGGTCGCTGACTGGCTGCGCGCGCCTGAGCTGCGGGCGGTCTCGCGGGCACTCCAGCCGGTCTGGAGAGGGGAGGTGGAGCGACTCGTGCCCGACATCGGCGGTCAGGCCCGGGTCGGTTCGGCCGGGGACCGGGCGATGGTCGACGCGTGGCAGCGGCACCGGTTCTTCGAGGGACTCACGCAACCCTTCCTCAACGTCGAGCGTCCGGTGTTGCTCGTGCTCGACAACCTGCAGTGGTGCGACCGGGAGACCCTTGCGTGGATCTCGTTCATGCTCGGGCTCACCCCTGACCGGCACCTGATGGTGGTGGCGACACTTCGTGACGGTGACACGGCGAGCATGGCCGGCCGATGGCTGGGGCGGCTGCGGGATGCCGGGCAGCTCGTCGAGATCCCGCTCGCTCCGCTGGACCGCGACGACACCGCGGCGCTCGCGGACGTCCTCACGGGGAACGGGCAGTCCCAGCAGGAGGTCGAGCTGCTGCACGCGACGACCGGTGGGTTCCCGCTCTATGTGATCGAGGCGAGCCGAGCTGCCGCGGCACGGTCCGAACCGACCGGCGAAACGGCCGGAGTGACGACCGGCGAGCTCGGATCGGTGCTGCGCCGTCGACTCGAAATGATCTCGCCGCATGCCCAGGAGATCGCGAGTCTGGCAGCCGCTCTCGGCCGGGACTTCGCCCTCGACCTGTTGACCGAGGCGAGCGACCTCGATGCAGACACGGTGGCCAGGGCGGTCGACGAGCTGTGGCGCAGCCGGATCGTGCAGGAGCGCGGCGCCGGCTACGACTTCTCCCACGACCTGTTGCGAGACACCGCCTACGAGCTGGTGAGCCCGCCACGTCGCTGGCTGTTGCACCGTCGCCTGGCCCAGGCCCTGGAGCTCTCGCCTTCCGTGCTCGGCGACGACGTGGCCGGTCAGCTCGCCGCGCAGTACGACCGGGGTGGGCGACCCGAACGTGCGCTGCCCTACTACCACCAGGCCGCGGACATCGCCGCAAGCAGGTTTGCTCTGGCGGAGGCGACGCACCTGTACCGGCAGGCGCTACGAATGGTCGACGCGCTGCCGGTGGGCCGGGACCGCGACAGGCGTGAGCTGGACAGCCTGCTGGCGATGGCCGCACCGCTCAATGCGCTTCACGGCTACGCATCGATCGAGCTCCAGACCGTGCTCGAACGAGCCGTTGAGCTCGCCGAGAGGACCGGGTCGAGCGCCAGCCTGGTGGAGAGCCTGCTCGCCCTCTGGGCATCCCGCTTCGTGCAGGGCAAGATCCGTGAGGCGCACCGGATCATCTCCCGTGCGTTGTCGGTGTCTGAGGTGGACGACGTACTCCTCGGCCAGGCACACTTCGCCTTCGCCGGCTCGGCCGTCACGCTGGGGCTGCCGACGGAGGCTCTCGAGCACTTCGACCTCGCGCACGTGCGTTGTGCAGGGGCCGAGTCGCTGGCCATCGGCACCATGCCCGAGGTGCATGCGCTCGCCTGGTCGGCCCATGCCCACTGGCTGCTGGGACAGCGGGAGCGTGCGGCGGACCGGGCGCACCAGGCCATCGAACGCGCCCGGTCGATCGGTCACCCGTACAGCCTCGCCGTCGCACTCGCTTACGCCGGGGTCACCGAACAGCTTCTCGGCAACCGGGCCGCGCTGGAAAGGACAGCGAGGGAGCTGGAGGCGATCAGCGACCGGTACGGGTTCGCCTACTACCGGGAATGGGGCCTCGTGCTCCAGGGGTGGTCGACCGGAGGCGTGCATGGGATCGCGGTGATGCGGAGGGGTATCAGCAACCTGCGAGACCAGGGCTCCCTGGCGCGGATGCCCTACTGGCTCTACCTCCTCGCCGACGGGATGGCGCGACACGGCAAGGACGACGACGCGCGCGCCACCCTCGATGCGGCGCGGTCCGCCGCAGAGTCCAGAGGGGATACCTGGTGGCTACCCGAGGTGCTCCGGCTACGGGCCGCACTGGCCTCCGACGGACAGCGCGACGAGCTGCTCGGATCTGCGATGGAGCTCGCCGTGCAGCAGGGCAGCACTGCGCTCGCGTACCTGTGCCGCGAGGACACGAACGCTGCGAACGCTCTGCGAACGCTGCCTTCCTAGGTTGGGCGGTGCGTCCCGGCCGGGACGTCACCGAGGAGGAGCAGAGATGACCACCACCGAGACACCGACCACGCGCACCACGCCTCCGCTCGAGGAGCTGCGGGAGCTGCTGCTGGGCACCATCACCACACCCGACGACCCGGGCTACGACCAGGCCCGCGCGGTCTACAACGGCATGATCGACCGTCGCCCGGCGGTGATCGTGCGCTGCCGGGACACAGCCGACGTCGTGGCCAGCGTCCGGTTCGCGGTGGCGCACTCGCTCGAGATCGCGGTCCGTGGCGGCGGGCACAATGCCGGTGGACTCGGCGTCTGGGACGACGCGCTCGTCATCGACCTGGCCGGCATGCGGAGCACCACCGTCGACCCGGTGCGCGGCACCGTCCGGGTGGACGGCGGCTGCGTCTGGGGCGACGTCGACCACGCCACGGTTGCGTTCGGGTTGGCGACGCCGTCCGGCTTCATCGCGTCGACCGGCGTCGGTGGTCTCGCGCTCGGCGGCGGGATCGGCTACCTGTCGCGACAGTACGGGCTGACCGTCGACAACCTGGTCTCCGCCGACGTTGTCCTCGCCGACGGACGCATGGTGGTTGCCGACGAGACCACCAACACCGACCTGTTCTGGGCGCTGCGTGGCGGCGGCGGGAACTTCGGCGTGGTCACCTCGTTCACGTTCCGGTGCCACCCGATCGGGGACGCCGGGACGATCATCGGCGGCCCGGTCCTCTACGACCTCGAGGACACTGCTGCGGTGATGCGGTGGTACCGCGAGCTGCTGCCCAGCCTGCCGGAGGAGCTCAGCGGATGGATCGGTGTGCTGACGATCCCACCGGCGCCGCCGTTCCCGGAGGAGCTCTGGGGACGCAAGGCGTGCGGGATCGTCTGGTGCTACACCGGCCCCCATGACCGCGCCGACGAGGCGCTGGCACCGGTCAAGGAGTTCGGCTCACCACTGCTGGTGGGGCTGCACGCGATGCCGTTCACCACCCTGCAGCGGGCGTTCGACGGGCTCTACCCAGCGGGTCTGCAGTGGTACTGGCGGGCGGACTTCTTCGAGGAGATCAGCGATGCCGCGATCGACGTGCACATGAAGTACGGCGCGCAGCTCCCGACCGGCCACTCGACCATGCACCTCTACCCGATCGACGGCGCGGCGGGCAGGGTCGCCGACGACGCGACCCCGTTCGCCTACCGCAACGGCGGATGGGCCGGGGTGATCGTGGGGGTCGATCCCGATCCCGCCAACGCGGCCGCGATCACCGAGTGGACCAAGGCCTACTGGACCGAGCTGCACCCGACCTCGGCCGGCGGTGCCTACGTGAACTTCATGATGGACGAGGGGGCGGACCGGGTGCGTGCGTCGTACCTCGGGAACTACGACCGGCTGGCCGGGATCAAGCGCCGCTACGACCCCGACAACGTCTTCCACCTGAACCAGAACATCCCGCCGGCGTAGGGCGTCGGTCAGGTACGACGGGCGGGGCGGAGCTGCTTGTGGTGAAGGGGCTTCGTCTCGCTGAGGACCTTGAGGAAGCCCGACGCCCAGTCCTTCACGTCGTGCTCGGTGATCGTCTTGCGCATCGCCCGCATCCGCTTGGTGCGGTCCTTGGGGCTGGCGTGCATCGCCTCGAGGATCGTGGCCTTCATCCCGTTGATGTCATAAGGGTTGATCAGGTACGCCTGACGCAGCTCATCGGCGGCGCCGGCGAACTCGGACAGGACGAGGGCGCCGTCGCAGTCGTACCTGCAGGCGACGTACTCCTTGGCCACCAGGTTCATGCCGTCGCGCAGGGGCGTGACCACCATGATGTCCGCGGCCCGGAACAGCGCGGCCATCTCGTCGCGTGGGTAGGACGAGTGCAGGTAGGAGATCGCGGGTCGACCGATCCGGCCCAGGTCGCCGTTGATCCGGCCGACCAGCTGGTCGATGTTGTCGCGCAGCACGCGGTACTGCTCGACCCGTTCGCGCGACGGCGTCGCGACCTGCACGAACACCGCGTCCTCGACGCTGATCTTGCCCTCGGCGAGCAGCTCGCTGTAGCCACGCAGCCGCGCGTAGATGCCCTTGGTGTAGTCGAGCCGGTCGACGCCGAGCAGGATGTGCTCGGGGTTGCCGAGCTGCTCGCGGATCTCCTTGGCCCGCTGCTGCACCGGCTCGGAGCGGGCCAGCTCCTCGAGGCCGGTGATGTCGATCGAGATCGGGAACGCGCTGGCCTGCACGGATCGCCCGTCCGGCAGGTAGACCATGTCGCGGTGGGTCTTGTGGCCGACCCGCTGGCGCACCAGCCGCACGAAGTTCTGGGCCGCGCCGGGCCGCTGGAAGCCGACCACGTCCGCACCGAGCAGGCCCTCCAGCAGCTGTCGTCTCCACGGGAGCTGCTGGAACAGCTCGGCCGGCGGGAACGGGATGTGCAGGAAGAACCCGATCTTGAGGTCCGGTCGCATCTGCCGCAGCATCGCCGGGACGAGCTGCATCTGGTAGTCGTGCACCCAGACGGCCGCGTTCTCGGCCGCCGCCTCCGCCGCCTTCTCCGCGAACCGGCGGTTCACGGTGACGTAGGATTCCCACCACTCGCGGTGGAACTCGGGCTTGGCGACCACGTCGTGGTAGAGCGGCCACAGGGTGCCGTTCGAGAACCCCTCGTAGAACTCCTCGATCTCCTGCGCGGTCAGGGTCACCGGGATCAGGGACAGGCCGTCCTCCACGAACGGCTCGAGGTCGGTGTCGGTGCCGCCGGACCACCCGATCCACGCGCCGTCGTTGGCCCGCATCACCGGCTCGATCGCGGTGACCAGGCCGCCCGGTGAGCGCCGCCATTGGACAGAGCCGTCGTCGTTGACCGTCCGGTCCACGGGCAACCGGTTTGCGACGATGACGAGATCAGCCTGCTGCGATGTGCTCACGTTCGAACCCTAGTCCGTCGGCGGATGGTTGTCGGGTCGGTCCCGCGCCTCGACGTACCCAACGACGGGCCGTGCACACCCGCCCCGGCTCAGCGGTCGGCGTCGTAGACCAGGCCGATCCGCTCCCGGATGGTGTCCGTCAGCCGCATCAGCTCGACCGTGTCGTCCAGCGGCACCAACGGGCTCTCGGTCTCGCCGTTGCGCAGGCAGCGGATCACCTCCTGGGCCTCGTGCGCGAGACCGGTCCCGAGGACGTCCTCACGGATCTCCTCGGTCTCCCCGGCCGCGGTCCAGGTCGCGGAGGTCGGCTGGTGGAACGCCTCGGGCAGGTCGATCCGCCCCCTGTCGGTGGCGATCGACCCGGTCCTGGGTGACCACGCGGTCATCGTCGAGGACAGGGACGCGACGGCGCCCGAGTCGTAACCGAGGCTGATCGCGATGTTCAGGTCGATCCCACTCGGCGCCATCGTGGCAGCCGCCTGCACCTGCTCGGGCTCACCGAGGAAGAGCCAGGCGAACGTCAGCGGGTAGATCCCCATGTCGAGGAGCGCGCCGCCGCCGAGCTCCGGGGCGAGCAGCCGGTCGGTGGCCGGCCGTTCCACGAAGAACCCGAGGTCGGCGCGAACCTGCTGGATCCGGCCGAGCGTCCCGGACGAGGCGAGCTGCTGCAGCCGGCGGATCACCGGGTTGCAGCGCATCCACATCGCCTCCATGAAGAACAGCTGCTTCTCCCGCGCGACGGCCACCAGCTCCGCGGCGTCCCGGGCGTTGAGGGTCAGCGCCTTCTCGCACAGGACCGGCTTGCCGGCCCCGAAGGCCATCAGCACGTTGGTCTTGTGCAGGGCGTGCGGCGTGGCGACGTACACCACGTCGACGTCGGGGTCGGCGACGAGCTGTTCATAGGAGCCGTAGGCCCGGGCCGCCCCGTGCTCCGCGGCGAAGGCCTGCGCCGACTCCAGCCGACGGGAGGCGACGGCCGCGAGCTCGGCGTCCGGGACCAGGGCGAGGTTCGTCGCGAACGCGCCGGCGATCTTGCCGGTGGCGAGGATCCCCCAGCGGACCGGGCGGTCGTCAGGCAGCGGATCGGCCCGCCGGGGGCCCGGGGGTACGTCGAGGGAGGGCAGATCCTGCAGGATGGAGGTCACGCCGCCATTGTGCCCGGCGGACCCGTCGCAAACTTGTCGCAAAACTGCCCGCGGGGAAACGCGGCGTCCAAATGACATCGTTGTTGTTTGTCGCCTACGATGAGGGTGTCAACGCGAAGCCGACAGCCCCCAGGAGTCGAAAATGGACGCCGCGAACGCTCTGAACCCGGGTCAGAACGCCCCCGGGGCGAACGAGCTCTCCGAGCGCGACCGCGAGATCCTGAACTTCGAGCGCCAGTGGTGGAAGTACGCCGGTGCGAAGGAGCAGGCCGTCCGCGAGAAGTTCGACATGTCCTCCACGCGCTACTACCAGGTGCTCAACGCCCTGATCGACCGTCCTGACGCCCTCGCGTTCGACCCGCTCCTGGTCCGCCGCCTGCGCCGTCTGCGCGCCGCCCGTCAGCGGGCCCGCTCCGCCCGCCGTCTCGGCTTCGAGGTCTGAGCATGTTGCATCTGATGGGGGGACGGCGGTACGACGAACGCGGGATCGCGCTCTCGTCACCGGTCGCCGTGCTGAGCCTGGCGGCTGTCGTGCTTGCCGGGATCGCGTTCGTGAGCACCAACGGCAACACCGACCAGGCCCCGGAGGCCGCGCGCCCGGTGACCGCGACGCCGACGCCGACGCCGACGCCCATCCGGACAGCGCCGAAACAGGTCATCAAGAAGGACAAGAAGCCGAAGAAGAAGGTGGTCCGCCGCGACGACGTCTTCGTCGAGGTCTACAACAACTCCGGCATCTCCGGCCTGGCCGGGTCCACCGCGTCCCGGATCGCCGGCGCGGGTTGGCAGGTCGTCGGCTCCGACAACTGGTACGGCACCATCCCGGCCAGCACGGTCTACTACCCGGGCCGGCTCGAGGACCACGCGAAGCTGCTCGCCAAGGACCTCGGCATCGATCGCCTCAAGCCGGCGATCTCACCGATGCGCGGCGACCGGCTCACCGTCATCCTCACCGTCGACTACTCCTGACCCACCCCCGGGTCGCCCGACCTTCCCCGTTGAGACCCGCCTCATTCCCGGTTGAGACCCGCCTCGTTCGCCGATGAGACGCGCGTAATTTCCGCGACCCGCGAACCGGACGGATATGAACAGGAAACGAGGCGGATCTCAACCGGGTGGTTAGGTGGGGGGATGGAGTTCCGCACGGCCGACGGGCAGCAGAGGTACGACGAGGTGGTGGCTGGGGCAAGGGACACGGTCGTCGGACTCGACTTCGACGGTGTCCTCTCGCCGATCGTCCCGGACCCGTCCGCGGCCGCGATCCATCCCGACGGCCCCCGCACCCTGGCCGAGCTCGTCCCCCGGGTCCGCGCCGTCGCGGTGATCACCGGACGTCCGGCCCGACAGGCGGTGTCACTCGGCCGTCTCGACGACGTGGCCGATGCCCTGCCGGAGGGGGCGCGACTCTTCGTGCTGGGGCAGTACGGCAACGAGCGGTGGGACTCCGTCACGCGTGAGTTCACCTCGCCACCGGTGCCCGAGGGGCTCGACCACTTCCTCGACGAGCTGCCCTCACTGCTGCTCGAGAACCATGCCGGTGAGGCCTTCGTGGAGCACAAGGGCATCGCGGTCGCCGTGCACACCCGCCGGTTGCGTGACCCACAGGGCGCGTTCGAACGGCTGTTCCCGGTGCTGGCCGAGGCCGCCGCTCGGCATGGGCTCGGCGTGGAGCCGGGCAAGCTCGTGGTGGAGGTACGCGTCACCGGGAATGCACAAGGGCGAGGCGGTGCGGATGGTCCGCGACGAGCTCGGGGCCCACGGCTTCGTGTTCGCCGGCGACGACCTCGGCGACATCGAGGCGTTCAAGGCGGTCGCGGCGCTACGGGACCAGGGGGCGCCCGGACTCCTCGTCTGCTCGGGATCGGAGGAGCAGCAGGCACTCGTCGACCTTTCCGACGTCGTCGTCGACGGGCCCGCGGGGGTGCTTGCTCTGCTCAGGCAGTTCGCGTCCGACGCTGCAGCTCACGCCGGCTGAGCGGCGGGTAGCCACCGTCCTCGAGGCCCGCGAGCCGTTCGAACGCGTTGTGCACGCCGGCGTCCCCTCCGCGGAGGTAGGAGTAGCCGGCCGCGGCCAGGTAGAGCGGGAGCATCGGCAGGCCGAGGCAGACGACGTACTGCCAACTGTGCCGCTCCTCGTGCAGCAGCAGCCGCGGGCGTCCGTCGAGCCAGGCCCGGCCATGACGGGAGACGACGACATTGCCGACCGTGAACGCGGCAGCGGGCGGAAACCCCCAGCGGAAGTCGGTGGCCAGGACCAGGCCGCGCGGCCCGCTGGCGAGGCGGGCGCCGCCGAGTGTCGCCACGCCGAGCCCTAACAGGGTCGAGCCGTTCACCGCGTTGACCACCCGCTTCACCCGCCACCCCTGCATGCGGCTCATTCTGCCGTGCCTCGCGAGAGCCGATCCTGACTTCGCGGCGAACCCTCGGCGCGGGTCCGCGGGTCGCTGCCCTGGCATGATGTCGGGGATGACCGGTTCTGTCGGCACTGCCAAGCACATCGCGATCCGCGACCAGCTGCGGGAGATCGTCCTCGGGCTGGCTCCGGGGGAGCCGCTGCCGGCCGAACGACACCTCGCCGAGCGGTGGGGCGTCGCGCGGATGACCGTGCGCCAGGCGATCGCGGCGCTCGCCCGCGAGGGGCTGGTCCGCAGCATCCACGGGCGCGGCAACCTGCGCTCACCCGAGCCGCTCCAGCTGCGGGTGCAGCTCGGGTCCTTCGCGGATGCCATCCGCGCCCACGATCTCGAGCCGACCACCCGCCCGCTGGAGTGCGAGATCGACGAGGACCCACCGGAACCCGTCGTGCGCTTCCTCGACCTCGGCGGCGACCGGCATGCGGTTCGGGTCCGGCGGCTCCGTCTGGGCAACGGAGTGCCCCTCGCGCTGGAACGCACCTGGCTCCCGGCGGGCCTGGTGCCGGACCTGACCAGGCATGACCTCGCCGGGAGCCTCTACCACTACCTCGAGCCACGGGGGCTGCTGCCGGACACGGGGGAGGAGTCGGTGGTCGCGAGTCTGCCGGAGGCACACGAGGTCGAGGCCCTCGAGACCTCAGCGAGCAGGCCCGTGCTGCGACTGGTCCGCAGGTCCCTGGCCGCCGGCCGGCCCATCGAGTACGCCGAGGCGGTCTTCCCCGCCGACCGGTGCGAGCTCTGGTTCCCGCTCCAGCCCGGTTGAGCCGAGGGTTCAGCCGGACGTCCGGTCGCCCGACATCATCGGTCTCGGATCATGGACCCGATGTGCACATGCTGAGACGCCTGCGTAGGGTTGGTCCTGCTCATCGAGAGGGGCAGAGGGAACGGCCCTGTGAAGCCCCGGCAACCCGCCACTGCGCGAGGAACCGCCTCTCGGTCTCCGTCCCGGAGCCGACGCGACAACTCGTTCGTGGCCACGGTGCTAATTCCGTCCCGAGCCGAGAGTCGGCTCAGGGAAAGATGAGAAGGAGGCCTCCTTGAGCACGCCAGTCATCCACAGAGTTGCCGACACCCCGGCTGCCACCGCTTCCGCGTCCGGACTGCGCGAAGGCGCGTTCGGGAATGCCACCAACCTGGTCTGTCGGGAGTGCGGAACCAAGCGCGAGCTCGGCCCGCACTACGCCTGTTCCGAGTGTTTCGGGCCGCTCGAGGTCGAGTACGACTTCCCGGCCATCACCCGTGAGCAGATCGAGGCCGGTCCCAAGAACATCTGGCGCTACCAGCCGCTGCTTCCGGTGCCGACCGACATCAGCGAGAGCCCGAACATGGAGCCCGGCTTCACCCGGCTGATCAGGGCCAACAACCTCGGTCGCGAGCTCGGCATCCGTAACCTCTGGGTGAAGGACGACTCGGGCAACCCGACCCACTCCTTCAAGGACCGGGTCGTCGCGAACGCCCTGTCGGCCGCCCGCGAGCTCGGCATGAAGGTCTTCGCCTGCCCGTCAACCGGCAACCTTGCCAACGCGGTGGCCGCGGCCGGTGCCCGCGCCGGGATCAAGACGGTCGTGTTCATCCCGCACGACCTCGAGCGCCCGAAGGTGCTGACCACCGCGGTGTACGGCGGCACGCTGATCGCGGTCAAGGGCAACTACGACGACGTCAACCGGCTCGCCTCGGAGATCGCCGGCGAGGAGGACGGGTGGGCGTTCGTGAACGTCAACGTCCGCCCCTACTACGCGGAGGGCTCGAAGACCCTCGGCTACGAGGTCGCCGAGCAGCTCGGCTGGCGCCTTCCGCAGCAGGTCGTGATCCCGGTCGCCTCCGGGTCGCAGCTGACCAAGGTCGACAAGGGCTTCCAGGAGCTGGTCAGGCTCGGCCTCGTCGACGACACGCCGTACAAGATCTTCGGTGCCCAGGCCAATGGCTGCTCGCCGGTCTCGTCCGCGTTCAAGGACGGCCATGACGTCGTACGCCCGGTCAAGCCCGACACCATCGCCAAGTCGCTCGCGATCGGCAACCCGGCCGACGGTCCGTACGTGCTCGACGTCACCCGGCGCACCGGTGGAGCGGTCGAGGACGTCACCGACGAGGAGGTGCGTGACGGCATCCAGCTGCTCGCCCGCACCGAGGGTGTGTTCGCCGAGACCGCGGGCGGCGTCACGGTTGCGGTGCTGAAGAAGCTCGTCGAGACCGGCCAGCTCGACCCCGACCAGGAGACCGTCGTGTTCAACACCGGTGACGGGCTCAAGACGCTCGACGCCATTGCGGACCGGGTCGGTCCCGCGGCTACGATCGAACCGACGTACTCCGCCTTCACCGACACCGGTCTGGTCTGACCATCCGCGTCCGGACAGCCAAGAACACCGACAAGGAGCGCACATGAGCGTCAGCGTCCGCATCCCCACGATCCTGCGCACGTACACCAACGGGGACTCCGAGGTCAGCGCCGACGGCGCAACCCTTTCCGAGGTGATCGAGAACCTCGAGGCGTCCTACCCCGGCATCAAGGGCCGGATCCTCGACGAGCAGGGCGCGATCCGCAGGTTCGTCAACGTCTACGTCGGCAACGACGACGTGCGTTTCCTCGACGCTCTCGACACGAAGACCCCGGAGGGCGCGCAGGTCTCGGTGATTCCTGCGGTCGCCGGCGGCTGACCCTCCCCGGCGGTACGCCGGGCGCGCTCCTGCCCCAGCTTCCCCATGGTGCCCTGGTGAAGCCGCACCTCCCACGACGAGCTCGCCGTGGGAAGTGGCGGGTCGTCATGGGGAGTCGCGGGCGGTACGACGGACAAGGCCCATCACCGCAGTTTGCCCTTGTGCTTCAGGTGTCCGGGAGGGACCGGCCTCGCGCCACAGGCCCCTTCCGGGTCGAAACCGTCGGCGCTGCTCCCCGGCTGCTCGTCGACACAACGGCTCCACACGCGCATCGCCTGGCCGTGTGCGCGCCCGAGCGAGGACATCTTCTGGGCGTGCCTGCTGGCCTTGTCCTTCTTCGCGACCTCCGGACCCTTCGGCCGGACGGACCTGCTCTTGTCCTTGTCGACGATCTTGTCGACGTTGTGACGCGATTGCGCATGCGGGGGCGGGCCGAAGCCGGGCTTCCCGTCGGCGTTCTTGTCCACCGGCCTCGCCGGGCCACTGGACATACCGCGCCACCGGATAGCCGCGTCTTCTGCCGCCGGGCACCGCTGAGGCCGGGGTGCTCGCCTCCTGACCGCGTGTCCCCGGCAGCGACAACGACGGCCGGGACAGCGCCGGTCGAAACTGCACCGAGCACCGCCACCACACCGAGCAGCATCCTCATCGCCCTCACCTCTTCCACGATCCGAGTGTCCGCCCTGCGGCGGTAATGAGGGAATAGTCCGGTTGGGCCGGCCGGATGCGCCGATAGGGTCAGGGCCATGGCACGCAAGATCGCAACGGCAGACCGGGTCGACCGCGACGAGCTGCTCGAGTTCGCCCGCACCCGGCACAAGGGCACGCTGGTCACCCTGCGCAGCGACGGGCGGCCACAGATGTCCCCGGTGGCCTGCGGCGTCGACGACGAGGGCCGGGTGGTCGTCTCGACCTACCCCGAGCGCGCCAAGGCCGGAACGCCCGGCGCGACCCGCGGGTGTCGATCCTGGTCCACTCCGACGACTGGAACGACCCCTACGTGCAGATCGACGGAACGGCCGAGGTCCTGGACATGCCGGACGCGCTCGAGCGGGCTCGTGGAGTACTACCGCTGCATCGCCGGCGAACACCCGGACTGGGACGAGTACCGCGAGGCCATGCGCGCCCAGGACAAGTCCCTGATCCGGATCACCATCGACCGTTGGGGCCCGGTCGCCACCGGCGGGTTCCCACCGAACCGCGAGCCCTAGAACCGCTTCAGCAGCTCCTCGGCACCCGCGAACTCAGCGAGTACGTCGGACGCCGACCGTTCCTGCGTCAGCAGGCCGACGCCCTGCCCTGCATAGACGTACGCGGTGTCGTAGTCCTCGTCGGCCTGCGCCGTCGCGAAGCTCCTGCGCCGCCTGGTCGTCCTTCGCGAGGTCGTCGAGCCGGTCGTGCCACCTGTCGAAGTACTCGTTGCGCAGACCCCGTCCGCCGTACTCCTGGGGCCAGGACTGCCGCTGTGCGACGTCGAAGACCGCGCCGTACGCAGTTCCCGTATCCGTCGCGGCGAAGAGGGCCTGTCGTGCCGCGGCGGAGTTGCCGGCCTCGCGGCAGCCGAGGAACGCCGTCCCGACCCAGGCGCCGACGGCACCGGCCGCGAGCACGGCGGCAAGGCCACGCGCCCCCGCGATCCCACCGGCCGCCACGACCGGCAGGTCGACCCGGTCCAGGACGGTCTGCAGCAACGGCAACGTGCCGACCTCGTTGCGGCCATGGCCGCCGCCCTCGGCGCCGCGCACGACCACGAAGTCCACACCGGCCCGCTCGGCCCGCAACGCTTCGTCGAGGTTACCGGCCTGCGTGGTCACCGCGATGCCGGCCTCGCGGAGCCGGGTGACGTATGGCTCGAACGCGCCGAAGCTGACCGAGACCAGTGCGGGCCGGGCGTCGATCGCGGCCTCCAGCTGCTCCTGCTGGGTGTCGAGGACCCAGGCCATCAGGCCGATCCCGAAACGCTGTCCGTCGCCGGCGGCCAGCTTGGCCTGCTCGCTGACCCACTCGCCGGTGCGGCCGCCGCGCACCCCGACCATGCCCAGGCCTCCGCCGGCGGAGACGGCGGCCGCGAGCCTGCCCTCGCCCGGGCCCGCCATCGGTGCGCCGACCACGGGCAGCTCGAGGTCGAACGTGTCGGTCAACCAGGTACGCACAGGGATCGGCTCCTTCACCGTGGGTTCGGCCCTCAACGTACGTCGATGCCGGTCAGGTGTCCGCGACGGGGCGGGTCCAGGTCGCGACGACTAGCTGGTGGGGTCGGCCTGCTTGGTCGGGCAGTCCGGGTTCGGGCAGTAGTCCACGGCGACCATCTCACCGGGCCGCAGCTCGGGCCGGTCGGCGTTGGTCTTGTCCATGTCGATCACCGCCGAGGTCAGCTCGGTGCCGCACGCGGGGCAGTGTGTGGGCCATGCCTGTTCTTCGGGCGCCTGGTCGGTCATTCCGGTCAAGCTACCGGCAAAGCTCCGGCCCGGGCCACGCACAGCGACGAGCTCGGCGAGCCGCAACGCCCAGGTCGCGGAGTTGACGTTCTGTTGACAGTCGCGTACCGATACTCGGGGACGCGCAGGAACAGGGTCCGCGCAGGACTGGCCCGTGGCAGCGGAGGGGGTGCGCGATGAGTAGCTATCTGTCTGTCGGGGTCTCGCACCACGTGGCCGACCTCGAACGGCTCGAGCAGGTGGCCATGAAGGCCGCCGGGGCGCACGCCCTGCAGCGCGCAGCTGCTCGGCCTCGGTTTCGCCGAGGTCCATGGTCCTTTCCACCTGCAGCCGCACCGAGCTGCACGTCGTGCTCGATCCAGCCGACCAGGATGTGCCGAGCGCAGATGATGCGGCCGATCGGCTCGTCGGCCTGTTGACGGCGCGAGGGCCGGCGGGCGACGCAGGACCGGCAGGGGCCTTGCCGAAGTTCGCGACGGTCGAGGCCGGTGACGCTGCGGTGCGATCAGCTGTTCCGTGTCGCCGCCGGGCTCGACAGCCGGGTCGTGGGCGAGGTCGAGATACAGGTACAGCTGCGGCAGCCGGACGTGCCGCCGTCGCGGCGGAGGGAGAGCCGCACCGCCTGCGTGGCCTGGTCGCGGCAGCGCTCGCCTCGGCGGCACGTCTTCCCGGGCAGCAGGGGATGGATCAGTCCGGAGCCGTGCCTGATCGCCGCGGCCTGTTGGCCGGTCGTGCGGTGACCCGTGCCCTGGCGGCCGTGCGGGAACCGTCCCTGATCGACGTCGTCGTCGTGGGCGCCGGGACGATGGGACGGCAGGTCCTGGATGCCCTGCCCGCAGCGGTGGACCGCGCCAGCCTGCTCAGCCGTACGTCGAGCACGCGGCCGGGTGCGGGTCCGCGGGTGGAACCTTTGGACACACTGCCCGACCGGCTGCGCGAGGCCGACGTGGTGTTCGTGGCCACGTCGGCGGGTCGTCGGATCATGACGGCCGACCTGGTCAGCGAGGCGATGCAGGAGCGACGCGGACGGCCCCTGGTGATCTTCGACCTGTCGGTGCCACGCAACGTCGACCCGGCGGTGATGGCGACTCCCGGGGTCACCCTGCTCGACCTCGACGACCTCAGGTGCACAGCGGAGGACGGAAACCCGGTCGAGGGTGTCGACGTGGGTGCCGCGGAGACGAGCACACGCTGCGCGGCGGAGAGGTACGCCGCAGGAATCCGGTCCCGGAGCGCCGGGCCGAGGATCATTGCGCTGCGCGCCGAGGTCGAGGAGCTCTGCCTTGGGCAGCTGCGCCGGGTTGCCGGCCCCGGTCTGCCGGAGCAGACCCTCAGGCAGATGGCCTCCGCGGTCGCGGGCGCGGTGGCGCACCGGCCCACCGTGTTTCTCCGGACCGCAGCAGCCGACGGCGACACCGCCGCGATGGATCTGGTGGCCCGGGCCTTCGGCATCGACGGACAACAGGGCGAGGGACCCTGCGGCTGAGGGCAAGTAAGTGGCCGGAGAGCGTTTCCGCTACTCCGGCCGAAACCCCGTCGCACCCACGAGGTGTCCTCAGACTATGACCGCCCCTTACCCCGGTCAATGCTTCCGGTAGCGGATCCCGGATAGGTCTAGACACGCCACTGGTCGGTCCGGTCGATGGATCGTGTCCGCCCTGCGCGAACCTCCTCGGTCTGGGCGCCCGTCGTACCCGTTCGCCTTGCACTCGACCCTGCCGAGTGCTAAAAAGTGGTTAGCACTCTCGTCATGAGAGTGACAGTTCAAGGACCAGGGAGATGAGGTTCCGAGCGCCGGCGGGAAGGGTCTGCCGGGTCAGCAGGGGCCGTCCGTCGCGGGCATCGACCTGATCCATCCATCTCTACGCGTGAGGAATCGCGGAGAAATGTCGAAGCTTATTGCCTTCAACGAGGAAGCCAGGCGCGGCCTGGAGCGTGGCATGAACACGCTCGCGGACGCCGTCAAGGTGACGCTCGGCCCCAAGGGTCGCAACGTCGTCCTCGAAAAGAAGTGGGGCGCACCCACGATCACCAACGATGGCGTGTCCATCGCCAAGGAGATCGAGCTCGAGGAGCCGTACGAGAAGATCGGCGCCGAGCTCGTCAAGGAAGTTGCCAAGAAGACCGACGACGTCGCCGGTGACGGCACGACCACCGCAACCGTTCTGGCCCAGGCCATGGTTCGCGAGGGTCTGCGCAACGTTGCCGCCGGCGCGAACCCGATGGCGCTGAAGCGCGGCATCGAGAGGGCCGTCGAGGCCGTCTCGGAGCAGCTGCTCGGCATGGCCAAGGACGTCGAGACCAAGGAGCAGATCGCTTCGACGGCCTCGATCTCCGCTGCTGACACCCAGGTCGGCGAGATCATCGCCGAGGCCATGGACAAGGTCGGCAAGGAAGGCGTCATCACCGTCGAGGAGTCGAACACCTTTGGGCTCGACCTCGAGCTCACCGAGGGTATGCGGTTCGACAAGGGCTACATCTCGGCGTACTTCGTCACCGACGCAGAGCGCATGGAGACCGTCCTCGAGGACCCCTACATCCTCGTGGCGAACCAGAAGGTCTCCAACGTCAAGGACATGCTGCCTCTCCTGGAGAAGGTCATGCAGTCCGGCAAGCCGCTGCTGATCCTGGCGGAGGACACCGACGGCGAGGCCCTGTCCACGCTGGTCGTCAACAAGATCCGCGGGACCTTCAAGTCCGTTGCCGTCAAGGCTCCGGGCTTCGGTGACCGGCGCAAGGCCATGCTGCAGGACATCGCGATCCTGACCGGTGGCCAGGTCATCTCCGAAGAGGTCGGTCTCAAGCTCGAGTCCACGGGCATCGAGCTCCTGGGTCAGGCCCGCAAGGTCGTCGTGACCAAGGACGAGACCACCATCGTCGAGGGTGCTGGGGACGCCGACCAGATCGCTGGTCGCGTCAACCAGATCCGCGCCGAGATCGAGAAGAGCGACTCCGACTACGACCGCGAGAAGCTGCAGGAGCGCCTGGCCAAGCTGGCCGGCGGTGTTGCGGTGATCAAGGTCGGCGCGGCCACCGAGGTCGAGCTCAAGGAGCGCAAGCACCGCATCGAGGACGCCGTTCGCAACGCGAAGGCCGCCGTCGAGGAGGGCATCGTCGCCGGTGGTGGCGTCGCTCTCGTCCAGGCGTCCATCAAGGCGTTCGAGAAGCTCGAGCTCGAGGGTGACGAAGCCACGGGTGCGAACATCGTCAAGTTCGCCGTCGAGGCTCCGCTCAAGCAGATCGCGATCAACGCCGGCCTCGAAGGCGGAGTTGTCGCGGAGAAGGTGCGCAACCTCGAGCCCGGGTTCGGTCTCAACGCTGCCACCGGCGAGTACGTCGACATGGTCACCGAGGGCATCATCGACCCGGCCAAGGTGACGCGCTCGGCTCTGCAGAACGCGGCATCGATCGCTGCTCTGTTCCTCACCACCGAGGCAGTGGTGGCCGACAAGCCTGAGAAGGCTCCGGCCATGCCTGGTGGCGACGGCGGCATGGGTGGCATGGGCGGCATGGACTTCTGAGCTCGTCCTGAGCTTGTCGAAGGTTTCAGCTGCTCCACCAGCTACACCACGAAGGGTCCCGGCTCCGGCCGGGGCCCTTCGTGCATCCTCGGCCGGTCACACCCGCCTCGGCTTCCCCATGGCACCCTGGTGGAGCCGCACTCCCCACGACGAGCTCGACAAGGGAAGTGCAGGTTCGACGAGGGGAGTGGTCAGCGGACGTTGTGCGGACGGAACTGGACGCTGATCCGCGGGCCGACCGGTTTGGCCGTCTTGGGAATGGCGTGCTCCCAGGTGCGCTGGCAGGACCCACCCATCACGAGCAGGTCGCCGTGGCCGAGCAAGAAGCCCAGCGTCCCGGGCTGCGCGCCGCCACCGTTGCGGGGCCGGAGCAGCAGCCGACGGGCCTCACCGAACGAGACGATCGCGACCATGGTGTCCTCGGTCCGGCTCCGGCCGATCGTGTCACCGTGCCAGGCCACGCTGTCGCGTCCGTCCCGGTAGTAGCACATGCCGGCGGTGGTGAAGTCCTCACCGAGCTCGCCACGGTAGTGCTCGTTGAGCGCGGTCCGGGCTTCGACCAGGACCGGGTCGGGCAGCTCGTCCTGCTCACCGTAGAACCTGAGCAGTCGGGGAACGTCGACGACTCGTTCGTACATCTGCCGGCGCTCGGCGTGCCACGGAACGGTCTGCACGAGCTTTGCGAACAGGTCGTCGGATCCGCTGACCCATCCTGGCCTCACGTCGACCCACGCACCTCGGCTCAGCCGGTGACGCTGCACGGCGGTCCCGAGCGGGCCGACCGCCGCCGTGGTCGCCACCGGCGCGTCCGTCGTACCGGCTTCGACGAACGCGGTGTCGAAGAGCGAGGCCTGGAACTCGACGGGCATGCGAGCCACGATACGTCGGTTCGAACAACTGTTCTAGTGGAAACCGCGGGGTGGTCAGGGTCGGGCCAGGGATCAACCAGGGACGAATGAGTAGGTCAACCGGAATCCGGGCATCCGTCGCGCTCATAGCGTTGGTCGCGATGTGGGACCAGTCGCGCGGGCGGGTACGCGATCGGCGTCGCCGCCGACGAGTCCGCCAGCGACCTGACCGAGGCGATCTCGTTCATCACCCAGTTCCTGCTGATCTTCGCCGGAATCTCCCTGGTCGTCGGCAGCTTCCTGATCGTCAACACCTTCTCGATCCTGGTTGCCCAACCCAGCAAGGAGCTCGCGCTGCTGCGCGCACTCGGTGCCTCGCGCCGCCAGGTGAAACGGTCCGTCCTGTTCGAGGCGGTCGTGCTCGGTGTGGTCGGTTCCACGGTGGGACTCGGCCTCGGTGCTCTGCTCGCCATCGGGATCCGCGCTCTGTTCGCCAACTTCGGTCGCGACCTGTCCGGGCAGCCGCTGATCTTCGCGCCCCGCACCTTCCTCGCGGCCTACGCGGTCGGCATCACGGTCACCGTCGTGGCTGCCTACCTGCCGGCCCGTCGGTCCGCCAGGATTGCGCCAGTGGAGGCACTGCGCGACGACGTGGCGATGCCCGAGTCCGCCCTGCACTGGCGCCTGGTCATCGGCGTCACCCCGATCGTGCTCGGCACCGGCCTGGTCTTCGCCGGCCTGTACGCCGACGTGCCCGAGCCCGCCTGGTGGGTCGGCGGAGGCATCCTGTCCGCGCTGCTCGGTGTGGCGGCGGCGAGCCCGCTGATCGGCAAGCCGTTCGTCGCGCTCTCCGGAAAGGTCTACCGGGGGGTGTACGGAACGGTCGGCCGGCTCGCGGGACAGAACTCGCTGCGCAACCCCCGTCGTACGGCGGCCACCGCCTCGGCCCTGATGATCGGCCTCGCCCTCGTCTCGACGATGGCGATCCTCGGTTCGTCCGCGAAGGCAAGCGTGGACCGGACGATCGAGGAGAACTTCCTCGGCGACCTCGTCGTGTCCAACGTGATCGGGGTGCCGTTCTCGCCGTCGATCGCGAACCAGATCGAGGACACCGCTGGAGTGGAGTCCGTGACCCGGCTGCGCTACGCCGTCGGCGAGTACGACGGACAGGGCCAGGGTCTGACGGGGGTCGACCCCGCCACGCTCGAGGACGTGATGAAGATCCAGATGGTCGAGGGGTCGGCGACCGACCTCGAGGACGGCACGGTGCTCGTGTCGCGGGGCAAGGCGGAGGACGACAACCTGGAGGTCGGTGGCACGGTCGAGTACCAGATGCCCACCGGCACGAAGCACTACGAGATCGTCGGCGTCTACGAGGACAACCCGGTCCTCAGCTACCCCTTCACGACAACGCTGGGGACGCTGGCCACAGCCGGCTTCCAGAAGGCCGACAACTACCTGCTCATCACCCGTCAGCCGGGCAGCGACGCTGCTGCGATCCGGCAGGCGATCGAGACGCAGACGGCAGAGATGCCGACGGTGACCGTGAAGGACCAGGAGGGGTTCGCCGAGGAACAGCGCGCACCCATCGACAGCATGCTGGTCATCATCAACGCGCTGCTCGGTCTGGCCCTGGTGATCGCCGTGCTCGGGATCGTCAACACGCTGGCGCTCTCGGTCATCGAGCGGACGCGCGAGGTCGGCCTGCTCCGGGCGATCGGGCTCAGCCGCTCGCAGCTGCGCAGGATGATCCGGCTCGAGGCGGTCGCGATCTCGATGCTCGGGGCGCTGCTGGGCGTGGGCATGGGCGTCCTGTTCGGGCTCGCGTTGATGACTTCGCTGAGGGACGAAGGCCTCGAGGTGATTTCGGTGCCTTCCGGACAGTTGGTCCTCTATGTCGTAGCGTCAGCGGTGGTGGGGATCCTCGCAGCTGTGTTCCCCGCTCGCCGGGCCGCGCGCCTCGACGTGCTCCGGGCGATCGCCAGCGAGTGAGCTGCTGGCAGGAGGCGTCCCCATCTGTCCGGGGCTAAGGTAGGGCTCTGGGGGCAGATGGGGAGGTGCAATGGGTGACGTGATCACCCCGGACCGGACTCGACAGACGGTGCTCAAGCACGTGCAGGTTCGTGAGTACGTTCGCGAGCTCATCGACGGCGCGGAGCCAGGAAGCCCTGCGCCGTCCGAACGTGAGCTGGTGCAACGCTTCGGTGTTGCCCGGATGACCGTCCGCCAGGCGCTCGACGCACTCGTCGCCGAGGGCCTGCTCGAGCGGGTCCCGGGCCGGGGAACGTTCGTTGCGAGAGCCAAGATCGACTTACAGGTAAGGCTTTCCAGCTACACCGAGGAGATGGGCCGGCGCGGGATGAAGCCAGACTCCCGCACCCTCCTGGCACGGCTCGAGGCGGCCGGCCCCGGTGTCGCGCGGGCGCTCGAGATCAGCGAGGGCGACAGGGTCGTGCACTGGCAGCGGCTGCGGCTCGCGGACGGATCGCCGATGTGCATCGAGGACGCCTACCTGGCCGACAGCATCGTGCCCGGCCTGCTGGACGCACCGCTGCCGGACAGCTTGTACGTCGAGCTCAAACGACGCGACCTGCTGCCGAGCTGGGGTGAGGACTCGGTCGACGCCGACGTTGCTCGAGCCGACGAGGCCGAGCTGCTCGGCACCACCGAGGGCACCCCGGTGCTCCGCATCGCACGCCGTGCCTTCGCCGGCAACATCGCGGTCGAGGTGTCGCGTGCGACGTACCGCGCGGACCGTTACACGTTGTGGGTCCCGCTGTCCCGGCCGAACACCCCGGTGACCCCCCACCGATGACCGTCGCCGTCTTCGACGGGCACAACGACCTGCCGTGGCGGCTGCGTGAGCAATGCGCCTACGACCTGTCCGCTGTCGACCTCGCCAACGGCGAGCCCAGCGTGCACACGGACATCCCACGGCTTCGTGCCGGAGGTGTCGCCGCGCAGTTCTGGTCCGTGTTCGTACCGTGCTCCATGGCCGGCGAGGGTGCCGTCACCGCCACCCTCGAGCAGGTCGACTTCGTGCACCGGCTGGTCGCGGCGTTTCCCGACGACCTGGTTCTGTGCCGTACGACGGACGAGGCCGCCCACGCCATCGCCACCGGCCGGATCGCTTCCCTGATGGGGATGGAGGGCGGTCACTCGGTCAACGAGTCACTCGCGACGTTGCGGATGATGCACCGGCTCGGCGTGCGGTACATGACATTGACCCACAACGAGAACGTGCCCTGGGCCGACTCGGCCACCGACGAGCCGGTGCTCGGAGGTCTCAACGACTTCGGCCGTGACGTGGTCCGTGAGATGAACCGGGTCGGCATGTTCGTCGATCTCTCGCACGTGTCCGCGGACGTGATGCGCGACGCGCTCGAGGTGGCCTCCGCTCCGGCGATCTTCAGCCACAGCTCAGCGCGGGCCGTGTGCGACCATCCCCGCAACGTGCCGGACGACGTGCTCGCGTCGCTCGGCGGGAACGGGGGTGTCTGCATGGTCACGTTCGTACCGCCGTTCATCAGCCAGGACTGGGCGGACTGGTACTTCGAGAGTCTCGACCTGGTGCGCTCCCGGGGCCTGGACCCGCGCCGTTTCGCGGACGTCGACCCGGTGCTGTCCGAACGAGCCGCAGTGGCGCCACCGCCACCGACGGTCTCCGACGTGGCGGACCACGTCGACCACGTGCGTGACGTGGCCGGCATCGACCACCTCGGCCTCGGTGGCGACTACGACGGTGCCGGGCCGTTCCCCTCTGGGCTCGAGGACGTCGCAGGCTACCCGCGGCTGTTCGACGAGCTGCGTGGCCGGGGTTACTCCGAGGCCGACCTCGCCAGGATCGGGTCGCAGAACATCCTTCGCGCGATGCGCGACATGGAGTGCGTCGCCGAGGCGTCGGCGTGACGGTGCTCGGCCTGCTCCTGGCCGCCGGCGCCGGGCGCAGGATGGGGACCCCTAAGGCGTTGCTGCGCGATCACGCCGGAACCCCCTTCGTGGCAAGGGCGATCGGTGTCCTCCTCGACGGCGGGTGCGACACGATCCTGGTCGTCACCGGCGCCTCCACCGATGAAGCGACGCGGATCCTCGACGAGACCGGATGGACCGACGACCCGGCGGTCGGCGTCGTCGTCGCCGACGACTGGGACGAGGGGATGGGTGCCTCGCTGCGGGCCGGGCTCGCGGCCGCGCAGGACATCGACGCCTTCTGCGCGATGGTCACACTCGTCGACCTGCCCGACGTGGGATCGTCCGTCGTACAACGGCTGTTGGAGGTTCTGCCCCACGACAGCACCGCGCTGGGGCGCGCGTCGTACGACGGGGTCCCCGGGCATCCGGTGCTGGTCGGACGTGACCACTGGGCGGGCGTGATCGGGTCGGCACGCGGCGACCGGGGTGCGCGGGACTACCTCGCGGCGCATCCACCGGTGCTGGTGGAGTGCGGGGACCTGGCCACCGGCCGCGACACGGACACCCCGGGGGACCTGACCCGCTGACCCGCAGACCCGCGGACCCGCGGATGACCCGCATCCGCGGACCCGCGACCGTTCCCGGCCAAATGAACCCGAACGGTAGTGAGATCCGCCGAAGCCACGACCGTTCCCGTCCATGTGAACCCGAACGGTAGTGACGCCCGTCCTCGAATCCCTAGGAGTTCTGGGTAATGCTTGGGTCATGGACCCCGCTGCCAGCATCACCACCGCATCCGAGCTCGCCGACCGGTTGGGTGAGACCGGCTACCTGTGCGACGAGGCGTTGGCGACCATCGGGTTCCTGGCCCTGCAGATGCAGCGGCCGCTGCTCCTCGAGGGGGAGCCCGGCACCGGCAAGACCGCGTTGGCCGAGGCGATCGCCGAGGCGCTTGACCTGCCGTTGATCCGGCTCCAGTGCTACGAAGGCATCGACGCCAGCCAGGCGTTGTACGACTGGGACTTCCCGCGCCAGATCCTGCACCTGCGGGCCCTGGAGGCCGCGGGGGGTGGCGCGGTGCTGGACGCGGAGAAGGCGGAGCAGTCGCTGTTCGACGAAAGGTTCCTGCTGGCCCGACCGGTGCTGCGGGCGTTGCGGGAGAGCCCCGCGGTGCTCCTGGTCGACGAGATCGACCGCGCCGACGACGAGTTCGAGGCGTTCCTGCTGGAGGTGCTGTCGACCTACCAGGTGACGATCCCAGAGCTCGGCACAGTCACCGCGGCCACCCCGCCGATCGTCGTGCTCACCTCCAACCGCACCCGCGAGATCCACGACGCGCTGAAGCGCCGCTGCCTGTACCACTGGATCGAGCACCCGGGCCTGCAGCGCGAAGTGGAGATCGTCCGGTCGCGTGCCCCGGAAGTCTCCGACCAGCTCGCGCACCAGGTCGTCACCCTGGTACAGCAGCTACGCACCCGCGACGACCTGGTCAAGCCGCCGGGCGTCGCGGAGACACTGGACTGGGCCCGGGCCCTGGACCGGCTCGGCACCAAGAGGCTCGACGTCGAGACCGCCGCCGCGACGCTGGGTGCGGTCGTGAAGTACCGCGAGGACACCGAACGGGTCCGCAAGGCGCTCGACCGGATGCTGGCCGGCTGAGGAGATGGAGCACGAGCCGGACGAGCTGCTGCTCGGGTTCACCCGGGCGGTCCGCGCCGCGGGCGTGCCGGTGACCGCGGACCGCGCACAGAGCTACCTGCGTGCGGTGGCGATGGTCGGGCTGGACGACCAACGGGCCACGTACTGGGCCGGGCGTACGACGCTGTGCTCCGCGCCGGACGACCTGGACCGGTACGACCAGGTGTTCAGCGCCTGGTTCCTGTCACAGGAGACCTCGCAGGTCCCGCGCGAGCAGCCGCAGCGCAGCATCACCCAGGCCGACCTCGGCGACGACCCTGACGCCGGTGGCGGCGACGACGTCCAGGAGGAGGAGGTCGTCCGTGCGACGGCCAGTGCCACCGAGGTGCTCCGTCACCGCGACATCGCCGAGCTCGACGCCTCCGAGAAGGCGCGCCTGGCGTCGATGTTCTCCGCGCTGCGACCCCGGGCCCCCCGTCGTACCTCCGGCCGCCACACGCGATGGCACCGCGGCGACATCGACGCCCACCGCACCCTGCGCCGCACCCTGGAGCGGATGGGCGAGCCGTCCCGGATCCTGTGGCAGCGCAACGCCGTCAAGGACCGGCGGATCGTGCTGCTGGTGGACGTCTCCGGGTCGATGACCGCGTACGCCGACTCGCTGCTCCGCCTGGCGCACACGTTCGTGTCCCGGCAGGCACGGCACCCGGCGAACGTCGAAGTGTTCACGGTCGGCACCAGGCTCACCCACGTCACCCGCGCGATGCGGATGCGAGACCCAGAGCGCGCGATCATCGCGGCCGGCGACACCGTCCCGGACTGGTCCGGTGGCACCCGGCTGGGCGAGACCCTGAAGATCTTCCTGGACCGGTGGGGGCAGCGCGGGATGGCCCGGGGCTCGGTGGTCGTGGTGTTCAGCGACGGCTGGGAACGCGGCGACGCGGACCTGCTCGCCGAGCAGATGCGCAGGCTGCATCGGCTCGCCCACCACGTGGTCTGGGTGAACCCGCACCGGGGCAAGGACGGGTACCAGCCGGTGCAGCAGGGAATCGTTGCGGCCCTGCCGTACGTTGATGACTTCGTAGCCGGTCACTCGATGGCTACCTTTGCTGACCTGATCGAGGTGGTTGCACGTGCGTGAGGTGTTGCCTGAGCTGCTGGCCTGGTGGAAGTCCGGCGAGACGATCGGTGTGGGCACCGTCGTCGCCACGTTCCAGTCCGCACCACGACCACCCGGGGCCTCGATGCTGGTCGGCCCGGGCGGTGAGGCCGTCGGATCGGTCTCCGGCGGCTGCGTCGAGGGCGCCGTCTACGAGCTCGCCGAGCAGGTCGTCGGGTCGGGGGAGCCGGTCCTGCAGAGGTACGGCATCAGCGACGAGGACGCGTTCTCCGTGGGCCTCACCTGCGGCGGGATCATGGACGTGTACGTCGAGAAGGTGAACCAATCCACCTTCCCCGAGCTGGGTGACATCGCCGACGACATCGAGAACGACCGCCCCGTCGCCGTTGCCACCGTCGTGGCACATCCCGATCCGAGCCGGGTGGGTCGTCGGCTCGTCGTACGCCCGGAGGAGTCGGACGTGCCGCGGTCGGGAACCCTCGGCAGTGAGCGCGCGGACCACTCGGTCGCCGACGACGTGCGTGGCCTGCTGGCAGCGGGGCGCAACGAGACACTGACCTACGGCCCGGACGGCGAACGCCGCGGCGAGGGCATGCGGGTCTTCGTGTGGTCGTTCGCGCCCGCCGCCCGGATGCTGGTGTTCGGCGCGATCGACTTCGCCGCGGCGGTCGCGAGGATCGGCGCGTTCCTCGGCTACCACGTGACGGTGTGCGACGCGCGTCCCGTGTTCGCGACGCATTCGCGTTTCCCGTCGGCCGACACCGTCGAGGTGGACTGGCCGCATCGCTACCTCAAGGCGGAGCACGAGGCCGGGCGGATCGATGGACGCACCGTGATGTGCGTGCTCACCCACGACCCGAAGTTCGACGTACCGTTGCTCGAGGTCGCGCTGCGGCTCCCCGAGGTCGCCTACATCGGTGCGATGGGGTCCCGCCGCACGCACGACGATCGGCTGGCGCGGCTGCGCGAAGCGGGACTGACCGAGGACGAGCTGGCCGGGCTGTCGAGCCCGATCGGCCTCGACCTCGGCGCCCGGACACCGGAGGAGACCGCGGTCAGCATCGCCGCCGAGATCATCGCGTTGCGGTGGGGTGGTCGCGGCGAACGGCTCGCTGAGCTGGCGGGGCCGATCCACCACGGGACGATGGCGGCGGCGCTCGAGGAAGCCTGACCCCTGCCGGCGCAAAGCCGGGTGCCGTTTGTCGCGTTCTGGGGCCGTCCGTCACGAACAGTGCCGGGCGACCCTTGTCACTTTCGGTCAAAAGCGCAACGATCAGGCTCAACGCCTCGAGCACAGGAGCCTGAATGACCCAGATCAATGTCAAGGTCGACGGGGCGATGTGCTCCGACGACGTCGAGCCACGAATGCTTCTCGTCCACTACCTGCGTGAACGTCTCGGCAAGACCGGCACCCTGATCGGGTGCGACACCAGCAACTGTGGAGCGTGCACCGTCCACCTCGACGGCAAGAGCGTCAAGTCGTGCAACGTGCTGGCGGTGCAGGCCGACGGCCACGAGGTGACGACGATCGAAGGGCTCGCCACCAACGGCGTGCTGCATCCGGTCCAGAAGGCGTTCCACGAGTGCCACGCGCTGCAGTGCGGGTTCTGTACGCCGGGCATGATCATGCAGAGCGTCGACCTGCTCAACGAGAACTCGAACCCTTCCGAGGAAGAGATCCGGGTCGGGCTCGAGGGCAACCTCTGCCGATGCACCGGCTACCACAACATCGTGAAGGCCGTGCAGAGCGCCGCGACCGGAGGTGCATCCTCGTGACCGTCACCGAAGAGCGTCCCGGCAAGGAGATCGGCAGCGCACGGCTCCGCAAGGAGGACCAGCGCCTGATCACCGGGCGCACCAAGTTCACCGACAACATCCAGCTGTCCGGGATGCTGCACCTCGCGATGGTGCGCAGCCCGTTCGCACACGCGACGATCACCAACGTCGACGTGTCGGAGGCCCAGGCCGCGCCGAACGTCGTGATGGTGCTGACCGGTGCCGACGTCGCCGAGGAGCAGGGCGGACTTCCCTGTGCCTGGCCGATCACGGCGGACCAGAAGTCGCAGGCGCACCCCGCGATCGCCGTGGACCGGGTCGCGTTCGCCGGCGAGGTCGTCGCGGTGGTCATCGCCCGAAGCGCAGCCGCGGCGCGCGACGCCGCCGAGCTCGTCGACGTGGACTACGACGAGCTCCCGGCGGCACTCGACCTCCGGGAGGCAGCCGAGGACACCGTCCTCGCGCACCCCGACCTCGGCACGAACAAGTCCGCGTTCTGGCAGTTCGACTCCGCCGACGCGGGCACCGGGCCGTCGGTCGACGACGCGATCAACGAGGCCCGCGAGAGCGGCGTGCTGATCGAGCGGGAGTACCGCCAGCAGCGGTTGATCCCCGCTTTCATGGAGCCGCGTTCGACCGTGGTCGACCCGACCGGTGAGCAGATCACGATGTGGTCCGCGACCCAGGTGCCGCACATCCTGCGGGTGATGCTGGCGTTGACCCTGGGTGTCTCCGAGTCCAAGGTGCGGGTGATCGCTCCCGACGTCGGTGGTGGTTTCGGCGGCAAGCTGCAGGTGACCCCCGAAGAGGTGATCACGTTCCTCGCTGCCCGTCGTACCGGTAAGCCCTGCAAGTTCACCGAGACCCGCTCCGAGTCGCTGATGTCCGCCCACCACGGCCGCGACCAGTGGCAGAAGCTGACGCTCGCCGCGAAGGCCGACGGCACGGTCACCGGGCTGAAGGTGGAACTGACCGCGAACATGGGCGCCTACCTCGGCCTGGTGACGTCGGGCGTCCCGATCCTCGGTGCGTTCATGTACAACGCGATCTACAAGTTCCCGGCCTACCGGTTCAACTGCACGAACATCTTCACCAACATGACCTGGACCGACGCGTATCGCGGAGCGGGCCGTCCGGAGGCCACGTTCGCGATCGAGCGGCTGATGGACGAGCTGGCCAACGAGCTCGGCGTGGACCCGATCGAGATCCGGGAGAAGAACTGGATCAAGCACGAGGAGTTCCCGTTCACGACGGCAGCCGGGCTGGAGTACGACTCCGGCAACTACGAGGCGGCGACGGCACGCGCGAAGGAGATCTTCGGGTACGACGAGCTGCGCGCCGAGCAGAAGCGGCGCCGCGAGTCGAACGACCCGGTGCAGCTCGGCATCGGCGTCTCCACGTTCACCGAGATGTGTGGCCTGGCGCCGTCACGGGTGCTGGGTTCGTTGTCCTACGGGGCAGGCGGCTGGGAGCACGCGTCGGTGCGGATGCTGCCCACCGGAAAGGTCGAGGTGGTGACCGGTGTCTCGGCGCACGGTCAGGGTCACGAGACGGCGTGGTCACAGATCGTCGCGGACCGCCTCGGCGTGCCGTTCGACGACGTCGAGGTGCTGCACGGTGACACACAGGTGTCGCACAAGGGCCTCGACACCTACGGGTCGCGTTCCCTGGTGGTCGGCGGCCAGGCGCTGGTGCTGGCCGCGGACAAGGTGATCGAGCGGGCGAAGATCGTCGCGGCCCACCTGCTCGAGGCCTCCGCGGACGACCTGGAGTTCGCCGACGGACGGTTCGGCGTGAAGGGCACCGACAAGGGCATGGGCATCGGGGAGATCGCGTTGGCGTCGTTCGCCGCGCACGACCTCCCGGACGGGGTCGAACCGGGCCTCGACGCGGACGCCACCTACGACCCGGTGAACTTCTCCTACCCGCACGGCACCCATCTGTGCGCGCTCGAGATCGACACCGAGACCGGCGGCGTGAAGATGCGCAAGTACGTCGCGGTCGACGACGTGGGCAACATCGTGAACCCGTTGATCGTGTCCGGGCAGGTGCACGGCGGACTCGTGCAGGGCATCGCCCAGGCGTTGTGGGAGGAGGCGGTCCACGACGAAGAAGGCACGCTGGTGTCGGCGTCGTTCGTCGACTACCTCGTGCCCACCGCGGCGGACACGATCAGCTTCGACACCGAGAACACGGTGACGCCCTCCACCACGAACACGCTCGGCACCAAGGGCGTGGGGGAGGCGGGAACGATCGCGTCGACACCGTGCGTGGTGAACGCCGTGGTCGATGCGTTGCGGCAGTTCGGGGTGTCCGACGTACGCATGCCGTGCACACCGGAACGGATCTACAAGGCCATCCACGCGCAGGACGCCGGTGGGGGCACACCGACGGAGAACGCGGCGATGCCGCACTTCGACGAGAGCGATACCGCCGACCGCAGTGCTGGATCAGACGGCTCCGCCGTCGGGGAAGGAGGGGCACAGTGATCCCCGCACAGTTCGACTACGTCTCACCGGCAACGGTCGAGGAAGCGCTCTCCGCGTTGGCCGAGGCCGGCGAGGACGCGAAGATCATCGCCGGCGGGCAGAGCCTGCTGCCGGTGCTGCGGATGCGGCTGAACGTCCCGTCGACGGTTGTCGACCTCGGTCGGATCGACTCCTTGCGAGGGGTCCGCGACGACGGGGACGCGATCGTGATCGGTGCGATGACGACGCACTCGGACGTGTTCCACGACCCGCTGGTGCGCGAGCACGCGCTGCTGTTCACCAAGGCCATCGAGCAGGTGGCCGACCCGCAGGTGCGGCATCGGGGGACCTTCGGTGGGGCACTGGCGCACGCGGACCCGGCCGGTGACCTGGGTGCACCCGCCCTGGCCCTCGACGCGTCGTTCGTGATCGCCGGTTCCGGTGGTTCGCGGACGGTCTCGGCCGACGACTTCTTCGAGGACCTGTTCACCACGGCCGTGCAGGACGGCGAGATCCTGACCGAGGTCCGGATCCCGAAGTACACCGGCTGGGGTGCCCACTACGAGAAGTTCGTGCGCGTTGCTCACCAGTGGCCGATCGTCGCGGTCGCGGCGGCGGTGCGGGTGGACGGCGGGTCGATCGCCGAAGCCCGGGTGGGTCTCACGAACATGGGCTCCACGCCGCTGCGCGCACGCGCGGTGGAGGCGGCGCTGGTCGGGCAGTCCGCCGACGACGCGTCGGTGCGCGCCGCTGCCGCGTCGGCCGCCGAGGGCACCAACCCGCCCTCGGACCTCAACGGAGACTCCGACTACCGCAAGCACCTCGCCACGGTGCTGACCCGCCGCGCCGTGCTCGCGGCCGCGGGGGTGTGACGGTGGACCTGACCCACACGTTCACCGTCCCGGCAACGATCGAGGACACCTGGGCGGCGTTCAACGACATCGAGTCGGTCGCTGGGTGCTTCCCGGGCGCCACGGTCACCTCGGTCGAAGGCGACGAGTTCAAGGGCTCCTGCAAGGTGAAGCTCGGGCCGATCTCGCTGGTGTACACCGGGGCCGGCAAGTTCCTCGAACGCGACGACGACGCCCATCGGTTCGTGATCGAGGCCAAGGGCAAGGACAAGCGGGGCAACGGTACGGCGGGCGCGACGGTGACCGCCGTGCTGAGCTCGGCCACGGCCGACTCGACCGACGTCGAGGTGAAGACCGACCTGGCGATCACCGGGAAGCCGGCACAGTTCGGCCGCGGTGTGATCCAGGACGTATCGGACAAGCTGCTGCAGCAGTTCGCGACCTGCCTGGAGTCGAAGGTCGGACAGCCCGAGGCCGCGCAGCCCGACGCTGGGCAGTCCGGGGCCGTGCCCTCCGGGGAGCAGGCTGCGGACTCCGGGGCCGGGGTGGCCGCCTCGACGCGCAAGGCCGCGGCGTCGACGTACTCGGGTGCTTCGGCCGGCGAGGAGCCCGGCGGGGTGGCCGGAGGTGTGGCCGGAGGTGTGTCCGGAGGGGTCGCCGGGGGCCAACCGGACCGGTCGGCAGGCGAGGCCGAGCAAGGCGCCCTGGACCTCGGGGCGACGGTGCTGCCGATCCTGCTCAAGTCGTACTGGAAGCCGATCGTCATAGTCTTTGTCGGCCTGCTGGTGCTGAAGAAGCTGTTCGGCCGCCGGCGCTGAGACCGTCCGCCAAAGCGAAGCTCAGTGGGGGAGCTCTCCGAGGGCCGCGACGGCGATGCCGGAGTGCTCGCAGACCCAGGTGGGTTCGGGTCCGCCGAGCTCGGGATGGATGTACAGGGCGTGCGGGTCGAGGTCGTCGCAGGCCTTGCACAACGGCCAGCGGCCGACCTTGTCGAGCAGGGCATCCTGCACGTCCTGCGCGATGAGGCCGGCGACGTACTCCTTGCCCTCCTCCCACTGCGATGCCCACCACCGTCGCGTGGTCACGGCTTCCTCGAGCACGGACACAGAGTCGGGGTTCACCGCGCGGGTGGCCTCGAGGTCGTGCAACACGAGTGCTCGTGCGGTCAGAAGGGCGTCGTCGGATGTCACGATGTCTATTGTGCCGGTGCACGACTACGTGGCGGAGGTGGGCGGATGCAGGAGCGTGGCGCGTTGCTCGAGGTGATCGTGCTGCATCCGCGCGATGTCGCGGGTGCCGACGAGGGCGGTGCGGACCGGCTGGAGGTGGTGGCCGGCATCGAGTCCGGTGGGCTCTCCCCGGAGCCGGCGCTGGTCTCGGCGATCTGCAAGGAGACCGAGGTCCCGGCCCGGGTGATGCTCCGGCTCAATGACGGGTTCAGTACGACGGGCGGGGAGCTGACCCGGTTGGTCGGACTCGCCGAGGACTACCTGTCCGTGGGCGCGGAGGGGCTGGTGTTCGGGTTCCTCGACGCCGACCTCGAGGTGGACATCGAGCTGTGCGCGTACCTCGCCGACAAGCTGCCCGAGGTGCCCTGGACGTTCCACCGGGCCATCGACTCCGCACTGGAGCCCGTCCGCGCCTGGCGCCAGGTGCGTCACCTTCCTGGCCTGGACGCCGTCCTCTCTGCAGGCTCACCTCGCGGGCTCGAGGTCGGCCATGACGAGCTCACCGACCGCGCCGCGGCCGACCCGGAGATGGCGCGACTGCTGATGGCCGGGGGTGGGCTGCGTGGCGAGCACGTGCCGTGGCTGGTCCGGGCGGGGGTACGCCAGTTCCACGTCGGCTCGTCGGTGCGACCCGGGGGCTCGTGGTCGAAGTCGCACGTCGACGCAGGGCATGTGCGTTCCTGGCGAATGCTGGTCGACGACGCGGTGGACCGGGCGTTGGGACGAGTGTCGGAGTGACTCCTTGGTTCTCCTGATCGACCCACCCAACTCACCTGGGCATGGGCGACTCTGGTCGCACCTGGCCAGCGACGCGTCGTTCGAGGAGCTGCACCGGTTCGCGGCCACGCTGGGGATCCCGTCGCGAGGGTTCGACCGGGACCACTACGACATCCCTGCCGAGCGCTACGAGAGCGTGGTCGCCGCGGGAGCCACCCCGGTTTCCAGCCGTGAGCTGATCGGGCGGCTGCTGACGGCGGGACTGCGCCGGCGCAAGGCGGAGACGCCGGCCCCGAAGAAACCGGGCCGTTCCCTGATCCGGCCCGCGCGGCTCAAGACCGGGGACGTCGTGGCCGTGACCTCGCCCGCGGGCCCGGTGGCCGGCGACAGGTTGGACGCGGGCCTTGCGGTCCTGGAGTCGTGGGGGCTGTCGGTCAGCCTGATGGCGAACGTGCGTCGACAGCATGAGCGGTTCTCCTACCTGTCTGCCAGTGACGGGGAGCGGGCGGCCGACTTCATGAAGGCATGGTGTGACTCGTCGGTTACCGCGGTGTTCTGCGCGCGCGGCGGGTACGGCGCCCAGCGGATGGTCGACCTGCTCGACTGGGACGCGCTCGCCTCGGCGGGGCCGAAGGTCCTGGTCGGGTTCTCCGACGTGACCGCCCTGCACCAGGCGTTCGCCGCCCGGCTCGGGATCTCCACGATTCACGGGCCGGTGCTGTCCAGCCTGGGTGCGGGTGACGACGTGTCACGCGCGCACCTGCGGGCAATGTTGTTCGACTCCTCGCCGGGCCAGCCGGTGACGCCGACGCCGGTGCCCGCGCTGGTCGGTGGTGTCGCCGAGGGTGTGCTGGTGGGTGGGAACGTGGCGTTGCTGGCCGCCGGGATCGGGACGCGCGACTCACAGCCCGCAGCGGAGTCGATCGCGGTCCTCGAGGATGTCGGCGAGGAGATCTACCGGCTCGACCGGTTGCTGACGCAGCTGCTCCGCGCGGGATGGTTCGACAGGGTGCGCGGCATCGCTCTCGGCCAGTTCACCGGCTGCGGTCAGCCCGAGTCGGTCCGGCAGCTGTTCGAGGACCGGCTGGCCCCTCTCGACGTACCCATGCTCTGGGACGTACCCTCCGGACACGTCGACCGGAACCTGGCGTTCCCGTTCGGAGTGCCCGCGGTGCTCGATGCGGACGAGGGCACTTTGGTGCTGCGTGAGGCGGCGCTGCTCTGACTGAGTGTGTCCCTATTGTCGTGACGGCGCCCAACGTCACTGTGCAGGCATGCCATGTCCCAGTGACCTGACCGATGAGCAGTGGGAACTGCTGGAACCGGTGTTCAACACACCCGGCAAGCGTGGTCGCAGGCATGCGGCGGTCCTGCGCACCGTCGTGGACGGCATGCTCTACATATCGCAGACCGGCTGCCAGTGGCGCTACCTGCCGGAGTCGTTCGGCCCGTGGACACGCGTCTGGTCGCAGTTCCGCCGTCGGTCGCGCAACGGAACCTGGGCGCGGGCCCTTACGGTTCTGCATGCGGCCGCCCGGCAAGCCGACGGCCGGGCGGGGGGGACGCCGTAGATGGTTGTCATCGACACTCACCTGGCGAGGGGCGCCGTGTTGTGGCCGTTGGATGTCCCCGGGCCGCCAGTTGGCGCCCTGGTCGTGCCCGCCTCCACGCACGAGAACGTCACCACCGCGGCCGCGACCAGGCTCGGCCGCCGCCACGGCCTGGAGGTCCGCCGGGACGGCTGGGACGACAAGCAGCCGACGTTCCGACCCATCCGGCACGCCTGGCGGGTCGAGGTAGCACACGTGTGTCTCGGACGTAGCCGCCGGCTCGCGAAGTCGTTCGAGAACACCACCTCCTCGGCGAACGGCTGGCTCCAAGTGGCCTGTCTCGCCACGGTGCTGCGTCACCTCTCTCACCACCCGGCACATCGGCATCCGCCCCGGGCTGCGTAGACGACAACGGCCCAAATCGCAGCAGGTGCGTGACTTCTAAAGCGCGACCGGCCGTCTCAGGTGGCCGGGTCCCTGCGCTGCTTCTGCAGGAGGATCTCGGACTCAACGGGCACGAAGCCGAGTTCTTCGTTGATCGCGCGCATCCACACGTTCTGGTCGTCGCTGCTTGTCCGGACGTGCTTCGCGCGCCCGTGATCGCGGGCAGTGAGGAGGGACGCTATCTTGACGGCCCTGCCAAGCCGCATCCCTCGGTGCTGCGCACGGACCAGCGTTCCCTCGATCTGCGCCGGCCGCTCGGGGTCGGGTCCCACGACCAAGCACGTCCAGGCGGCGACGACTCCTTGACCGGCCATCGCGATCGATTCGAACGCTGTGCGCCCCTGTCTCTGCCAGAGCGAGATCTCGTCTTGGTACTCCTGCGCCGAGAGCGGCGTGGGCTGCCACCCGAGTTCGCCGTTCGGTGCCTCGGCGTCCACCAGCCCCTTGAGCACGCCGACCTGGGCACGGAGGTGCTCGGGGACGCCGTTGAGGTATGTCGACACCGTGTAGCCGTTCGGAGGCTGCAGTGCCGGGAGCTCGGCTGTGAGCAGATCCAGCTCGACGACCGTCTCGGTGGTGGCACACGTGTATCCCAGGGGTTGTGCGAAGTTTCGAGCGAGGCCCTCGATCTCCGACGCCGTAGGGCGGTACGCGCTCGCGACGAACCGACTCACGCGCTCTGGACTCGTCTCCTCCGCGACCTGGACTAGCCGTGTGCCGACGCCTCGGCGCTGGTGTTGAGGAATGACAGAAACGCCCACCCAGGAGGTGTCTGGTGTGTCGTGCGCCGTCGAGGAGCTTGCGAAGCCAATCAGACTTCCGCCCTCGAAGGCTCCGACGAGGTGGTGCGCCCAACCAAGGTCGGCCTGCCATGCTGCAACCCGCGCCGACTCTCCAAGTGGCACCCAACCTTGCCGAGCGTGCCCTGTTGCCTCGCACTCGACCGCGTAGGCATCCGCCAACGCCGATGGGCGATCGAGACGTAGGTCTCGGATGTCCACCGCCAGAACCATGAAGAAAGCCCCCGTGTTCTCGAATGCAGAGGACTCCGATCGTGCCTCATGCGGCGCGAGGGGCAGTGGCAGGGGTCGCCACGGAAGGGTTCAACGGCAAACCGGCTGGCTGCTCTAGCGAGGCGAATAGGGACACACCCAGTGAGAGCGCTGCTCACCCTTGCGCCTCGAGCTGCTGGATCTCGCGTTGCACACTTTCCCGCGCGGCCTTCTCCCAGTGCTGCCTGGCGAAACTCGTGTTGAAGAGGGTCGGGGCGGCGAGCAGGTTGCGCAGGATCTGTGCTCGCCCATGCCTGAAGTCGTTGTCCGAGACATGCTGGTACTCGCGTCGTACTCCCGAGGTGTATCCGTCGTACCGTTGCTGATCCGCGGCCAGGATGCCTAGGTCCGCGTCGCAGAGCACTTGTCCTTCGAGGTCGCCGTCGGACACCTGGTGGGTCGCTGTGACCCGCACCAGCCTGGCCACCTCGCTGACCAGCGCCGGGGTGACGTCCGCATCCGTGAGCTCCTGGGCGGCCAGCACCGCCGATCGTTCCTCGTTGTCGCCTTCGGCGTCATAGACCGAGTCGTGGAACCAGGCGGCGAGGAGTACGGCGTCCAGGTCGATGTCCTGCTCCTCGGCCGAGGCGAGTACGTCGATGCGCTCGAACACCTCACGTAGGTGCTGGAGATCGTGGTAGCTGCGGTGCGGTTCGTCATACGCATTGATCAGCCGGTCCCGCAGATCCGAGTGCCCACTGAGCAGCGCCGGCCATTGGCTGTGGAGGTCGATCATCCACCGAGTCTTGCACTCCTGCGTTCGCGTGGCCGTCTCGGCGTCGGTGATGCGCGACCAATTCTCCGTTTGCCCTTGTGGATAAGGGGAAACGGTCTTGACAGTGTCGGTGGGCCACAGATAGATTCGAACACATGTTCGATCATGACTGGGTGGACGAGCTGGACGGGAGCACCGCGTGCGACGCGGTCGCCGCCGCGCATCGCGACCTGCTCGAGGTGGAGACCCGGCTGCTGATGCTGGCCGCGCAGTGGATAGACCTGCACGGCCCGACCGAGGAACCCGACGAGGACCGGCAAACGCGGGTGTTGCCGGGCTCCGGCCGTTTCGTCCCGGTCGGCGCGGCGGGCACCCCCGAGATCGACGAGTTCGCCTGCGCGGAGTTCGCGACGCTCCAGGACATGCACCCGGTCGCCGGGGCGAACCTGCTCCGCAAGGTGGCCAACCTGCGGCACCGGCACCCGCTGTTGTGGGCCCGGGCCCTGGCCGGCCAGGTGCGCGGCTGGAAGGCGCTCGAGGTCGCCAAGCTGGTCGGCAAGAGCGACTACGCGCTGTCCCTGGAACAGGCCCGCTGGGTCGATGCGCAGACCTATGAGTGGATCGACACCCTGGCCTGGGGCCCGTTCCTGGAGCTGCTCGAGGCCAAGATCATCGCCTGCGACCCCGAGGCCGCCGAGGCCCGTCGCAAGCAGGCCGAGGCCGACCAGTTCGTGAGCACCGGCCGCTCCAACGAGTACGGCCTGACCACGCTGATCGCCAAGGCCGCCGCCGGGGACGTGATCTACTTCAAGGCGATGTGCGACCGGATCGCGCAGATCCTGCTGCTCAACGGTGACACCAGCCCGGTCGGCGCCCGCCGCGCCAAGGCGATCGGAATCCTGGCCACCCCCGCCCGCGCACTGCTCCTGCTCCAGACCGCCGAAGCCAACGCCAACCAGCCGGACGGTCACACCGGCAACGACGGCGACGAGAGCGACGACGGCCTGCGTCCGGGTGACCTGCACCCGTCCCAGGACGACTCCGACGACGACGCCAACCAGCCGGCGCCCCGGCCGTGCCCGAGCTGCGCCGGCGCCGGCACCCTGGTCGGCGATCCCACCGCGTTCGTCAAACCACCCCCGGTGGACCCGGGCAAGCTGCTGCCGAACGCGACGGTGTACCTGCACCTGACTCAGGAGGCGTTCGCCACCGGGCGTGGGGTGGTCCGTGTCGAGGGCGTCGGCCCGATCACCGTCGGCCAGGCCCAGGAGTTCCTCGGCCACTGCCAGGTCCGGTTCATCCAGGTCCGCGACCTCGCCGACCGCCGCCCGGTCAACGGATATGAGTTCCCTTCCACCACACGCGAGGCTGCCGGGCTGATCAACCCCCGCGACGTGTTCCCGTACGCCGTCTCCACCAGCCGACGCCTCGAGATGGACCACCCCGTCCCCTACCTGTCCCCGGGCAACGGCGGAGAACCAGGACAGACCAACACCGGCAACGCCGCGCCACTGGTCCGCTTCCACCACCGACTCAAGACCCACGGCCGCTGGCGACTCCGACAAGCCGAGCCAGGGACCTACCTCTGGCGCTCACCCCACGGCTGGTACTGGCTGACCGACCACACCGGCACCCACCCACTCACCAGATACATCGGGGAGACCCTGTGGGATGCCCTTCAGAAGCAACCCTCAGCCACGGACGCCGCCTGACGGCGACCCGGTCGGTCAGGGAGCCCCGATCTCCTCGGGAAGCGCCTCCGTGTGCAGCACCACCAGCGACGTGACCGCCCGGGTCAGACAGACGTAGAGGCGTCGCAGCCCGGTCACGTGGTCGGGCTCCCCGGCCACGATCCCGGCCGGCTCGAGCAGCAGTACGTGGTCGAACTCGAGGCCTTTGGCCAGGGAGGCTGGTACGACGTCGAGGGCGATCTCGAACTCCGACTCGATGTTCCCCAGGTCCGAGCCCAGCAAGGCAAACCCGATGTTCGCCTCACGCAGTGCCTGGGTCACCGCGGCCACGTGCGCGTCCGGGAGGATCAGCCCGACCGACCCCACCTTCTCCGCCTCGAGACGAGCAGCGGAGACGGTCGCCGCGACGAGGTCCGACACCTGTGCGACCTCGAGCTCGCCGCGAGTTCGTCGTACCGACGTGGGTGGCTCCAGGTCGGGGGCGATGGAGGGGAGCAGACGGGCTGCGTACTCGATGACCTCGCCAGGCACGCGGAAGCCCTTGGTCAGCTGCTCGAGGTGGGCGTCGGCCTTGCCGAGATGCCTCAGCGCGTCCTCCCACGAGCGGCTCGCCCACGGGGTGGTTGCCTGGGCCAGGTCGCCGAGCACCGTGGTGGACCCCGTGGAGCAACGACGACCCACGGCGCGCAGCATCATCTGCGAAAGGTCCTGCGCCTCGTCAGCCACGACATGCCCCACGCTCGCCGTACGGTCCACCAGGTCCGCTGCCTCGTCGATCAGTACGGCGTCGGCCAGCGACCAGCGCGCGGACCCGGGGCCCTTCGGAGGCTTCTCCCAGAGCAGCATCACCTGCTCCTCCTCAGTGAGGATCCCGTCGGCCGCCCCGGCCAGGAAAGCGTCGTCGCTCAGCAGGCGCAGGATCAGCTTCGCCGGGTCGACCGCTGGCCACAGGAGATCGGCGTACTGCTTGACCGGGCGGCTGCGGGCGACCGCGTCCTGGACCCGGTCGTCGGGGGAGTCCCCGGACATCTCCATCTTCACCAGGATCGCGTGCGCCAGTCGCTGCGGCAGCATCGCCCGCGCAGCACCGTACCGAACGCCCCGCGCGCGCAGCGCGGCCACGATCTCCTCGGCCTCGTAGCCCGCGACCCGCCAGCGTCGGGCGCCGCGGGGCACGACGAGACCCTCGGACGGCGCCTTCACCTGCGACCACATGGCCCGGTTGATCACCTCCGCCATCCGGGCGTCGCCCTTGAGCACAGCGACGTCGGCGGGGTCGGTCCCGCGGATCGCGTACCTGGCGCTGATCCGGGTGAGCGTCCTGCCGACGAGCTCCTCGATCGTGGTCTGCTGCGCGTCGATCTCACCGAGGGCCGGCAGCACGTCGCCGATGTAGCGGAGGAACGACTCGTTCGGTCCGACGACCAGGACGCCCTGCCGGGAGAGCTGGTCCCGATGTGTGTAGAGGAGGTACGCCGCACGGTGCAGCCCGACCGCGGTCTTGCCGGTTCCAGGTGCACCCTGGACACAGACCGACTGCTCGAGCTCGGACCGGACGATCAGGTCCTGCTCCGGCTGGATCGTGGCCACGATGTCGCGCATCGGCCCGACGCGGGGTCGCTCGATCTCCGCCTCGAGGATCTCGCTGTGCTGCTCCTCGATGCCGGCCAGCAGCTCCTCGTCCTCGAACGCGGTCATCTCGCCGTGCTGGAAGCCGAACCGGCGACGCAGCTCGACGCCCATCGGCTCGGCCTTGCTGGCCCGGTAGAACGCACGGCTTATCCGTGCGCGCCAGTCGACGACCATCGGGTCGCCCACCTCGTCCGTAACGTGTCGGCGGCCGATGTAGAAGCGCTCGCCCAGCGCTTCCGGGTGTGCCTCGTCGTAGTCGAGCCGGCCGAAGAACAACGGCACCGTCGGGTCGTCCTCGAGTGCCTTCATCCGCCGGAAGATCGCGGACTCGAGGAACTGCTGGCTCACCCAGTCGCCGGCGGCCGAGCTGTCGAGGGAGGCGGTACGCGCTCGCATCCTGGCGAGCGCGGCACGCGAGCCGGCCAGGTGCTCGCGTTCGGACGTGAGGTCGGGGTGGGGTTCGGGTTCGGGTTGGACGGACGTTGGCGTGGGAGCAGGCACGCAAAGACCTTCCGCGAGGTGCTGTTGTGGGGGCCGTGTGACGTTACCAGCCCGCGATGCGCGAGGCACCCGGTTTACCCGGGACCACTATTCCGCGGCGATGTCGTCGGCGTCCATGATCCGGTAGGCGTACCCCTGTTCCGCCAGGAACCGCTGCCGGTGCTGAGCGAAATCGGCGTCGACCGTGTCCCGCGAGACGATCGCGTAGAAGCGGGCTGAGCCGCCGTTCTCCTTGGGGCGGAGCAGTCGACCGAGCCGCTGGGCCTCCTCCTGGCGGGACCCGAACGAGCCCGACACCTGGATCGCCACGGCCGCCGATGGCAGGTCCACCGAGAAGTTCGCGACCTTCGAGACAACGAGCAGGCTGAGCTCGCCGTGCCGGAACGCGTTGAACAGCCGCTCACGCTCCTTGACCGGTGTCTCGCCCTTGATCACCGGGGCGTCGAGCCGCTCGGCGAGCTCGTCGAGCTGGTCGATGTACTGCCCGATCACCAGCGTCGGTTCGCCGGCGTGCTTCTTCACCAGCTGCTCGACGATCGCTGTCTTGACGCCCGTGCAGGCAGCGAGCCGGTATCGCGTGTCCGGTTCGGCGGTCGCGTAGACGAAGCGCTCCGACTCGGGCAGCGTCACCCGCACCTCGATGCAGTCGGCGGGTGCGATGTAGCCCTGCGCCTCGATGTCCTTCCACGGGGCGTCGTACCTCTTCGGACCGATCAGCGAGAACACGTCGCCCTCGCGGCCGTCCTCACGGATCAGCGTCGCGGTCAGCCCGATCCTTCGCCTGGCCTGCAGGTCAGCGGTCATCCGGAAGATCGGCGCGGGAAGGAGGTGTACCTCGTCGTACACGACGAGCCCCCAGTCACGCGCGTCGAACAGCTCGAGGTGGGAGTAGACGCCCTTCCTGCGGGTGGTCATCACCTGGTACGTCGCGATCGTGACCGGCCGGATCTCCTTCTTGGTGCCGGAGTACTCCCCGATCTCGTCCTCGGTCAGCGAGGTGCGCTTGACCAGCTCTTCCTTCCACTGCCGGGCCGAGACCGTGTTGGTCACCAGGATCAGCGTGGTCGCCTTCGCCTGGGCCATCGCAGCCGCGCCCACGATCGTCTTCCCGGCGCCACACGGGAGCACCACGACACCGGATCCGCCGTGCCAGAACGACTCGGCCGCCTCGCGCTGGTAGTTGCGCAGCTCCCACCCGTCTTCGAAGAGCTCGATCGCGTGCGCCTCGCCGTCGACGTACCCGGCGAAGTCCTCGGCGGGCCAGCCGATCTTCAGCAGGGCCTGCTTCAGGTTGCCGCGCTCGGAGGGGTGTACGACGACCGTCGAGTCGTCGAGCCGCTCACCGAGCATCGGCTTGACCTTCTTCGCCCGGAGCACCTCCTCGAGCACCGGGCGGTCCGTCGACGCCAGGGTCAGCCCGTGGGTGGGGTGCTTCTCGAGTCGCAGCCGGCCGTAGCGCGCCATGGTCTCCGCGATGTCGACGAGGAGGGCATGCGGGACCGAGTACCTGGAGTACGACAGCAGGGTGTCGATCACCTGCTCGGCGTCGTGCCCCGCCGCCCGTGCGTTCCACAGGCCGAGCGGAGTGAGCCGGTAGGTGTGCACATGCTCCGGGGACCGCTCGAGCTCCGCGAACGGCGCGATCGCCTTGCGGCAGTCCTGGGCACGCTCGTGGTCGATCTCGAGGAGCAGGGTCTTGTCGGACTGGACGATCAGGGGACCGTCGTTCATGCGGTCTTCCCTGCGGCCGAGCCGGTCGCGACCGCCCGCTGACGGGCGCGGTAGGCGGCGACGTTTGCACGCGACGAGCACCGGTCGGAGCAGTAGCGACGCGACTGGTTCGGTGAGGTGTCCACGAAGACGTTGGTGCAGGGGGTGGCGTCACAGACGCCGAGCCGGGTGGCGCCGAGGTCACACACCAGCGTGGACAGACCCATCAGGGACTCAGCGATCAAGAGCTCGGCGACCGAGGAGCTGCGGTCCGCGACATGCATGTGCCACCCGCCCGGCTCGTGCCCGGCGATGTACGGCGTGACGGGGTGCCTGGCGAGCAGGGCGTTCAGCTGGTCCACGACCGAACCCTCATCACCGTCGTTCGAGGCCTCGAACACCGGGCGCAGCTCCTTCTGGAACCGCCGCAGCGCGGTGGCGTCCCGCTCCAGCACCTGCTCATGCAGCCAGACGCGGGACGTCAGCAGCCCGACCAGCGCCTGGGCGTCGTCGAGCTCAGCGTTCACGAGGTCGGCCGACCGCTCGGCGTAACGAACAAAGTCCATCTCTAGATCTTACGGGGCGAGGGAAGTCCGGATATAGGTAAGGAGCATCCCTCAAGCGCCTGACCGGCGGCTCCGAGGCTTGTCGTGCACAGGATCACCGGCGCTCACCACGTTCACGCCGGTGATCCTGTGCACGGCGAACGACCTCACCTCTTCATTACGCCGGTCATACGCGCTGAGCCATCCGCCTTCGACCTTTACGGGGTCGACGAGCCGCTCGACGTTCGCACCGTGGTTGTCGACATAACCGATCCACACGGTGCTCCTCGCCTCCACCGACTCACGTAGCACTGCCATCGTCGACATGGGACCGGCCTGCGCAAGCCGGGCGGCGTCGGCGTTCGACGGCCGGTTCTCGGCGGCCTCGTCCCCGGCCCGGATCGCGTTGACGGTGGCGCCGATGCGCGCGCTCAGCCGGGCCTCGGCCACCGGCGGACGATGTCTCGGGGAGCGTGCCCGGTGGGCGTCCTTGCGGGCCAGACGCACGGTCCCGTCCGGTGCCTCCACCACCGGCGAGGTGCCGAGCTCGCGCAGCCGGGGGAGAAGCACGTCGAGCGGCGCGTCACTGATCACCACCGTCGGTGCGATCCTCCTCAGCCGGAGCGAGGCCGCCTTCGGGTTGTGTACCAGCTCGGCAAGCGCCGCCTCGTCGTCGCTGCGCAGGAACGCCTCGGCGGCTCCCACCCGGACCGTCCCGAACTTCCGCGAGACGTCGTCGACGAGGTACACCAGCGGTTGCGGGACCGGAGTCCTCGACGCCGCCGCGATGAAGTCGTGGATCTCCCCGGCCGACCAGCCGGAGTCGAACGCCCGTCGTACGGACTGGGAGGTGAACCGGTAGACCGTCGCGCCCCCACGGGACTCGATGTCCGCCATCGTCGCGAGGTTGTGTGCGAGCTGGTGCTCCAGCGGGCCAGGCGCAACCGCGGTCAGGTCGGCCTGAAGCAGGATGTGGTCGACCGGCTCCGGCAGCAGCGGTTCGAGTGCTGCAGGCGCCGTGTGCTTAGGGTCTTCGACGGACAGCAGCGCACGTCCGTGCACCGACATCCCACCGAGCCCCGTCACACCGAGCACGCCCGCCTCCTCGACGAGCCAGCCGATGGCCTCCGCGCGTTGCGCGGGCCGCCGTGGCCGCAGCCATTTCAGGCGCTCCACCAACGACGCGGTGCCGGTGCCCGCGGCGAGCACCGTTCCCTCCTCCAGTCCGGTGAGCTGGAGCAGCGCCATCCGACGGGTCTCGGGCAGCCAGGCGCGCTCCAGGTCCGCGACCAGCGCGTTCACCGGTTTCCGGTTGTCGTCGCGACCACCCACCAACCCGGTCAGCCGTGGGTTGTCCAGCCAGGCAAGGGCGAGCCGTCCCCAACGGTCGGCGACCGAGGCGGCGTTCCAGATGTCGAAGGCGTCGGTCGGCAGCCAGGCCGCGTCCAGGTCGTCGGTCTGCCCCACCGCGAGCAGCCCGGCGGCCGAGGCCACCTCGATGTGCAGCGCCGCGGTCGACTCGTCCACGTGCAGCAGCTCGGCGGCCGCCCGCAGCTCACGTACACCGAGGCCGCCCCCGCGCAGCGCCGCCGGCGGGGTGGTGCCCCAGTGCTCCAGCAGCAGCTCCACGTGACGCACGAACTCGAACGCCGCTCCCGCCGCAGCGCGGTCCACCAATGACCGGGCACGTGATGACGTGGCCAACGCCGGCTTGACGTCGGCGGGTTCCCGGGTGGTCGTCCCACCCCGCACGCAGATCACAACTTCGCGGGGAACCGCGACGTGGCGGCGGTCGCGAGCGATGAGCAGGCCACGGGACAGCAGCTGGTCGACCGGACCCTGCGCGTCCTTGCGGCTCACCTGCCGCTCGGTCGACTCCACCGTCCCCTCGGTGCCCTCCCGTTCCAGGTGGTCGAGGATCTTGCGTGCCTGCGGGTCGATCTCGGCCAGCAGCTCCTCGACATTCTCCTGCGCGTGCAGGTGCTCCATGATGCGGTGGATGTCGTGCTGCCGGTCGCCGCTCGGCGTGATGCCGAGATCCCTGGCCAGGGACGTGATCCGGTTCGGGCCGTACGACGCGAGCAGCGACTCCGCTGACGGGCCGAGCCCGCTGACCGTCGTACCCACGATCTCGCCGAGGACGCTCAAGGTGCGCAGCTCGTCCCGCGAGCCCCACAGCAGCGCCATCGCCTCCAGGACGCTAACTGCTTCGTCCACCGATGCCGCGGACGCGTTCACGTGCCTGTGCAGGTCATCGACGGAGACTCTGCCGCCGAGGGCGATCGCCGCATCGACGACGGTGAGCTCGAGGGCGTTGAGCCGGTCCACCGCCCGGAGCGCCGAGGCACGGGTTCCCGCGCGCGACGCGAGCTGCGCGGAGTCCTGGGGCGCCGGGTTCGCGAGGTCCGGGCGGCGCGACAGCAGTCGCGCGAGGTCGGCCGGCTCCCAGCTGCGGAACTGGTCGGCCAGCGTACGGGGCGCGGCGGATTCGGACATCCTCACTACGGTACTAGGGGACGCCTGGCAAGATGGCGGCGTCGCAGCACCGGGCCTGCAGGCACGACGGAGGGAAACCCGCATGGCAGTGATCGAGGCACGAGGTCTCGGCAAGGTCTACGACGGCAAACCCGCAGTCACCGACCTCACCTTCGAGGTCCAGCCAGGCAGCGTCACAGGCTTCCTCGGCCCCAACGGCGCCGGCAAGTCCACCACGATGCGGCTGATGCTCGGGCTCGACCATGGCGCGGGTTCCACCACCTTCGACGGCGAGCCCTTCACCGCACTGACCAAGCCGATGCGGCACGTCGGCGCGCTGCTGGAGGCCAAGCCGTTCCACCCGACCCGCAAGGCGCGCAACCACCTGCGGATGCTGGCCTTCGCCAACGGCATCCCGATGAAGCGTGTCGACGAGGTGCTCGAGCAGCTCGGCCTCACCTCGGTCGCCAAGAAGAAGCCGAAGACCTTCTCGATGGGCATGGGGCAACGACTCGGTCTCGCGGCGGCCCTGCTCGGTGACCCGCACACGCTGATCCTCGACGAGCCCGCCAACGGGCTTGACCCGCAGGGCATCCAGTGGATGCGCAACCTGCTGCAAGGCCTGGCCGCCCAGGGCCGTTCGGTGTTCGTCTCCAGCCACCTGCTCAGCGAGATGGCTCTGATGGCCGACCAGCTGGTGGTCATCGGCCGCGGCAAGCTGATCGCCAGCGGGCCGATCGAGGACTTCGTGAAGACCTCGCGCCAGAACTCGGTGACCGTCCGGTCCCCGCAGGCCACCGAGCTGGCCGACCTGCTACGTCGCGACGGGGTGAAGGTCGACGCGGCCGCGCCCGGCTTGCTGTCCGTGGTGGGGATGGATGCGCGCGCGATCGGCGATGCTGGCGTTCGACAGCTCGATCCGGATCCACGAGCTGTCCAACCGGGTGGCCACCCTGGAGGAAGCGTTCCTCGAGGCCACCGAGGGCGCCCAGGAGTTCGAGGCCCACGAGATCGCCGGCAGGCCGGGTGGCACGGGTCGACCTGAGCGGCTCGGAACGGGGGAGCGGGCATGACTGACGCGCTCAAGTACGAATTGATGCGGATCCGCACGATCCGTTCCACGTGGTGGCTCACCATCCTCGCGATCCTGTTCGGCACGGCCATCTCATTCCTGGTCTCCTGGGGTATCTCCGAGGAGTTCAAGAGCAGCGGTGATACGCCGTCGGCCGACGAGATCGGCCTGCTCGCGCCGATGATCGTCGGTCATTTCTCCGGCGACGGCGCACCGTTCTTCATCCCCTACTTCCTGGCGATGGTCGGCGTCTTCGCGTGGGGGCATGAGTACCGTCACGGGATGATCCGGGCGACCCTCACCGCGCTGCCCTCACGCACCGACGCCTGGGTCGCGAAGTACCTCGTCGTCGGCGCCTGGGTCGTGCTGGTCACCCTGGTCACGCTGCTGGTCAGCGCGCTCGGTCGGCATCATGTTCCTGCGGGACGACGGCATCGACTTCACGACGTACGCCGTCGGGGGCACCATCGTGAAGTCGGCGGCCTACAGCCTGCTGTTCACCTGGATCGCCACCGCATTCACCTCGCTGATCCGGCAGCAGGCGGCCGCTCTGGTGCTCATGCTGCTGTGGCCGCTGGCGATCGAGAACATCATCACGCTCATCCTTGAGCGTGGCCCCCGGACTGGACAGCCTGGCGCCGCTGACCCGGTTCTTCCCGTACAACGCGGGTGCGCGGATGCTGACCGTCCGTGACGTCACCGAACCCTTGTTCGGCGACCCGCTCACACCGTCGGCGGGGTTCATCGTGTTCGGCGCCTTCGCCGCGGTGCTGATGGCGGCAAGTATGGTGTTGTTCCAGAAACGCGATGCCTGACCCCGAACCGACAGCACACGAGATCCCCAGCGACGGCGACGTCTGGTACGTCAGCTATGGCTCGAACATGGCTTCCGAGCGGCTTGCCTGCTACCTCGAGGGCGGCTGCCCACCGGGCGGGGTGCGCGCCAATCCCGGCGCCCGCGACCCGAGGCTGCCAGCGCGCAGCATCGCGGTCGAGCTGCCCGGCGCGTTGTACTTCGCGGGTCAGTCCGCTCAGTGGGGCGGCGGGGTCGCCTTCTACGACCACGACGCCGCCGGCCCGACAGCGGCACGCGGCTACCTGGTGACCGCTGCCCAGTTCGCCGACATCGCGGCGCAGGAGATGCACCGTGTGCCGGACCCGGACGACCCGCTCGAGGAGGTCCTGCTCGGCGGGCTCGACGATGGACGGCACCAGGCGGGACCCGGGCACTACGAGACGCTGATCCAGGTGGGTGAGCACGACCGGCTGCCGATGCTCACGTTCACCGCACCCCATGGGCTCGACCATGTCCCGCACAGCCGGCCGTCACCGGCGTACCTGGCAATGCTCGAGTCCGGCCTCCGCGAGGCCCATGGGTGGAGCGCGGACCGGGCCGACGCGTACCTCTCGCGGATCATCGCCGCCTGAGCGCCGGGTGCGGCCACATAGAGCCCCGCCGGATGTGGATGTTTCACACATACATTCGGGCGGGAGTACGCCGTAACGTCCTGTCCCGATGGCCGCTGACGGCCACCAGACCCGCCATGAAAGGAAGCGAGAACGTGTCCACGCACAGCTCGACGGTCGAGTCCCCTCCGCGCAGCTCGATCCCCAAGGTGGTGTTCGCCAGCCTGATCGGCACCGCCGTCGAGTGGTACGACTTCTTCCTCTACGGGTCGGCCGCCGCGCTTGTCTTCGGTGCCCTGTTCTTCCCGGAGTCGGAGCCGGTGACCGGGACGCTGCTCGCGTTCGGCACCTATGCGCTCGGTTTCGTCGCCCGCCCGCTCGGCGGGATCGTCTTCGGCCACTTCGGTGACCGGGTCGGCCGCAAGAAGATGCTCGTGGTGGCGCTGATGATGATGGGTGCCGCGACCATCGCCATCGGCCTGCTCCCGACGTACGCCTCGATCGGGCTGGCCGCGCCCATCCTGCTGCTGGCCTGCCGGCTGCTGCAGGGCTTCGCGGTCGGCGGCGAGTGGGGCGGTGCGGTGCTGATGGCCGCGGAGCACGGTGACCCCGAGCGTCGCGGCTTCTGGTCCTCGTGGCCGCAGGCGGGTGTGCCGCTGGGCAACCTGCTCGCGACCGGTGTGCTGTGGGTGCTCGCGGCGGTGCAGAGCGACGAGACGTTCATGGAGTGGGGCTGGCGCGTCCCGTTCCTGCTCTCGGCGGTGCTGGTCTTCATCGGCCTGTGGGTGCGACTCACCCTCGAGGAGTCGCCGGTGTTCCAGGAGTCCAAGGACGAGATGGCCGGCAAGGGTGCGACTTCCTCGCACATGCCGCTGCTCGAGGTGATCAGGAACTACCCCAAGGAAGTGCTCATCGCGATGGGCATGCGGATGGCCGAGAACATCTCCTACTACATCTTCACCGTGGTCGTGATCAGCTACGTCAAGGTCTACCTGGACGCCGGCACCGACCTCATCCTCAAGGCCCTGCTGATCGGTGCGGTCATCCAGTTCGTCTGGATCCCGATCGTGGGGATGATCTCCGACAAGGTGGGCCGCCGTCCGCTCTATCTCGCCGGTGCTGCCGGTGTGGGGCTCTGGTCCTTCGTGTTCTTCGGCCTTATCGACTCGATGAGCGAGGGCAAGGTGCTGCTGGCGATCGTCGTCGGCCTCGTCCTTCACTCGTTGATGTACGCCCCGCAGGCGGCGTTCTTCTCCGAGCTGTTCGGCACCTCGGTGCGCTACACCGGCGCGTCGGTGGGCTACCAGCTGGCCTCGATCTTCGCGGGCGCGCTCGCCCCGATCATCGCGCTGAAGCTGCTCGGCGACGTCGACGACAAGAACACCACCGCGGTCGCGCTCTACGTCTGCGCCGCGTCGGTGATCTCGATCATCGCGGTGCTCGCGGCGAAGGAGACCAAGAGCTCCTCCCTCAGGCACGACCGTGTCCGGGAGAACTCCCGTTGAGAAGCGCCTCGTTCGCTGTTGAGATGCGTGGGATTTCCCGAATCTCGCGCATCTCAACGTGAAACGAGGCGGGTTTCAACGGTGAACGAGACGGGTCTGAACACTCGACAGGGGTGGCGGCGGACTGCAGGATGAGGGCCATGGAGTCGTACGCAGCAGGTGAGACCAGCCCACCCCTTCTCGAGGAGACCATCGGCGCGAACTTCGAGCGCATCGCCCGCGAGCACGCGGACCGGGAGGCGCTGGTCGAGTTCGCGTCGGGGCGGCGGTGGACGTACGCCGAGCTGGACCGGGACGTCAACGCCCTGGCTCGGGGCCTGATGGCCGCCGGACTCGCCAAGGGAGACCGGGTCGGGATCTGGTCCCCGAACTGTGCCGAGTGGACGCTCATCCAGTACGCCAGCGCGAAGATCGGCGCGGTCCTTGTCAACGTCAACCCCGCCTACCGCACCCACGAGCTGGCCTACGCGCTGAACCAGTCAGGGGTCAGGCTGCTGGTCTCGGCAACCGAGTTCAAGACCAGCGACTACCGGGGCATGGTCGACGAGGTGAGCCACGACTGCCGCGCCCTCGAACGGGTGGTCTACATCGGCACCGATGACTGGGACGCACTGGTCGCCCAGGGCGAAGGACTTCCCGACGACGCAGTGCCCGAGCGGATGTCGACGCTGGAGAACAACGACCCGATCAACATCCAGTACACGTCCGGCACCACCGGCTACCCCAAGGGCGCCACCCTGTCGCACCGCAACATCCTGAACAACGGCTTCTTCACCACCGAGACGATCAACTTCACCCACGAGGACCGGCTCTGCATCCCGGTGCCCTTCTACCACTGCTTCGGCATGGTGATGGCGAACCTCGGCTGCACCACCCACGGCGCCGCGATGGTCATCCCGGCAGCCGGTTTCGACCCGACCATCACCCTGCAGTCCGTCGTGGACGAGCGGTGCACCGCGGTGTACGGCGTGCCCACGATGTTCATCGCGATGCAGAACGTGCCGGACTTCGCGGACTACGACCTGTCCACCCTGCGCACCGGCGTGATGGCCGGCTCGATCTGCCCGGTGGAGGTGATGAAGCGATGCATCAGCGACATGCACATGGAGGGCGTGTCCATCGCCTACGGCATGACCGAGACCTCCCCGGTCTCCTGCCAGACCCGTAGCGACGACGACCTCGACCGTCGTACCGCCACCATCGGCGCGGTCCACCCGCACGTCGAGATCAAGATCATCGACCCGACGACCGGCAGCACCGTCGAACGGGGTGAGCCCGGCGAGTTCTGCACTCGCGGCTACTCGGTGATGCTCGGCTACTGGGACGACCCCGAGAAGACCGCTGAGGCGATCGACACCGACGGCTGGATGCACACCGGCGACCTCGCGGTGATGCGCGAGGACGGTTACTGCAACATCGTCGGCCGGATCAAGGACATGGTGATCCGGGGTGGGGAGAACATCTATCCGCGGGAGATCGAGGAGTTCCTCTACACCCACCCCGACATCGAGGACGTCCAGGTGATCGGCGTCCCCGACGAGAGGTACGGCGAGGAGCTGTGTGCCTGGGTGAAGATGCGCAGCGGCGCCGACCCGCTCGACGCGGACGGGCTCCGGGGGTTCGCGACCGGCCGGCTGGCGCACTACAAGATCCCGCGCTACGTGATGGTCGTCGACGAGTTCCCGATGACCATCACCGGCAAGATCCGCAAGGTGGAGATGCGCGAGGAGTCCGCGGCGAAGCTCGGCCTTACTTGAGCGTGACGAGGGTGCGGTGCTCGGAGTCGCCGTACCGGATCGCGCCGAACCAACGGTAGCCGCCCAGGTCCTGCCAGGACGCGTCGAACGAGAACGGTTCACCCGCGGATCCGCTGACCGTCTCCGGGTCCAGGGTCAGGTTCCCTGTGTCCGTCTGGCCGACCACCCAGCTGTAGAACTGTCCGGTGGTCGTGGACCCGTTCCCGGCTGAGTAGGAGTTCACGTAGACGGTGTACTCGCCGGCCGTGGGCCTCACCAGGGTCACCGTCTCGTCGGCGGACGGGCTGGCCGAGCTGGCGACCAGCTCGCCGTCGCGGTAGACGAACATGTCCATGTCGTCGGACGCGTTGTGGGCGTCCATCTGGAACCGCGCCACGTCGATGCCGGCCTCGATGTCGACCGGCACCCCGAAGGTGTCGGTGTCGTCGTTCGGGGCGGTGGGGTCGAACGCGCCCGGTACCAGGGTGACCCCGGTGGGTGTCGCGGAGACCAGGCCTGCGGTGTGCAGGTCGATGTCGCCGTTGCTGCCGGCGGTGCCCTCGACGGTGACCGACCCCGACGACCCGGTGGCGGTCACCTCGTCCGGAGCGTCGACGAGCTCGGGCTTCACGACGATCGGGATGTGCGCCTGGTGGTCGAGACCGGTCCAGGTCAGGCGGCCCTTGGCGTAGCTGCCCAGCGGGGCGTCCTCGGTCGCCTCCAGGGTCACCCGGAACGTCGCGGACTCGCCTGAGGACAGGGTGAGCGTGGCGGGGCGCACGGTGGCGTCGATGCCGTCGAGCCCGGTGATCACCGGATCGAAGGTCTCGGTGCCGCCGGAGAGGTTGGTGACGCGGCGGGTGATCCTCGCCCGTCCGGTGAGGTCACCGACCGCGATCGACGGCAGGTTGAGGTCCCGGGCCCTGATCGGGTTCCCGGAGACCGGTGACCCGTCGCTGTAGGTGAAGCCCTGCCCGGCGAGGAAGTCGAGGTAGTCCGTCGTGCTCGCGTCGAAGACGAGCCCCGGGTCCAGGACGTCGCCCGGGTCGACGTTGCCGGCGCCCTGGGCGAACGGTCCGGCGGTCCCCTCGAGGTCGTCCGCGGTGGTCATCATCGCGGACTTCACCGCAGCGGGGGACCACTCGGGCTTCTCACCCATGATGAAGGCGGCGAGGCCCGCCACATGAGGTGAGCTCATCGACGTGCCGGAGTAGACGTCCCACAGCCGTCCCGAGTTGGATGCGGGTGCGACCGCGGCGACGACGCTCACGCCGGGCGCGGTCAGGTCTGGCTTGAGGATGTCGCCGCCCGCCGCCGGTGTGGGGCCACGGGAGGAGAACTCCGCGATCTGCGGCACCGCGGTGTCATCGGCGCCGGCCGGGTCGATCGACGCGAACGCATCCTCGCCCTCCGCGCGGACGTAGTCCTTGATGGCTTGCCCGGCGGCGACGTCGACGTGCACGGTCGGCACCGAGTGGAAGTCGGCGTCGAGGTCGTCCGGCGTGACGTTGGCGAGCACCATGCCGACGCCGCCGGCGCGGGCGACCGCGACCGACTTGTCGACGCGGGCGGTGGTCCCGCGGTCACATACGACGATGTGGTCCTGGACCAGGGTGGCGTCGAGGGAGCCGATCTCACAGATCTGCGCCTCCTCGGGGGTGACCCCGGGGGCGGCGACGTCGGTCGACAGCACCAGGCGGCTGCGCGGGACCGGCTTGCCGGAGACCATCGCGCCGACGTACGGCGTGCGCGCCTCGTCGTCGAGGATGAGCGATCCCTGGAACAGGTGGTGGGTGCTGGCGCCGACCGTGGTGACCCACGGGCTCGGGTGCCCCACGGTGCCGGCGCCGGGTCCGCTGTTGCCGGCGGAGGCCGCCACGAACACACCAGCGGCGGACGCGTTGAGGAACGCGAGCTCGACGGAGTCGGCGACGGTGTCCTGGGCCCCGGAGACGGAGTAGTTGATCACGTCCACGCCATCAGCGACGGCCTGGTTGATCGCGGCGACGGCGTCTGCGGTGGCGCAGCCGTCCTCATCGGGGTTGGGCGCCGCCCAGCAGATCTTGTACGCCGCGATCCGTGCGGCGGGTGCCATGCCCGACGCGGACCCGAAGTCCTGGCCCTCGATCTCCACGCCGACGTCGTCGTTGCCCGCCGCGGTCGAAGCGGTGTGCGACCCGTGGCCGCCACCGTCACGGGGGGAGAGGTACTCCGACTTGGCGAGGTTCTTCTTCCCGAAGCCCTTCACGTAGTAGCGGGCCGAGATCACCTTGTCGTTGCAGTCGTTCGCGTCCCACTGCTCACCGGCCTGGCAGGCGCCGTGGAACCCGCCGACCTGCTCGGCCCTCCCGGGCGACCTGAGCGGCAGGCCCGCGAAGCTGGGGTTCTCCGGCCAGATGCCCGAGTCGATGACGCCGATGACCGTGCCCTTGCCGGCTTCGTCCGGTCCTCCGACGGCGTCCCACGCCTCGTCGAACCCGAGGAAGCCCGTGGAGTCCACGGTGTCGATCCGCTGCTTGGTGCTCTTCTCGACGAGTGCCACGCCGGGCGTCGCGCGGAGTGCCTTGACCTGTTTGCCGGTGAGGTTGGCCGCGAACCCGTTGACCGCGGTGGTGAACCGGTAGAGGAGCTCGGGGTCGCCGACGCTGAAGAGCACCGCGTCCTGCTTGTCACGCAGCCGCTGCTCGTAGGACGCCACCGCCGGACGGGTCCGGTCGAAACGCTGGCCAGGCTTCACCTTGGTCGCCGGGTAGCCGGGAACACCGCCCGCGTAGACGGCCGACGGTTTGTCGACCATGGTCACGATGTAGAGGCCCGGTCCGACCGCACGCGTGGGGTCCTGCGTGGCCCGCTGGTTGCTGCCGTCGAGGATCACGGGTCCGCCGCGTTGCGGGTCGGCCGGCGCGAGCGGCGCAGCCATCGAGCTACCCGACATGCCCAGAGCGACCGCTCCAGCCGCCACGAGGGCTGCAGCCGATCTTCTGAGGTGTGTAGCCGGACTCAAAGCACAACCTTTCGTGCACGCGCAGGAGATCTCCCGAGACGACCTGTGGACGGAACTCCTCATGCTCCCAGGGTCTGGGGTTCGTTTCAATCGAAACGGGGACATAGGCTGACCAGTGTGACCGATCCGCACCCGCTCGTCGTGGGCTTCGACCTCGACATGACCCTCATCGACACCAGGCCCGGGTTCTCGGCAACGCTGGCGCAGGTTGCTCTCGAGACCGGTGTGGAGATGGACGTCGAGGCGATGTCGGGCAGGCTCGGCCCGCCGCTGGGACACATGCTGGCGCCGTACTTCCCGGCCGACCGGATAGACGCGCTCGTCGACCGGTTCCGCGAGTGCTACCCCGACCACGCGATCATCCCGACGGTCGAGTTCCCCGGTGCGCACGACGCGCTGGCCGCCGTACGTCGACAGGGTGGCCGCACCGTGGTGGTGACCGGGAAGTTCACGCCCAACGCTGCCCTGCACGTCGACGCGCTCCGGTTCGAGATCGACCACCTCGTCGGTGAGGTGTGGGGGGTTGGCAAGGCCGCGGTGCTGGAGGAGCACGGCGCCTCGATCTACGTAGGGGACCACGTGCACGATGTCGAGGGTGCGCTCGCGGCCGACGCGCTCAGTGTCTCGGTGCTGACCGGCGGCTGTACGGCGGACGAGCTGCGCGACGCGGGCACCCACGTCGTGCTGAACGACCTCACCGAGTTTCCGGCCTGGCTCGACGCGCACCTGCTCGAGCAGCGGCTGGCCGCGCTGGAGCGGGACCTGCGGGAGCGCGGGTCCGTAGTGGTCGCGTTCAGCGGCGGCGCGGACAGCGCGTTCCTGCTCGCCGCCGCCGTGCGGGCGGTCGGCGCAGAGAACGTGGCGGCGGCGACGGCGTACTCCGGCTCGCTCCCGCACAGCGAACGCGACCCGGCCCAGGAGCTCGCCCGGGACCTCGGGGTGCGAGTGTTCACCCCGGACACGCATGAGATGGAGCGCGAGGGCTACCGCGCCAACGCCGGCGACCGGTGCTACTTCTGCAAGGCCGAGCTGCTCGACGTGCTCGGCCCGCTGGCCGAGGAGCACGGGTTCGCGCACGTCGCGACCGGCACCAACGCCGACGATGCCACCGCCGGCTTCCGGCCCGGGATCCGCGCAGCCTCCGAACGCGGCGCGATCACCCCGCTGCGGGACGCCGGCCTCACCAAGCAGCAGATCAGGTCGGCGTCGCGGCAGTGGGGTCTGCCCACGTGGGACAAGCCGGCCGCGGCCTGCCTGTCCTCCCGTATCGCCTACGGTGTCGAGGTGAGCGCGTTCCGGCTGTCCCGGGTCGAGCGCGCCGAGGTCGCGGTCCGATCCGCGCTGGACACCGCCGGGCTCGACGTGCGTAACCTCCGGGTCCGTGACCTGGGCGACCGTGCCCGGATCGAGATCGACGCGGACCTGGTCGCGGCGGCGAGTGACCTGCCCTCGGTCGTCGAGGCCGCGCTCGGCGCGGGGTTCGAGATCGCCGAGGTCGACCCGAAGGGCTTCCGGTCCGGCGCGATGAACGAGCTGCTCACCCAACAGGACCTTTACCGGTAACTGTTTCGTGTGGCGCAGGTTCGCGCCATATCCTTGTCGTCCCCGCATCCACGAGTAGAAGAGGTCATCCGGTGCCTACTGGCAAGGTCAAGTGGTACGACGCCGAGAAGGGCTTCGGCTTCCTGTCGAAGGAAGACGGAGGCGATGTCTACGTGCGCGCCGAGGCGTTGCCCGCGGGGGTCACGACGCTGAAGGCCGGCACCCGGGTGGAGTTCGGGGTGGTGCAGGGGCGCAAGGGGGACCAGGCACTGCAGGTCCGCGTGCTCGAGCCGACCCAGTCGGTGTCGAAGGCGATGCGGAAGAAGCCTGCGGACATGGTCAACATCATCGAGGACCTGTACCGCCTCCTCGAGAACATCGAGAACGGCTACCGCAACGGGCGGCACCCCGACCCGAAGACCGCCAAGCCGACCGCGATGCTGCTCAGGGCGCTGGCCGACGAGCTCGAGCTGTAGCCAGCACCCAGACCGTCCAGGCGACGAGGATCGCCGCGGCGACTCCGAGCCCGAGCTGGGGGATCAGTGGCAGCGCGATGCCGATGAACCCGCCGACCACCCAGGCCAGCTGGAGCAGGGTCTCGGAACGGGCGAACGCGCTGGTCCGGGTCCGTTCGGGCACCTCCCTCTGGATCAGGGCGTCGAGCGACAGCTTGCCGAGAGACTGGGTCAGCCCCGCGGTCAGACCGAGCAGCGCGGCCGTGGCCAGGCCGTAGAACGCCGCCACCACGACTGCCATCGCCGCGTCGGCCAGCAGCACGACGACGACCGTGACCTCGGGTTTCACGGACTTCAGCAGCGACCCGAGCGCGATGCCGATCGTGCTGCCCAGACCGGCGGCGCCGATCACTAGGCCGAGCAGCAGCTCCGGCCGGTCCTCCCAGCCGGCGAACGGTTTGTCGCGCAGCAGGAACGCCATGAACATGGTCAAGAACCCCGAGAGCAGCCGGAGGCCGGCGTTGGCGCGCAGGGCCAGCACCACGCTCGACGGCACGTGTGTCTTGCGCCGTCGGCTGCCGCCGCCGCCGACGGAGGTGAGCGCGAGCTGCTCCTCGCCGAGGGTCGAGTCCACGCGGGAGGGCAGCAGGACCGCCAGGATGGTGCCGCCGACGAAGACCAGGAATGCGTACCGCAGCGACCACTCCGGCCCGGCCATGGAGGCGAACACGGCCAGCGGCGCGGAGATCGCGCCACCGGCGATGCCCGCCAACGAGATCCGCGAGTTCGCCTTCACCAAGGTCAGCCGGCTCGGTAGCAGGCGCGGGACGGCCGAGGCGCGGGTGACGCCGTACGCCTTCGACGCCACCAGGCAGCCGAGCGCTGCGGGGAACAGGGCGACCGACTCGCCGGCGACGGCGCCGGCGAGGATCCAGCAGAGGAACGCCCGCAACGCCATGGTGGCGCCGATCGCCCAGCGGCGGCCGTGGCTGAACCGGTCGAGGAACGGGCCGATCAGCGGTGCGACGATCGCGAACGGGAGCATGGTGAGGCCGAGGAAGAGCGCCACCTGGCCGCGCGCCTCACCGGTAGGGGCCTGGAAGAACAGGGTGCCGGCGAGCGAGATGGCCACCGCGGCGTCACCGGCGGCGTTGAACGCGTGCAGCTCGATCAGCCGGAACAGTCCGCTGTCGCCGGCGCCCTCCGCCTGGGTGGCGCGGCGGGCCTGGCGGATCGTGTAACCGGCTGCGCGTCCGGTGGCGGCCCCGGCCTTCTTCGCGCCCCGTGCGGTGGCGCGGGCCGCGGATCCGGTCGCCCGGGCTGCGGTGCCCGTGGCCTGGGTGAAGCCGCGTGGCCTGCCGCGGTCGGCGGTCTGAGCGCGGTCGGTGCCCGCCTCGTCCTCGACCCGCCCTGCCTCGTCGTACGCCATGTGTCCCATCTTGCCTGCCGTCGGGGTGACGATTGTGGCACCCAGCGAGACAAGTGCGTCTTTCATGAGGGACAATCGCTGGCGTGATGACCGCAGCGCGTACCCCGAAGCCCGACGCCGTCAGTGTCAGGGCCGTCGAGGCTGCCCGCGAGGGGTTGCTGGAGCTGGTCGACGTCACCGACGTCGGGGGCCACCTCGGTCACGTCGTCGAGGACGAACGGGTCGTCACCCACTTCTTCGCCTGCGAGCGCAAGGGCTACCGCGGCTGGCGCTGGTCGGTCACGGTGGTGCGCGCACCCCGCCAGAAGACGGTCACCCTGGACGAGGTCGTGCTGCTGCCCGGCGACGACGCGATCGTCGCCCCCGAATGGCTGCCGTGGCGCGAGCGCATCCAGCCCGGTGACCTCGGCCCCGGCGACCTGTTGCCGACCGAGGAGGACGACCCTCGGCTGGTTCCCGGCTACACCACCGGTGACGACATCGTCGACGAGGACTCCGTGATGGAGGTCGCCGACGAGCTCGGCCTCGGCCGTTCACGGGTGCTGTCGCTGGAGGGTCGCGACCTCGCCGCCCAGCGGTGGTACGACGGCAGCCACGGGCCGGAGGCCCCCATCGCCCAGTCGGCCCCGGAGAACTGCTCCACCTGCGGCTTCCTGGTCCGGATGGCCGGGCCCCTGTCGACCGTCTTCGGTGTGTGCGCGAACGCGTTCGCCAACGACGACGGGCGGGTCGTGTCCTTCGACCACGGCTGCGGTGCGCACTCCGAGGCCCGGCTGCACAAGCGGAACCTCCCCGAGCCGCTGCCCGAGCCCGTGCTCGACACCCTCAGCTGGGACGAGCTGGACACTTCTGAGGCGTCCCGGCGCCGCCTAGTGCGGCGCCGACAGTAGTCCCAGCCGAGCACGCCCAGGCCGAACCCCGCCAGGCAGGTCCACAGCCACCAGACCCGGTCGTTCTCCTCGAGCCTGCCGTAGAACGGCAGCAGCAGCACGAACGCCACCAGCCACAGCACGGCACCGACCGCGATCGTGCGGATGCCGTCGACGTCGAGCGGCTCGACGTCGGCGATGATGTAGGTCCGGTTGCCGATCTCGTGGGTGTGCAGCGCCGGCTCCGTGGCGTCGTCGCCAGGGTCCTGCACGTCTTCGTCGCGGTCCGCCACGACGACGAATCTAGTCCACGCCGGTGGCGCCGAAAGCCAGGGCGCGGCGCTCTGGCAAGATTCGCGCTGGCTTCCCCGCAAACTCCTGCCAACCCGCTCACCCTGGGACTCACGTGGACAAGTTCTTCAAGATCACCGAGCGTGGCTCGACCGTCGGCCGCGAGGTCCGCGGCGGCGTCGTCACGTTCTTCACGATGGCCTACATCATCGTGCTCAACCCGCTGATCCTCGGCTTCGCGCAGGACGCCGACGGCCAGTTCCTCGGCGGTGGCGACGCACCGAACCTGCCGGCGATCGCCGCCGCGACCGCGCTGGTCGCAGGCGTGATGACGATCCTGATGGGCGTCGTCGCGAACTACCCGCTCGCGCTGGCCACCGGCCTCGGGCTCAACGCCTTCGTGGCGTTCTCGATCGCCTCCGGGATGACCTGGGCGGACGCGATGGGTCTGGTCGTGCTCGAGGGCCTGATCATCCTGGTGCTGGTGCTGACCGGCTTCCGGACGGCGGTCTTCCACGCCGTGCCCGCTCAGCTGAAGACCGCGATCAGCGTCGGCATCGGCCTGTTCATCGCCCTGATCGGGTTCGTCGACGCCGGATGGGTGCGCCGGAACCCTGACGCGGCCGGAACCACGGTCCCGGTCGAGCTTCGGCATCAACGGGTCGCTGCAGGGCTGGCCGGTGCTCGTCTTCGCGTTCGGGCTGGCGCTGGTCATCGCGCTGTACGTCCGCCGGGTCAAGGGCGCGATCCTGATCTCGATCCTCGCCACCACGGTCGTGGCGGTCATCGTCGAGGCGGTCGCCGACATCGGCCCGACCGTGATCAGCGCCGACGAGACCAACCCGAAGGGCTGGAACCTCAACGTCCCCGCATGGCCGGACAAGATCCTGGCCGTCCCTGACTTCTCCCTGCTCGGTGAGTTCTCGCTGTTCGGCTCCTTCGAGCGCGTCGGGTTCATCACCGCGGTGCTCTTCATCTTCACGCTGCTGCTCGCGGACTTCTTCGACACGATGGGCACGATGACCGCGATCGGTGCCGAGGCCGGTCTGCTCGACGAGCAGGGGAACCCGCCGAACACCAAGCGGATCCTGGTGGTCGACTCGGTAGCCGCCGCCGCGGGTGGTGCGGCCGCAGTCTCGAGCAACACCTCCTACATCGAGTCCGCATCGGGTGTCGGTGAGGGCGCCCGGACCGGTCTGGCCAGCGTAGTGACCGGCGTCCTGTTCCTGCTCGCCACGATCTTCGCGCCGCTGGTCGAGATCATCCCGAACGAGGCCGCGGTCCCCGCCCTGGTCCTTGTCGGCTTCCTGATGATGCAGCAGGTCAAGAACATCGACTGGGACGACCTGGAGATCGCGATCCCGGCGTTCCTGACGATCGCGCTGATGCCGTTCACCTACTCGATCTCGGTGGGCATCGGCGCCGGCTTCATCACGTACGTGTTCATCAAGGTGGTGCGCGGCAAGGTGGCGCAGGTCCATCTGCTGATGTGGGTGGTCGCGCTGCTGTTCGTCGTCTACTTCGCGATCGAGCCGATCCGCCAGCTCGTCGGCTGATCCCTCCCTGACAGGTCGGTCAGGAAAGGGTGCGGCGGTGCTGTTTCCAGCGCTCCATCATCGCCAGGGTCTCCACCCTGGTGAACGCGATGAACTCCTTGGTCTCGGCCAGCCGCTGACCGCCCCGGCGGTGGGTCCCGATCTGACCGATCGCATCGTCGAGCGCCGACTCCCACATCTCCAGCAGCGGGATCCGGGCCAGCATGATGGCGCTCCACACGTCGTCGTCGTAGATCCGGTACAGGTCGGCGCGGGTGCCGGGCTCGCGCTCCTTGAACAGCATCCGGGCGTCGAGCAGGTAGCGCACCGCGCCGGAGATCGCGGCGGGGCTGACCCGTAGGCCGGTGGCGAGCTGGGCCGCGGTGTAGCGGTCGTCGTCATCGGCGAGCACGTAGGCGAACACCCGGGCGGCCATCCGCGGCATCCCGCTGTCGGTCAGCATCAGCGCGATCCGTTCGACGGCGCGCAGCAGGTGGTCCTGCTCCTCGGCTGAGAGCTCGGCGGTCACGGCGGTCCTTCCGCTCGGTGGTGGTCCAGATCATAGCCATCAAAAGATTCACACATGTATGAAACTAGTGTAATCATAGAGCCATGACCGTTGCCATCTCTGTCTCGAACCTGGTCAAGACCTTCGGCACGACCGTCGCTCTCGATGGCCTCGACCTCGAGGTCGCCACCGGTGAGGTGCACGGCTTCCTCGGGCCCAACGGGTCCGGCAAGTCCACCACCATCCGGGTCCTGCTCGGGCTGCTGCGCCGGGACTCCGGTGCCGCGCAGCTGCTCGGCGGCGACCCCTGGCGGGACGCCGCAGCGTTGCACCGGCGCCTGGCCTACGTGCCGGGTGACGTGAACCTGTGGCCGAACCTCACTGGGGGAGAGGTGATCGACCTGCTGTCCCGGCTCCGCGGTGGCCTGGACCGGGAACGCCGCGCGGAGCTGCTCGAACGGTTCGACCTCGACCCGACCAAGAAGGCGCGCAGCTACTCCAAGGGGAACCGGCAGAAGGTCGCGCTGGTTGCCGCGCTGGCGTCGAACGTCGAGCTGCTGCTGCTCGACGAGCCCACCTCCGGCCTGGACCCGCTGATGGAGGCGGTCTTCCAGGACTACATCGCCGAGGTGACGGACGAGGGACGGACGGTGCTGCTGTCGAGCCACATCCTGGCCGAGGTCGAGGCGCTGTGCGACCGGGTGAGCATCATCCGCGCCGGGCGGACAGTGCAGAGCGGCACGCTCGCGGAGCTGCGGCACCTCACCCGGACGACTGTCATCGTGGAGACCGAGCAGCACGCCGACCGGCTCGGCTCGATCCCCGGCGTCGCGAACCTCTCCGCCCTCGACGGACGGGTCTCCTTCGACGTCGACACCGACCACCTGGACGAGGCGATGGCGTATCTCGCGGAGCTGCGGATCAGGTCGCTGGTCAGCCACCCGCCCACCCTCGAGGAGCTGTTCCTGCGGCAGTACGGCGACGAGCTCGCCGACGAACGGGTCGAGGCGACGCCATGACCGGCACCGGCGCACTCGTCCGGCTGATCCTTCGGCGCGACCGGATCCGGCTGCCGATCTGGGTGCTCGCGCTCGTCGGCATCGTCTACGCCTCGGCCGCAGCGATCTCCGAGACCTATGCGACGCCGGACCAGATCCGGGCCTACGCCAGCACGATGGGCACCAGCCCCGCGGCGATCGCGATGGCCGGACCACCCGTGGCGCTCGACACGATCGGCGGGATCGCCGTGAACGAGACGGCAATCACCGCCCTGGTCGGGATCGCGCTCATGTCGGTCTTCCTCGTGGTCCGGCACACCCGCACCGAGGAGGAGACCGGCCGGACCGAGATGCTCCGCTCCACGGTGGTGGGACGGCACGCGCCCCTGGCGGCCGCGCTGATCGTCGTGTCGGCGGCCAGCGTGCTGGTCGGGGTCGGCGTCGCCGCATCCGTGGCCGCCCTCGACGTCCGGACGAGTGGTGTCGTCGTCTACGGCGCGGCGGTGGCCGGCTTCGGCATCGTGTTCGCGTGCGTGACCGCGGTGGCTGTCCAGCTGACCGCCCATGGCCGCGGCGCCATCGGGATCTCGCTGGTCGTCCTCGGCGTCGCCTTCCTGCTCCGCGCGGTCGGCGACGTCCGGGACAGCTGGCTGTCCTGGCTCTCACCGATCGGATGGTCGCAGCAGGTGCAGGCGTTCGGTGACCTGCGCTGGTGGCCGCTGGCGTTCTCGGTGGTCTTCGCCGCGCTGGCGGTCGTCGCGGCCGTCGCGCTCGCGGCCAGGCGCGACCTCGGGTCGGGCATCCTCCCGGCGCGACCGGGTCCGGCGCAGGCCGCGCCGGCGCTCGGCACCCCGATCGGCCTGGCGTGGCGGTTGCAGCGCGGCTCGGTCATCGGCTGGGTGGTGGGCATCTTCATCGGTGCCGCCGCGTTCGGGTCGTTCAGCCGTGAGGTGCAGTCCATGGTGGAGAGCAATCCGGAGCTCGCGGACTTCTTCGCGCAGGCCGGGCAGGCAAGTCTGGTCGACTCCTTCCTCGCCAGCGCGATGCTGGTGATGAACCTCATCGGGGCCGGGTTCGCGGTGTCCTCGGCGCTGCGCTTGCGCAGCGAGGAGACCTCGGGTCGTCTGGAGCCCGTGCTCGCGACCGGCGTCTCGCGCACCCGCTGGCTGCTGTCCGGCGTGCTGGTCACGATGGCCGGCTCGGTGCTGGTGGTGGCCGCCGGAGGACTCGGGGTCGGACTGGCGCACGGCATCGTCAGCGACGACCTCGGTGTCGTGGTCGACCTGCTCGGATACTCGCTGGTCTACCTGCCGGCCGTGCTGGCGCTCGCCGGCCTGGCGGTGCTGCTGTTCGGGTGGGCCCCTCGCGCGGGAGGGGTTGCGTGGGCGGCGCTGGCCGTGTGCTTCCTGATCGGCTACCTCGGCGAGCTGCTCGGGTTCCCGGCCTGGCTGGAGAACATCTCGCCGTTCACGCACACGCCGCTCGTCCCGGTGGACACGGTGGCCGGGGCGCCTCTCGCGACGCTCACCCTGTCCGTCGTACTCGGAGTCGCGCTGGGTGTGGTCGGGTTCCGCCGACGCGACATCAGCTGAGGCCGTGTGAGCCTGCCCACGTCGCAGGTAGATGGAAATACTTAGCAAGGGTAATGACTTATGCTAAGTACCATGTCGCCGTCCATCGAACAGATCGCCCGCACCGACGCCGGGCTGGCTGCTGCGCTGCGGTTGTCGGTCGCCAGGCTCAGCCGCAGGCTCCGCAGTGAACGCGACCCGGACAACGAGCTGAGCGCCGGCCAGCTGTCCGTGCTCGGTGCGTTGTACCGCAACGGCGAGTGCTCGATCGGCGAGCTGGCCAACCACGAACGGGTCCAGCCGCCGTCGATGACCCGGACCGTCAACTGCCTCGCGGAGGACGGGTACGTCGTACGCCGTCCGCACGACACCGACGGCCGGCAGGTGGTGATCGCGCTCGCCGACAAGGGCCTGGAGACGTTGACCGCCGACCGGAAGCGCCGTGACGCCTGGCTCGCCCAGCGGCTGCGCGAGCTCACCACCGAAGAACGTTCCGTGCTGCGACAGGCAGCCCCCATCATCGAAAGGTTGGCACACGCTTGAGTCCGACGTTCCGCGCTCTCTCGAACCGCAACTACCGGCTGTACGCAGCCGGTGGTGTCGTGTCGAACACCGGAACCTGGATGCAACGCGTGGCGCAGGACTGGCTCGTCCTGCAGCTGACCGCCAACAACGGCACCGCCCTCGGTATAACCACCGGCCTCCAGTTCCTGCCGATCCTGCTGCTTTCGCCGTACGCCGGCCTCATCGCGGACCGGTTCCCGAAGCGCCGACTGCTGCAGGTGACGCAGCTGATGATCGCGGTTCCCGCGGCGATGCTCGGAGTGCTCGCGCTGACCGGCGTCGCGCAGACCTGGCACGTCTACCTGCTCGCGTTCATCTTCGGCATCGGCACCGCGTTCGACGGACCCGCCCGCCAGGCGTTCGTCAGCGAGATGGTCGGCCCGGACGACCTGACCAACGCGGTCGGCCTCAACTCCGCGTCCTTCAACGCCGCTCGGCTGGTCGGGCCCGCGGTGGCCGGGGTGCTGATCGCCGCACTCGGTGGAGGTGTCGAGGCCACCGGCTGGGTGATCGTGCTGAACGCGCTGAGCTACGGTGCGGTGGTCTTCTCGCTGCAGCGGATGCGGACCAGCGAGCTCGACACACCTGCCCCCGCCGGCCGTGAGAAGGGCATGATCCGCGACGGCTTCCGCTACGTGCGCAGCCGCCCGGACGTGATGCTGATCCTGGCGATCGTGTTCTTCACCGGCACCTTCGGGCTCAACTTCCAGATGACCTCCGCCCTGATGGCGACCGAGGTCTACCACAAGGGCGCCTCGGAGTACGGCCTGCTCGGCACCACGATGGCGATCGGTTCCCTGGCCGGGGCACTGCTGGCAGCCCGTCGCGGCCGCCCCCGGCACCGGCTTGTGATACTGGCCGCGCTGGCGTTCGGCCTCGCCGAGATGGTGGCCGGCCTGCTCCCGTCGTACCTGGTCTTCGCCCTCTGGACTCCGGTCCTCGGGTTGACCGCGCTGACTATGATCACCGCCGCCAACGCGACCGTGCAGCTGAGCGTCTCGCCGGCGCTGCGCGGCCGGGTGATGGCGTTGTACATGATGATCTTCATGGGCGGGACCCCGCTCGGTGCACCGATCGTCGGGTGGGTGGGCGAGACCTTCGGCGCCCGCTGGACGCTGATCGGGGGCGGCGCCCTGACCGTGCTCGGCACGCTGCTCGCGGTGGCGTTGTTCAGCCGCTCGCAGGGCCTGATCACCCCGGAGAACCGTCGCGTCGCGCGGGACCGGGTGTCTGCCGCGGGCCGCAACGCGCTGCACCGCGCGATGGCCCACTGAACTTCCCTTTCGCCCCTGCTTCACCAGGGCACCATGGTGAAGCACCACGTCCCACGATGAACTCGTCGTGGGATGTGGTGCTCCGTCGTGGGCTGCGGCAGCTTCGCGGGGTGCCGATGGCCCGGGTCGCGCCGAGTGCACTCTCGGCCTGACCACCTCGCGGCGACCGGCGCACACGGGCCCGGTCTCTTGGCCGGTCGCCGGCGACGTCGTACAGCAACGGGAACAAGTCGCCTCGCCGGCCACCGTGGCAGCCTGCGGCGGGCAGTCGCAGTACCTGTTCTCCCGTTCTTGTACGCACGCCGCCGTGGGCGACCGGGCGCGCCACGGATGACGGTCAGGGTTCAGATGTGCGAGGCGAACCAGGGGTGGTGCAGGTCCATGTAGGTCACGTCGTGCATCGCCGACTCGAGGTTCTGCTGGACCTCTGCCGGCATCTCCTTGCTCTCACCCGCGCGCGCGGACGCCTCGTCGGTGAAGAAGACGGTCTCGGTGAACGTGCCGTCGTCCTCGATCGCCAGCGTCGCGCCCAGGATCTCGGGCCGCATCTCGTGGAGCATGTCGGTCTCGCGCATCATCGACCGGAGCTTCTCCGGGTCGTCCACCTTGCCGCGGATGACCTGGACGAAGCCCGCGTCGTCGGACCCGCCGTCCAGCATCAGCGTCACGTCGCTGCAGTCGTGGAACTCGACCGGTCCGTCCATCAGCGCCATCATCCGCTCCGCCCACGCCGACTGCTCGGGCCGCGCGGAGTTCGCCATCGCGAGCTCCTTGTTCTCGAACCGGATCACCGCCACGAACATGTCGTCGTCGGTGAACCCGTAGGTCCCGCCGAGCCAGCCCTCAGCGTGGGGGCGAGGTCCGTCCGCCAGTGGTCCGCCAACGTCGCGCATCTCGTCCTGCCGGGTGCACTTGCCCTGGATGATCTGGATGAACACAGCTGGCCTCCTAGCCGTACGGCCGCTTCCCGATGAAGTGGTCTCATGTCCAACGTTCGACGCTATGCCGGGCCTCCGGGAGCGTCCATAGCGCGATTGGGTCAGCCCGAATTGCGCAGCGTAAACTCGGGCATCATGAACCCCCGCTACCGACGCATGGTGATCCCGGGTGCGCTGGTGGCGCTGATCCTTATCGTCGCGATCTCCGCACTGCTCCGGCGCTGAGACGTGGCAGAACCGCTCCTCCGCGCGCTCGCGCGCATGCGCAGCCTGATCCTCGACGACCAGGTGCTCGTGCGCGCCGTCGCGTCCGGCCGGCAGAAGGGGCAGAGCCCGCGCTGGCGACGGGTGGAGATGCGGTACGTCGACCTCAAGGCCGGCCGTCACCTGCAGATCACGGCGTACGACGACACCCAGGCGCACACGTCGAACCACCCGGCCGGCGACGACGCGAAGACCGCGGTCGACGACCTGCTCGACGAGCCGTTCGGGAACTGGCACGTCGACACGATGACCGAGTCGCACCAGGTGCGGGTCACCAAGAAGCTCGAGGCGATGGTGCACACGCTCCGCCCGTCAGGAGGCTCGCGGCGGCACCCGACGTGCGCAGCCACGACCGGAAGAAGCCGCGGCTGCTGCCGGAGGACGACCCGGTGCTGCGCGCCATCGGCATCTCCGACGAGCAGGGCCGGATCAAGCCGAGCCGGCAGGCGAAGTACCGCCAGGTCGAGGAGTTCCTCCGCACGCTCGCCGCCGTTCGTCGACGACGCGCTGGCGTCAGGGCGGCTGCGCACCCCGACCCCGGATGACCCGCTTGCGTGTCGTCGACCTCGGCTGCGGCAACGCGTACCTGACGTTCGCCGGCCACCGCTACCTGACCCAGGTCCGCGGGCTCGACGTGCACATGGTCGGCGTGGACGTGAAGGCGCAGTCCTACGAGCACAACACCGCCATCGCGGAGTCGCTGGCGATCTCGGGGTCGATGACGTTCGTGCAGGGCGACATCTCCACGGCGACCCTGGCGCAGCCGCCGGACATCGTTCTGGCTCTGCACGCCTGCGACACCGCCACCGATGACGCCCTGGCCCGGGCGGTCGACTGGGACGCCTCCGTGGTGCTCGCCGCCCCCTGCTGCCACCACGACGTAGCGGCCCAGCTGCGCAGGGCGCCGACCCCGGCGCCGTACTCCCTGCTCACCCGGCACGGCATCCTCCGCGAGCGGTTCGCCGACACCCTGACCGACGCGATGCGTGCCGCGGTGCTGCGGATGCTCGGGCTACCGGGTCGACGTGATCGAGTTCGTGGAGAGCCAGCACACGCCACGCAACACCCTGCTCCGCGCGGTCCGCACCGGTGCCCCGCCGTCCGAGGGGGCCCGCCGCGAGCTCGAGGACCTGACCGGGGCCTGGTCCGTGCACCCCCGGCTTGCGGAGCTGCTCCGGGACCGACTGCCCGCCGGTCGTGCGTCCTAGCCGGGCCCCGGCGGCCGTCGTCGGGGTCGCCCTCGCCGCGGTCTCCGTCGCCGCGGGTACGGCGGACGTGGCCTCGGCCGACGAGGTGGGTCACCGGACGGTGTTCAGCTACACCGACGAGGCCATCATCGAGTCCAGCGGCCTGGTCGCACGCGGCGAGGTGATGTTCACCGTCAACGACTCCGGCGACGGGCCAGTCCTGTACGCGGTGGACGGGGGGAGCGGTGACACGGTCGGGGTCACGACGTACGCCGCCGAGGTGAGCGACGTCGAGGCGGTTGCGCCCGGCCGGGGTGGAGCCGTGTGGGTCGGGCGACATCGGTGACAACAACGAGGACCGGCCCTCGGTCGACCTCTACCGGGTGCCGGTGCGGCAGCCGCTCGGGGACGGTGAGGTGCAGGCGGACCGGTACCGGTTGGTCTACCCCGACGGCCCGCATGACGCGGAGGCGGTGCTCGTGCATCCCACGACCGGGCGGATCTACCTGGTGTCGAAGGGAATTCTCGGCGGGACGGTGTACGCCGCCCCCGACCCCCTGGACCGGAACTCGGTCGAACCCGATGGGCGCGGATCGGGCAGGTGCCGGGTGTGGTCACCGACGGTGCGTTCTTCCCCGACGGCCGGCACCTCATCGCTGCGCACCTACGGCACGGCGGCGGTCTACACGTTCCCCGGGCTCCGCCCGGTCGACGGCTTCGACCTTCCGGCCCAGGAACAGGGCGAGGCGATCGCGGTCGACGAGGCCGGCCGGGTGTTCATCGGAACCGAGGGCACGAACACCGAGGTGCTGCAGCTGCGGCTCCCGGCGACCGTGCGGGCGGCTCTCGGCGGCATCCCGGCGCCGACAGGGTCGGCCCCCTCGAGCTCGCCGACCCCGCCTGCACCTGCCGGCGACGCAGCAGACCCCACCTCCGACCGGGCGACCGAGGACGGAGACGGGGTCTGGATCGCCGGTGGGGTGCTGCTGGTGATCCTGGCCGGCGGACTGGTCGTTACAGCTTCTCGACGACGAAGTCGACGCAGGCAGTGAGCGCCTCGACGTCGGCCGGGTCGACCGCCGGGTACATCGCCACCCGCAGCTGGTTGCGGCCGAGCTTGCGGTAGGGCTCGACGTCGACGATCCCGTTGGCACGCAGGGTCTTCGCGATCGCGGCCGCGTCGATGTCGTCGTCGAAGTCGATGGTCCCGATCACCAGTGAACGGTGGTCGGGGTTCTCGACGTAGGGCGTGGTGTAGCCGGTCTTCTCGGCCCAGGTGTAGAGACGGTTCGAGCTGTCCGTCGTACGCCCGACCGCGAAGTCCAGGCCGCCCTGGCTGTTGAACCAGTCGAGCTGCTCGGCCATCAGGAACAGCGTGGCGATCGACGGGGTGTTGTAGGTCTGGTTCTTCAGCGAGTTGTCGATCGCGGTCGGCAGGTCCAGGAACGCCGGCACCCAGCGGTCGGTCGCGCCCAGTTCGGCGGCACGCTCGAGGGCGGCCGGCGACATCACCGCCACCCAGAGGCCGCCGTCGGAGGCGAAGCACTTCTGCGGAGCGAAGTAGTAGGCGTCGACCTCGTTGACGTCGACCGGCAGGCCGCCCGCCCCGGAGGTCGCGTCGACCAGGACGAGCGCGTCCTCGTCGGCGCCCTCGACCCGCTTGACCGGAGCCATCACCGCAGTGGAGGTCTCGTTGTGCGCCCAGGCGTAGACGTCGACACCGGCCTCGGCCCGCGGCTCGGGGCGGCTGCCGGTGGGCGCCTCGATGACGCTCGGGTCGCCGAGGAACGGGGCCCGCTCGGCGGCCTTGGCGAACTTGGAGGAGAACTCACCGAACGACAGGTGCTGGCTGCGTTCGCGGATCAGGCCGAAGGTGGCGATGTCCCAGAAGGCGGTGGCGCCGCCGTTGCCCAGCACGACCTCGTAGCCGTCCGGGAGGTCGAACAGCGTGGACACGCCGTCGCGGACCCGGCCGACCAGGTTCTTCACCGGCGCCTGGCGGTGCGAGGTGCCGATCAGGGAGGTGCCGGTCGCGGCGAGTGCGTCGACGGCTTCGGTGCGGACTTTCGAGGGGCCGGCGCCGAAACGGCCGTCGGCAGGCTTGAGCGAGTCGGGGATGGTGATCGCGTCGGTCACGAAATACCTCTGTGGAATATCGGTGGTGACCTGACTCCATTGTCGAGGTTGGCTGCGCACTATTGTGTCATCACCATCGAGGCACTCACGAAGCGGGGACTACCCATGAACACCCTCACGCCCCGGCCCGCCAGATCCGGCCAGTCCACCAAGCGCATCCTCTTCCGGGTGCTCGGTGTGCTGTTCATGGGAACCGCGCTGGTCCTGATCGGCCTCGCGGTCGCCGACTTCTTCTCGGCGTTCAGCTCGGACGACTTCAGTGCGCAGCCCACCAAGTTCTGGATGTTCTTCCTGGCCCTCCCGTTCTTCCTGCTCGGCGGGATCTTCCTGCAGTTCGGCTTCGGCGGCGCGAGCGCGAAGTACCTGGCGGGCGAGTACGTCCCGGTGCTCAAGGACTCGATGGACCAGCTCGGCCTCGGCGAGACAGCGGCGTCGGCGACCGCGGGCACCGGCCCGTACTGCCGGTCGTGCGGCACGCAGAACGACCCCGACGCCCGCTTCTGCGACAGCTGCGGCTCCTCGATGAGCGCGTAGTTGGAGCTCAGGCAGGTCCGTTTCACGCATCCCGACGCGCTGATACTGATCGACGAGGTCCAGGCCGAGTACACCTCGCTGTACGGCGGCCCGGACGACACCCCGCTCGACCCCACCATGTTCGACCCGCCGACCGGTGCCTTCTTCATCGGCTACCTCGACGCGAAGCCGGTCGCGATGGGCGGCTGGCGGTTCCGGCCGGACGTCGTCGCGTTCGGCCGGTCCACGGCCGCGGAGATCAAGCGGATGTACGTCGGACCGGCTGCCCGTCGTACCGGGCTGGCCCGGCTGGTGCTCCGCCACCTCGAGCGCACCGCCCATGACGCGGGGGCGGACCTGATGGTGCTCGAGACCGGCATCGAGCAGCCGGCGGCGATCGCGTTGTACACCTCGTCCGGCTACACCGCGGTCGAGGGGTTCGGCCACTACAAGTGGTCCCCGAAGGTCCGGTACTACGGCCGCCCCCTCTAGGTTGAGATCCGCCCCGTTCGCGGTTGAGATCCGCCTCGTTCGCGGTTCACATCCGCCTCGTTCGGGACACGTCGGCCGTCTCGGTCCGCCGTACGGTAGGGCGGTGGGTCACCGAAGCGAGGTGAGGAGGTAGCGCTCGTCGTCGATCTCGTGTCCCCAGTAGACCGCCTCGTCCAGCGGTCGTACGACGGACAGCTGCCTGTGCTCACGAACCAGCGACTCGCAGTGCTCCGCGGTCAACCCACCACCGGTGAACCAGCGGCCCTCGACGAGCGCGAGGCGACCGTCGGGACGGAGCAGGGCGACCCATCGCTCGAGCGCCGCCGACGGGTCGGGCAGCGCCCACAGCACGTGCCGCGAGAGCACCACGTCGAACGTGCCCGGCGCGAGCGGTGGGTCGGAGGCATCACCGCCTCGGAACGTCGCATCCACCCCGGCCCCGTCGGCCTTCGTCCGGGCTGCAGCAACCATCTCGGCGGACAGGTCGACGCCCTCCACGGAGTGGCCGTCCTGGGCGAGCAGAACCGAGAGGCTCCCGGTCCCGCATCCTAGGTCAGCGACCCGTGCCGGTGCGGGTGGCAGATGCTCCCGGAGCAGCGCCCGCCACGCCCGTCGTACGTCCGGGTCCCGGAGGCCGTGGTCCGGCTCGTCGTCGAACGAGGCGGCCTGGGAGTCCCAGTACTCGCGAACCCGGCGCGTCTCATCCGCGAACGACACGATTCTCAACCGCTAACGAGGCGCGTTTGAACAGTGAATAAGGCGGTTCTCAACGGGTCAGGGCCCAGGAGGGGTTCCAGCCCTCGACCGCCTCGGCCTTGCGGGAGGCAGGGCCGACGTACTTCGCGGAGGGACGGATCAGCCGGCCGGTGCGCTTCTGCTCGAGGATGTGCGCGGACCAGCCGCCGGTGCGGGCGCAGGTGAACATCGAGGTGAACATGTGCGGCGGCACCTCGGCGAAGTCGAGCACGATCGCGGCCCAGAACTCGACGTTGGTCTCCAGCACCCGGTCCGGCCGGCGTTCGCGGAGCTCCTGGCCAGCGCTGCCTTCTCCAGCGCCTCGGCCACCTCGTAGCGCGGCGCGGCCAGCTCCTGCGCGGTGCGCCGCAGCACCCGGGCGCGCGGGTCCTCGGCGCGGTACACGCGGTGGCCGAAGCCCATCAGCCGCTCGCCCGTTGTCGAGCAGCTCCTTGACGTACGACGAGGCGTCGCCGCGCCTCTCGACCTCCTCGATCATGCCGAGCACCCGGGACGGTGCGCCACCGTGCAGCGGCCCGCTCATCGCGCCGATCGCCGCGGACAGCGCGCCGGCGACGTCGGCGCCGGTGGAGGCGACCACGCGGGCGGTGAACGTCGAGGCGTTCATGCCGTGCTCGGCGGCGGAGGCCCAGTAGGCGTCGACGGCCTTGACGTGCCGGGGGTCCGGCTCGCCCCTTCCACCGGATCATGAAGCGCTCGGTGATCGACTCGGCCTTGTCGACCTCGGACTGCGGGACCATCGGCTGGCCGAGACCGCGAGCGGCCTGGGCGACGTACGACAGCACCATCACCGCCGCCCGGGCCAGGTCGCTGCGTGCCTGCGCCTCGTCGATGTCGTAGAGCGGCCGCATGCCCCAGGTCGGTGCGAGCATCGCCACCGCGCTCTGCACGTCGACCCGGATGTCGCCGGAGTGCACCGGCAGCGGGAACGGCTCGGCCGGCGGAAGCCCGGGCTCGTAGCTGCCGTCGACGAGCAGGCCCCACACGTTCTCGAACGGGACCCGGCCGACGATGTCCTCGATGTCCACGCCGCGGTAGCGGAGAGCGGAGCCTTCCTTGTCCGGCTCGGCGATCTCGGTCTCGAACGCGACGACGCCCTCCAGCCCGTGCTGAACCTCGCTCATGTCGACTCCCTTGTCGTGGGTATCAGTCCGGCACAGCATTCTGCCCCGGTTCGGCTCGCCACGTCACGTCACTCCGGGCACTACATTCGAACCGTGAACGAACGCGAGCTGGCCGAGCTGCGCCGGGAGTACGCCGTGGGCGGGCTGTCCGAGCGGGACCTCGTGGACGACCCGATCGCGATGTTCCGTGCCTGGTTGCACGATGCTGTTGTCGCTGGCCTGCACGAGCCGAACGCCGTGGTCGTGTCGACAGCGACCCCGTCCGGCGTACCGTCCTCGCGCACCGTGCTGCTCAAGGGACTCGACACGCGCGGGTTCGTGTTCTTCACCAACTACGAGTCCCGCAAGGGTGCCGAGCTGCTCGCGAACCCGGCTTGCGCGCTGCTGTTCCCGTGGCACGACCTCGAGCGTCAGGTCCGCGTCGAGGGGGTGGCCCGGCAGCTGAGCCGGCAGGAGAACGACGTGTACTTCGGGACCCGGCCGCATGGTTCCCAGCTCGGCGCGTGGGCGTCGCCGCAGTCGCAGGTGGTGGCCGACCGGGCCGAGCTCGACGCGCGCTACGACGAGATGCAGACCCGGTTCGGGAACGACGAGGTGCCGACGCCGCCGCACTGGGGCGGCTTCCGGGTGGCCCCGGAGATGGTCGAGTTCTGGCAGGGACGGCGGGGGAGGATGCACGACCGGTTGCGCTACCGGCGGACTGCCTCCGGCTGGGTCACCGAGCGCCTCGCCCCCTGACGTCGCCCCCTGACCCGAGTTGTCAGGCGCCTGCCCGGCCATAGCCGTTCCACGTCCGGACAACTCGGGGGCATGAAACGACCCGCAGGCGTTGTGGTTCGGAAACCACTCTCCGGTCGGACATCCGGAGCGCCTACGGGTCGGGTGACTGCTAGGGAATTGCCAGCTAGCGCCTGAGACGGCCGGTGTTGCCGATCGTCTGGCCGGGAGCTGGCCCGGTGCGCTGCTAGCTAGCAGCCACCTCACGAGTCCGTAAAGAATTCACTTCTGGACCACCTCCTCTCTCGTGTGGCACAACCGTACGTCCCCTGGGCAGACCCGGACAAGGGATTTCCCGGCCGACCTGTAAGGCTGTGCCCCGTGTCGGAACGAGCGCGAGGACCGGTGCGGACCAGGGTCCGGGGCCTGGTCACCGACATCCGGCCGCTCCAGGTCTCGGCGCCGTACCGCCGGTTGTTCTTCGGCAACTCCGTCGCACAGCTGGGTCAGCAGATGACCAACGTCGCGGTCGCGATCCAGGTGTATGCGTTGACCGGATCCACCTTCTACGTGGGCCTCGTCGGCGTGTTCGGGCTGGGCCCGCTGGTGGTGCTGGGCCTCTACGGCGGCGCGATCGCGGACGCGATGGACCGGCGTACCCTCGCGCTGCTGGCCTCCGCGGGGCTCTGGGTGGTCTCGGTCGGGCTGGCCGCCCAGGCGTTCCTCGACATCGGCTCGGTGTGGTTCCTGTTCGGCTGCGTCGCGGTGCAGTCCGGCTTCTACGCGCTGAACAACCCGGCTCGCAGCGCGATGATCCCGCGGCTGCTCGACAAGGAGCTGCTGCCGGCGGCGAGCGCCCTCAACATGGCCTCGTTCAACCTCGGCTTCACCTTGGGCCCGCTGCTGGGCGCGCTGCTGATCAAGTGGCACGGGTTCGAGGCGGCGTACACCGTCGACGTGCTGACCTTCTCGGCCGCCTACTACGCGCTGGTCCGGATGCCGAGGATGCCCCCGATGGAGGACAGCCCGCGTGCCGGCCTGCGGTCCGTGGTCGACGGGCTGCGCTTCCTGAAGCGGTCACCGAACCTGCGGATGACGTTCGTCCTCGACCTGTGCGCGATGGTGCTGGCCCAGCCGCGGGCGCTGTTCCCGGCCCTGGCGTACAAGGTGTACGGCGGTGGCGCGGCGACGGTCGGCCTGCTGCAGTCGGCTCCTGCCATGGGGGCGCTGGTCGCGTTCCTGTTCTCCGGCTGGGTGGGCCGGGTCCGGCTGCAGGGCCTGGCGATCGTGGTCTCGGTGATCGGCTACGGGCTCGCCGTCGGCGCTGCCGGACTGACCTCGGTGCTCTGGCTCGCCGTCCTGTTCCTGGCCCTGTCCGGGGTGGCCGACATGGTGAGCGCGGCGTACCGCTCGACGATCCTGCAGGTCGCCGCGCCGGACCAGCTCCGCGGCCGGATCCAGGGTGTGTTCATCGTGGTCGTCGCCGGCGGGCCGCGAGCGGGGGACTTCCTCGCCGGCAGCGTCGGTGAGGTGAGCACCGAGCGGCTGGCTCTGGTCGTCGGTGGTGCGGCATGCGTCATCGGTGTCCTCATCGCCGTCGCGCTGCAGCGCAGCTTCCTGGCGTACGACGCGCGCCACCCCACGCCCTGACGTGCCGCAGGTCACCCGCCCGATTGGTTGTCGTCAGCAACTAACGTGGCATATGGTTGTCTCTGGCAACTAAACGATCGGATCCGTCGTGACCACCAGCACCGAAGGCACCACCGCCACCGCGAACCCAGCGCCGGCCGTCCCGATGACGCACCGCGAGGTGATCGAGGCGCTGTCCGGCCTGCTCCTCGCCATGTTCGTGGCGATGTTGAGCTCGACCGTTGTCTCCAGCGCCCTGCCGGTGATCGTCGCCGACCTCGAGGGGAGCGAGGCCGGCTACACCTGGGTTGTGGTCGCCACCCTGCTCACCCTGACCGCGACCACGCCGATCTGGGGCAAGCTCGCCGACCTGTTCAGCAAGAAGCTGCTCGTCCAGATCTCGCTGGTGATCTACGTGGCCGGCTCCGTGGTCGCCGGACTGGCGCCGAGCATGGGCGTGCTGATCGGTGCCCGTGCGCTGCAGGGGGTAGGCGTCGGCGGGCTCAGCGCGCTGGTGCAGATCGTGATCGCGACCATGGTGAGCCCACGCGAGCGCGGCCGCTACTTCGGCTACCTCGGCGCCGTGTTCGCGATGGCCACCGTCAGCGGACCGTTGATCGGCGGCCTGATCGTGGACACGCCCTGGCTCGGCTGGCCCTGGTGCTTCTACGTCGGCATCCCCTTCGCGATCGCCGCGTTCGTCGTACTCCAGAAGACCCTGCACCTGCCGACCGTCAAGCGCGAGGTCTCCATCGACTACGTCGGGGCGCTGCTGATCACCTCCGGGGTGTCCATCCTGCTGATCTGGGTGTCCCTGGCGGGCACCCACTTCGGATGGGCGTCGGGCACGACCGCCTGGATGGTCGGCGCCGGTGTGCTCCTGCTGGCCGGCTTCGTCGTCGCGGAGTCGCGGGTCAAGGAGCCGATCATCCCGCTGCGCCTGTTCCGGGACCGCACGACCAGCCTCGCCACCTTCGCCTCGGTCATGGTGGGTGTCGCGATGTTCGGCTCGACGGTGTTCCTCGTGCAGTACTTCCAGATCTCGCGGGGGATGTCGCCCACCCGGGCCGGGCTGATGTCGCTGGCCATGGTCGGCGGGCTGCTGGTCTCCAGCGTCGTCACCGGGCGGGTCATCGCGGTCACCGGCAAGTGGAAGCGCTACCTGGTCGGCGGCTCCATCCTGATGCTCATCGGGATCGGCCTGCTCAGCACCATTGACCCGGACATCGGTGTCGTCACGGTGGGCGGGTACATGGCGGTGCTCGGAATCGGCATGGGTGCGGTCAACCAGAACCTGGTCCTCGCCGTGCAGAACAACGCCGCGCAGAGCGACATCGGTGCGGCCAGCTCGCTAGCCGCGTTCTTCCGCACCATGGGTGGCTCGATCGGCGTCTCCGCGCTCGGCACCGCGCTCAGCCACCGGGTCGGCTCGGGCGTCACGGACGGCCTCACGAAGCTCGGGATTCCTGCGCAGTCGGAGGACGGCGGGATGACCATCCCCGACATGTCCCTGCTGCCGGCACCGGTGCGCGAGGTGTTCGAGGCCGCGTTCGCCAACGGCACCGGGCACATCTTCCTGCTGGCCACGCCGTTCGCAGCCCTGGCGCTCCTCGCGATCCTGTTCATCCGCGAGGTGCCGCTGCGGACCACCATCGAGCGCGAGGACGAGCTCGGACCCCTCACCCCGGTCGCCGAGCCGGTCGGTCGATGACCGCGGCTATGGTGCAAGCCATGACGAGCAGCAAGGCCGAGTCGCTGCACAGCATCGAACGCGAGCTCCGGGTCCTCCTGCGACGGGTCCGCCGCCGGTCCGCGACCAATGCCCACAGCATCCACCCCGAGCTGCAGCCCACGGCGTACTCCATCCTGCTGCACGTCCTCGAGAACGAGCCCGCCCGCGCGGCGCACATCGTCGACCACCTCGGCATCGACAAGGGAGCGGTCAGCCGCAACGTCGCCCAGCTCGTCGGGCTCGGCTTCCTCGAGCGGACCACGGACCCGTCGGACGGACGCGCGCAGACCCTGGTCGCCTCCGACCTCGGCCGGCAGCGCGTGGCCGAGCTGCAACGGCAACGTCGCTCCGACGTCGCAGGGCGGCTGGACTCCTGGACAGAGGCAGAGCTCGAGCAGTTCGTCGAGCGGCTTGTCCGCTACAACGCCTCGCTCGAGGCCTGAACCACGAGGCAGAACTCCCGATAGCCAAGGGCGCCTACCGCTCGTAGCGTCGTGCTCGAGGCACCCGGAACATCCACACGGTGCCGCACAGGGAGGCGGCCATGAGGCGAGCGACATCGCGGCATCGCCACGGCCAGGTCGGCGACGGCCAGGAGAGGCCGACAACAGCGCTCCTGGCCTGGGCGGGCATCGTCGGTCCGGTCCTGTTCACCGCGACCTCCCTGGCCCATGAGGCTCTCCGCATTGACGAGTACAGCCCGCTCGCGGAACCTGTCAGCGCGCTGGAGGCCGGGCCGTACGGGTGGGTGCAGCAGGTCAACTTCGTTGTCTTCGGGCTGCTGACCCTCGCCTACGCGGTCGGACTCCACCTCGGCGTGCGGCCGAGCAGGACGGGCGTCCTCGGGCCCGCGCTCCTCTTCGCCAGCGGCGTCGGGCTGCTGCTGGCCGCGATCTTTCCGTTGAGGGAGGACGCCTCGGGTGGAACCTATGACCCGGGAGGTCACATCGTTGCCGGGTCACGTTCTTCCTGTGCAGCGCAGTCGGTCTGGTCGTCTTGTCACGGCGGCTCGCGGCCGACCCGAGGTGGCGCAGTCTCGCGACCTACACGCTGGTCGCCGGCATCGTGGCCCTGGCCGGGTTCGTCGTCACCGGCACGCTCGTGCTGCCTGATGGCGCCCCGCTGCACGACTGGGCCGGCTTGGTGCAGCGACTCATCATCATCGTCGTCGTGTTCCCGTGCCGGGTCGCGCTCGCGCTCAGGCTGCGCCAGGTCGCCTGGGAGCCGTGAGGGTCAGGCCGTGCGGAACCAGGCGGCGGTGTCGGGCGGGAGGACCCGCGGGTCGTCGACGGGACCGCTGGCCACGATCAGCTCACCGGCGTCCGTGGGAACCTTCGCGTTCCGGGAGCCGCAGTTGACCATGCACACCAGGCTGTCCCGGCGGAACGCGAGCGTGCCCGGCGCCGTCGTGAGCACAGTCACCTCGTCGCCGAGCGCATCCGTGACCTCGCGGCGGGTGGCGAGCGCCTTCCGGTAGAAGCTCAGGGTCGAGCCCGGGTCGTCCTGCTGGGCCTCGACGCTCAGGTCCTTCCACTCCGCCGGCTGCGGCAGCCACGGCTGGCCGTCCCCGGGTCCGAACCCGTACGGCGGGGAGGTCGCCGACCACGGGACCGGCACCCGGCAGCCGTCGCGGCCGACCTCGCCGCTGCGGAAGAACGCGGGGTCCTGCCGGTCCTGCGGCGCGACGTCGACCTGCTCGAGGCCGAGCTCCTCACCCTGGTAGATGTACGACGAACCGGGCAGCGCGAGCATGGTCAGCAACGCCGCCCGCGCCCGGGCCAGCCCCTGCGGGCCGCCGCCGTAGCGGGTGACGTGCCGCACGACGTCGTGGTTCGACAGCACCCAGGTCGGCCGACGCGTCCACCAGGCCGACCGCGGACAACGACTCGAGGACCACGTCGCGGAACGCCGCCGCGGACCAGCGAGCCGAGAGCCAGTGGAAGTTGAACGCCTGGTGCAGCTCGTCCGGACGGATGTAGCGGGCCATCGACTCGGGCGTGTCCGTCCACGCCTCCGCCACGGCCATCCGCTGTCCGTCGTACTCCTCGAGCACCCGCCGCCAGCGCCGGTACACCTCGTGCACCTCCGGCTGGTCCCACATCGGCGTCACCTGGCCGCGCCTGGCGTCGGCCAGGTCGGCCGGCGTGTACAGGCCGTGCGCGACGTCGATCCGGAACCCGTCCACGCCGCGGTCGAGCCAGAACCGCAGCACGGACTCGAACTCGTCGCCGACCTCCGGGTTCCACCAGTCCAGGTCGGGCTGGCTGGCGTCGAACATGTGGAGGTACCACTGCCCGGGATCTCCCTGGCCGTCCTCGACCCGGGTCCAAGCCGGCCCGCCGAACATCGACCGCCAGTTGTTCGGCGGCTTCGCGCCACCGCGACCACGTCCGTCGCGGAACACGTAGCGCGCGCGGGCGCCGGGCTCTCCGTCCAGGGCGGCCCGGAACCAGGGGTGCTCGTTCGAGGTGTGGTTGGGTACCAGGTCCACGATCACCCGGATCCCGAGCTCGTGGGCACGGGCCAGCATCGAGTCGAAGTCGGCGAGGGTGCCGAACAGCGGGTCCACGTCGCGGTAGTCGGCGACGTCGTAGCCGTGGTCGTGCTGCGGTGAGGTGTAGAACGGCGTGATCCATACCGAGTCGATCCCGAGGTCGGCCAGGTACGGCAGCCGCTGCTCGATCCCCGCAATGTCGCCGACACCGTCGCCGTTCGCGTCGGCGAAGCTGCGCACGTAGATCTGGTAGCACACCGAGTGCTGCCACCACGGTGGTCCGGCCACGGGCGTACGACGGGCAGGGGAGCTGTCGCGCGAAGGGATTTGCACGTTCCAATCCCACGTGCCACTGGCCCGGGATGTCAAACCGGGACGCTCGGGACAGGTGCTTGTCGCGACGGGGTCCGCGCGCCATGATCGACCTGCGCGTCCCAGTCCCCGTCGAGAGAAGGCATCCATGTCCGCACTGACCGGTCACGAGGCATCCGTCGTCAGCCAGGTCGGCAAGCAGCTGTTCATCGGGGGACAGTGGCGCGACGCCGAAGGAGCCAGGACGTTCGAGGTCGAGGACCCCGCTACCGGGCAGTCGATCGCCGAGGTCGCCGATGCCGGCGTGGCCGACGGCGCCAGTGCCCTCGACGCCGCAGTGGCCGCCCAGGACGACTGGGCCACCACACCACCTCGCGACCGCGGCGAGATCCTGCGCAGGGCGTTCGAGCTGATCGTCGAGCGGGCCGACGACCTGGCGCTGCTGATGACCCTGGAGATGGGCAAGCCGCTCAAGGAGTCGAAGGCCGAGATCACCTACGCCGCGGAGTTCTTCCGCTGGTTCTCCGAGGAGTCGGTGCGGATCGCGGGCCGCTACTCGGTCGCCCCGAACGGCGCCTCCCGCCTGCTCACCGTCAAGCAGCCGGTCGGGCCGTGCCTGATGATCACGCCCTGGAACTTCCCGCTCGCCATGGGCACCCGCAAGATCGGCCCCGCGGTCGCCGCCGGCTGCACGATGGTGGTCAAGCCGGCGTCGCTGACCCCGCTCTCGATGCTGGCCCTGGCCGACATCATGACCGAGGCGGGCCTTCCCGACGGGGTGCTGAACATCGTCACCACCCAGTCCACCGGCCAGGTGATGGAGCCGCTGATCCGCGACCCGCGGCTGCGCAAGCTCACCTTCACCGGATCCACCGAGGTCGGCCGGAAGCTGATCGAGCAGAGCGCCGACGGCGTGCTCCGGGTGTCGATGGAGCTGGGCGGGAACGCGCCGTTCGTGGTCTTCGCCGACGCCGACCTCGACAAGGCAGTCGACGGAGCGATGCTCGCCAAGATGCGCAACATCGGCGAAGCCTGCACGGCCGCGAACCGGTTCATCGTGCACGAGTCGGTCGCCGAGGAGTTCTCCCGCCGCCTGGCCGAGCGGATGGGCTCGCTGAGGATGGGACGGGGGACCGAGGACGGCGTGGACGTGGGCCCGCTCGTCGAGGCGAAGCAGCGCGACAAGGTCCGCGACCTCGTCGACGACGCAGTGGAGGCGGGCGCCACGGTCACCGCCGGTGGGAAGCCCGCCGACGGGGAGGGGTACTTCTTCACACCCACCGTGCTCACCGACGTCCCGAAGTCGGCGAGGATGTTCACCGAGGAGATCTTCGGCCCGGTCGCCCCGGTGTTCACGTTCGCCAAGGACGAGGACGGCCTGGCGATGGCCAACGACACCGAGTTCGGCCTGGTCGCCTACCTGTTCACGCAGGACCTCAACCGGGCGGTGTGGGCCTACGAGGGCATGCAGACCGGCATGGTCGGGGTGAACCAGGGGATCGTGTCCAACCCCGCGGCACCGTTCGGCGGCGTGAAGGCGTCCGGCTTCGGCCGCGAGGGTGGTGTCGAGGGCATCGAGGAGTACCTCGAGACGAAGTACGTCGGGATCGCGCTCTAGGAGAACGCGGCCGGGTCGACCGCGATCCACACGTGCTGGGCCCGGGCCACGATCCGGCCGTCGCTGTCGTAGAGCGTGCTGGCGGTGAACGTCTTACGGCCTTGCGACCCGTGAGCGGCCCCCATCACGACGTGCGGCTCGCCGACCACCGGCAGCGCGTCCACCTGGGCGGTCATCCGGCCGAGCACCATCGCGCGTTCCTCCATGTCACCGGCCCAGCCTCCGACGCAGTCCAGCGCGGCCCACGCGGTACCGACGCCGACCCGCTGCACGCCCGCGTCGAGCAGGTCGGAGGACTCCCCGAGGTTTTCGTTCGGGATCCACAAGGAGGCCACCCTGCCCCTGCCCACGGCACCCGGGAAGATCCGCATGCCGTCCCCTTCGGCGCGGTCCGGGCCACACGAGAAGCAGGTCGGGAACGGGTGTGTCACCAGACCGGGGAAGCGTCCCATCGCCTCCGTGGCGACACCCATCGACACCGCCTCCACGGGCTCCGGGTCAGCCTCGGTGGTCGTCGCCTCCGCGATCCTGGCGCCGCCCAGCGACAGCACCGTGAGCGGGCCGCCGGTCACGTTCGCCGGGTCGTCGGCCGCCAGGTGCGAGACCACCATGCGGACGTCGAGCGGGGGCGGCTGGCGCAGCGTCACCTCGATGACCGGGCCGTCCGGGCCGCTCACAAGGCCGCTCGCCTGGCCGGGGACCAGGTCGGCGAGCACGCCGGCGGTGTAGCCGCCGTTGCCGGTGCCGGGCGGGCCGCAGAACCGTGCCGGGATGGTCAGTTCAGTCGTCATCATGTTCCTTGGCTCTTGAGACGGTCGAGTCGCGCCAGGGCTTCGCGGCGCTCCACGGCATGGTCCAGGATCGGGGGTGGATACCCGGCGGGCAGACCGGTGGGGTCCTTGGCCGGTTCGTGAACGTGCCGTGCGTCCACGTCTCGCAGCTCCTCGACCCACCGGCGGACGTAGCTGCCCTCGGGGTCGAACCGGCGTCCCTGCGTGGTCGGGTTGAAGACCCGGAAGTACGGCGCCGCATCGGTCCCGCAGCCGGCCACCCACTGCCAGCCGTGCTGGTTGGAGGCCAGGTCCCCGTCGACGAGCCAGCGCATGAAGTGGCGGGCGCCGTGCTGCCACTCCACGTGCAGGTCCTTGACCAGGAAGCTCGCCACCACCATCCGGATCCGGTTGTGCATCCACCCGGTGGCCCGCAGCTGGCGCATCCCGGCGTCGACGATCGGGAAGCCCGTGCGTCCCTCCTGCCAGGCCCGGAACACCTCGCCTGGTTCGTCGTACTCCATCGCCCGGAACTCGGCGCGCAGGTAGTCGCGCGCGGTGTCCGGGCGCCGCCAGAGGACATCGGCGTAGAACTCACGCCAGGCCAGCTCGGTGCGAAAGGTGGCGGCGCCCTTGCTGCGCAGCGGTGCGAGGTCGGCCAGCATGGTGCGCGGATGGATCTCGCCCCACTTCAGATGCACCGACATCCGTGAGGTGCCGTCGACTCCGGGGTGGTCGCGGGCCGCGTCGTAGTCACGGACCTGGTCATCGAGGAAACCGCGCCACCGTTCCCGGGCCGCGCCCTCGCCGGCCGGCGGCAGCCGGAGGCCAGCGGGCGCCTCGACCTCGGGGATGCCGCGGCCGCTCACCGACAGCCAGCGGTCGTAGACCGGGGGCTCGACCGGGGCCCGCCAGCCGTGCTCCGCCCACGCCCGGGAGAACGGCGTGAACACCTGGTAGCCGGCGCCGCTGCCGTTGGTCACCCGGCCCGGTGCGACGGCGTACGGCGAGCCGAGCAGCTGCATCTCGATGCCGTGCTCGGCGAGGGCGGCCGCGACACGCTCGTCCCGGTGCCGTCCGTACGGGCCGAAGTCGGCCGCCGCGTGAACCGACCCGGCGCCCACCTCGCGCGCCGCCAGGAGCACCTGTTCCGCGGGATCGCCCTCGACCACCGCGAGTCGCCCGGCGAGCGACGTGTTCAGGGCCCGTAGCGACCCGGCGAGGTAGGCTCGCCGGCTCGGACCCGCCGGACCCCACAGGGCGGGGTCGAGCACGAACAGCGGCAGCACGCCGTGATCATCGGCCGTGGAACAGGCCGCGAGGAGCGCGGGGTTGTCGGCGACACGCAGATCCCGGCGAAACCAGACCACTGCGGGCGACGAATGTTTCGGCATAGGACTCCACTGTGCCAGCGGGTCCGACCGATGGGGAACAATGGCCCGTGTGAGCGACCTGATCGATACCACCGAGATGTACCTCCGCACGATCTACGAGCTCGTGGAGGAGGGCATCGTCCCGTTGCGCGCCCGGATCGCCGAGCGGCTGCACCAGAGCGGGCCCACGGTGAGCCAGACCGTGGCCCGGATGGAGCGCGACGGCCTGCTCACCGTCGAGGGCGACCGGCACCTCGAGCTCACCGACGAGGGGCACCGCCTGGCCACCCGGGTGATGCGCAAGCACCGCCTGGCCGAACGGCTGCTGACCGACGTGATCGGCCTGGACTGGGAGCTCGTGCACGCCGAGGCCTGCCGGTGGGAGCACGTGATGTCGGAGACCGTGGAACGCCGGCTGGTCGAGCTGCTCGGGCACCCGACCGAGTCGCCGTACGGCAACCCGATCCCGGGGCTGCACGAGCTCGGTGAGACCGCCGACGGCGAGGACTTCATGCACGGCGTTGTACCACTCAGCGAGGTGGTCATCTCCCCGGGCCAGGTCCGGGTGCTCATCCGCCGGATCAGCGAAGAGGTGCAGAAGGACGAGTCGCTGATGGCTGCGCTGCGCCGGGTCGGCGCGCTTCCGGACAAGGTGGTGACCGTCGCCGCGGGCGCGGAGGGCGTGCTGATCGGCAGCGGCGGCGAGTCTGCGGAGGTCGACGACGAGGCCGCCGCGCACATGTTCGTCCGTCGGCTCTGACCCACCGCGTCCGGTTGCGGACTCCCGGGTCCGCATAAACGGTCGGCGTCTGCAAGGATGGGACGCATGATGCGGGAGGGAATGCGGGTCGATGTCGTCGGCCTGACCAAGATGTTCGGCACGTTGAAGGCCGTCGACGACCTGACCTTCTCGGTCCAGCCCGGTGTGGTCACCGGGTTCCTGGGCCCGAACGGGGCCGGCAAGACGACCACCCTGCGCTGCCTGCTCGGCCTGGTCTCGCCGACCGCGGGCACCGCGACCATCGGCGGGCTGGCCTACCGCGAGCTGGTCGACCCGATCGGCACCGTCGGCGCCGCGCTGGAGGCATCGAGCTTCCACCCCGGCCGCTCCGCCAGGGCACACCTCGAGGTGATGGCCCTCGGAGCCGGACTCGACCCCGCGGTCGCCAAGGAGAAGCTGATCCAGGTCGGGCTGACGGAGGTCGGCGACAAGCGGGTCAGCGGTTTCTCGCTCGGCATGCGGCAGCGTCTCGGTCTCGCCGCGGCCCTGCTCGGTGACCCGCGGGTGCTGATCCTCGACGAGCCCGCCAACGGCCTCGACCCGGCCGGCATCGTCTGGCTGCGGTCGTTCCTGCGGGCGCTTGCCGCCGAGGGACGCACCATCCTGGTCTCGAGCCACGTCCTCTCCGAGGTGCAGCAGACGGTCGACGACGTCGTCGTCCTCTCCCGCGGCCGCCTCGTCAAGCAGGGCAAGCTGGCCGACCTCGACAGCGGCCCCCGCGGCGTACTCGTGCGCACCCCCGAGCCGGAGAAGCTGCGCGACGCCCTCGCGTCCGCATCGCTGTCCACCGAGGGGCTGACGGACGCCGGCCAGGTCCGGGTCGTCGGAGGTACGCCGGAGCAGGTCGGCCATGCGGCGTACATGCATGGTGTCGAGCTGCACGAGCTCGTCGCCGAGCCCAGTGACCTGGAGAAGACGTTCCTGCAGATGACCGAGGGCGCCCACGACAGCGCCGCGGTCGCCGACCCCGGGGGAGCCCAGACATCGTGAGCAACACATCCGTGACGACGCTGGTGCGTTCGGAGTTCAAGAAGATCAGCTCGACCCGGCTCTGGTGGGGGCTGCTCATCGGTGCCGTGGTGTTCACCGCGTTCAACGCCGGCTTCACCACCGCGTTCGCCGGCGTCGACCCGGGCGCCGGCCAGCCCACCTCCCCGGGTCTCGACACCGACGAGGCGATCCGCAGCGCGTACGGTTTCGCTGCGTTCAGCGGCACCTACATCTTCGCGCTGATCCTCGGCATCACCGGGGTGACCGGGGAGTACCGCTACCAGACGATCACGCCGACCTTCCTGGTCTCACCCAAGCGAAGCCGGGTGGTGAGCGCGAAGATGCTGGCGCACCTCGTGATGGGTGTGGTGTACGGCGTGGTGGGGCTGCTCACCGCGCTGGTGGTGAGCGGGATCGTGATCAGCATCCGGGGCTTTGACCTGGGCTACGACACCGACGGACTCTGGACGAGCATGGCACTGGCGGTGCTCGCGGTCGCGATCTGGACCCTGCTCGGGATCGGCATCGGCACCCTGATCCGCAACCAGATCGTCGCGATCCTGGTCGCCATCTTCATCACGTTCCTGATCGAGCCGCTGGCCTCGTTCGGGCTCGCAGCGCTCGACCTCGACACGGTCGCGAACTTCCTGCCGACCACCGCGTCCTCGGCGCTGATGGAGCCGGCGAACACGTTCGTGGAGTATCTCGACTGGTGGGCCGGCGGGCTGGTGCTGATGGGCTACGCGGTCGTTCTCGCGGGCCTAGGCCTCCTGCTGAACATCCGCCGCGACGTCTCCTGACCACCCGACTTGTCAGGCCCCTACCCGGCTATGACCGTGCACGCGCCTGACAAGTCCCGCAAGAACTCCGTCGTGCCCACCTCGAGCTTCAGGGTGGCAAGGTCGTCGGCGCGGGTGGGTCCACGGTTCACGATCACGAGCGGGAGGCCGCGTTTGTGCGCGTGGCGGGCGAACCGGAACCCCGACAGCACCGTCAGCGACGACCCGGCGACGAGCAGGGCCTCCGCCGCGTCGACCGCGTCGTAGCAGCGCTGCACACGTTCCTTCGGCACGTTCTCCCCGAAGAAGACCACGTCCGGTTTGAGCACCCCGCCACACGGGCAGGCCGGCACCCGGAACGCTGACGTCTCGGCGAGCTCGACGTCTCCATCGGGGCGTACAACGGCGTCGGCATGTGCCCGGTCGAAGCCCGGGTTCAGGGCCGCCAACCGTTCATGCAGCGACCGGCGGCTGGTCCGTTCCCGGCAGGAGAGGCAGAGCACGTCGGCGATCCGGCCGTGCAGGGCTACCAGGCGAGAGCTGCCGGCGGCCTCGTGCAGCCCGTCCACGTTCTGGGTGACCAGCATCTGCAGGCCGGCTGCCTCGAGCCTCGCCAGCGCGACGTGCCCCGGGTTGGGCACCGCCCGCTTCATCCGTGACCAGCCGATGTGCGAACGGGCCCAGTACCGCTGCTGCGCGGCCGGACCCGAGACGAACTCCTGGTAGGTCATCGGCATCCGGGCCGGCGAGTTCGGCCCGCGGTAGTCCGGGATCCCCGAGTCGGTGCTCACCCCCGCGCCGGTGAGCACGACGAAGCGACGGTCCCTGAGCAGGTCGACCGCCGCGTCCGTCGTACCGGTGAGGGTTTCGAGGGTGCCGTCAGCCACCCGCCAACTGTACGACGGGCACCTGAGAACATGAGACCCATGAAGCTGCCCTCGAAACCGGTCCGGACCTGGCTCTCCGACATGGACGGTGTCCTCGTGCACGAGGAGGAGGCGATCCCGGGCGCCGCGGAGTTCGTCAAGCAGCTGCAGGAACGCGGCCGGCCCTTCCTGCTGCTGACCAACAACTCGATCTACACCCCGCGCGACCTCCAGGCCCGGCTGCGACGGTCCGGCGATCGACGTACCCGAGGACGCGATCTGGACCTCGGCGCTCGCCACCGCCCAGTTCCTCGACGACCAGCGGCCCGGAGGTACGGCGTACGTGATCGGCGAGGCCGGGCTGACCACCGCGATGCACGAGATCGGCTACGTGCTCTCCGAGCGGGAGCCGGAGTACGTCGTGCTCGGCGAGACCCGCACCTACTCGTTCGAGGCGATCACCACCGCGATCCGGCTGATCGAACGGGGCGCACGGTTCATCGCCACCAACCCCGACCCGACCGGGCCCAGCATCAACGGGCCGATCCCGGCGACCGGGTCGGTGGCCGCGCTGATCACCCGGGCCACCGGCGTCGCGCCGTACTTCGTGGGGAAGCCGAACCCGCTGATGATGCGCTCGGCGCTGAACCGGATCGACGCGCACTCCGAGACCACGGTGATGGTCGGGGACCGGATGGACACCGACATCGTCTCCGGGCTCGAGGCCGGGCTGCGCACGATCCTGGTGCTGACCGGGTCGACGCAAGGCGGACCAGGTGGAGCGGTTTCCCTACCGGCCGACCGACGTGGTGGACTCGGTAGCCGACCTCGTCGCGCTGGTGGACGCATGGGACGACGAGGATCCGAACCGGATTGTCGACTTTGCGGAGTAAGTCCACGCACCGGCCCGCGGACGGCATAACCTTCAGGGATGCGCACGGAGTGGATCCCCCTGTCGGCGTCTGCGCTCGTCACGGGCGTGATGGCGCTGGTGCTCGGTGCCCTGCTCAACCCGGCTGGCGGGCGATGCGACGCCTGCGGAGACGACTGCGGCCGCCAGCGATAGCAGTGGCTTCCGCTGGTTGGCGATGTCGACCATGTACTTCGTCGGGTCGGTGGCGCCTCACCCTCGGCATGCCCACGCTGCTAGTCACTGTTCATCCGGCCGCGGCCGCCGGTCGGCCTGCTCGGAGTCGCGGTGTTCGCGATCGGGATCGTCGGGATGGCCGGCTTCGCGATGCTGATGGTCTTCTACCAGGCCCTGCTCACTGAGGGCGTCGTCGCTCCCGGCGCCATCGAGCGGGTCGCGCAGGAGTCCGGCCTGGTCAGCTTTCTCTACACCTGGATCGCCGGTTTCCTCCTGGGCATCCTGCTGATCGCGATCGCCCTGTTCCGGGCGAAGAAGACCGCCGTCTGGGTGCCGGTGCTGCTGCTGGTCTTCCTCGCGCTGATGCCGTTCGCCCCGAAGCTGGGCCAGGCCGGCTCGGCGATCCAGCTGATGACGCTCGCGGCGGCGTTCACCGGAGTCGCGACTACCGCCAGCTCACCGGAGCACCGCGCGGAGCTGCAGCGAGGCATGGTCTGACCGCTTAGTCCGGTTCGATCAGCGGCACGAACGAGTAGTGCCCGTGGCGTACGACGGTGGGCTCGGCGTCGGTACGACGGACGACGGTCATCCGTCCCGCGACGGGGATCACCATGATCCCGCCGACCGTCAGCTGCTCGACGAGCTCGTCGGGAAGTGACTGGGCCTCGGCGGAGACCAGGACCCGGTCGAACGGAGCCTTGTCGGGAAGTCCGAGCGTGTCCGTGGATGCCTGGCTGATGCTCACCCACCGCATCGGGTAGGCGGCGAGGTTCTCCTGGCCCCAGGTGACGAGCTCGGGCAACCAGCTCCACGCCCCACACCTCGCCGGAGGGGCCGACCAGGGTCCCGAGGAGCGCGGTGGTCCACCCGGAGCCGCAGCCGACGTCGAGCACCCGTTGCCCGGGCGCGACCTCGAGCAGGGTAAGCATGTTGGCGACCGTGGTCGGCTGGCTGTTGGTCTGCTGGTAGCCGATCTGGATCGCCCGGTCCTGCCCGGCGAAGCCGCGCTGCTCCGCGCGGCAGGAAGTCCCCGCGGCGGATCGCGCGGAAGGCCTGGCGCAGCCGGTCCTTCGGGCTCATCGACGTGGTCACCCGAACCGCGCCACCGAACGAGCCTTGGCCTTCGCCGCCTCCTCCGCCCGGTCCTTCGGTGGCGCCGTCGTGCTCAGCCCGCCGAGGAGCCGATGGGTAGCCTGCGGCCACCTCCTGAACGGCCCGGTCGAAGGCGGCCTGGTTGGTCTGCGACGGGTGGGTGCTGCCGCTGATCTTCCGGACGTACTGCACCGCTGCTGCGTGCACCTCGTCGGGTGTGGCCGGCGGCTGCGAAGTTGTGGAGGGTTCTGATGTTGCGGCACATGCATCGAGCCTAGACCGAGACCCCTCAACCGATCGAGAGCAGCCGCACCGTTGCCCCGCGACACCAGGGCGACCCGGTCGTCGTCGAGCGGCAGGGTCACGCACCGCCGCTCGCGTCCCATCCCGCGACCTGCGCGGTGACGGTGCGGGTCAGCGTGCCGTCCGGGTTCATCCGGAGGATCGCCAGCCGGGTGCGCCCGGTGCCCCAGTTCTGCACCGGCGTCAGCGCGGTCCGCTGCTCGGGCAGGTAGGTGAACGCGCGACTGTCCCAGACTACGGTCAGCTCGGTGCGCTGGTTGAAGTCGGCCGTGCCCAGACGTCGTGGGTCGGTCAGGTCGCCGATGTCGAACACGGCTGCCTGCGCACCCAGGGTCCGGCCCGTGCGGGTCGCGTCCTGCCCAAGGCCGAGCAGCAGGTCGTCGCCGATCGGGTGCAGGTAGGAGGAGAAGCCTCGGATCTTCAGCTCGCCGAGCACCGTCGGGTCGGCCGGGTCGGACAGGTCGACGGTGTAGAGCGGGTCGGTCTGGCGGAACGTCACCACGATGCGCGAGGTCGCCGAACCAGCGCACCGACTGGATCTGCTCCCCGATGCCCATCCCGGCGACCCGGCCCACCTCGACCAGCTCGCCGTCCCGTTCGTCCAGGACCACCACCGCGTTCTCGCGCGGGTCCCAGGTGTTCCGCCCGAGTGCGGTCGCCACCCGCAGGTGCCCGTCGTACTCGCTGAACGACCATCGGTCCCGCACCGTCCCGGGCACCTCACCGGACGCGACGTACTCCGTGGTGGGGCCGTCGATCGCGAACGCGTGCACCTCGGTGGTCGGTGGCGGCGGAAGCTTGCGGATCTCGCGGCGGTCCTGGAACACCGGGACGCCCCACCCGCCGCGGGCGGTGGCGATGTACAGCCGGTCGGCCGACGAGTACACCAGCTCACCGCCGGCCGTCACTGCGGTGGTGTCGTGCTCGGCGGGGGATTCGGTGTCGAACGTGAGCACGCTGATCGTGCCGAGACCGGAGGGCCTGCTCGGGTGCCGGACGTCGGTGCAGTCGACCAGCCGGCGGTCCGCGGTCCCGTCGTCGACGCGGGGCAGCCAGTCGTCGATGGTGGTCTCACGGACGATCTGCTGGTTCTCGCGTCGAGCCTCCTTCGCCGTCCGGTCGCGGGTCGGGTGGACGAAAGCGAGGCTTGGCGCACCGGTCGAGAGCACGGCGCGGACGGTCCCGTCGTACTCACGTGCGGACACCAGGTGCCCGTCGATGCGGTCCTGCTGCACGACGTCGGGGTTGCTCGGGTCGGAGATGTCGAAGGTGATGATCCGGGTGGTGCCGTCGCCGCCGTAGGGCCTGTCGAACGAGACGTCTATGGGGATCGGCCGACGGCCGTACCCGTAGCCGTCGCTACCCAGCGCCACCACCTTGTCGTCGACCAGCAGCAGCTCCGGCTCCGTCATCCGGCGGGGCAGGTCGGTGCGTGACAGCTCGCGTGGCCGATCGCCGGAGACGTCGATCACCACGAGCTGTCGGCCCTTGACGTGGACCACGAGCCGGCCGTCCGTCTTCGCCACGTCCGGTTCGTCGACGCCCGCCTCCTGCAGGTTCGTTCCGGTGTCCCCGTTGCCGACGGCCTGGTCCGTTGCCGCAGCGGTGTTCGGTTCCGCGGCGGTGGCGCGCATGACCACCTCGCCCTCGATGAAGCCACCGGACCAGCCGAGACCCCAGGCGTCGACCATCGGCAGGGCCGCGTCGACGTACCACCGGCGCAGCTCCCCGCAGCTGTCGAACGACGGCAGGTCCTGCGCGACCGCGGGCGGGGCGAGCGGCGGTGCGACGAGGACCGCCAGCGAGGTCCCGACGACGCCGGTGGTGAGCAGCGCGCAGGTCGCGACGCTGGCGGTCGCACCGGCGCCGAGCGCGGCAAAGGTACGTCGTCGCATGAGGTCCCCGTTTCTGTGTCTTGCGTCCTGTGGTGTGACGCACGTTGTCCTGGTCCGGTTCCACTGGGCAGACTCGGCCCATGACTTCGCGGACGACACCTCGGACCCATGATCTTGTGCTCTTCGGAGCGACCGGCTTCACCGGCGGCCTGGCCGCGGAGTACCTCGCCCGCCACGCGCCCGCCGGCTGCCGATGGGCCCTGGCCGGTCGCAACCGGACCAGGCTCCAGGCGGTGCGCGACCGACTGGCCGCGATCGACCCGGGGCTGACCTCGTTGCCCCTTCTCATCGCGGACGTCAACGACGCCGGCTCGCTGGCGTCCGTCGCCACGTCCGCGCGCGTGGTCGTCTCCACCGTCGGCCCCTATGTCGAGTACGGCGAACCGCTGGTCGCCGCGTGCGCCGAGGCCGGGACCGACTACCTGGACCTCACCGGCGAAGCCGAGTTCGTCGACCGGATGTACGTCGAGCACCACCACCGCGCCACGGAGACGGGAGCCCGGATCGTGCACTGCAGCGGCTTCGACTCGATCCCCTACGACCTCGGGGTCAGGTTCACCGTCCTGCAGCTGCCGGAGGGGGTGCCCCTGCGGGTCAAGGGGATGGTCCGGGCCGGGGCATCCGTCTCCGGCGGCACCTTCCACTCCGCTCTCGCCGCGATGTCACGCACCCGGCAGACGAAGGAAGTGTCCGGACGTCGACGCCGGATGGAGCCGCGTCCCGCGGGCAGGAGGGTCCGGCTGTCGGCCCGCCCGCCCCACCACGACAAGGACTTCGGCCACTGGCTGGTTCCGCTTCCACTGATCGACCCACAGGTGGTGAAACGCTCCGCGGCGGCGCTCGAGCGCTACGGGCCCGACTTCACGTACTCCCACTACGCCGGCGTGAAGCGGCTCCCGGTGCTGCTCGGCGGGCTCGCCGGCGTCGGGACGATGGCCGCCGCCGCCCAGGTACCGCCGCTGCGCAACCTGCTGCTCAGCCGGGTTCCCCAGGGCGAGGGACCCAGCCAGGAGCGGCGCGACAGGTCCTGGTTCGCAGTCCGCTTCATCGGCGAGGGCGGTGGCCATCGCGTGACGACCGAGGTGTCCGGTGGCGACCCCGGCTACGACGAGACAGCCAAGATGCTGTCCGAGGCGGCGCTCTGCCTAGCCTTCGACGACAACCCGCACAGCTCCGGGCAGGTCACCACGGCGGTGGCGATGGGCGAGCACCTCACCGAGCGGCTGGTCCGCGCCGGCATCAGGTTCGAGGTGCTCGACAAGGAGACCGTCGCGCAGTGACCGACCCGCTGTCTCACCATCTGGGCCGAGAAAGGACCATCTGCCCGGTTCGACCACCCACGTGAGCCATCGTCACGGTGCCGGCCGGGTCATTTGTCCTGAGAAGACCTGGACGCGACCGGTTTCCGCCTAGGGTCAGCGGTGATGCATTCCCCGGGAGCCTCCGCATGACCCACCACGCCGCACCACGCCGTACCACGGCCCGGCTGGGTGCTGTCGTCGCGCTGGGACTCCTGCCGTGGTCGCTGACCGCCAGCCAACCGGGGCCGGACGCCAGCGAGCCGGTGCAGCGTGTCGCGCACAGGGCAGCCGCCATCCCGGCGGCGTACGGGACCGACGACCTCACGCTCACCAGTCGCTCGAGCACCCGGTTCGGTCTCCTCGAACAGACCGCTCTTCCCGCTGCCTCCGTACCGGAGGGCACCACCAGGCGCGGCGTGAAGGTCACCGGTCCCAAGGGCACCCGGGTGTGGACCGCGAGCGCGATGAGCGACGACAACATCCCGGCCGCTGCCGTCCGCGCCTACCGCAAGGCCGCGCGCACGATGGCGAGCGAGGATTCTTCCTGCCAGCTGCCCTGGACGCTGCTCGCCGGGATCGGGAGGGTCGAGTCCGACCACGGCAGGTACGGCGGTGCGACGCTGGCCCGCGACGGGGTCTCGCACCCGCTGATCATCGGCATCGCGCTGAACGGTGTCGGGCCGGTCGCGGCCATCCGGGACAGCGACAACGGCCGGCTCGACAAGGACAAGGTGTGGGACCGTGCGGTCGGGCCGATGCAGTTCATCCCGACGACCTGGGCGAACGCGGCCCGCGACGGGGACGGCAACGGGGTGAGGTCCCCCAACGACATCGACGACGCGGCGCTCGCGGCGGCGACGTACCTGTGCTCCGGCTCCGGCAGCGTCCTCGGCGAGGCCGCGATGGGGGCCGCGGTCTACCGCTACAACCAGGACGACTACTACGTGGCGCTGGTGCTCTCGCTCGAGCGCGGCTATCGCACCGGCGTGTTCATCCTTCCGTCACCTCCGGCGCCGGAGGAGAAGGAGGCCGACAAGCACAGGAAGAGGCACCAGAAGAAGAAGGACCGGGACCAGGCAGGAGCGGACCGGCCCGCGGGGACGAAGGGCTCGTCGACGACAAGCACGCCCGCGCCGAAGCCGGGCCCGTCGCCGAAGCCGGCCCCGAAACCGTCGCCGTCCCCGAAGCCGTCCCCCAAGCCGCCCCCGTCCCCGAAGCCGCCTCCCAGCCCGCCGCCGCCGACACCCACAGGCCCGGTGCTGACCCCCGTTTCCGGTGCGTTCCAGGCGTGTGGCTCGGCCTCCGGATGGTGCTTGGGGAGCACCTCGCTCGACCTGGGGCCGGTGGTGCTCGGTGACGCGGCCGCGGGCGACTTCGACGGGGACGGTGCCCCGGAGTCCAACGGTGACGAGTTCGCCGGCCTGGCCGCCGGACAGACCGCCTTGTTGGTGGAGCAGAAGCCCGGCGCGGCAGTGGTCTATGTGATCAACGGCAAGGACTACCGCCTCGGCGACGGCTCCCTGGCCTAGCCGTTGGCCCGTCGGGTCGCCCATCCCTTTCTGGCAGCCCGGCTCCGGCGACGACGGGCCCGTTCAGCCTCGGCCTCGTCGCGAGCACGCGCACGCTGTGCCCGTCGTACGGCGTTCTCTGCCTTGCGTCGCTCCGCCTCCACGACGGCCGCAGACCTCACCGGCCAGACCGCGGGGAGGTCGTCAGCGGTGTCGGGGAAGTGCCGGCGGTAGTGGTCGGGGTCCTTGCGGAGCAGCGCGGACCGGTGGCTCCGGTGGAAGCGCTCGTCGCCCAGCCAGCGTGGGAGCGCGTCCGTGCCGGCGAGCTCGGCCTGCGACCTGAGCGTGGTGACCCCCGCCCGCGCCAGGTCGGAACGGATCGTCGCCTCACAGGTGTCCCCGAAGCCCAGCCCGGTCCAGACGTCGCAGCAGGTGAGCCCGTAACGACCCAGGGCCTCCTCGTACCCCTTCCACATCAGGACCGCTGGATGGTTCGCCCAGCCGTAGCCGGGCGTGGTCAGCGCGCGCACGATCTGAATCACCTCGACGCGCTGCTTGCCCAGCCGCTTCACGTCGAGCGCCCGGGCGGAGCGCTCGAAGTCGGGGTAGGGCAGGAAGGTCTGCATGGTCCCTCCCACCCTAGACGGCCGATTACTGCCGACGTGGTGAGAGTAGATACCCTTGGGCGCGACAAGCCCCAGTAGCTCAGTGGATAGAGCAGCCGCCTCCTAAGCGAAAGGTCGCCAGTTCGACTCTGGCCTGGGGCACCCTTCTCCTCAGGGCCTCACGCGGCCACGGTTGTCTTGCGTGGCCGGCCGCGGGGCCGCTTGTGCGCCACGATCTGGCCGTCGACGAGCAGCTCGCCTCCCCAGACCCCCCAGGGCTCCTGCCGGTTGAGGGCGCCCGTCAGGCACATTTCCCGGACCGGGCAGTCACCGCACAGGTCCTTGGCGAGCTCCACCTGGGCGGGTCGTCCCGAGAACCAGAGATCGACATCGTTCCTGCGGCAGGGCAGGTAGCCCGCACCCGTCCGTCCATCAGCCTCGATCGGCATGCTCGGCAGCATCGAGTCCCACTCCCCGGTCGTTGCGCCGGGCCCCGTGCGCGGCGATGACTCGAGCGTCGTGCCCTAAGGCGGTCCCGCGCATCGGGACAATGCCCTATTCGTCCCTGAGGTTCCAGTGCCGGTGCCTTAGGTGACGGGATCGGTGCGACGATGGGCTCATGGACAACGACGTCGCCGAGAACCTTCGCGCCAAGAGGGCCGAGATCGTGGAGCAGCTGACCGGGCTCGAGGCACCGCCGGGGGAGCAGGGCTCCATCTCGTTCGGGAAACGGGTCGGAGAGGGTACGTCGATGGCGGTCGACCGGCTCTCCCAGGTCGCGGTGCACGACAAGCTGCAGGTGACCCTGGCCGATGTCGACCGGGCTCTGCAGAAGCTCGCGGACGGGTCCTACGGGCGATGTGACGTGTGTGGGGAACCGGTCGGCGACGAGCGGCTGGCGGCACTGCCCTGGGCCGTGCGGTGCGTCCAGGATGCCGGGCGCCGCTGAACCGGCAGCGGTGGACTCAGCCGGCGGACAACGCCTCGACGAGCTTCTTGGTGAACGCCGGAAGGTCATCGGGTTTGCGGCTCGTGGTCAGGTTGCCGTCGACCACGACCTCCTCGTCGACCCACTCGGCGCCCGCGTTGCGCAGGTCGGTCTGCAGGCTCGGCCACGACGTCAGCCTGCGGCCACGGACCACGTCGGCCTCCACCAGCGACCAGGGGGCGTGACAGATCGCCGCCACCGGCTTTCCGGCGTCGAAGAAGGCGCGCACGAACGCGACGGCGTCCTTGTCCATCCGGAGCGTGTCTGGGTTGGCCACCCCGCCGGGCAGCACGAGGCCGGCGAAGTCGTCGGCGTTCGCGGCGGCCGACGTCTGGTCCACGTCGAACGCGTCTGCCTTTTCGAGGTGGTTGTAGGCCTGTGCCTGCCCCGGTTCGGGTGCGACCAGCCGCGGTGTCCCCCCTGCCTTCTCGACCGCCTTCCACGGCTCGGTCAGCTCGACCTGCTCGATGCCCTCGTTGGCCACGAGGAACGCGACCTGCTTGCCTTGAAGATCACTCATGAGACCGTCCTCCGCTGGAGTTGGACCCGGTGGTTACCGACATCACACCTGGGTAAACCTGCCGTTTGGGAGTGTTCGGCAGGGGCACAGGTCCCGGCGTGGCGATAGTGGTGGATGGGTGATGCCGGGACGTGCCGTGCCGACGAACCTGAAAAAACGGTTGCTGGACCCGGTCTCCTGGACCGAGGTGCTCCAGCTGGTCAAGACCGTTGTCGCCGCGGTCGTCGCATGGGTCATCGCGACCTACGTGTTCGACCTCCCGCAGGCGTTCCTCGCGCCATGGTCGGCGCTGCTCGTCGTGCACGCCACCGTCTACCGGACCTTGTCCGAGGGCGTCCAGCAGGTCGCCGCGACCGTGGTTGGGGTGACCCTCGCGTGGGCCGCCGGAACCCTTCTCGGCCTGGATCCGGTGGCCATCGGAGTGATGCTGGTCGCCGCGCTCGCGATCGGTAAGGTGTCCGCGCTGCACCTCGACGGGACCGCGGTGGCCTCGACCGCGGTGATCGTGCTGACCATCGGTCAGAGCGAAGAACAGCAGGCCCTGCTCCTCCGGTTCCTCGACACCGGGACCGGTATCGTCGTCGGACTGCTCGTGAACCTGCTCGTGTGGCCACCGCTGCGTGACTACAGTGCGGCCCGGGTGATCGACTCGATCGACGACAGGGTCGGTGAGCTGCTGTGCGACATGGCGCAGGGTCTGCGCGCAGAGGGTCAGACCCAGGAGGTCCACGATTGGGTGGACCGGAGCCGCTGCATCGACGAGGACATCGACGAGGCATGGGCCTTCGTGCGCCTGTCGAACGAGAGCGGGCGTCTCAACCCGCGGCGCGGGGCGCGCAAGGTGACGAGACCGGACCAGTTCGACGAGCTGCTGCACCGGATGGAGCAGGCGGCGGCCGAGATCCGGAGCATGGCGCGCACGCTCGAGCACAGCACGTCGGACCTCAAGGAGTGGGATGCCGAGTTCAAGACTCGTTGGATCGATCTGCTCGAGGAAGCCGGCTCCGCCATCGAGGACGCCGACGCTCAGCGGATCGCGGGCGTGCGGCTGGGGCTCCAGGACCTCGCCTGTGACCTGTCCACCGACGACCTCTCCGCGAAGTTCTGGTCGGAGTACGGCGCACTGATCCTCAACCTCCGCAACATCGTCACTGCGATGGACCACGTCGCGGCCTCCACCCCGGTGACCTCGGCCGCGGTCAGCGGGCGACTACCCATGTTCAGGGAATGACCAGCTGACCCTTGCCGAGCACGGTGATCCCGCCCTCGCTCACGGTGAAGCCGCGCTCCCGGTCCAGCTCGTGGTCGATCCCGATCTGCGCCCCGTCGGGGACGATCACGTTCTTGTCCAGGATCGCGTTGCGAACCACGGCTCCCTTGCCGATGGTGACGTTGTCGAGCAGCACTGACCGCTCGACACGAGCCCCGGCTCCGACGTACGCGTGCGTCCCGACCACCGAGCTGCTCGACGCTGGCGCCGGAGACGATCGAGCCGGCGCAGACGATCGAGTCGCGGGCTGCCGCGTCCTCGACGAACTTCGCGCCGGGCAGCTGCGGGTGCGAGGTGAAGATCGGCCAGTCGGTGTTGTAGAGGTTGAAGATCGGGTTCACCGACACCAGGTCGAGGTGTGCCTCGTGGTAGCGAGTCCAGCGTCCCGACGTCGCGCCAGTAGTCGCGGTCGCGCTCGTTGGAGCCGGGCACGTCGTTGCCGCTTGAAGTCGTAGACCACGGCCTGCCCCGGCTTCGACCAGCATCGGGATGATGTCGCCGCCCATGTCGTGGCGGGAGTTCGGGTTGGCCGCGTCCTTCTCCAGCGCGTCGACCAGCACGTCGGTGCTGAACACGTAGTTGCCCATCGACGCGAACGACTCGTCCGGAGAGTCGACGAGCCCCGGTGGGTCGGCGGGCTTCTCGAGGAACTCCTCGATCGTCGTCCCGTCCGCCAGCGGTCTTGATCACCCCGAACTGCCAGGCCTCCTTGCGCGGCACGCGGATGCCGGCCACGGTGACGCCGGCGCCGGAGTCGACATGTGCCTGCACCATCTGCGAGGCGTCCATCCGGTACACGTGGTCGGCGCCGAACACGACGATGATGTCGGGCCGCTCGTCGTTGATCAGGTTCATCGACTGGTAGATCGCGTCGGCGCTGCCGAGGTACCACTGCGGGCCGCGCCGCTGCTGCGCCGGCACCGGGGTGACGTAGTTGCCGAGCATGCGTCGACATCCGCCAGGTGAGCGAGATGTGCCGGTCGAGCGAGTGCGACTTGTACTGCGTCAGCACACAGCACTGCAGGTAGCCGGCGTTCACCAGGTTCGAGAGCGCGAAGTCGATCAGCCGGTAGCTGCCGCCGAACGGCACGGCAGGTTTGGCCCGGTCGAGCGTCAACGGCATCAGCCGCTTGCCCTCGCCGCCGGCGAGCACGATCCCCAGCACCTTCGGCATCCTGAGGTCTCCCGTCCCTAGCCGACCCTTTGCTATGCCCTTGACCCTAGCCCTAGATTCGCAGCATGCGCGCTGCCATCCTGACGCGGGAGTTCCCACCCGACGTGTACGGCGGGGCCGGCGTGCACGTCGACTTCCTGGTCCGCGAGCTCCGACGACTCATCGACGTCGACGTGCACTGCATGGGCGAGCCCCGTGACGGTGCCACCGCGCACAGCGAGCAGGACCCGCGGCTCGGCGGACGCCAACGCTGCGCTGCGCGTGCTGTCGACCGACCTGTCGATGGCCGCCGGCGGTGTCCGGAGCCGACCTGGTCCACTCGCACACCTGGTACGCCAACATGGCCGGGCACTGGGCGAAGCTGCTGTACGACGTACCGCACGTCGTGACCGCCCACTCGCTGGAGCCGCAGCGACCCTGGAAGGCCGAGCAGCTCGGTGGCGGCTACCGGGTCTCGCTCCTGGGCCGAGCGCACGGCGTACGAAGCCGCGGACGCGGTCATCGCGGTCAGCGAGGGCATGCGGGCCGACGTGCTCGTCGTCGTACCCGGCGCTGGACCCGGCCAAGGTCCACGTGGTCTACAACGGCATCGACACCGAGTTCTACCGGCCGGACCCGGCAACCGACGTCCTCGAGCGGATCGGCGTCGACCTGTCCCGGCCCTACGTCGCCTTCGTCGGCCGGATCACCCGGCAGAAGGGCGTCCCGCACCTGCTGCGCGCGGGGCTCGCACTTCGACCCGGCCCTGCAGATCGTGCTGCTCGCCGGAGCAGCCGACACCCCCGAGCTCAAGGCCGAGACCGACGCGGCGATCGCGCGACCTGCGGGCGAGCCGGGACGGCGTGTTCGTGGTCTCGGAGATGCTGCCCCGCGAGGAGGTCCGGCAGGTGCTCACCGCACGCGCTGGCGTTCTTGTGCCCGTCGGTCTACGAGCCGCTCGGCATCGTGAACCTGGAGGCGATGGCGTGCGAGACGGCGGTCGTGGCGAGCCGGGTCGGCGGCATCCCCGAGGTGGTGCTGGACGGCAGGACCGGCCTGCTGGTCGACTACGACGCAGGCCGACCCCGTCGGGTTCGAGAGGGATCTGGCCGCGGCCGTGAACAGGCTGGCTGCCGATCCGGGGCTCGCGGCGGACTTCGGCAGGGCCGGGCGCGCCCGCGCCGTCAGCGACTTCGCCTGGGACGCGATCGCCGAGCAGACGGTCGGGTTGTACGCGTCGCTGACCTGACACGCGCCTGGTGACGCGGACCGGCAAGGTACGGAACGCGCGGGTTTTGTCCGCTGCCCGACCGCTGAGCAGGAGAATCACCGGTCATCCGGACACCTGGGGTTGCCGTTATCGTTCCGTTATCGGACACTTAGGAGGTCACGGGCCTCGCGACGCACGGAGAAGTCGCGATCTGGGCCGGGGGAGAGCAACGTAAGGAAGGCCTCGTTTGAAGGTCGCGGTAACCGGCGCCACGGGGGTCATTGGCACATCAGCAGTTCGCGCGCTCGTCGCGGGCGGTCACCACGTCGTCGGGCTGGCCCGCACCCGGGCCAAGGGGGCGCTCCTCGAGTCCGAGGGCGCGAGTTCGTTCCACACCAGCATGTTCGACCGCGACGGGCTGGCGCGGATGTTCGACGGCTGCGATGCCGTCTGCAACTTCGCCACGCACGTCCCCGTAGGCTACGGCGCGGTCCGGCCGGGGGCCTGGCGGGAGCACGACCGGCTCCGGACCGATGGCGTACGACGGGTGGTGGAAGCTGCGCGGGTGGCCGGTGTCCGTCGCATCGTGCAGGAAAGTGTCTCCTTCATCTACGCAGACAACGGCGACGGCTGGATCACCGAGCAGAGCCCGCTCGACATCAACCCGGCAACCGAGCCAGCCTCGGTCGGCGAGTCACACATCCAGGACTACCAGTGCCGCTCACGACATGGCGTCGTGCTCCGGTTCGGCACGATCATCGGCGACGACGACCTGACCCGGTGGACACTCAGGGCGGCGCAGCACGGCCGCCCGGTCGGCATCGGGAGCCCGCAGGGCTGGGCCCACGTCATCCACACGGACGATCTTGGGCCGGCCGTGGCCGCCGCGCTCGCCGCACCCAACGGGGTCTACAACGTCGGGGCCGAGCCGGTGCAGCGCGCGGACCTCGTCCAGGGGTACGCCGACGCGGTCGGCCATGCCTCGGCCGAGTTCGCGGGGCCCTTGCTGAGGAAGATCGCCGGCTCCCGTGTCGAGCCGCTGACCCGCTCGCTCCGGGTGAGCTCGGAACATTTCACGGCCCAGACCGGTTGGACACCACGACGCGCAACCTTCGACGCGTCATGGTTCGACACTGTCGATATGGAGTCCAGGGCAGTCCGGTGAGTGATCCGAGCAAGTCCGTCCCCGCAGAGGAGACGAAGAAGTCCGAGGCTGAGCGCAAGCGTAGGCAGGCACTCGTGTTCGGCGACGTGCTGCCTGACGGCACCCGTGACGAGCGCTCCGACGGATGGGGCGAGCGTGAGCGAGGCCGGGACGACGACTGGTTCCGCGACGAGGTTCCGCCGCACCACGGCTGAAGACAAATCCGGGTCTGAACCTTAATTTGCCGGGTTTCAACAGAGAATCAGGCGGATCTCAACGGAAGAGCGTGGCTCAGGCCGTCGGGTTCGCGTGGCTGCCACCCGTGGTGGCGCCGCTGGTGCGTCCGGCGGCGAGCAGGTCGCGGATCTCCTGGAGCAGCGCGACGTCCTCGGCGACGGCCGCGGGCTCGGGCTCCTCGCCGCGGGCGCGACGTTCCTGGAGGTGGTTGTAGGGGACGACGATGAGGAAGTAGACGACTGCGGCGATGATGATGAACGACACGAGAGCGTTGATGAAGCCGCCGACGACGACGCCGGCAAGCTCTACCTCGTCGAACCTCGGCTGCCCGCCGGCCTTGCCGATGAAGCCCAAGATGACAGCGACGAGCGCGGTGATGACTGCAGCGAACGCGGTGGCCATGATGAACGCGACGGCAAGCTCGACGAGGTTGCCTCGCATGATGAACTCTTTGAAACCCTTGAGCATGTTGTCTCCTCCGAGAAGGCCCACGGCCTTGAAGCCCCTTTTGCCTTCACCTGGTTGCGGTGACGCGGTCGGCACAACGCTAGTCGCTGATGACGATCGACAGATACCTCGAAACGCTCGCCGCCGCGACAGCTTGAGCGGTTTTGTCCGTGATTGCAAGCACGACCAGACCGCCTGACGTGTTCACCGACTCCGGTCCACGCTGTCCCGGGATCGCGATCACCGGCGCGTCGGCAGCCACCACGGTCGCCTCCGTTGCCCCGCGCGGGTCGGCCGCCAGGACGTCGACCCGGTCCCCTACCCGCAGCAGGCCGACCGCACCTGGGTCGCCGATGCGGACCGGTGCGGCCACGAGCCCGGGGTAGGCCGCCAGCATCGAGCCGCTGACCAGGCGTACGTCGGTGATCGGCTCACCCGCGCGAACCGGGGCTGCGGTCGTCCGGCCGACCACCTCCGCCCCGGACGTGATCACCCCGGACGGGCACGCTGGCCGGGTGGAACGCGACCCGGGTGAGGTCGGACGAACGGACCACCGTGCCGCCGGGGATGTCGCGCGCGGCGGTCAGCACCAGGGCCTTCGGCGAGGGCGGCTCAGCGGCGGCCTGCAGCCCGGCGGCCACGGCGACCGCGGCGGCGAGCCCGGCGAGCGGCCGGCGACGGGCAAGCAGGGTACGACGGAGGCGGCGATGCAGAAGGGTGAGGCGGTTCATGCCTCATGAGGCTAGGCACAATCGGCCGAACGTGTCGGCGGCCGTCCACAGGGTCAGGCGGCGCCGGCCGCGGCCGTGGAGCTCGACGTCGACGAGGGGCCGGACGTCGCGCCCGCCGGCGAAGCGGGGGCGCTGCTCGAGGAGTCGCTCGACGAATCTCCCGAGGACCCGTTCGAGGTGGGCGTGGTCGAGGCTGACTTGGCCTCCGCCCGGTTGTCGGTGCGGTAGAAACCCGACCCCTTGAACACGACACCGACCGCATTGAAGATCTTGCGAAGTCGACCCTCGCAGCGCGGGCAGTTGGTCAGTGAGTCCTCACTGAAGCTCTGGACCTGCTCGAAGGCGTGGTCACAGTCAGTGCAGGCGTACTGGTAGGTCGGCACGCTGGTCCTCCGCAGATGAAATCGTGTCCCGGCATCTAGCACTCGCTCGATGCGACTGCTAATTATCCCAACACCGGGCGCATTCGCAAACTTCCCCGAAATCTCGCAGACCCGCGACTCGGGTCTCGGCGGTTCGGCGGACAGGGTGGTGAGGCACAATTGCGGCCGTGCCCGAGTCCTCCGCAGAAGCCCCAGAACGCACCCACGACCGGGAACCGGCACGACGCAGAACCTTCCGCTCCCTGCCCAGAGCACTCCGCTGGACGACGTACGTCGCCGGGGCCGTGGTGCTGCTGCTGGTCGTCGGCCTGGTCGGAGGCGTGGTGGCCGTGCGCCGCCCGTTCCCGACGGTCAGCGGTGAGATCGAGGTGCCCGGCCTCGGTGCGGAGGTCGAGGTCCTGCGGGACCAGAACGGGATCCCGCAGGTGTACGCCGACACCGCGGAGGACCTGTTCTACGCCCAGGGCTTCGTGCAGGCCCAGGACCGCTTCTTCGAGATGGACTTCCGGCGCCATGTCACCTCCGGCCGGCTCTCGGAGCTGCTCGGCCGTGACGCCCTCGAGACCGACAAGTACATCCGCACCATGGGCTGGCGAAGGGTCGCCGAGCAGGAGCTGTCCCTGCTCAGTCCCGACACGCTGAGCTACCTCGACGCGTACAGCGCCGGCGTGAACGCCTACATCGACAGCCACAGCCCGTCGCAGATGTCGCTGGAGTACTCCGTGCTCGCGCTCAACGGGTTGGACTACACCCCGGAGGAATGGACTCCGGCGGACTCGGTGGCGTGGATGAAGGCGATGGCCTGGGACCTGCGCGGCAACATGGACGAGGAGATCGACCGGGCGATCGCGTCGGTTCAGCACACCCCCGAAGAGATCGCCTCGCTGTACCCGCCGTACCCGTTCGACCGGAGCCGGCCGATCGTCGACGCGGGTGGCGTCGTGGACGGGGTCTTCGAGCAGGACGCCCGGAACAGCGGCTCCCGCAGGCCGGCGCGACCCGCACTCGGCCCCGACCTCGTGGCCTCTCTCGACCGGCTCAGCGAGGGGCTCCGCTCGATGCCGGACTTCGTCGGCAAGGGGCACGGCATCGGCAGCAACAGCTGGGTCGTCGACGGCGCCCACTCCACGACCGGCAAGCCGATTCTCGCGAACGACCCGCACCTGGGCACAGCGGTACCGGGCATCTGGTACCAGATGGGCCTGCACTGTCGCGAGCTCTCCAGCGCATGCCCGTTCGACGTGGCCGGCTTCACGTTCTCCGGGCTGCCCGGGGTGGTCATCGGCCACAACCAGCAGATCGCCTGGGGGTTCACCAACCTCGGACCGGACGTGACCGACCTGTACCTGGAGAAGGTGCAGGGCAAGAACTACGTGTACGACGGGAAGCTGGAACCGCTTGCCACCCGCGAGGAGACGATCGAGGTCCTCGGGGAGGAACCGTTCACGTTCACCGTCCGCTCCACCAGGCACGGCCCGCTGCTGTCCGACGTGTCCGCGGAGCTGAGCACCGTCGGCGGCAACGCCCCGGTCGCCGACAGCGCGCCACCGCGCGGGAACGGGTATGCCGTCGCGCTGTCCTGGACGGCGCTGACCCCGAGCCGGACCGCCGACGCGATCTTCATGTTCGACCGGGCAACGAGCTGGGACGAGTTCCGCGACGCGGCACGGAATTTCGCCGCCCCGTCACAGAACCTGGTCTACGCCGACAAGGACGGTCACATCGGCTACCAGGCGCCCGGCATGATCCCGATCCGCAAGTCCGGAAACACCGGCGACTACCCGATCGAGGGCTGGCTGTCGAGCAACGACTGGACCGGCAACTACATCCCGTTCGACGCGCTGCCGAGCGTGCTGGACCCGGACGAGGGGGTGATCACCACGGCGAACCAGGCGGTCATCGAGGACTACCCGTTCTACCTCGGCAGCTCCTGGTCCTACGGCTACCGCAGCGAGCGGATCAGCGAGCTGCTGGGCACCAAGGCCACGTTCAGCGTCCAGGACATGGTCGCCCTGCAGCTGGACACCCGCAACGGGTTCGCGCCCACCTTCGTGCCGTACCTGATGGACATCCTGCTGCCCTCGGAGTACCTGTCCGCGGGACAGCGGCTGCTCAGGGGATGGGACTTCAAGCAGCCACCGGACTCGTCCGCCGCGGCCTACTACAACGCGGTCTGGCGAAACACGCTCGAGCTGACCTTCCACGACCAGCTGCGCGAGTCGTTGTGGCCCGACGGCAGCGACCGCTGGTTCGAGGTGATGCGCGGGCTGCTGGCCGACCCCGGGAGCAGCTGGTGGGACGACGTCGACACGGTCACCGTGGTCGAGACCCGCGACGACATCCTGTACCAGGCGATGACCCAGGCACGTGACGAGCTCGTCCGGCTCCAGGCCCGCCGCGCGGCCGAGTGGACGTGGGGGCACCAGCACCGGATGAACTTGGAGAACGCGAGTCTCGGCCAGTCCGACGTCGGCATCGTCCGCTGGCTGTTCAACCGCGGCGGCTACGAGGTCGGCGGTGGGGACTCGATCGTGAACGCCACCGGATGGACCGCCCCGGGCGGGTACGCCGTGGACTGGGCGCCGTCGATGCGGATGGTGGTCTCGCTCGCCGACCTCGACGCGTCCCGGTGGATCAACCTCACCGGGGTCTCGGGCCACGCGTTCAACGAGCACTACGTCGACCAGACGGACCTCTGGGTCGAGGGGAAGACACTGCCATGGCACTTCACCCGCGAGCGGGTGGAGGAGGAGGGCAGCGCCGACGTGCTCACCCTCGTGCCGGCGGAAACCGAGTGACCCCCTGCTCGGTGACCACGGCGGTCACCCGCCGGTCGTGCCCGTCGACGGGCACCCGGTCGACCAGCTCGCCGTCGTAGAGGAGCGTGCACACGAAGGTGCCGACCGGCACCCGGGACAGCGCGCGGTCGTAGGAACCGCCGCCGCGGCCGAGCCGCATGCCGGAGCGGTCCACGGCGACCCCCGGGCAGAGCACGACGTCGGCGGTTCCGATCGCGTCCACCCCCAGACGCGGCCCGACGGGCTCGAGGAGACCGCGACCGGCAGGGGCGAGGCCCCCGGGCCCGGTGTACGTCGCCCAGTCGAGGTCGTTGTCAGGCAGCAGCACCGGCAGGATCACCCGTCGGCCCATGGCGTGCAGCTGCTCGATCACCGCGCCGGTGCCGGGTTCGGTGGAGACCGAGACGTAGGCCGCGACAGTCGCCGCCCGTCGTACCTCGTCGGTGTCCAGCAGGTGCGCGGCGATCGCGGTCGCGTGCTCACCGACCGCCGCCAGCGGGTGCCGGCGGCGCGCGGTCAGCAGCTGGTCGCGCAGGGCGGTCTTCTGTGCCGAGATCGCGTCGGTCCGGTCCATGCCCTGACCGTAGCCCTGCCCCGGATCGTGACCGCGCAGACGTCGGGTCAGCCCAGCGCCTTGACCCGCTCGATCAGCGACAGGCTGGGGAAGCTGTCCGCGGAGATCTTCTCCATCAGCGTCTGGGCGTAGGTCGGCACGTCGTCGGGGGTGAGCATCTCCTCGATCAGGTCGAGCATCGTCGTCGAGGGGTAGGGATCCTCGTCGACCTTCTGCAGCAAGAGATGGAGCAGCTCAGCTCGTGCGTCGTACTGGTCACCGGTTGGCATGGTTCCTCCTGATCGGGCCTCGAGCGGCGCTTTCCCGCGGGTACCACATGCCCGCGCGCTCAAACATCACCTTACGATCGGGACATGAGCGACCACGGACTGCGGCAGGCGCGCGACAAGATGGAGAAGGCCGGCGTCGACCCGGTGGCGATCGAGGTCTTCGCGCACTACTACCGGCTCGTCGAGAGCGGCGAGACCGGGATGGTGCCCGAGTCGACGATCGAGCCGCTCGACATGCAGGCACTCGCCGATGTCTCTGTCGGCGACGACGTCGCCCGCGAAGCGATCGGCGGCACGGTGGTAGTCAAGCTGAACGGCGGCCTCGGCACGTCGATGGGGATGGACCGCGCCAAGTCGCTGCTCGAGGTGCGCGCCGGGCTGAGCTTCCTCGACATCATCGCCCGGCAGGTGCTCACCCTCCGCAAGCAGTACGGCGCGCCTCTCCCGCTGATCTTCATGAACAGCTTCCGTACGTCGCAGGACACCCGCGACGCCCTCGCCGGCTACCGGGATCTTGCCGTCGAGGGCCTGCCGCTCGAGTTCCTGCAGAACAAGGAGCCGAAGCTCCGGGCGGACGACCTCACCCCCGTCGAGTGGGACCGGGACCCGGACCTGGAGTGGTGCCCGCCCGGCCACGGCGACATCTACACCGCCATGCGGGGCACGGGGTTGCTGCAGAGGCTGATCGACGCCGGTTACCGGCAGGTGTTCGTCTCCAACTCCGACAACCTCGGTGCGGTCCCCGACGCGCGGGTGGCCGGCTGGTTCGCCCAGTCGGGTGCCCCGTTCGCCATCGAGGCGGTCCGTCGTACCCCCTCCGACCGGAAGGGCGGCCACTTCGCCACCAGGAAGGGTGACGGCCGGATCGTGCTGCGGGAGACCGCGCAGACGCTCGACGAGGACCAGGAGGCGCTCGCCGACCTGGGCCGGCACCGGTACGCCAGCACCAACAACCTGTGGTTCAACCTCGAGGCGATGCGCGACGAGCTGGACCGGCGGGACGGGATCCTCGGGCTGGCGATGATCAAGAACACCAAGAACGTGGACCCGTCCGACCCGGACAGCCCCGAGGTGATCCAGATCGAGACCGCGATGGGTGCCGCGATCGAGGTGTTCGACGGTGCCACCACGATCGAGGTCGGTCGGGACCGGTTCGTCCCGGTGAAGACCACCAACGACCTGCTGGTGCTGCGCTCCGACTGTTACGACCTGCGCGAGGACTACGTGCTCGACCTGGCCGCCGCCACGGTCCCGTTCGTCGACCTGGACTCCGCCCACTACAAGCTGGTCGGCGGCTTCGATGCCCGGTTCCCCGACGGTGTCCCGTCGATGCGGCAGGCCCGGTCGCTGGTCGTCCAGGGCGACTGGACGTTCGGTGCCGGCGTCAGCGTCCGGGGCGAGGCCGTGGTCGCTGAGCAGGGCTCGCCGGGTCGCGTCGAGCCGGGCACCGTACTCGGTGCGGGATAGGGTTTCGGTTATGTCTGCCTTCCCCCTGCAAAGCGACCGAACGAGCAGCGTCGACGAGCACGTGGAGCGGATCCTGGAGGCACTCACGCCGCTCCAGCCCTACGACCAGCCGTTGCTCGAGGCGCTCGGGCTGCCGGTGTGTGAGGACATCTCCGCGCCGATGGACCTGCCGGCCTTCGACAACTCTGCGATGGACGGGTACGCCGTGTGCTTCGACGACGTCTCCACCGCGAGCGAGGACCACCCGGTGCACCTGCCGGTGGTCGGGGAGATGGCGGCCGGCCAGACCAAGCTGTTCGCGCTGTCGCCCGGTACGACGGTCCGGATCATGACCGGGGCACCGATCCCGCAGGGCGCCGACGCGGTGGTGCCCGTGGAGTGGACCGACGGGGGAGTGGCCGCAGTCCGGATCACCCGGGCACCCGAGCTGAACCAGCACGTCCGGCGCCGTGGCGAGGACGTGCAGACCGGAGACGTGCTGCTCGAGGACGGCACCGTGCTCGGCCCGCGCCAGCTCGGCCTGCTCGCCTCGGTGGGCAGGTCGCAGGTGCGGTCCCGCCCCCGTCCGCGGGTGGTGATCATCTCCACCGGTTCCGAGCTCCGCGAGCCGGGGACCCAGCTCGGCCATGACTCCGTGTACGACGCCAACTCCTACATGCTCGCGGCCTCGGCCCGGGCCGCGGGCGCCATCGCCTACCGGGTCGGCATCGTCTCCGACGACCCGCAGGAGTTCAGCGACGCACTCAGCGACCAGCTGGTCCGCGCGGACATGGTGGTGACGAGTGGCGGGGTGAGCAAGGGGACCTACGACGTGGTCAAGGAGGCGCTCGGCGAGCTCGGGACCGTCCACTTCGGGGAGGTCGCGATGCAGCCGGGCAAGCCACAGGGCTTCGGCGTGGTCGGGGAGGACGCGACACCGATCTTCACGCTGCCCGGCAACCCCGTCTCGTCGTACGTCTCGTTCGAGGTCTTCGTGGTGCCCGCGATCCGCCGGATGATGGGCCGGTTGCCGTACCGCCGCCCGCTGGTCAGGGCCCTGACGGCACAAGGGTTCTCGTCCGCGCCGGGCAAGCGGCAGTTCGTCCGCGCCGGCTTCGAGATCGACAACATGGGCGCCCACGTGACGCCCATCGGCGGCCACGGGTCGCATCTGGTCGGGGACCTGTCGGAGGCCAACGCGCTGATCGTGGTGCCCGAGGACGTGACCAGCGTCGACCCGGGCTCGCAGGTGCAGGTGCTCGTCCTGGACCGGGACTTCTAGCGATGACCACGTCGGCCGGTGACGACCGGGCGCGGCTCACCCACGTCGACGAGTCGGGTGCCGCCAGGATGGTCGACGTGTCCGGCAAGGACGTCACCGGGCGGGTCGCGGTGGCGACCGGACGGGTGCTCGTCTCCACGACCGTGGTGGACCTGCTGCGGGGCGAGGGGATGCCAAAGGGCGATGCGCTCGGCGTGGCCCGGGTCGCCGGGATCATGGGCGCGAAGAAGACGCCCGAGCTGATCCCGCTGTGCCATCCGCTCGCAATCTCCGGTGTCACCCTCGACCTCGCCGTCGCCGATGACGCGGTCGAGGTCACCGCCACCGTGCGGACCACCGACCGCACCGGCGTGGAGATGGAGGCGCTCACAGCGGTCTCGGTCGCGGCGCTGACCGTGGTGGACATGGTGAAGGCAGTCGACAAGGGTGCCGTGATCACTGACGTCCGGGTCGAGTCCAAGACCGGCGGGAAGAGCGGCGACTGGACCCGGCCCTCATGAGCGAGGGCGCGTTGCGAGCGACGGTGATCACGGCGTCGAACCGGGCCGCGGCCGGCGTCTACGAGGACACCGGCGGCCCGGTGATCGTGGCGGCACTGACCGACCTCGGCTTCGAGGTGACCGGCCCCGTCGTCGTACCCGACGGACAGCCGATCGCGCACGCGATCCGGGAGGCGCTCGACGCCGGGGCCCGGGCGATCCTCACCACCGGCGGCACCGGCCTGACCCCGACCGACCTCACCCCGGAGATGACCCTGCCGTTCCTCGAACGCGAGGTGCCCGGCGTCGCCGAGGCGATCCGGGCGTACGGCGCGAGCCAGGGCGTGCCGACCGCTGCGCTGTCCCGCGGGCTGGCCGGCATCTCCGGGGACGCGTTGATCGTCAACCTGCCCGGGTCGAAGGGCGGCGTCAAGGACGGCCTGGCGGTCGTCGGACCCCTGCTCCGTCACGCGCTCGAGCAGATCGTGGGGAGTGACCACTGAGCGGCCACTGGCCCGTGGAGCTCCGCTCCGGCCGGGTGGGGCTTCGGCCGATCGCGTTGAGTGACCGACGGGCCTGGAAGGAGGTCCGGGAACGCAACGCAGCCTGGCTCAAGCCGTGGGAGGCGACCGTCCCGCCCGGCGACTCAGCGGCCCCGAAGACCTTCCGGGGGCTCGTGCGCGACCTGCGTCGGCAGGCCCGGGAGATGCGGGCGTTGCCGTTCTCGCTCACCGTCGACGACAAGTTCGCCGGGCAGCTGACGGTGACCAACATCGTCGGCGGCTCGGCCCGCTTCGCGTCGATGGGCTACTGGATCGACCAGAAGTACGCCGGCCACGGGTTCACCCCCACCGCCGTGGCCATGGCATCGGACTACGCGCTGTTCGAGATGGGCCTGCACCGGATCGAGATCGCGATCCGGCCCGAGAACACCCCCAGCCTGCGGGTGGTGGAGAAGCTCGGGTTCCGGGAGATCGGGTACGCGCCGCGCTACCTCCACATCGACGGGGACTGGCGCGACCATCGGCTGTTCGCGGTGACCGCCGAGGACTGCGCCGGCGGGCTGCTACGGCGATGGAAGACGCAGAAACCCCTCGATTAACACCAGTCACAGTAGTTCTCTTGCGACACACCGATCCGCCTGCGACGCCAACTCTGCCTACGCTCTTATGGTCTGAGCGTGGACTTGTCAGGAATCATCTTCGTAGTGCTCGCTCTTGCGTGGGCTGTCTACCTGATTCCCAAGGCGCTCAAGCACCATGACGAGATCGCGCGCACGCGGTCCATCGACCGCTTCTCCACGGCGATGCGGGTGCTCGCCCGTCGTGAACCCGTGAACCGTCGCGACTCCCGGCTCGTGGTGACACCGGCACGCCCCGCCGACTTCCCGAGAATGTTGGTCCCCGGCCGACCCGCCGGCCAGTCGGCCGCCGCGGTCGCCGCTGTCGTGGCGAGCGCAGCCGCCCCTCAGACCGACGAGACGGTACGTCGACAAGCGGTCGCACCTACGCAACGACGTGCTGCCGCGCGGGCCGCCGCCAGGCGTCGTCGACACATCCTGATCTTCCTGCTCGCGGTCGACCTCGGCGTCGTCGGCGTCGCGGCCTTCGCGCTGCTGCCCTGGTGGTCTGTGGCGATCCCGGTCGTGCTCACCCTGGTGTACCTGGTCCTCTGTCGACGCCAGGTGAGCCGCGCGAACGACGCACTGTGGACGCCCGACGACGAGTCGGGCGGCACCGACACCGACGTCGCACCACGCCGCGCGATCCGGGTCGAGGCGCCGTACGGCACACCGCGTTCCTCGCGCAACGACCAGGGCTTCGATGAGGTCTCGCCGGACGAGGACACCGTCGCCATCTCCGCCGTCGCCGTGAGCGCGGCGCTCGACGCAGCCTCTGCCGAGGAGGCGGACCTGGCCGCAGCCCGCGTCGTCGCTGTGGAGACCGTCGCCGTCTCCGTGCCGACCGTCGACGGCGGGTCGCTGTGGGACCCGCTGCCGGTCACCCTGCCGACGTACGTCGGGAAGTCGCGTGCCGCACGCACCGTGCGGACCATCGACCTGTCCGAGCCGGGCACCTGGAGCTCGGGCCGGTCCGAAGCCGACTCGAAGCTCGTGGACGAGGCGACCGCAGCCCAGGAAGACGCCGCCACCGGTCAGGACGACCAGCGCGCCGTCGGGTCCTGATTCCGATTCGGCCCGCGTCTGTCTGTAGTGATATCTTTTCTGCTCGCGTCGGCTTCGGCCTGACGCAGCGGGGCTGTGGCGCAGTTGGTAGCGCGTCTCGTTCGCAATGAGAAGGTCAGGGGTTCGAATCCCCTCAGCTCCACCAGATCGCAACCCCGTCCCACCTGCAGGAGCAACGCAGGAGGGGCGGGGTTCCGTCGTTGCCGCCCGCACTACCCCGGATCCTCGCGTCCACGAGGCCGGCATGTGTGGACGCGCTCGACTTTCCCGATGCCGCCCGCTGGGCATCGCCGCGGCGCGCGAAGCGGTAGGTCACGCCGCAGCCGAACTACGGTCCCGCGTGAAGGTATGGGCGTATGCTCGCACGCCGGCTTGATTTGCAGTGGATCATGAACATAGGTTCGTTCGACGCGCAGCCCGTGTCCGCCGGGCGTGGATACGGTACCTAGGAAGGCGCAATGCTCCTCATCGCAGCTGTTCGCCGACTCATCGGGGTCTCCCCGTCAAGCTCTTGCCGCCGGTGTGGGCATCCAATGGCGGAGCACCGTCATCTACGCAGGGGACGTGACTGCGGGCGTTGCGGCTGCCCGAGGTTCACCCGACTCCCGAGACGGGGCAGGTCCTCGTGACAGGTGGTTCTGTGAGTCAGCACGCCCTGAGCTGACGACAGTCCCGAGACTGATCCGAGGTATGGATGTCGCGAAGTCGCAAATGGGAGGGCTATCGCCTGTGGATCGAGCGCGGCATAGTGGTGGCCCTTGCCATGGGGGTGGTTGCGATACTGACCCAACCCGCGAACCCTGGCGTTTCTGAGGCCAGCGCTAGCCGGCCGGTCACCGAGGAGCGGGTGGGTGCAGCCGACTTCTCGGAGCCTTACTTACGAGGGCAAGATTAGACCAGCAACTGGAGGACATTTCCAGACTCGGCTTCAGTACGGTGCGGATTGACTTTGCGTGGCCAGCCGTCCAGCCTCATCGAGATCAATGGTCGTGGGGACGTCTGGACCGAGTTGTCAACCGCGCCAAAGCCTACGAGCTTCAGATCTTAGGGGTGCTCGCGTACACCCCGGTGGGGCACGTCCTAAGGACTGCTCATCAGACAAGTGTGCGCCCGCTGATCCTGCCGCCTTCGCCAACCTCGCGCGAACGGCCGCTGCCCGCTACGCGCCTACTCGCGTTCGCATGTGGGAGGTCTGGCACGAACCGAACACATCCGGGGGTACCGGGAGATCGAGGATCTGTGTCGATGCGACGCGCTCACCCGCGACGAACCCGATGTCAAGATTGCTTTCGCAAACGATGAGATCGTAACTCCTGGGCGAGAGCTGCCGGTGGAGTATCTCTCCGCGAAGTCGGATCATGGGCCGAACGGTGAGCGACCTGACAGCACGTCCTATTCGCAGGTCGCCCGTTCTGCCCGCGATGTGATCCAGGGCTTCAAGGATGTAAAGCAGCAGTCGTTTCATGCGGCGGCCTGGCAGAACCGCGGCGAGTCCTTGACGTCCTGCCCGACTGAGTGTCGCGGTGTTCAAGATGTGCACGTCCGACCCTCGCGCACGGCAGTGTTCTGCGAGCTTTCTTGGCTTGACGGCATTCGCGTAGGGATCAGTGATACACACGATCGCGGCTTGATTCGTGCAAGTTCGTGTTTCGCGCATGCTTCACCGGTGCTTGCTCGCGGTGCTCGACAGGTCCGACAAGCGAGGCCGTCTTGCGGGGCGCCCCCGTGGGAAACCTCGGTCACCTCCTGGAAGCGCGCAAAGCCTGGTCCATGGCCCGGTCGAATATGGCAGCGGTCTCACCTGCCTGGTGCCTCCAGCTCAACGTTCCGGTGGACTTCAGTCGTGCGGCCGTCCCCATCCTGCGACGGCGTTCGGGGTCCTGGGCCAGTGTCCTGATCGCTCCAACCAGGTCCGTGGTGTCGCCGGGTGACACGAGCAACCCCTCAACGCCGTGGGTAACGAGCTGGGGGACCCCCCGTCCGGGTCGCGACGACGGGTCGGCCGCATGCCATCGCCTCCACGAGAACGGTCGGGAAGCTGTCGAACAACGTGGGCAGCACGAGAAACGACGCGCAACGATAGGCCTCCGTCAACGCACTGCCGTTCAGTGTCCCGGTGAACCTGACATCGCCGTCCAGACCAAGCGTGGCCGACAGACGCTCGTGCTCACCTCGCGCGTCGCCGTCGCCGTCGCCGTCGCCGACAACAGTAAGGGTGAGCGGCACGCCACTGTCACGCAGCTGACGGACAGCGTGAAGTAGGGAGGGAAGGTTCTTGTACCGAGCGGCCTTGTCCAGGGATGCAACGAATATTGGAATGCATCTGGAAGCTCGCTCCGAACGAACTCCGATGACGTGGTGACCGCGTCTGCACGGCGGAGTAGGGATGGCAGCGCGAGCCGCTCGTACCCGCGAGCGAGCCAATCCGGGATCGCGCTGTCCTTGCGCATTCGCCCAGCGTGGTAGGTCAGGACGAATGGGACCGGACCAGCGAGTGAAGCCGCCAGATCGGCGAGAACTGGCACCGGCGCGTGAGCGTTGATGAGCGATGGGCGCTCACGCCGCAGCACCGCTCTGAGCTGGTACGGCCATGCGAAGCCGATGGGTGTGTTCGACACACGGACGTTGCGCGGGAGGCGGTAGATGTCGATGCCGTCTGTCACGGAGTAGGACACGCCCGCTGGGGGTTCCGCCGCGCCGGGTTGTCACCACAGCGACGGACCAGTCACCAGTTCGCCGGAGTTCGCCGGAGTTCGCCGACCAGCGACTCGACGTACCTCTCCACCCCGCCGGGGGTCGGTGAGCAGTAGGGGGTCACCATCACGACATGACGGTGCGACTGCGACTGCCTCATCCCTGGGTCACCTCCTCGTCGTCCGACTGCTGCTGGCGGTTCCATTTCGGCCTCCTTCGGCATCCACCCGTCGCACGACCCTTCGTCTCGTGATTCCTGGCGATGAGGGCGGTGGTGCCGATCAGGCCACATACGAAGTTGCCGAATCCCCAAGAGGCGGCCACCCAAACGGTGCCATGCGAGACAGCTATGGATGCCAACAAGGTCGTGGTGAGGGCGTAGATGGCGTTCGCAGTAGTCAGTGCAAGAAGTTGGCGAGTGACTTTGAGCAGGAAACCTGACCAGGTGTTGAACGCAACGGTGAACGATGACAGGGCGAGTACGACGAGGGTGTCATGGGCATTGACCGCATATGGCTCTCCGAAGAGCAGCAGGACCGGATATGCGAGTGCCACCACGACCAGCACCCCAGGAGTGATGAGTGCCAGGATAATCATTGCGGAGCGCCGCATGAGAAACCGAATGGGCTCCTGCTGATGGGCCCCTTCCGCGAACAACGACTCACCTACAGCGAATGAAGCAGCATTGATCAAATGGGAGATCTGGAATGCGACGAAGTAAGCGGCTGCTTGGACAGGGCCAAGCGTTTCCAGCACCAGCAAGGGAATTACGAGGAGCGGCACCAAGTTAAGGACACTTTCCAGATAGCTGCCCAGGCAGTAGCGGAAGGTCTCGCGCAGCACCCGGGTTGAGATCCGGAGTCTTAGCGGAATACGAAGGCGATGGCGGATGGCGGCCAGGCTGGCGATTGCTGCGCAAGCAAAGGCAGTCCCGCTGGCAAAGAAGATACCGAGTGCACCTGCTGAGACGAACACGGCCGGGAGCGCCAACTTCACCACGCTCATCAGCACCCCGTTGATAAGCAGGTTGTATTTGGCGGCACGGAGGGCAATGAACACGGAATCCGTGAGGAGGTTCAGGCATGCGCATGTCGTCAGCAAGACGAACGTCGCCACGGTTCCAGTCGAGCTGGTGACGAACGACAGTTCTGGCGCGAGAAACGGGACGAGGGCGACGAAGGTGCTCGTTACGAGAATGCTCGTTCCGAAACTCACGGTCAAGGCTGTTCCGAGAAGCTCGGCGCGACTGTTGGACGTAGGCAAGTGCCGAACGAGGCTCGTGTTCAGTCCAAGCAAACTCAAGTAGGACAACAGCGACACGGCAGAAAGGAGCGAAGTCGCCTTTCCGACCTCGCTCGGGGAATAGAGTCGCGCAACCATGATCCAGAAGACGAATCCAGACACCGCAGCGACTCCAGACGTCGCCATCAGGAAAAATGAGGTACGGACCAGATGGTCGGTACGGGATCGCTCGAGAATCTGGGACCTGCGCCTGAGGTGCGGAGGGCGGCTGTTCATCACGCCCCGCCTTCCCGTGAATCGAGGGGCCACGCCGGCATGTGGCAGGAAAGCTGCTCCGTACAGCCCGTTCCCACAGCGCCGTGCTGCGAAATCACAGAGACCTGCCCTGGCCTGTTCATCGATAGACGCTCGCGCCGTTGCCGCTGTAGGTCTTGTTCTTGGTGTCCTCGAGAGATGCGATCGGGTATTCGTACGTCACTAGGTCGCCCTGGTGCGAAAAGCTGACTTCGGCATGGCGCGTCGTGTGGTAGCCGAGAAGGACGTAAAAGGCTTTAGCCACAAGCGTCGGATAGAGAGCCGCTCGTCGAGATAGTGCCCATCGTCCCAGCTCGTAGTGACGATGACGGCTCGAGACTTGGAGACGTTCGGGTCAGAGCTCATCGAAACCGCGTCCCACCCTGATGCGGTACAGCAATGTTTCGGATCGACCTAGCAGTTGGACCACAACGGTGGCTTCGCGCGAGCGCACGGCCACGGGAAAGGTCAGGAGGACCAACTTCGGGGCGCCCGGAACCACTGTCACGGTCCTCGTTTCTCGTGCCGGAGCTCCGGCCGGGATGGTAGACATACTCGCCTGCAGTGAATATGTCTTTGCTGTGGTTCCGTGCTGCGAGAGAGCCACACGCGCACTTACGACGGGTCTGCCGCCAACTCTTGCCACGGAGGGCGTCGCTGCAAAGAACATCTCGACGTACTCCGCCGACATCTCCGTGAAGGAGTAGTGAAGCTCACGCTGGATCAGTGACGACCGCGCTGCAACACCTCCGACGGCCAACGTCAGCACGACCGCAAGCACCGTGTAGGCGACGCGCCGGCGGCCTCCCGGCCGTGAGTCGACGGACAGCGGATCCACCGCTGGCGGGGGCTTTACGGTGGGTGGCGTTGTCATGTCACCTTGAGATTCCGTCGCATGACGTGGCGCCGGCGCCGACTCGGAGGTGACGTCCGCTGGTCTGCCCGCGACAACCACACGCGGTGGCGAACGAGCTGCCAGACGTTTGCGAGACCGTCGCGCACGGCTTCCAGCTTCTGGTCTCCACCGCGGCGCCGGTACTCAATGGGGACCTCCAGATATCGAAATCCAGCCGATGTAGCTGCGTTCTTGATCTCCTGTGAGAACGCCATGCCGGGCGAGGAAACCGAGAGCTTTGCCAATATGTACTTCCGAAAGACCCACATGCCCGACTGAGAGTCATGAATTCCGTTTTGGAACAAGGCTCGACTCACGGCGCTCAGCACGTGATTGGCTAGCAGGTGAGACCGCTTGATCGCATGCCTGTTGGTCCGCAGGAGCCTATTGGTTGTGAGGAACTCGACTCGCATCTCGACGAGAGAACTCAACAGGGTCGGTAAGGCGTCAAAAGGATAGGTGCAGTCAGCGTCCCCCGTGGCAATGAGCTCTCCGGTCGCCGCAGCGAATCCAGCCATGTAGGCGTTGCCGTAGCCACGAGACTCAGCCACGACCACCTTGGCTCCAAGCTCACGAGCGACTTCGCCGGTGCCGTCCGTCGAGCCGTTGTCGACTATGAGCACCTCGGTTTCCCAGCCATCCTGGGCGAGCGTCTCCATGGGGATGGATGCGATCACGCGAGGTAGATTTGCGGCTTCGTTCAGGGCTGGGATGACGATCGACAAAGTGGTCACGGCGGCCTGCACTAGGGAGTAGTTGGGTTACCACCGAGCAGAATGCGCCGGAGTTTGACGCGACGACTACCCGAGACTGCAAGCGACGAACGATGCCTGCGAACAAAACATAGCCAGTTTGCTTTCGTTGTCGAGACCACCGCGGGGTAACCACCCATACGTGCTAGGCAGGTGGCCGCTAACCCGCATAACAGCATCAGCCGATGAACGTTTTGTCCTGCACTTTCAAGTCATGGGGTACGGGCTATGAGCTCAGAACATGTTTCAGTGCGAGGTCGGCGGCACTCGTAATAGACCGTGAGCTTGGCTCAACGCGAGCAGGGCGGACGTTCAGGGTCATCGCCTCGCGTGGCTCGTTCGTGAGCTCTTCGGGGCCGAGCCTATCGGCAGATGGAGTTGCGACTCAGCACACTAGCGGCTCCCTCTTCCGCGTCTGCGTTTCCCGACGGTGACGCAGAGACTCTTCAGTCGGGCGGTATCGACCGGACCGATCACCCACCCCGGCTCATCGGGCTTGAGGTCAAATTCTCGTTCCGTCTGGAGGATCGCAGCCATCTCATGAACGACGATCAAAGTGCCATCCAAGGTCCGGAACTCGATGACGTCGACACCTGTGGAGTTCTCACTCCGAATCCAAGCGCTGGTTCGCCTCGCGGCCACACGGACGCCTCCGATAGTGGTCACGGTGATTCCCATTTTCGCTTCCCCAGAGGGCTTGGGGACGGCCATCCAGAGGGCGCGCAGAAGTCCTCGCGTGAGCATCCTTATTACGTACAAAGGGACCCCCCGGTTCCTCTGCTGCGAGCTTTGATCAGGTAACTCGCGGCTAGCGCACCAGTATTTGTCATAAACGGAAGGTAAAAACCGGTTATGCGAGAAATATGACTTTGGACAGCCGCCGTTGAGGCGTCACCTGAGACGCGATAGAGCAGACGCCAGCCGGATTGGTCATAGGATGACTCGCAGTATCGGGCTCCATGCCTCGACCATCGGGCGTTGAGGCAGTCTTCAACGAAATCGCCCTAGACCACGACGCTGCACGTCATGCGTCGGTGACGCGGTGGCATCGGCTCATCCAGCAGGCGGTGAAGTGACGGTCAATCAGGCATCAGCAGAGAGTGCGAGTTCTGGCCTGCACGTCGCCGTCGTCTATGACTGCCTTTATCCCATCAGCATTGGCGGCGGGGAACGCGTATATCGACGTATGGCCGAGCGGTTGGGTGACCGGTGCGCACACGTCGACTACGTGACACGACGCCATTGGGGCGAGGGTCGTGCACCGACGGTCGCGACGGCGTCGGTTGATGTCGTCGCCGTGTGGTCGGGCGAGATTTACGACGCATCCGGCACTCGAACCCCGTCGAGCGCCCTCAGGTTCGCCTGGAGCATCTTTCGACACTTCCGCTCGCAGCGGGGAAAGTACGATCTCGCGATCGTCAGTGCGCTTCCCGTGCTGAATGTATTCGCTGTCCGGTCAGCTTTGATCGGGACCCGAACGAGGTTGGTTGCAGACTGGCTCGAGGTGTGGACCTACGCCAAGTGGCGTCGGTATGCAGGCACGGGTACCGGAACGGTCGGGTTCGTTCTCCAGGTCCTTGCGCTGCGGCTCGGTTGGCTCCACACCGCAAACAGCCGGTTCACCGCCAACCGGATCCGCCGCTACCGACGCTCGGCGCGTCCACTGGTGCTCGGCCTCATTGATCTCGCAGACAGCGTGCCCGACGCAACAACGCGGCGCCAAGACGGGCCGTTTGGTCTGTTCGTCGGTCGACACATTGCCGACAAGCAGGTCATGACTCTCCCGGCTGCTATCGCGGATGTGAGGTCGCGCATACCAGGCTTCCGCTTCGTGATCGCCGGGTGCGGACCACAGACCGAAGAAATCCATCGCCTTGTCGCCGAAAGCCGCTTCGGTGATGCCGTCCAGGTCGTCGGTCGAGTCAGCGACGAGGCACTCTCGGAACTCATGTCCAAGGCATCTGTTCATGTGAATCCGTCCGCACGCGAAGGCTTCGGTCTGGTCGTGGCCGAGGCAGCTGCTCATGGCACCCCGAGCGTCGTCGTCGCGGGAGACGGCAATGCTGCCGCCGAACTCGTCGTGGATGGCGTGAACGGATACATCGCCCGCTCGACCGAACCGGTCCAACTCGCCGATTCCATTGTGCGCGTGCTCGAGGGGGAGACGCCCTACGTGAGAGCACTCTCGCCTGGTTCACGCAGGCCCGGGCCTCGGCCAACCTCGGAGCATCAGTGGACGAGATTCTTCGCCGGTATGCGGCGACCAGGCAAATGCCCGGTTAACTGTCGCAATGGGCCATTGGCCCGCCCGGCCGGACGCCGATGAGTGCCTGCATGGGAGGCGCTGCTGGCCAACCGAGGTCGAGGGACGCTGGCGACGAAGCCGAGCCGCAGGTTCATGGCGATGGCGGAGGAGTATTCGTCTGGGCCCTGTCCAGCGTCGAGGTCAGGTGCATTGCGCTGTTGTGTCCGGCGCTCATCGAGGGGCGGGACCCTCGACATTGGTCACGGGTTCTCCCGTACCGGCACGCACCACGACCAGGGTGGACTTGTGGTCGGACGGGTTCGCTTCTCGATGGATCGCAAAGGGCGCGACGTACATGAAGTCACCCGCGGTTGCCTCCAGCTCGTCGGTGCCACCCGGCCCAAACTCCATTCGCAACCTCCCCGAGATGACGTAAATGCTCGTTTCGTACTCGCCGTGGTGATGCCATCCTGACACCATTCCGGCGTCGGTCGTCACGAACCCCGCCCACATGCTGTCGGTCGCCACTGCCTGCTCTCGCGTCATTCCGGGAGTAGCTGCCCCCTCGGTTCTCCCGGCCGGTGTCACTCGCCACACGGCTGTCTCATCGCTCATGGCTTCGCTCCAAACGGGCCTCGTGACGCTTTCCGTGCCGGGCCCTCCTGGAGCATGGACCCCGATTTGCCGGTCGGTCAAGCACGCCGTGGGCGCGCGCCAACTCGTTGTCAACCATATGGTTGACAACGGGTGACGACGAGGGTTATGTTCGTCTGCAACCAACCGGTTGACAACGACTGCAGGAGGCCTACGGTGACCGACGACCTCTCCCGGGTGTTCGCGGCCCTTGCGGACCCGACCAGGCGCGACATCGTTGCCCGGCTCTCGGTCGGCGACGAGACGGTTGGCCAGCTGGCCGAGCCCTACGGTGTCTCGGTCCAGGCCGTCTCCAAGCACCTCAAGGTGCTGGAGGACGCCGGGCTGGTCAGCCGTACCCGGGATGCGCAGCGCCGGCCGTGCCACCTCGAGGCTGAGGTGTTCGACCTGATGACCAAGTGGATCGAGAGGTATCGCCGCCAGGCCGAGGAGCGGTTCCGTCGCCTCGACAGCGTGCTGGCGGCGATGGGCGACGACGGGGACACAGCCAACCACCAGCAAGGAGCAGCATCATGACCACAACCACGACGAAAGAGACCCGGATCGAGGCCGATCCCGCCCTGCCGACGATCCGTATCATCCGCGACTTCGACGCACCGCCGGTCCGGGTGTACCGGGCATGGATCGACCCGGAGCTGGTCGCCCGGTGGCTGGGTCCGAAGAACACCGCCATGCAGATCACCACGTGGGACGCGCGCACCGGCGGCTGCTGGCGTTACTCCGCGTGGCGCGACGACGAGGAGATCGCCTCCTTCTACGGCTCCTTCCACGAGCTGCGACCCGCCGAGCGGATCGTGCAGACCTTCACGTGGGAGGGCGAGCCCGACGGCGTGTGCCTCGAGACCATGACCTTCGAGGATCTCGGCGACGGCCGCACCCGGGTCACCGGCCTCTCGGTCGTCGACACCATGGAGGGCCGCGACATGATCATCGCGAGCGGGATGGAGGTCGGCGTGGTCGAGGGTTACGAGAAGCTCGACTCCCTCCTCGCCGAGGGGTGAGGTCACCTCTCAGGGGCAGCCCCAGCCGACCGCGCCGTCCATCGTGGACAGCCTGAGCAGGCCACGTGACCCGAACTCGGGCGCCGATCAGTCAAGGACAAGCCAGGTTTTGCCGTCGATGAGCTCACGTGCCGCGTCGAGATGTCCGGCGTGGACCGAGGTTTCGGTCAGCACGTGCAGGACGACCTCCCGAAGGTTGTCGAGCCGCCAGCCGCCGAAGAGCTCTTCGGGCCACCAGGCGGGTGCAGCGTCGAGAGGGGTGGCGGCGATGATGGCGTTCGCGGCGTCTATCTCCTGCCGGTAAAGGTCGAGAACCGCCCCGGCCGGCACGTCAGGGTCGACCTGCCAGGCGTCGTCGGAAGCTCCCGTGGCCTGGTCTATGACGGTCTCGTCGCCGGCGACGATGCCGCGGAACCAGAAGCGTTCGTCATCGAGGGCGAGATGCTGCACCATTCCAAGGCAGCTCCATCCCGACGGCAGCACCGGGCGCCGTAGGGCTTCCTCGTCGAGCCCCTCCAGGATTCCGAGCACGTGCCTACGCTGAGCGTTCAGGTATCCAAGCAGCGCCTCGCTCTCCATGCCCAATGACGGTTGCGACATGGGTTCCTCCCTCTTGTGGCCGTGGCCGGTTCGCTGCTAGTTCTCCAGGCTCGACGAGCGCGGGGGCGTGAACGCCAATGTACACAGGCGAAGGTGCTGAGCCGGACGCAAGAATCACATGCCACCTAGGGCGGGTGCGCCCCGTGCTGCGGTACGACGCTTTCGTCTGAGCTACTTGTCGGCGAGGCCGGCGTAGGTGAGGCCGCGGTAGGCCGCGAGACGCTCGGCTTGCTCGACGACTGCGGCCTCCGGGAACGGCGACCAGGCGTCGACGTACAGCCGGAGGCTCTTCCCCGAGGCTCGTGGCCGCCAGGCGCCGACAATCTCGGAGCCGACAAGAACCGCCCCGGGACGACCGAGCACGACCCACAGCTCCTTGCGCCGGTCGGCATCGGGAACGAGCAGCTCCCGGTCCCTGGCTTGCAGGAACAGGTCGAACGGGGAGAGCAACCGGACGGTACCGGGGTCGGCGGCAGCCGCCATCAGCATCTCCAGGTCACCGGCCAGCACCCACCGGTCCTCGCCGTCGACCGACACCTCGACCGCGTCGTGCGGCCAACGGTCCTTCACGTCCTTCACGGGGGCATCGACGTAGGCCGCGACCAGCTTCGGCGTGGCCGGGCCGAGCAGGTGCAGGTACGAGCGCACCACGTCGAGCGAAACCGGCGGGCTGCCCGCGGGTCCCTCCCAGCCGGCGATCCGTTCGAGGACGGGGGGCGAGGTGTCCGGCCGGAGCTCGAGGCCGGCCCTGAGCGCGCTGAGCCGGAACGGCTGCTCGTAGCAGTGGATCGCGTTGCAGGGCCGACAGTGCCGCAGGTACGGCGGGCTCAGTCGCGCGGTCAGTGCGGTGGACATGTCGCCCTTGACCGTGGCCGCACCAACGATGTCGCGCATCTCGGCCGCGACCACGTCGAGCGCGTCCAGCGGGCTGATACCGGCCTCGCGCAACGGCTTGGCGGCGTCGAAGATGCGCTTGGCGGCATCTGCTTCCGAGAAGGGTGCCGTGGCGGCAGCGACCGCGGCGACCTCCCGGCGACGGTAGAAGTGCGGGGCTCCGCGCAACGTCCACACCAGCACCAGCTCGTCGCTGAGCCGGACGAGCGCCTCGGGCGCGACCCCGCGGTTCAGGAACGCCCAGCCCGCGCCGTCGGCCCCGGTGTCCTGGACGCCGAGGTCCAGCACGGCCACGTCGGTGAGGTCACTCGTGCCGACGCGGTCGAGCTGCTGGACCTGGACCCGGTAGCCCAACACCTGTTCACGCGCGACGGAGGCAGCCATGTCAGATCCAGATCCGGAACCAGATGCGTTCCAGCCACTCGGGTGTGGTGACCAGCTCGTCGGTGTAGACCGGCCAGAACCAGGCGAAGTTGACGAGTACGAGGACGACGAACGCCCCGGCGAACGTGGTGCCCCACATCCGCCGGCGGTACGACGCGCGTGGGCCCCCGATCAGCCGGCCGAGGAGGAGGGTGACCGCGATGACCGTGAACGGGATGATCGTCACCGCGTAGTACGAGAAGATCGGGCGGTCGTCGTACCGCAGCCACGGCAGCCAGGTGGACAGAACACCAACCACAGCCAGGCCGAAGCGCCAGTCCCGGCCACCGACCCACGCGAACAGCGCGTAGACCAGGGCTACAGCCCCGCCCCACCACAGCACCGGCGTGCCGAGCAGCAGCACCTGGCGCAGACAGGTGCTGTCCGCGGGTGCGGTGCACCCCTGGGCGCCAGGCTGGATGTCGAGCTGCGCGTCCACCCCGACCGGGCGGTTGAGGATCAGCCAGCCGGCGGGGTGTGACTGGTAGACGTGGGTGGCGTCGTCGAGGCCGCGGGTGTGGAAGGTGTACACGTCCTGGTGGTAGTTCCACAGGGAGCGCAGGGACTGCAGCAGCTCGGGGAAGAACCCCTTGGCGTCGGTCTCGATGTAGGAACCCCAATAGGCGCCGTACTGCGTGTCGGACAGTGCCGCTTCGTACTCCTGGGCGTGCAGCAGCCACCCGGTCCAGGTCAGCACGTAGACCACCAGGGCCACGACGACGAGGTAGAAGAAGGCCGGGAGGGCATCGACCACCGCGGACCTCGGCCACGCCCGTCGTACGCCCAGTGACGTGCGGGCCCCGGCTCCCCACGCCCACACCAGCAGGCCGAAGGCCGCCATCGGGAACAGCGCGTTCCACTTGGTGGCGCAGGCGAGGCCGAAGAAGACACCTGCCGCCAGCAGCCAGGGCCGGAACAGGAGGCCCCGCACCGGCCCCCAGTCCCGTCCGGTGGTGCGGTAGCCGGGCGGGATGAGCTTCGCCATCCGGTGCCTCGCCCAGTCCCGGTCGGCCACGAGACAGGAGACCGCGCAGAGCAGGAAGAACGCCAGGAAGATGTCGAGCAGCGCCAGCCGCGACATCACGAACTGCAGGCCGTCGAAGCACAACAGCAGGCCGGCGACGCATCCCAGCATCGTCGAGCCGGTCAGCCGGCGGACCAGCCGGATCATCACCAGCACCATCAACGTGCCGACGACCGCGCTCGCGACCCGCCACCCGAAGGAGTCCATCCCGAAGGCCTGCTCGCCGAGCGCGATCAGCCACTTCCCGGCCTCGGGGTGCACGATCATGCTCGGTGAGTCGGTGAAGAGCCCGGTCACAGTGCCGTCGATGATCTGCTCGTTGGCGTCCTCGACATAGCCGGTCGTGTAGCCGTGCTTGAGCAGCGACCACGCGTCCTTGGCGTAGTAGGTCTCGTCGAACAGGAACGCGTCCGGGGTTGACAGCTTCCAGAACCTCAGGAACCCGGCGAGCAACGTGACCGCGACGGTGGCCGCCCAGCCGGTGAACCGGTCGCTGTGAAGGGCCAGCGGCACCATCCGTCGGCGGGCACTCGGCACGACCCGCCCGTCCGCAGTCCACGACAGACCCATCGTGCGCCGCGGGCGCTCCTGCGTGGTCGTCACGATTCGTAATGGTACGGAGGTCTCGCTCGGTCCGACCTGCTAAGGCTGCAATGATCGGCGTGTGTCCGAACCGATCAGTCCTGGTGTCCTGGTCCTCGCCGCGACCCCGATCGGTCGCGTCGCCGACGCGCCACCCCGGCTCGCGGAGGAGCTCGCCACCGCCGACGTCGTCGCCGCCGAGGACACCCGCCGGCTGAAGCGGCTCACCACGGACCTCGGTGTTCAGATCAGCGGCCGGATCGTGTCGTACTTCGAGGGCAACGAGTCGGCGCGGACCCCGGCGCTGGTCGACGCACTGCTTGCCGGGGAGCGCGTGCTCGTGGTGACCGATGCCGGGATGCCGTCGGTGTCCGACCCCGGGTACCGGCTGGTCGCGGCGGCGGTAGAGAAGGACATCACGATCACGGCCGTGCCGGGCCCGTCCGCGGTCCTCACCGCGCTCGCCGTGTCAGGGCTCCCGGTGGACCGGTTCTGCTTCGAGGGCTTCCTGCCCCGCAAGGCCGGGGAACGCGCGCGACGGCTGGCCGCGCTCGAACGTGAGCAGCGGACGATGGTGTTCTTCGAGGCGCCGCACCGGACCTCGGCAGCGCTCGGGGCGATGGCGTCCGCGTTCGGTGACGGCCGGCGTGCGGCGGTCTGCCGGGAGCTGACAAAGACCCATGAGGAGGTACGACGGGCAGGGTTGGCGTCCCTCGCGCAGTGGGCCACCGAGGGTGTCCGCGGGGAGGTCACGATCGTCGTCGAGGGTGCCGGCGACCACGTCGATGTGCCCACCGACCCGGAGAGCCTCGCGTCACTCGTCGCCGACGAGGAGGAGGCCGGAGCGACCCGCAAGGACGCGATCCTCGACGTGGCAAGGCGGGCCGGCCTGCCCAAACGGGTCGTCTACGACGCGGTGCACAAGAAGTAGCCTCACCCCCATGTGTCCCGACGCGCCCACCCGGCCCCCGCTGCCCGAGCCGCTGCCGCACCCGGTGGTCGACAACCACTGCCACCTCGACATCCCCGGCGGTTCTGACGGGTCCGGGTTCGGCACCGACGAGGCCTTGGCCCGGGCCGCCGAGGTCGGCGTCACCCGCATCGTGCAGATCGGCTGCGACCTCCCGGGAGCGCGGTGGGCGGTGCAGGCCGCGGAGAGGTACGACGCCCTCGTGGCCGGTGTCGCGCTGCACCCGAACGAGGCACCCCGACTCGCCGCTGCGGGGCAGCTCGACGCGGCGCGGGCGGAGATCGAGGCACTCGCCTCGGGCAGCGACCGGGTCCGCGCCGTGGGCGAGACGGGCCTCGACTACTTCCGGACCGGGGAAGAGGGGAGGGCCGCGCAGCACGAGTCGTTCCGGTGGCACATCGACCTGGCCAAGCGGCTCGGGAAGACGCTGGTGATCCACGACCGCGACGCGCACGACGACGTGGTCCGCATCCTCGACGAGGAGGGTGTCCCCGAGCGGGTGGTGATGCACTGCTTCTCCGGCGATCCCGAGCTCGCGCGGGCCTGCCTGGACCGGGGCGCGTGGCTGTCGTTCGCCGGCACCGTCACCTTCAAGAACGCCGCGCCGCTGCGTGATGCCCTGGCCGTCACCCCGTTGGACAGGGTGCTGGTGGAGACGGACGCGCCGTACCTGACTCCGGCTCCGTACCGTGGCCGCACCAACGCCTCCTACCTGGTCCCGGTCACCCTGCGCGCGATGGCCGAGACCCGCCGCGTCGGGCTCGAGGAGCTGTGCCGGGCGGTAGACAGCAACACCGAGTCGGCCTTCGGGGGCGCCTGGTAACGCCTGGTATGCCCACAAAGAACTAGTCATTCAGGGCTAGGAAAAAGTGAGCCTGGCCACCCCAGATACGGGTAAAACCGGACAAAGTTAACCAGACACGTTTGGCGTGATCGCCGATCGCCGTTATCGTCTTGTGACTGTTGGCCGGGAGCGGGGAAGTTTTCGGGCGGCACCATGGGGGCCCACACGGGTAGCCACGAGTTCTGTGGCGCTTTTCACGTGCGGGCCGTTGTGCTGTTCAGGATCAGACCGATCCAGGCATGCGCGGCTCGTCCTGTGCGTGTTGTCTCCTGCGGCCCGGGACGTACCACCATTGGAGCATCGTGCGGAGCACACTCGCACTTCTTACCAAGAGCAAGGCTGCGCTCGCCGTCATGGTCGCTGCAGTCGCGATGGCACTCGTTGCCACCACCGTCGGCTACGCCGCCATGAACAAGACAGTGACCCTGTCGGTGGACGGCGAGGCAACGGAGGTCAGCACCCTCGGCAAGACCGTCGGTGATGTCCTCGAGAGCGAAGGCGTCTCGGTAGGCGAGCATGACGTCGTGGCCCCCGGCCTCGACTCCGCCGTCAACGACGGAACCCGCATCGCGGTGCGCTACGGCCGGCCGCTGGACATCAGCGTCGACGGCAAGGACAAGACCTACTGGGTGACCGCGACCGACGTGGACACCGCCCTGGACCAGCTGGGTATCCGCTACGCGGGCGCCGAGCTGTCGGCCAGCCGTGGTTCCTCGATCGGCCGTGAAGGTCTCGACCTCGAGATCGTCACCCCCAAGAACGTGGTCGTGAAGGTCGGCGGCGAGAAGGCGGACAAGAAGCAGGTTCCTGCTCTCACCGTCGCCGACGCCCTCAAGGACCTGGACGTCAAGCTCGACAAGAACGACAAGGTGACGCCGAAGCCCGGCGCCACCCTCGATGACGGCGACAAGATCGTCGTCACCAGGGTGGCAACCGTGACCCGCAAGATCACCGAGTCGATCGACTACGAGACGATCGAGAAGGCCGCCCCGGGCATGTATGACGACCAGTCGCGCACCGTCCGGTCGGGTCGTTCCGGCGCCCGCGACGTGGTGTACCGGCTCACCTACGAGAACGGCGAGCTGATGGCTCGCAAGGCGCTGCGCTCGAGCTTGACGCGTGAGCCCGTGAACGCGGTCGTCAAGGTGGGCACCAAGGAACGTCCGGCCCCCGCCCCCGCTCCGAGCACCAACTATGCGAGCGGAAGCACGGTCTGGGACCAGCTCGCGCAGTGCGAGTCCGGCGGCAACTGGGCGATCAACACCGGCAATGGCTACTACGGCGGGCTGCAGTTCAACCTGTCAACGTGGCAGGCGTACGGCGGCTCCGGCCTGCCGAGCGAGAACAGCCGGGAGACGCAGATCGCGGTCGCGACCAAGCTCCGCGATGCGAACGGTGGCTACGGCGCGTGGCCGGCCTGCTCGCAGAGCCTGGGCCTTCCGCAGTAACGCTGCATCACCGTCTAGGCTCACCTGCGTGGTGAACGCGCGGTGAGTGACGACATGACTTCCGCCGGACCGAGGCTTCTCGGTCCGGCGGAAGTGCGTTCGCTGGCGGCTGCGCTGGGCATCCGCCCCACCAAGCAACGCGGACAGAACTTCGTGATCGACCCCAACACTGTCCGGCGGATCGTCCGCGCGTCCGGGGTGGGCCCCTCCGACGTGGTGCTCGAGGTAGGCCCCGGCCTGGGCTCGCTGACCCTCGCTCTGCTCGAGAGCGTCGAGCGCGTGGTCGCGGTCGAGGTGGACCCGCTGCTGGCTGCCGCGTTGCCCTCGACTATCGCGACCTACGCGCCCGCGCACCGCGACCGCTTCGACGTCTTGGAGGCCGACGCGCTGCGGATCACCTCGCTTCCCGACCCGCAGCCGACGGCGCTGGTGGCGAACCTTCCCTACAACATCTCGGTGCCGGTTCTCCTGCACCTGATGGCGCTGCTGCCGACGCTGCGGCACGGGCTGGTGATGGTGCAGTCCGAGGTCGCCGACCGGCTGACCGCCGGACCCGGCTCACGGACCTACGGCATCCCGTCGGTGAAGGCGGCCTGGTTCGCGTCCGTACGACGGGCGGGCGCGGTCGGCCGCAACGTGTTCTGGCCGGCGCCGAACGTCGACTCCGGCCTGGTCGCCTGGGAGCACCGAGACCCGCCTGCGGTGCAGGTCCGCCGCCAGCAGGTGTTCGCGGTGGTCGACGCGGCGTTCGCCCAGCGCCGCAAGACGCTGCGTTCCACCCTGAAGGGGATGGCCGGCTCGGCTGCGGCAGCCGAGGCCGCGCTCGCCCACGCGGGGGTCGACCCGATGGCCCGCGGCGAGTCGCTCGACGTCGAGCAGTTCGCCAGGATCGCGGAAGGGCTCGCCCGCACCAAGGAGGATCGCTCATGAGGCGCACCGAGGTCGTCGCCGCTGCCCCGGCCAAGGTCAACCTGTGCCTGGGTGTCGGCGCTGTGCGTCCCGACGGCTTCCATCCGCTGGCGACCGTCTACCAGGCAGTCGGGTTGTACGACGAGGTGACCGTCCGGCCATCGACGGACGACGAATGGACCCTGGTTGTCGAGGGCGACCAGAGGTTGTCGGTCTCCGAGGTGCCCACCGATGACACCAACCTCGCCATGCGCGCCGGCAAGCTCCTGGCCGCGCACCACGGCATCGACGACCGGGTCCGGATCGTCATCGACAAGGGAATCCCGGTCGCCGGTGGCCTCGCCGGTGGCAGTGCGGACGCGGCTGCCACCCTCCTGGCCTGTGACGCGCTGTGGGGAACGCGCACTCCGCGCGAGGAGCTGCTCGGCCTCGCCGCCGAGCTCGGCAGCGACGTGCCGTTCGCCCTGGTCGGTGGCACCGCGATCGGCAGCGGGCGGGGCGAGGTCGTGACACCGGCGATGACCCGCGGCAGCTACTGGTGGGTGGTCCTCGAGTCCGGGCGAGGCCTCTCCACCCCGGCGGTCTACCGCGAGTTCGACGTCATGCACGAGGGTGCCATGGTCCGCGAACCGCAGATCCCCGACACGTTGATGGAGGCCCTGCGCAGCGGTGACATCGAGAAGCTCGGCGCCTCGCTCTCGAACGACCTGCAGCCGGCGGCGTTCCGGCTTCGTCCCGAGCTCGAGCAGTCGCTGCTCTATGGGCTGGAGGGATCGGCGCACGGCGCGATCGTGTCCGGCTCGGGCCCGAGCTGCCTGTTCCTGGCCGAGGGACGTGCCCATGCCGAGCAGGTCGCCGGGTGGCTGAAGGGGTACGGGCTCGGACCGGTCTCGTTCGCGCCGGGTCCGGTGCACGGGGCCCGCGTCGTCCGCTGACCCGGTGAGGGACAATCGACCCAACATGGCTACCCCCGCAGCGAACCTGGTCAACCTCGAACGCGTCCACAAGTCCTACGGCATCCGGCCGCTGCTGGACGGCGTGAGCCTCGGTGTCGGTACCGGTGAGCGGGTCGGCGTGGTCGGCCGCAACGGTGACGGGAAGACCACTCTCCTGAGGCTGATCGGCGACCTCGAGGAACCCGACAGCGGCCGGGTCTCCCGATCCCGCGGCCTGCACCTCGGCTACCTGACCCAGGGTGACGACCTCGACCCGGAGGTCACGGTCCGGGAGGCGGTACTTCGGGGCAAGGCCGACCATGAGTGGGCGGCCGACTCGTTCACCCGGGAGATCGTCGAGGTCCTGCTCGCCGGGGTCTCCCTGGACCGGGTTGTCGGGGAGCTGTCCGGCGGCGAGCGTCGCAGGAGCTCCCTGGCCCGCCTGCTGCTCGACGAGCACGACCTGATCGTCCTCGACGAGCCGACCAACCACCTCGACGTCGAGGCTGTCGCGTGGCTGGCCCGGCACCTTGTCCGTCGTACCTCCGCGCTCGTCGTCGTCACCCACGACCGCTGGTTCCTCGACGCGGTCTGCGACACCACGTGGGAGGTCCACGACGGGGTCGTGGACGTGTACGACGGTGGCTACGCCGCCTTCGTGCTCGCCAAGGCCGAGCGTCAGCGACAGGCAGCGGCCTCGGAGTCGCGCCGGCAGAACCTGATGCGCAAGGAGCTGGCCTGGCTGCAGCGTGGTGCTCCCGCGCGCACCTCGAAGCCCAAGTTCCGGATCGACGCGGCGAACGCGCTGATCGAGAACGAGCCGGCGCCCCGCGACGCGCTGGAGCTGCAGCGGTTCGCCACCCAGCGGCTCGGCAAGGACGTGCTCGACGTGGAGGACGTCGACCTGGTGCGCGGTGAGAGGGTTCTCCTGGAGCGGGCGACCTGGCGGCTCGGTCCCGGGGACCGGGTCGGGCTCGTCGGCGTGAACGGGGCCGGCAAGACCTCCGTGCTGCGGCTGCTGAGCGGGGACCTGGGGCCGTCCGCGGGCCGGGTGCGTCGAGGTAGGACCGTCGCGCTCGAGCACCTCACCCAGGCACTCGACGACCTCGACCCGAAGCAGCGGGTGCTGGACTCCGTGGAGCAGGTCCGGCGGGTCACCAGGACGACCTCCGGTGAGATCACGGCGAGCTCGATGCTGGAGCGGTTCGGGTTCACCGGCGACCGGCTGACCGCGCGCCTCGGGGACCTGTCCGGTGGGGAGCGGCGCCGGTTCCAGATGCTACGGCTGCTGCATTGACGAGCCGAACGTGCTGCTGCTCGACGAGCCGACCAACGACCTCGACATCGAGACGCTCAACGTGCTCGAGGACTTCCTCGACGGCTGGCCCGGGACCCTGGTCGTCGTCTCGCACGACCGGTACTTTCTCGAGCGGGTCTGCGACACGGTCTGGGCGCTGCTGGACGACGGCCAGATCCGGATGCTGCCGCGGGGCGTCGACGAGTACCTCGAGCGGCGGGAGGCCATGCTGTCCGGGTCGCCCGCGCCGCGCGACGATACGGGGCCGTCCATCCAGCCTCGCTCCTCCGTCGCTCGGCGGCCAGACCCATCCACGGCCGGGCCCGCACCGTCGCTCCGCGCGGACGTCCCGGGCAGCCCGGGCGCCGACGCGACCCCGGCCGAGCGGCGGGAGGCGAAGAAGGCGGTGGCGCGGATCGACCGGCAGCTGACCAAGGTCGGCAACCGCGAGTCCGAGCTGCATGCCCAGCTCGCAGAGGCCGCCAGTGACTACGAGAAGCTGGCCGACCTCGACACGAAGCTGCGGGAGGTCGCGGCCGAGAAGGAAGCGCTCGAGGAGGAGTGGCTCGAGGCCGCCTCACTCCTCGAGTAGCCGAGCCTGGCTACTCGGTCTCGAAGGGGAGTACAAGGCCGCGCAGCAGGGTGGCCAGCCGCTTCTGGTCGGCCGCGTTCAGACCGGTGAGCAGGTTCTTCTCGCGGGCGAGCAGCCCGGCCAGCGCACCGTCGACGGTCTTGCGCCCCTCCCCGGTCAGCCGCACCAGCACGCCGCGGCGGTCGTGCGGGTCGGGCAGTCGCTCGACGAGCCCGCGGGTGACGAGCCGGTCGACCCGGTTGGTCATGGTGCCGCTGGTCACCAGGGTCTCCCGGATCAGCCGGCCGGGGGAGAGCTCGTACGGCGCGCCCGCTCGCCTGAGCGCCGCGAGGACGTCGAACTCCCAGGACTCGAGGCCGTGCTCGGCGAACGCCGCCCGGCGCGCGCGGTCGAGGTGATGGCTCAACCGGCTGACCCGGCTGAGCACCTCCATCGGGCGTAGGTCGAGGTCGGAGCGTTCTCGCTGCCAGGCCTCGACCAGACGGTCCACTTCATCGCGCACACCCACCATGGTACTCATCGAGATTCTTGACATCGAGAGACATGCACAGCAGGATTTATCTTGACATCAAGATACCTGGAGGAAAGATGAGCAGCCACAGCTGGGACCCGGAGCGGTATCTCACCTACGCGGACGAGCGCGGCCGACCGTTCCTGGACCTGATCTCCCGGATCGGGGCGCTCGACCCGCGGCGCGTGGTCGACCTCGGCTGCGGGCCCGGCAACCTCACCCGGATCCTGCACGAGCGATGGCCGGGCGCGGACGTGGTCGGCCTCGACTCCTCGCCGGAGATGATCGGACGGGCAAGTGAGTCGGACATCACCGGTGCCCGGTTCGAGGTGGCTGACCTGCGCATGTGGAAGCCGACCGCCCCGGTCGACGTACTCGTCTCGAACGCCACCCTGCAGTGGGTGCCCGGCCACCTCGGGCTGCTGCCTGAGCTGGTAGGGCAGGTCGCGCCCGGCGGCTGGTTCGCGTTCCAGGTGCCTGGCAACTTCGGTGAGCCGAGCCACGTGTTGCTGCACGGGCTCGGTGTCGATCGGCGGTTCGCGCCCTACCTGGAGGGGATCGCGCGTCCCGCCGGGCACGACCCGGAGACGTACCTCGAGGCGCTGCTCGGTCTCGGCTGCGAGGTGGACGCCTGGGAGTCGACGTACCTGCACCTGCTCCACGGCGAGGACCCGGTGTTCACCTGGATCTCGGGGACCGGCGCACGACCGACACTGCAGGCGCTACCCGACGAGGTGCGGGAGCAGTTCCTGCGGGAGTACCAGAAGCTGCTCCGCGACGCCTATCCCGCCGGCCCGTACGGCACCGTGCTCCCGTTCCGGCGCGTGTTCGTCGTCGCGCGGGTGCCGGCGTGAACATCCGGGAGGCGACCCGCGCCGATCTCGAGGCGGTCGTCGATCTGCTTCACGAGGATGTGATCCGCGAGGTCGATGAGTCCTCGGTCGCGGCGTCGTCGTACGCCGAAGCCTTCGACGAGATCATCGCCGATGCCCACCAACAGCTGCTCGTCGGTGAGGTCGATGGCGACGTGGTCGCCACCGGGCAGCTGACCTGGGTGCGGCACCTGACGTACGTCGGCGGGTTGATGTGCGTGGTCGAGTCCGTTCGGGTCCGCTCCGACCGGCGCGGCCAAGGTCTCGGTCGTGAGCTGATGGACCACGTGGTGTCGCTGGCACGGGAGCGAGGCGCCGCGCGGGTCGAGCTGACCACCAACACTGCCCGGGTGCGCGCCCAGGAGTTCTACAAGGAGCTGGGGTTCGTCGCCTCGCACGTCGGCATGAAGTACTACCTGGGAGGATCGCCGTGAGGTTGCATCACGTGCAGGTGTCCTGCCCAATCGGTGGCGAGAATGCCGCCCGCCGGTTCTACGCCGACGCGCTCGGCATCCCGGAGGTGGACAAGCCGCCGGTGCTCGCCGCGCGTGGCGGTTGCTGGTTCCGCGGCGAAGCGGTCGAGGTCCACGTCGGGGTGGAGGAGTCGTTCGAGCCGGCACGAAAGGCCCATCCGGCGCTGCTCGTCGAGGACATCGAGGCGGTCGCCGAACAAATATCCCGTTCGGGGTTCCCCGTGAGGTGGGATCAGGAGTTTCCTGGGTACAAGAGGTTCTACACCGCCGACGGCAACGGCAACCGGGTGGAGGTCCTGGCCTCCCTGTGACGTGACCCTGAGACGTGACAGGAAGTTCACCGGCTGGAAACCTACGGTTGCGTAAGTTACGGTAGCGTAGGTAACGCGCGGGTCGAAGGCCCGCCGGAGGGAGCCAGATGAGCACGACACCATTGACCCAGACCCAGATGCTGCTCGAGATGGAGCAGGTCGTGGAGGACAACCTCAACCGTCACCTGAAGGTGGCCAAGGACTGGTTCCCCCACGAGTACGTGCCGTGGACCGAGGGCCGCAACTTCGACGGCGTGCTCGGCGGCGACGCCTGGACACCCGAGGACTCGAAGATGTCCGACGTGGCCCGGTCGTCGCTGATCGTGAACCTCCTGACCGAGGACAACCTGCCCTCCTACCACCACGAGATCGCGAGCCTGTTCGGCCGCGACGCCGCGTGGGGGAGCTGGGTGCACCGCTGGACCGCCGAGGAGGGGCGGCACGGGATCGCCATCCGCGACTACCTGCTGACCACCCGGGCGGTGGACCCCAACCAGCTCGAGCAGCTGCGGATGGACCACATGTCCACCGGCTACGAGTCCGCGCACAGCCAGGACCTGGTGCGTTCGCTGGCCTACGTCTCGTTCCAGGAGCTTGCCACCCGTGTCTCGCACCGCAACACCGGCAAGCTGACGAAGGACCCGGTGGCCGACCAGCTGCTTGCCCGCGTCGCCACCGACGAGAACCTGCACATGATCTTCTACCGCAACCTGCTCGGCGCCGCCCTCGAGCTGTCGCCGAACGAGACGATGAGCGCGATCAACGACGTGGTACAGACCTTCCAGATGCCCGGCGCCGACATCGCCGGCTTCCAGCGCAAGGCCGTCGAGATGGCCATCGCCGGTGTGTACGACCTTCGCCAGCACCGCGATGACGTGGTGATGCCCGTGCTGCGCTACTGGAAGGTCTTCGAGATCGAGGGCCTGAACGCCGAGGGGGAGAAGGCCCGCAACGAGCTGTCCGAGTTCATGGACGGCCTCGAGAAGCAGGCGCTGCGGTTCGAGGACAAGCGCGACGCGCTCCAGGCCCGGATGGCCAAGCGCGCCGGCTAGCTCGTGACGGTCGCCGAGGAGCTTGTTCCAGACGCGCGGGCACCTGACCGGGACCGGCGACTGAGGCGGGAGCTATTTCGTCTGGAGGGTGGGCTTCTTCTCCAGGCCGGAGAGGCCGTGCCAGGCGAGGTTCACCAGGTGCGAGGCGACGACATCCTTGGACGGCTTGCGTGCGTCGAGCCACCACTGCCCCGTCGTACCCACCATCCCGACCAGCATCTGGGCATACATCGGTGCCGCCTTGGCGTCGAACCCGCGGGCCTTGAACTCGGCGGCGAGAATGTGCTCGACGCGGGTGGCGATGTCGCTGATGATCGACACGAACGAGCCGCTCGAGGAGCCCAGCGGGCTGTCGCGGACCAGGATCCGGAACCCGTCGGAGGACTGCTCGATGTAGTCGAGCAGCGCGAGGGCCGCCTGCTCGAGCAGCTCCCGGGGGTGGCCCGACGTCAGCGCCGACCGCATCATGTCGAGCAGCTGCCGCACCTCGCGGTCCACGACCACGGCGTAGAGGCCCTCCTTGCCGCCGAAGTGCTCGTACACCACCGGCTTGGAGACCTCGGCGCGGGCGGCGATCTCCTCGACCGACGCGCCGTCGAACCCCCGCTCGGCGAACAGCCGGCGGGCGATGTCGATCAGCTGCTCGCGGCGCTCGGCGCTGGTCATCCGGCTGCGGGTACGCCGGCTGGGTGCAGGTACCGCGCCGTCAGGGGGATGGGGCGCCGAGGAAGTCACGGCACCTACTCTGACACGACGGTCATCAGGCTGCGGCCGGCGCTGTGGCGTCGGCGTTCTTGACGAGCTTGCCGTCGATGCGCTCCGGAACCGGCCAGCGCACGTCGTGCACCCAGCCGACCTTCTCCATCATCCAGATGGTGCGGGCGGAGGTGTCGAGCTGACCCCTGAGCACGCCGTGCCGGGCGCAGGTCGGGTCGGCGTGGTGCAGGTTGTGCCAGGACTCGCCCATCGAGGGGATCGCCAGCCACCAGACGTTGGCCGACTTGTCCCGGGAGACGAACGGACGCTCGCCGATGGTGTGGCAGATCGAGTTGATCGACCAGGTCACGTGGTGCAGCAGGCTGACCCGGACCAGCGAGCCCCAGAAGAATGCGGTCAGCGCGCCCTGCCACGACATGGTCAGCAGGCCACCGGCGACAGCGGGGGTGACCAGCGAGACCACGACCCAGATCGGGAACTGGCGGGAGATCTTGACGAGGTCGGGGTCCTTCATCAGGTCCGGGGCGTACTTGCGCTGCGGGGTCTGCTCGGGGTTGAACAGCCACATCATGTGGGCGTACCAGAAGCCCTTGGCGAGTGCCTTGAGGTCGGTGCCGTAGCGCCACGGCGAGTGCGGGTCGCCGTCGCGGTCGGAGAACTTGTGGTGCTTGCGGTGGTCGGCCACCCACCGGATCACCGGGCCCTGGATGGCCAGCGAGCCGGCGACCGCCAGGGCGATCTTGACCGCGCGGTTCGGCTTGAACGACTTGTGCGTGAACAGGCGGTGGAAGCCGACCGTGATCCCGTGCCCGGAGACCGCGTACATCACCACCATGATGAGTACGTCGGACCAGCCGAGCCAGCCACCCCAGGCCACGGGCACCGCGGCCGCGACGGCCAGGAACGGGACGACGATGAAGGCGGCGAGCGCTACCTGCTCCTTGCGGGACTGGGTGTCTCCGCCCCAGGTGGCACTCGTCTGGCCGAGGCCGGCCGGGCGCGTCTCGGTCGCAGTGGGGGATGGGGTCATCCGGGATTCCTCGCAGCGTGTTCGGGTCGGTCGCTCTTACCTACGCAACCGTAACCTACGGCACCGTAAGTAGAAAAGGTGAGAGCCGGAAAGTTCGGTGCATTCCTGCCCACCCCTGGACAGTGCCCAGAACGGGCCGTTCGATTCGGGGCGCGACCTCCGATTGCGTACTCTGGTGCCCCACCGATCCCCGGTTGGTCTGTCGGCAGGGCCCGCCGCACTTTGAATGCGGACAAAGCGACGTAGGTTCGACTCCTACCCGGGGAGCCAGACGTTCCACCGGCGAGGATGGGGAGTTCAGAGCGTGACCGAGCATGTGACCGGGCATGTCACTGGGGGCGCGCAGGCGCCCGCAGCGGTGGTGCTCCTCGCCGCCGGGAGCGGCACCCGGATGAAGTCCAAGCTGATGAAGGTGCTGCACCCCATCTGCGGTCGCAGCATGATCGGGCACGTGATCAGTGCAGCCCAGGCCGTCCAGCCTCAATGCCTGGTCGCGGTGGTGGGCAACGGCCGGGACCAGGTCGGGCCGCACATCCTGGAGCAGGCCCCCGACGCGCTGCTCGCGGTCCAGGAGACCCAGGACGGCACGGGGCATGCCGTGCGGGTGGCAGTGGACGCGCTCCGCGACGCGACCGGCTCCACCTCCGGAACCGTGGTCGTCATGGCCGGCGACACCCCGCTCCTCGAGGGCGCGACCCTGGCCGCGCTGGTCACCGAGCACGACCGCTCGGGTCGGGCGATCACGATCCTCACCGGCGAGGTGGCGAACCCCTTCGGCTACGGCCGGATCCTCCGCGACGACACGGGCGCGGTCACCGGGATCGTCGAGGAGAAGGACGCCTCACCCGAGCAGGCCGCGATCGTCGAGATCAACAGCGGCATCTTCGCGTTCGACGGCGACTTCCTGGCCGACGCGCTGACCCGGATCAGCAACGACAACGCCAAGGGCGAGTACTACCTGACCGACGTGGTCGGCATCGCCCACGACGACTCCCGTCAGGTCGGCGCGCACAGGATCGACGACGTGATGCAGACCGAGGGCGCGAACGACCGGGCCCAGCTCGCCGCCCTCGGCGCCGAGCTCAACCGCCGCGTGCTCGACCGGTGGATGCGCGACGGCGTCACGATCGTGGACCCGGCCAGCACCTGGGTCGACGTGACCGTCGAGCTCGCGCGTGACGTGGTGCTCGAGCCAGGTGTGCAGCTGCACGGACGGACGACGGTCGGGGAGGATGCCCTGGTCGGCCCGGACAGCACGTTGACCGACGTCCAGGTCGGCGAGGGTGCGTCCGTCGTACGCACCCACGGGTCCGACGCGGTCATCGGCGCGGGAGCCACGGTCGGGCCGTTCTCCTACCTGCGCCCCGGGACCGTGCTCGGCGCCGGCGGCAAGATCGGCGCGTTCGTGGAGACCAAGAACGCCCGGATCGGGGACGGCGCCAAGGTGCCGCACCTGTCCTACGTCGGCGACGCCGAGATCGGTGAGGGCACGAACATCGGCGCCGGCACGATCTTCGCCAACTACGACGGGGTCAACAAGCACCGCACCAGGGTCGGCAAGCAGGCGCGGACCGGTTCGAACAACACGTTCGTCGCGCCGATCGAGATCGGTGACGGCGCGGTCACGGGCGGCGGGACCGTCGTGCGACGTGACGTCCCGCCCGGCGCGCTCGCCGTCTCGACCGGGCCGCAGCGGCACATCGACGAGTGGGTGCTGCGCAGGCGAGCAGGTACGGCGGCCGCGGCCGCTGCCGAATCAGCCCTCAGCCACGGTGCGTCGTCTCACGAAGACGGGTCCCCGGTCGCGGACGAGGCTGCCCGTGATGGACAATCGAGCGACAGCCGACGGGCAGCGAGCGAGGAGACCCAGGCGTGAGTGGATTGAAGAAGACCACCGAGAAGAACTTGATGGTCTTCAGCGGACGGGCCCACCCGGATCTGGCTGAGGAGGTCGCCGAGCAGCTCGGCACCGGACTCGTCCCGACGTCCGCCTACGAGTTCGCCAACAGCGAGATCTACATCCGCTACGAGGAGTCCGTCCGCGGCTGCGACGCGTTCGTGATCCAGAGCCACACGGCTCCGATCAACGAGTGGATCATGGAGCACCTGATCATGGTCGACGCGCTCAAGCGCGCCTCGGCCAAGCGGATCACCGTGGTGATGCCGTTCTACGGCTACGCCCGCCAGGACAAGAAGCACCGTGGCCGCGAGCCGATCTCCGCCCGGCTGATGGCCGACATGTTCAAGACCGCCGGAGCCGACCGGCTGATCTGCGTCGACCTGCACACCTCACAGATCCAGGGTTTCTTCGACGGGCCCGTCGACCACCTGATGGCGCTGCCGATCCTCTCGGACTACGTGACGAAGAAGTACGGCCACGAACAGCTCGCGGTCGTATCTCCCGACGCCGGCCGGATCAAGGTCGCCGAGCAGTGGTCCCGCCGCCTCGGCGACGCGCCGCTGGCCTTCATCCACAAGACCCGCAACATCGACCGGCCGAACGAGTCCATGGCGAACCGTGTGGTCGGTGAGGTCAAGGGTCGGATCTGTGTCCTGGTCGACGACATGATCGACACCGGCGGCACGATCGTGAAGGCCGCGGAGGCGCTGATGAACGACGGTGCAGCGGGCGTCGTGATCGCCGCGACCCACGCGATCCTGTCCGACCCCGCGGTCGACCGGTTGAAGAACTGCCCGGCCACCGAGGTGATCGTCACCAACACGCTGCCGATCCCCGCCGAGCGCCAGTTCGACAAGCTCACCTGTCTTTCCATCGCGCCGCTGATCAGCCGCGCGATCCGTGAGGTCTTCGAGGACGGCTCGGTCACCAGCCTCTTCGACGGTCACGCCTAGCCGCGGATCAGCGGATTCGCGTATGGGCCCCGCCGTCGCTAGGATTGTGCAGTTGCCTCGGCGAGGGAGACATTCTCGCTCCGTGATCGACGCGGTGGTTCGGCCCAGCGGTCTTGCGTGGGCTGCGACCGCATCTCTCACACGGACACCTTCACCCCGGGCAGCCACAGTTCTGTAGAGCGCACGGTTGTAGATAGTCGATTGAGGAGTTTCCCCCGATGTCTGAGGTCAAGATCCAGGCTGAGTCCCGCACCGAGTTCGGTAAGGGTGCCGCGCGTCGCATCCGTCGTGCCGACAAGGTTCCCGCTGTCCTGTACGGCCACGGCGGTGACCCCATCCACATCACCCTGCCCGGCCACGACACCATGCTCGCGCTGAAGCACGGTGGCTCGAACGCGCTGCTGACCATCGAGGTCGACGGCACGTCACAGCTCGCACTTCCCAAGCAGGTCCAGCGCGACCCCATCAAGGGGTTCCTCGAGCACCTCGACCTGATCATCGTGAAGAAGGGTGAGAAGGTCACCGTCAACGTCCCGGTCATCGTCGTCGGCGAGGCCGCGCCGGACACCCTGGTCGTCACCGAGCACTCGTACATCTCGCTCGAGGCCGAGGCCACGCACCTCCCCGAGTCGGTCGAGCTGAGCATCGAGGGGGCCGAGGTCGGCACCCAGTACCACGCCAAGGACCTGGTCCTGCCGAGCGGTTCGGTCCTGCAGGACGACGAGGACCTGATGCTCGTCAACGTCACCAACGCGCCGACCGCCGAGCAGCTCGAGGAAGAGCTCGCCGAGGCCGAGGCCGAGGTCGGCATCGAGAGGGAAGAGCCCGAGGAAGTTGTCGAGGGGGAGGCTGCCGAGGCCGGCGAGGCCGAGACCGACGCTGCCGCGGGCGAAGCGAAGTCCGACAACGAGTGACCAGCCTTCTAGGCTGAGTGCCCATGTGGGCACGCTTGTTCCGTAGGAAGGCCGGGAGTTCCGAGTTGAGTGGCCCGATGACTAGCACCGTGTGGTTGGTCGTCGGGCTCGGGAACCCCGGTCCTTCCTATGCCGGGCACCGGCACAACATCGGTTATCTCGTCGCCGATGAGCTTGCCACCCGGATGGGCGGCTCCTTCCGCCCGCACAAGTCCGGCCGCGCCGACGTCGTCGAGGGACGCCTCGGTGGCCCGGCCGGTGTGGGCGGCGAACGGGTCGTCCTGGCCCGGCCCCGCTGCTACATGAACGAGACCGGGGGGCCGGTGTCCACGCTGGCCAGGTTCTACAAGGTCCCCGTCGACAGGATCATCGCGATCCACGACGAGCTCGACATCCCCTTCGAGACCCTGCGCACCAAGCTCGGCGGTGGCGACAACGGCCACAACGGGCTGCGCTCGATGCGCAAGTCGCTCGACTCGGGGGAGTTCTACCGGATCCGGGTCGGCATCGGCCGACCGCCGGGACGTCAGTCACCGGCCGACTTCGTCCTGTCGGACTACTCCGGCGTCGAGCGTAAGCTCCTCCCGTTCCAGGTCGACAAGGCCGCGGACGCCGTCGAGAGCCTGGTGACCGACGGACTCGAGAAGACCCAGTCCCGCTACAACAGTTAGGTGATCTCGTGACAGACAGCCAGTTCGACCCCGGCGCAGCCCCCGACGGTGTCGCCGGCAGCGACCACCTTCTCGCCGCCTGGGCCGCCACGGTCGCCGGCAACCTGCTGCTGGAGGTCCGCGGCCAGGGCCTCGAGGGCAAGGAGCTCAAGGACGCCGGTGACCTGGCCTCGCACGAGTTCCTGATGGGTCTGCTCGCCGAGCACCGGCCCGACGACGCCGTCCTGTCCGAGGAGGGCCCCGACAGGACCCCCGACAAGGACCGTCTGACGTCCACCCGGGTGTGGATCATCGACCCGCTGGACGGCACTCGCGAGTTCTCCGAGCCTCCCCGCGACGACTGGGCGGTCCACGTCGCCCTGTGGGAGGACGGTGACCTGGTCGCCGGTGCCGTGGCGCAGCCGGGTCTGGACACGACGTTCAGTACGGCGGACGCACCGACCGTGCCCGCCCGCACCAGCGATCGTCCCCGGATCGCGGTCAGCCGCACCCGTCCGCCGGCGTTCGTCGAGGTGCTCGCACAGGAGATCGGTGCCGACCTCGTGCCGATGGGATCGGCCGGCGCCAAGGTGATCTCGGTGGTCCGGGACGTCACCGACGCCTACGTGCACGCCGGCGGTCAGTACGAGTGGGACTCCGCGGCCCCGGTGGTGGTGGCCCGCGCGGCCGGCCTGCACACCAGCCGCGCCGACGGGGCCGAGCTGGCCTACAACCAGGACGACGTGCTGCTTCCCGACCTGCTGGTCTGCCGCCCCGAGCTGGCCGAGCAGATCACCGCCTTCGTGAAGCGCTACTGGGCGGAGAACCCTCAGGCCTGATCCGGTGGCGGCGGCTCGTCCGCGCCCGCACGCTCGTCCCGGTCGGCCCACTCCAGCAGCGGCGTCGATCGAGAACACCGCGTCGTCGATCCCGGCGTGCAGGTCACCGAGCTCCGCGAAGCGGGCGGGCACCGTCGCGATGGTGAAGTCGTCCGGGCGCACGTCGTCGACCTCGTCCCACCGGATCGGGCGTGGACACCGTGCCCTCGGGGTTGCCGCGCACCGAGTAGGCGCTCGCGATGGTGTGGTCGCGGGCGTTCTGGTTGTAGTCGACGAACAGCTTGGCCGGGTCGCGGTCCTTGCGCCACCAGGTGGTGGTCACGTCGTCGGGTGCGGCGTTCCACCTCCCGCGCGAACGCCAGCGCCGCCCGTCGTACGTCGGTGAAGCCCCACTCCGGCTCGATGCGCACGTAGACGTGCAGGCCGTGTCCGCCGGAGGTCTTCGGCCAGCCGACCGCGCCGAGCTCGTCGAGCACCTCGTGGGCGACGTGCGCGACCCGACGCACGGTGGCGAAGTCACATTCGGGCATCGGGTCGAGGTCGATGCGCCACTCGTCCGGCTTCTCGGTGTCGGCCCGCCGGGAGTTCCAGGGATGGAACTCGACGGTGGACATCTGCACCGCCCAGATCACGCTGGCCAGCTCGGTGACGCACAGCTCGTCGGCGTGCCGGTTGTAGCGGGGGAACTCCACCCGGACCGTCTCCAGCCACGGAGGGGCGCTTGCGGGCACCCGCTTCTGGTGCACCTTCTCGCCGCTGATGCCTTCGGGGAACCGGTGCATCATGCAGGGCCGCTCCCGCAGCGCGTTGACGATCCCGTCACCGACGCTGAGGTAGTAGTTGACGAGGTCGAGCTTGGTCTCGCCGCGCGCGGGGAAGTACACCCGGTCCGGGTTGGTGACCCGGACGACGCGGTCGTCGATCTCCAGCTCCACGGCTGGAGACTTCGGTCTGGACGCTGCCATGGACGTCAACGTAGCCGGAAACCGGCTTGCGGCGCGCGGACGGTGGCGACAGGGTGGCCCGCATGTCTGTCTACCTTTCGCACACCACCGTCGACTGCGCCAGCGCCTACGAGCTCTCCGAGTGGTGGAAACAGGTGCTCGGGTACGTCGACGTGGCCGACGACCCGAACGAACCCGGTCACGAGGAATGCATGATCCTCTCGCCGATGACCGGGCACCACCTGCTGTTCATCGAGGTCCCGGAGACCAAGCAGGTCAAGAACCGCGTCCACTTCGACCTGCGTCCGGACCCTGGCAGCACGCGCGACGAGGAGCTCGTCCGGCTCCTTTCCCTGGGTGCCTCCGAGGTCCACGACATGCGCACGCAGGACGGGCGCGGCTGGATGGTGCTGGCCGACCCCGAGGGGAACGAGTTCTGCATCCTGCGCAGTGAGGCCGAGGTCGAGGCCTGGCGGCGGGCGCACGACTCGTAGACTGGGCCACGCTGGAAGTCACCCCCTCGTCCTCGCAGACAGGGGGCACTCGTGTTGTGTGGCGAAAGGATGCTCGTGAGCCTGACCGGACTCGCCGATCTCGTCCTCGAGAACGACACGCTCGCATCGGCGGTGGCGGACGCGCGCAACGGTGCGGTGAAGGCGCTCGACCTCACCGCTCCCGCGGCGCTGCGACCGTTCGTGGTCAAGGGTCTCGTCGACGCCGGCCGTACCGTCCTGGCCGTGGCGGCGACCACGCGCGAGGGCGAGGACCTGGTCACCTACCTGTCCAGCCTCATCGACCCGTCGCTGGTGGCGTTCTACCCGGCCTGGGAGACCCTGCCGCACGAGCGTCTCTCGCCGCGCTCGGACACCGTCGGCAAGCGCCTCGCGGTGCTGCGGAGGCTCAAGCACCCGGGCACCGATCCGACGAACGGCCCACTGAAGGTCATCGTGGCGCCGGTCCGCTCCATCCTGCAGCCCCAGGTCGCCGGCCTCGCCGACCTCGAACCGGTCGAGCTGGCGGTCGGTGAGGAGGCAGACCTCGACGACGTCGTACGACGGCTCGCCGCGGCTGCCTACTCGCGGGTCGACCTCGTGGAGAAGCGCGGCGAGTTCGCCGTCCGAGGGGGCATCGTCGATGTCTTCCCGCCCACCGAGGAGCACCCGCTCCGGGTGGAGTTCTGGGGCGACGACGTCGAGGAGATCCGCTCGTTCTCGGTGGCCGACCAGCGTTCACTGGAACCGGCGACCCGGCTGTGGGCGCCGCCCTGTCGCGAGCTGCTGCTCACCGACGAGGTGCGGGCCCGGGCCAAGGCACTGGGGGAGGACCACCCCGAGCTCGCCGAGCTGTCCGAGAAGATCGCCGAGGGGCATGCGGTCGAGGGGATGGAGTCCCTGGCACCGGTGCTCACCGATGACATGGAGATGCTCATCGACCTGATGCCCGACGACTCGCACGTGCTCGTGCTGGACCCGGAACGGGCTCGCAGCCGCGCGCACGACCTGGTGGCGACCAGCGACGAGTTCCTGCACGCGTCATGGGCGGCCGCGGCCGGTGGCGGCCAGGCCCCGATCGACCTCGGCGCCGCGTCGTACAAGTCCCTGGCCGACGTACGCCAGATCAGCCTGAGCCAGAACAAGCCCTGGTGGAGCGTGTCGCCGTTCGGGCTGGACCCGGATGCGGAGGCCCTGGTCGACGCCGGTGCCGTCGAGTCCCGGCCGGTCGCCATCAAGGCGGTCGAGGCCTACCACGGCGACATCGAGCACGCGATCACCGACATCAAGTCCTGGCTGACCAACGGCTCGCAGGGTGGTGCTGGTCAACGAGGGCCACGGGCCGGCGGAGCGGATGGCCGAGGTGCTCAAGGAGCACGACGTCCCGGCCCGGCTGGTCGAGTCGCTGGACTCCGCCGACGCACTGCCCGAGGGCATCGTCGTGGTCACCACCGCATGCCTCGACCACGGCTTCGTCGACGACGCGCAGCGCCTCGCGGTGCTCACCGGCGACGACCTGTCCGGCCAGCGCTCGTCCACCAAGGACATGCGCAAGATGCCGGCGCGACGCAAGAAGCAGATCGACCCGCTCGAGCTCAAGCCAGGCGACTATGTGGTGCACGAGCAGCACGGCGTCGGCCGGTACGTCGAGATGTCCCAGCGCACCGTCCAGGGCGCCACCCGGGAGTACCTCGTCCTCGAGTACGGCTCCTCCAAACGTGGGCAGCCGCCGGACCGCCTGTACGTTCCCGCGGACACCCTCGACCAGGTCACGCGTTACGTGGGCGGCGAACAGCCGAGCCTGGACCGGCTCGGTGGCGGGGACTGGGCGAAGCGCAAGGGTCGGGCACGCAAGGCGGTCCGGCAGATCGCGGCCGAGCTGATCAAGCTGTACGCCGCGCGGCAGGCCACCAAGGGTCACGCGTTCGGGCCGGACACGCCCTGGCAGCGCGAGCTCGAGGACGCGTTCCCGTTCGTGGAGACCCAGGACCAGCTGTCCACGGTCGACGAGGTCAAGGGCGACATGGAGCAGCAGGTCCCGATGGACCGGCTGGTCTGCGGCGACGTCGGCTACGGGAAGACGGAGATCGCGGTCCGAGCGGCCTTCAAGGCCGTGCAGGACGGCAAGCAGGTCGCCGTCCTGGTGCCGACCACGCTGCTGGTGCAGCAGCACTACTCCACCTTCGCCGAGCGGATGTCCGGCTTCCCGGTCGTGCTCAAGGGGCTGTCGCGGTTCCAGACCGACAAGGAAGCCGCGGCCGTGATCGATGGCCTCCGCGAGGGGTCGGTCGACATCGTGATCGGCACCCACCGGCTGCTGAACCCCGACATCAAGCTGAAGGACCTCGGCCTGGTGATCGTCGACGAGGAGCAGCGGTTCGGCGTCGAGCACAAGGAGGCGATGAAGCGGCTGCGTACGTCGGTCGACGTGCTGGCCATGTCCGCGACCCCGATCCCGCGCACCCTGGAGATGGCGATCACCGGCATCCGCGAGATGTCGACGATCACCACTCCGCCCGAGGAGCGGCACCCCGTGCTGACCTACGTCGGTGGCTACGAGGACCGTCAGGTCACCGCCGCGATCCGTCGGGAGCTGCTGCGCGAGGGCCAGGTCTTCTACATCCACAACCGGGTGAACTCGATCGAGAAGGCCGCCGCGCACATCCGCCGGCTGGTGCCCGAGGCGCGGGTCGCCACGGCGCACGGTCAGATGGGGGAGCACCAGCTCGAGCAGGTGATGGTCGACTTCTGGGAGAAGCGCTTCGACGTACTGGTGTGCACGACGATCGTGGAGTCCGGGCTCGACGTGTCGAACGCGAACACCATGGTCATCGAGCGGGCCGACATGCTCGGGCTCTCCCAGCTGCACCAGCTGCGGGGACGGGTCGGCCGGGGCCGCGAGCGTGCCTACGGCTACTTCCTGTACCCGGCCGACAAGCCGTTGACCGAGACCTCACACGAACGGCTCGCGACGCTGGCGCAGCACTCCGACCTCGGCGGCGGAATGGCTATCGCCATGAAGGACCTCGAGATCCGGGGCGCCGGGCAACATGCTCGGCGGCGAGCAGTCCGGCCACATCGCCGACGTCGGCTTCGACCTCTACGTACGGCTCGTCGGCGAAGCGGTCTCGGAGTTCAAGGGAGACGGCCCGGTGCAGGAGGCGGAGGTCAAGATCGAGCTGCCGGTCGACGCGCACGTGCCGCACGACTACATCCAGAGCGAGCGGCTCCGGCTCGAGATGTACAAGCGGCTCGCGGAGGTCCGCAGCGACGCGGACGTCGATGCGATCCTCGAGGAGCTGATGGACCGGTACGGCGACCCGCCGCCGCCGGTGGCGCGGCTGCTCGAGGTGGCCCGGTTCCGGGCCCGTGCCCGCAAGGCCGACCTGACCGACGTCACCCTGCAAGGCAAGTACCTCCGGTTCGCGCCGGTGGACCTCCCCGACTCCGCGCGGGTCCGGTTGGACCGGGTGTACCCGAAGAGCATCGTGAAGGAAGGCGTGCGTACGATGCTCGTGCCCCGTCCCACGCCGAAGGTCGTCGGTGGCCCGCCCATCCTGGACGAGGCGCTGATGGCATGGGCACGTCAGGTGATAGACACCGTCATCGACCCCGCTGGGGCCGGTGCACCGCAGAGCTAGGGAGTAGCTGTGATCGTTCGCTCGATCAGGTCCGGCCGGAAGACGAGGCTGTCCGCGCTGGCGGCCGCGGCCATCGTGGCCCTGACCGGATGCGGTGCCCTGCACCCCGGCGCGGCAGCGGTCGTCGGCTCGTCGACCATCTCCCACGAGACCGTCGACGGCCTGGCTCAGGCGCTGTGCACGGCCAACGTCGAGGGCGCAAAGGCGGCCGGCCAGACCCGCGAGTTCACCACCCGCGGCACCCGTGAGGGAGCGCTGCAGGTGCTGCTCGAGGCCCGGCTGTCGCAGCTGTTCGGCGAGGAGGAGGGCGTAGACCCGAGCCGGCAGCTGGTCTCCCAGGCAATTGCCCAGAACGAGGAGCTCATCGACGCACTCCCGGAGGACGAGCGCGATGCGTACCGCGACGCGCTCCAGGAGTACGCCGAGGGCCAGCTGATGCTGGTCGCGATCGGTCGCGCATCCCTCGAGGAGCAGGGCGCGGCCGACGTCACCGACGACCAGGCGATCGCCGAGGGGCAGCGGCTGCGCGGCGAGTTCGTGCAGACCCTCGACGTCGAGGTCGACCCCCGCTACGGCACGTTCGCCGAGGACGCCCTGCAGCCAGGCGCCATGGCGCTGTCGGTCGCCGAGTCCGACCGGGCCCGCGCCGGTGCCAAGGCGACACCCGGTGACGGTTTCGTCTCCGGGCTGCCGATGACGCAGCGATGCAGCTGACCTTCCTGGTCACCTCCCCGCGCATCGCACCGGGGCTGATGTCCTGGGCCGCCTGGCGGGCGATCACGTCGGCCGACCGGGTACTCGCCTCCTCCGAGGACGCGCCGGCCTTCCGCGCGGTGACGGCGGCCGGACATCGGGTCGACGTGCTGCCCGCACCCTCCGCCACGGACCTGCTCGCCCTCGCCACGTCCGGGCACGTCGTGTGGCTGGCCTCCGACGAGGAGGCCGAGCGGATGCCGGGTGGGATCGCGGCCGAGATCGTGGACCCTTCGACAAGCTCAGGACAGCGCGGCTCCCCACCCGAGGTCGAGGTGCTGCACGGATCGTACGACGTGCCGGGTGCTCGCCTTCTCGACCTGGTGACGGTCATGGACCGGCTGCGCACCTCCTGCCCCTGGGACAGGGAGCAGACGCACCGGTCGCTGGCGACCTACCTGCTCGAGGAGACCTACGAGACCCTCGAGGCCATCGAGAACGGCGACTTCGCGCACCTGCGGGAGGAGCTCGGTGACCTGCTGCTGCAGGTGGTCTTCCATGCCCGCATCGCCGCTGAGCAGAAGGACGACCCCGGCGCGGATGTCGGCGAGGGCTTCGACGATCGACGACGTCGCGGCGGGACATCGTCGACAAGCTCGTGCACCGGCACCCGCACGTGTTCGCCGGCCTCGACGTCGCAGACGTCGACGAGGTCGAGGCGAACTGGGAGACGCTGAAGGCCGCCGAGAAGGGCCGCGGCTCCGTCCTCGAGGGGATCCCGTGGGCCTGCCCGCGCTGGCGCTCGCCGACAAGGTGGTCGGCCGGCCGCAAGGGCGGGGATGACGCTCCGGCGTCACGGCGACTTGGTGGGCGACCGGTTGCTGGCGCTGGTCGTCGAGGCTCGTGCGGCCGGGGAGGACCCCGAGCAGGCGCTCCGCGACGCCGTACGGCGGCTCGCGGAGCTGGTGCGCGACGCCGAAGTCGGCTGACCCGACTGGCGGTCGGAGGGCGAGCCATCCGCATCCGGGGAGCCGTGCGCGGCTAGGCTGGAGCCCGTACGTCGCCGGGGAATCCCGGTATGTCCGGAACAGGCAACCGATCTAGGAGCAGACCGTGGCGTCCATCGAGGCTGTCGGCGCGCGCGAGATTCTCGACTCGCGCGGAAACCCCACTGTCGAGGTCGAGGTAGCGCTCGACGACGGCACGATCAGCCGGGCGGCGGTCCCCTCGGGTGCGTCCACCGGCGCGTTCGAGGCCGTCGAGCTGCGTGATGGCGGCTCCCGCTACGGCGGCAAGGGCGTGGAGAACGCGGTGACCGCGGTGCTCGACTCGATCGGCCCGGAGCTGGTCGGCTTCGAGGCCTCCGAGCAGCGGCTCGTCGACCAGCGGCTGCTCGACCTCGACGGCACCCCGAACAAGGCGAAGCTCGGCGCGAACGCGATCCTCGGTGTCTCGCTCGCCGTGGCGCGAGCGGCAGCGGACTCCGCCGACCTGCCGCTGTTCCGCTACGTCGGCGGCCCGAATGCGCACCTGCTCCCTGTGCCGATGATGAACATCCTCAATGGTGGCGCGCACGCGGACACCGGCGTCGACGTCCAGGAGTTCATGATCGCGCCGATCGGCGCCTCGACCTTCCGTGAGGCGCTGCGTCAGGGCACCGAGGTCTACCACTCGCTCAAGTCGGTGCTCAAGGAACGCGGTCTGGCCACCGGCCTCGGCGACGAGGGCGGCTTCGCGCCCGACCTGCCGTCGAACCGGGAGGCGCTGGACCTGATCACCTCGGCGGTGGAGAAGACCGGTCTCAAGGTCGGGGAGGACATCGTGTTCGCCCTCGACGTGGCCGCCACCGAGTTCTACTCCGACGGTGCCTACCAGTTCGAGGGCTCGTCGCGGTCCGCGGAGCAGATGCAGGCCTACTACAGCGACCTGGTCGCGTCGTACCCGATCGTGTCCATCGAGGACCCGATGAACGAGGAGGACTGGGAGGGCTGGGCCGGGATGACCGCGGCGCTCGGTGACCGGGTCCAGATCGTCGGCGACGACCTGTTCGTGACCAATGTCGAGCGGCTGCAACGCGGCATCGACGAGCGGTCCGCGAACGCGCTGCTGGTGAAGGTGAACCAGATCGGCTCGCTGACCGAGACCCTCGACTCCGTGGACCTCGCTCACCGCAACGGCCTGCGCTGCATGATGAGCCACCGGTCCGGCGAGACCGAGGACACCACCATCGCCGACCTCGCGGTCGCCACGAACTGCGGCCAGATCAAGACCGGCGCTCCGGCGCGGTCGGAGCGGGTCGCGAAGTACAACCAGCTGCTGCGCATCGAGGAAGAGCTGGACGACGCCGCCCGGTACGCCGGTCGAGCTGCCTTCCCGCGCTTCGGTCGCGAGGCATAGGACCCGCAGTGCCGAGCAACCGTCCGTCGTCGTCGCGGGGACCCGGTCCTCGCGGCCGGTCGCGTCCCGCGTCCCGGCCCGCCCCCCGCCCGGGGCAACGGGCAGGGCCCGGTCGTGCGCGCAGGGCGGCCGCCCAGAAGCCGGTCCGGCCCCGGTTCACTGGCCGGGCGGCGATCCTGGTGCTCGTCCTCGCGGTGCTGATGGTGTCCTACGCGTCCAGCATGCGCGCGTACTTCGAGCAGAAGCAGCACCTGGCGGACCTGCGGGCGAGCATCACGGCGTCGCAGGACAACATCGCCGATCTGGAGCGGGAGAAGCGGCGCTGGAGGGACCCGGCCTTCGTCGAGGCGCAGGCCAGGGAACGGTTCGGCTGGGTGATGCTCGGCGAGACCGGCTACCAGGTGATCGGTGAGGACGGTGAACCCCTCGCCGGCGACGACTCCCTGTCCGACCCGGGCACGACGACCGAGGCCGACCAGCCGGAGTGGTGGCAGCGGGCCTGGGGTTCCGTGGAGGCCGCGGGCAACCCGTCAAGGGTGAAGCCGGCGCCGGCCGACGAGATCCGCGCACCGAAGCCGAAGAAGCAGTGATCGAGCCCCACGACGAGCGCATCATCGAGGCACAGCTGGGGCGCCCGCCCAGGTCCATCCACGACATCGGCCACCGCTGCCCGTGCGGCAACCCGGACGTGGTGGCCACCGAACCTCGGCTCGAGGACGGTACGCCGTTCCCGACCACCTTCTACCTCACCTGTCCCCGCGCGGCCTCGATGATCGGCACGCTCGAGGCATCGGGCCTGATGAAGGAGATGTCGGACCGGCTCGCGACAGACCCCGACCTGGCCTCGTCGTACGAGAAGGCCCATGAGGCGTACCTCGGGTTCCGCGAGTCGATCGGCCATGTGCCGGAGATCGCCGGAGTCTCCGCGGGCGGGATGCCGCACCGGGTCAAGTGCCTGCACGTGCTCGCCGGCCAGTCCCTCGCCCAGGGGCGGGGCGTGAACCCCCTCGGCGACGAGGTGCTGGATCAGCTCGGTGAGTTCTGGGCGTCCGGCCCGTGCGCCTCCGTGGCGACCGGGGCCGAGGGCGACGCATGACCCGGGTCGCTGCGATCGACTGCGGGACGAACACGATCAAGCTGCTGGTGGCCGACCTCGACCCGGCGCACCGGCACGGAGCGCGAGCTGGTCCGCGAGATGCGGATGGTCCGGCTCGGGCAGGACGTGGACCGGACCGGCCGGCTGGCCGACGAGGCGCTCGAGCGGGTCTTCGCGGCGGTCGAGGAGTACGCCGGCCTGATCTCCGCTCATGCCGTCGACGCGACCCGGTTCTGCGCCACGTCGGCGGCCCGCGACGCGGAGAACGCGGCCGTGTTCATGGACGGTGTGCGGGAGCGGCTCGGGGTCGTGCCCGAGGTGGTCACCGGTGCCGAGGAGGCCCAGCTGTCGTACGACGGTGCGACCCGTGCGCTCGGCGACCTGCCAGCGCCGTACCTCGTCGTCGACATCGGCGGCGGTTCCACGGAGCTGATCCTCGGTGACCCTTCGACGGGCCGGGCCAACGCGGGCAGGGCCACGTGGTCGCCGCGCAGTCGCTCGACATCGGGTCGGTGCGGATGACCGAGCGGCACCTCAGGTCCGACCCGCCGACGGCGGAGGAGCGCGCGGCGGCCACGCGGGCCATCGACAGCCGCCCTGGACGGTCTGCCGGGCCATGGTGTGGTGCTCGACGAGGCGAGCACGTTCGTCGGTGTCGCGGGGACGATCACCACGGTGGCCGCGATGGTGCTCGACCTGCCGGCGTACCAACGCGAGCGGATCCACCTCGCACGGCTGGCGGTGTCCGGCGTGGACGCGGCCACCGAGCGGCTGCTGGGCATGACCGTGGAGCAGCGGAAGGCCCTGCCGTTCATGCACCCCGGCCGTGCCGACGTGATCGGTGCCGGTGCGCTGATCCTCGACCGGGTCCTGGCGCGCACGCGGGATGACGTCCATGCGTGGTCTCGGAGGCCGACATCCTCGACGGGATCGCCTGGTCGGTCGCATGAGCCTTCCGCACCCGCTCACCGGTCAGCCGTTCCCGTCGCCGGTGCCGCCCGGGAACGGGATGGCCCGACGATCCCGCATCGCGCGGCGACGCCGGTCGCGGACACGCCCGCCGACGTGCTGCAGCTGGCCGACTCGATCGACGACGTCGACGAGCTGTGCGGCGCTATGTCGGTGTGCCGGGCCTGCCCGCGGCTGGTGCAGTGGCGCGAGGACGTGGCCGCGGTGAAGCGGGCGTCGTTCGCGGACCAGCCGTACTGGGGCAGGCCGATCGCCGGCTGGGGTGACGAGGATCCGGGTGTGCTGATCATCGGGCTCGCACCGGCCGCGAACGGCGGCAACCGCACCGGCCGGATCTTCACCGGTGACCGTTCCGGTGACTGGCTGTTCGCGTCGCTGCACCGGGTCGGGCTCGCGGTGCAGGCAGCGGTCCGACCACGCCGGGGACGGCCAGCGACTGGTCGGGTGCGCGGATGGTGGCCACGGTCCGCTGCGCGCCGCCGGACAACAAGCCGACCGTAGAGGAGCGCGACACCTGCGCGCCGTGGCTGCTCAAGGAGGTCACCCTGGTCGCGGGCTCGGTGCGGGCGGTGGTCTGCCTCGGGTCGTACGGCTGGGATGCGACGCTGCGCACGTTCCGGGCGCTGGGCTACGACGTGCCCAGGCCCAAGCCGAGGTTCGGGCACGGGGCCGAGGCCGTGATCGTCTCGCCCGTAGGGCAGCAGGTCACCCTGCTCGGCAGCTACCACCCGTCGCAGCAGAACACGTTCACCGGAAAGCTGACCGAGTCGATGCTCGATGCGGTGCTGCGACGCGCCGCGGGGCTCGGTTCGGGCATGGCAGGATGACCGCCGTGACCTCGCACGCCATCACCGTCGTCGGCCAGGACCGCCCCGGGATCATCGCGGAGACGACCGGCATCCTCGCCGAGCTCGGGCTGAACCTCGAGGACTCGACGATGACCCTGCTCCGCGGCCACTTCGCGATGATGCTGGTCTGCGCGGGGCCGCCCGGGTCCGCCGAGATCGAGGAAGCCCTGTCCCCGTTGACGACAGACGGCACTCTCGCGGTGTCGGTGCGCGCGGTGCCGGAGGAGCGTGCGCACGGAACCGTCGGTACGTCGTACGTCCTCACCGTCCACGGTGGTGACCGGCCCGGCATCGTGTCATCGGTGGTGAGCGAGGTCGCGCGCGTCGGCGGCAACATCACCGATCTGACGACACGGCTGGCGGGGGAGCTGTACCTGCTCGTCGCGGAGGTCGACCTTCCTGCTGCGGTCGACGTGCCGGCGCTGAAGACCGCGCTGTCCGGGGTCGCCGCCGATCTGGGCGTGGGCGTGAGTCTGCGGGTCGTGGAGAGCGACGACCTGTGAGTGCGGGTTTCGTCGACGATGCCGTCGGCCGGTGGACCCCGCATGACCTCTCGGTGGTGGGCCGGGTGCTCGACGTCGTACGCGCTCCTGCTCCGGTGCTGTCCACGCCCGGCGCAGTCGTGGATCCCACCTCGGCTGACGTCATCCAGCTGGCCGCTGACCTGGTCGCCACGATGCGCGTCTCGCCGGGATGTGTCGGGCTGGCTGCGCCGCAGGTCGGTGCGGGCGTGAAGGTGTTCAGTGTCGACGTGACGGAGCACCCGAAGACCCGGTCGCACCATGGGACGTTCGTGCTCTGCAACGCGTTGGTCGTGGAGTCGTCCCGCAACGAGAAGGCACGGGAGGGCTGCATGAGTGTGCCGGACCTCACGGGGGACGTGAAGCGCGCGACGCGGCTCGTGGTCTCGGGACAGCTTCCGGGGACGGGTGAGCCGGTGCAGATCTCCGCGGACGCCTTTGAGGCAAGGGCGTTGCAGCACGAGATCGACCACTGTGAGGGGCTGCTGTTCCTGGACCGCGCGGCGGGTGCGCACGCGATCCATCCGCGCAAGACCTATCTTTGAGGTTGCTTGCCCTCGTATCCCAATGGCAGAGGAAGAGGTCTTAAACACCTTTCAGTGTCGGTTCGAGTCCGACCGGGGGCACATGAACAACGGCTGAACGGCGTCTAAGACCGTTCTCATGATTCCCTCATGCCCGGCTTAGGGACCTGCGACAGGTTTGGTGGGAAGCCAACCACACTCCGAAGGGACCCACCGTGAAGCGTCTGCTGCTCGCTATGCCTCTCGCACTTGCCGCCTCGATGCTCGTGTCGGCGCCGGCCCACGCAGATGACCGCCGCTGCGCCGGCACGATCCGGGCGGCCTCGATCGACGGCAACGTGATCGTGCCGAAGGGCGCCACGTGCAGACTGCTCGGCACGCGGGTGGACGGCAACGTCGAGGTCAAGGGCAACGCCAAGCTGGTCGCTCGCGGCGTGAAGGTCGGCGGGAACATCCAGGCAGGGAACCACCGCCGGGTGGTCGTGACGGCCCGCAAGGTGAACGGCACGATCAAGCGGACGCACGTCAACGGCAACATCCAGCTCAAGCAGGGTGGCGGCGGCGAGATCCGGCGGGCCAGCGTCGGCGGGGACATCCAGCTGTTCACCAACAACGGCCGGTTCATCGTCCGCTACAACCGCGTCGACGGCAACCTGCAGTGCAAGAGCAACAGTCCGAAGCCGATCGGAGGAAACAACAAGGTCGGCGGGAACAAGGAGGACCAGTGCCGGTCCCTCTGACCTGACTTCCCGTTAGGCCCAAGGTGGTCTGAACGCCGTCACCGGGAACAGTGACCCCACCACGGACGTTGAATCCTCTAGCAGGACCGTAGGATGGGAACCGCGGTTCATGGGTGGCTTCCAAGTCGGGAGTCACGACGGCCTCCAAGGAGGAGACCAAATGCAAAGCAGTAACCCAGTTTTCTCTCGATCCGAGGGCTTCAACGGCCGTGGGTCGGCGAGCGGTATGACCTACCCGGCGTACGGCACTCCGTCGCCGCAGACCCAGAGCGAGCCCTCGTGGGGAACCGGCACGCCCACGCAGGTTGACCGCGGTCGGATGACTATCGACACAGTCGTCCAGAAGACCGGAATAACGCTTGGCCTGGTCGTCCTTGCTGCCGCCGTCACCTGGGTGCTCACCGGAGCACCCGTCAACGAGGACGGCGTCGTCGACGAGGCTGTGGCCAGTCGCCTGATGATGCTGTGGATGGGCGGCGCATTCGCAGGCCTCGGCCTCGGGCTGGTGCTGTCGTTCAAGCGAACGATCAGCCCCGGACTCGTGCTTGCTTACGCGGTCGTCGAGGGTGTCTTCGTCGGCGCCATGAGCAAGTGGTTCGAGACCATCTACCCCGGCGTGGTGATGGGTGCCGTTATCGGTACGTTCGGTGCGGTTGCCGCGACACTGGCGGCTTACAAGTTCTTCAACATCCAGGTCGGCACCAAGTTCCGCAAATGGGTCGTCGCCGCGATGTTCGGTTTCGTGGCCATCACGCTTCTCGACTTCGTGCTCAGCTTCTTCGGCGCGGCGATCGGCTTCAACGGCTTCGGGACCCTCGGCCTCATCATGAGCTTCGTGGGCCTCGGCCTCGGTGTGCTCATGCTGATTCTCGATTTCGACTTCGTGGAGCGGGGCATCGCTGCCGGCCTCCCCGAGGTGGAGTCGTGGCGCGCCGCCTTCGGTCTGACTGTCACGATCATCTGGATCTACATCGAGATCCTCCGGATCCTGGCGATCCTGCGCGGCAACGACTGACCGCACCAGCTCACGTAGAAGGCCCCCGGCTCTTGCCGGGGGCCTTTCTGCGTGGGCGTGCGCGTGCGCGTGCGTCGCGAGGCAGCGTCGACTTTGGATCAGGCGACGTCGGTGTGGCGGCCGGGTTCGTACTCGATGACCGGGCGGGTGGCGGGGTGGATGTCGATGGTGGCGCCGGTCCGTGTCCTTGAGCCGGTGCCGGTGCTGGACGCGTTCCTGCCGGGCCTCGTGCTGCCGCCGCCCGTGGTGTTGTACTGGGTCCAGGCGGCGTCGCCGACGGTCTTCGGGATCGGGTGGGTGCCGGTGTGGTCGACGTGGAAGTACCAGCCGTGCGGGCTGCGCCAGAGGAACACGCCGGGGGTGGGTTGTTTCAGCCGCCAGCGGCCGTGGGTCTTCAGCCGGTGCGGGAACCGGCCGATCATCGCCAGGTTCGCCATGTTGGTCTGCCCGGGTGGCCCGCCGTCGTCGGGGGACAGGTAGGGGATGGTGTGTTCGGCGTCCCTGGTCCGGGACCGGTTGGTGGCCCAGGGGAACACGCAGACCGGGTTCCGCAGGTGCAGCGCCTCGCGCATCCGGGTCGGCGTCTCATAGCCGTCGACCGGGGCCTGGTCGGCGACGTCGATCACCGGGGTGATCCTCACCCGGCAGTGGTCACCGAGGATCTCGATGGCCTGGGCGGGGGTGATCGGGCCGACCCCCTCGAACCGGGCCACCCCGGCCCCGTCCCGGGTGAAGGAGTCGGAGCTCATGTGCAGGTACAAGGTGGCGGCCGGCAGCAGCCTGGCCGGGTCGACCCGGACCACCGGCCGGGTGAACGCGCTCGGATCCCCGGTGATGTGTCCCTCACCGTCACAGGCCGGACACGGGTGGGTCTCCGGCTCCGGGTCATCGGCGTCGTTCTGGGACGGATGCAGATCGCCCTCACCGATCCGCTCCGGCTCCGGGTCCTCCGGCTCCGCCTCATCGGCATCGTCGGCGTCATCGCCGGAGTCAGCGCCGGAGTCAGCGTTGTCGTCGGCGTCCTCGCCGCCGCTGACCGGTCCGTCTGTGCCGCTGGCGGCCGGGTTCTCGCCGTCGGGCAGGATCCCGGCGGCGAAGTCCTCGAGCAGCGCGAGCGCCCGGGCCGGGTTGGCCAGGATCCCGATCGCCTTCGCCCGGCGGACCTCGACCGGGTCGCTGTCCCCGGTCAGCCGCAGGATCTGCGCGATCCGGTCACACATCGCGGTAAAGAAGATCACGTCCCCGGCCTGGGCCTTGGCGACCAGGGTCTTCAGGCCGTACTCGTTGCACTGCCCGGTGCGCACGAACCGCTCCAGCGCGGCGGCACGGCGGCGTGCATCGGCCGCGGCGGGGTCGACCTCGATGATCCTCGCCTCGACCAGCTCCAGGAACCGGGTCCAGGACAGCGTCTCGTAGTAGCCGACCACTGCCGCGTCCACCCACCGGGCCTGCTCCAGCCGCAGCCCGGCGGCCGCGGTCAGGTGCGCCACCTTGCGGGCCTGCCAGACCCGGACCCGACCCGCCCCGATCCCGGCCCACGAGGCCGGGTGCCGGTGCCGCAGATCCAGCGCGTCGGCCATCAAGTTCGCCCCGGCGGCGGGATGCATCTGGTTGACCGCCGCGAACTCCGCCGCCGCGAACTCAGCGACCGGCGGGGTGCCATCCGCACCGAGCCGGACGAACCGGCCGGTCCCCGGCAACACCCCACCCGGCACCGGTCCGGTTCGGGTCGTCGATGTCCTCGCCGTGCAGGTCGGCCCAGTGCACCGCCAAGAACAGCTCCCGGGCCTCCGCATCGAGCAGCGCGCACCGGTTCCCGGCCAGCGCACCCAGGGTGCCCGCCCGGTCCAGCTCATCGATCCCGCGTTGCTCGAACATGAGTCAAACCTATAAGGCGCCTCCGACAGTTTCCGACGCCGAGACCCCTTGTCCACAACGAGAAACAAGGAGATCCGCGGGTCTCGAGAAGCTCGACCGACAGGCGGGTTCGAGCTCAGGAAGGGCTCGACGCCGACTCTGCTTCCCCGAAGTACTCGTCCTCGTGGTCCACGAGGTCGGGCTTCTCCGCCTCGGCCTGAGGCTGGCGACGGCGATGACGCAGGAGCACCCACCGTCCCCGTGCTCCGCGGGTGGAGCCGCCGACCTCGGTGCCGTCGATCTCGGTGCCCGGCGTGCGTGCCGCCTCGACCGCTGCATAGGAGATCGGGAGCACGCCCTCGCCCCGGAAGGCCTCGGGCTCGAGGTCCTCGGCCGGCATTGCGCCGACGGCCGCGAGCACGGACGGCAGCAGGACAGAGGCGAGGCTGGAGTAGCCGGCCGCCGAGGGGTGGAACTGGTCGGGGCCGAAGAGCACGGCGGGGGAGGCGGCGAACTCAGGACCGAGGATCGACCCGAGTGAGACGGTTCGGCCGCCGGCCTCCACCACGGCAATGGTTTGGGCAGCGGCCAGTCTCCGGCTCCAGGCGCGGGCGACCTGCCTGAGTGGGGGTGCGACCGGTTCGAGGGTGCCGAGGTCGGGACAGGTACCTACCACCACTTCGACATCTGCGTCGCGGAGTCGCCGTACGCCATTCTCCAGCAGCCTCACGGACTCGGACGGACGAACGGTATGGGTGACGTCGTTGGTGCCGATCAGGATGACCGCCACGTCGGGCTCCATCGGAAGCGCCTGGTCGATCTGGGCATCGAGGTCGCGGGTCTGCGCGCCCACGAAGGCGAAAGACCGTAGGTACACCCGGCAGTCGGCACCTTCGACGAGGCCGGACGCGAGATGTGCGCCGGGGGTTTCCTCGACGGTGTGTACGCCATACCCAGCGGCGCTGGAGTCGCCGATGAGCGCGATCTTGATCCCCGACCCGTCGCGGCCGGTGCCGTACCACCCGGTGCAGTCGGGTGCCTCGCCCTCGGCCTTTCCGATCGCCTTGCGCGCCAGAAGTGCCTCGGTACGCAGGACGCCGTACAACGATCCGCCCAGCAGAGAAAGGCCGCCGCCGCCGAATGCGGCCGCGGCAGCAAGCTTTCTTGCGGCTGCAACCTTCCCCACGCATCCAACTCTACGGACGACTCATAGACTGGCGGAGTGCAATACGTGAACTCTCTCCTAGACCTGGTCGGCAACACTCCTCTGCTTCGTCTGTCAAAGACGACCGACGGCGCCAAGCCATTGGTGCTCGCGAAGGTGGAGTACATGAACCCGGGTGGGTCGGTGAAGGACCGCATCGCCCTCCGGATGGTCGAGGCGGCCGAGGCCGACGGCTCCCTGAAGCCGGGCGGCACGATCGTCGAACCGACCTCCGGCAACACCGGCGTCGGCCTGGCCATGGTCGCGCAGGCCAAGGGCTACAAGTGCGTATTCGTCTGCCCGGACAAGGTCAGCGAGGACAAGCGCAACGTGCTGAAGGCGTACGGCGCGGAGGTGGTCGTCTGCCCGACCGCCGTTGCCCCCGAGCACCCCGACTCGTACTACAACGTGTCGGACCGTCTCGTCCAGGAGATCGAGGACGCCTGGAAGCCGGACCAGTACTCCAACCCGAACAACCCGCTGTCGCACTACGAGACGACCGGGCCCGAGATCTGGGAGCAGACCGACGGCAAGGTCACGCACTTCGTGGCCGGTGTCGGCACCGGTGGCACCATCAGCGGTATCGGCCGCTACCTCAAGGAGAAGAGCGGCGGCCGCGTCCAGATCATCGGTGCAGACCCGCACGGGTCGGTGTACTCCGGCGGCACCGGCCGTCCCTACCTCGTCGAAGGGGTGGGCGAGGACTTCTGGCCCGAGACCTACGACCGCAACATCGCCGACCGGATCATCGAGGTCTCCGACGGTGACTCGTTCTCGATGACCCGACGCCTGGCCCGTGAGGAGTCCCTGCTCGTCGGTGGCTCGTCCGGCATGGCTGCTGCCGCGGCGATCCGGCTGGCGCATGAGCTCGATGACCCCGAGGCCGTCGTCGTCGTACTGCTCCCGGACTCCGGTCGCGGCTACCTGACCAAGGTCTTCAACGACGAGTGGCTCGGCCAGTACGGGTTCCTGCCGCCCGGTGACGAGCAGACCATCGGCGAGGTGCTGCGCGGCAAGAGCGGTCTGCTGCCCGACCTCGTGCACACGCACCCGACCGAGACCATCGCCGAGGCGGTGCAGATCCTTCAGGAGTACGGCGTCTCGCAGATGCCCGTCGTGCGTGCCGAGCCACCGATCATGGCTGCCGAGGTGGCCGGCTCGGTGTCCGAGCGTGAGCTGCTCGACGCGCTCTACGCCGGCAGGGCTCGAATGGCCGACCCGGTCGAGGACCACATGAGTGGTCCGCTGCCGTCGATCGGTTCCAACGAGCCGGTGTCCGAGGCAGTCGCCGCCCTGGAGAACGCGGACGCGCTGCTCGTGCAGGAGGACGGCAGGCCGGTCGGTGTGGTCACGCGACAGGACCTGCTGTCCTTCCTGGCCCGCGGCTGACCGAGCGCATCTGAGGCAAATCAGCGGATCCGCTGCGCCATCGCAGGGGCCGGTGCGTCCATCACCTCGGGGTGCAGGATCCCGGCCAGTGCCTCCACGCCGTCCACGAGCCGCGGACCAGGTCGGGCGAACGACGCGTTCGCGTCGACCGCCCACACCGGCACGCCGGCCGGGAGTACGTCGGACGCGACCACGTCTGTCGCCAGCGACACCGACTGCTCCAGCCCGTAGCCGCACGGCGCACACACGACGACCTCCGGTGACGATGTCACCACGTCGTCCCAGCCGACCCGGAACGACTTGGAGCCCGCAGCACCCAGGACAGGGGTGCCCCCGGCGGTGGTGATCATCTCCGGGACCCAGTGACCCGGTGCGAACGGCGGGTCGGTCCACTCGAGGACCAGCGTCCGTGGCGCGCGACGGCCCGCTGTCCGTCGTACGACCGACTGGAGTCGTGACCGGAGAGACGCAGCCAACGTTGCCGCGGCTTCGTCTCGTGACGTGGCTTTCCCCAACGTACCAATGGATTCGAGCACTTCGTCCAACGTGTGTGGGTCGATCGTCAGCACCTCGGCGGTGCATCCGAGGTGGGCCAACGCGTCATCGACCACGGAGACGTCCACCGCGCACACCGCGCACAGGTCCTGGGTCACCACCAGGTCGGCGTCGAGGCCGGACAGTGCTCCGGAGTCCAGGTGGTACAGGTCCTCGCCGGCGTGCATCGCCTTCACCACGAACTCGTCGATCTGCGTGGGTGTGAGGCCCTCCGGCATCGCGCTGGTGGACACGATCGTCCGCGTCCGCGCCTCTTCCGGAAAGTCGCACTCGAAGGTCACGCCGACAACGTCATCACCAGCCCCGATGTCGAACAGGATCTCGGTCGTGGACGGCAGCAGGGACACGATGCGCATGCCCGCATCTTCGCATTCCCAGGTAGAACCTGACTAAGGTGGAGCGTTGGTCGAAGCCTCGTACTACTCGGGAAAGAGGTGTTGCCACAGGTGTGGGACTTCATTGTCGAGCGCCGGGAAGACATTGCCTACAACTCCTTCCAGCACGTCAACCTCGTGGTCCAGGCAGTGCTGCTCGCCTTCGTGGTAGCCGTGCTGCTGGCCATCCTCGTGACCCGCGTCCCTGCCCTGGAGTCTGCCGCCAACAGCCTGAGCGCGATGGGCCTCACGATCCCGTCCCTGGCACTGCTGGGTCTGCTGCTCCCGATCTTCGGCATCGGCCCCTCGACGGCCTTTCCTGCCGTCGCGTTCTACGCCAGCCTGCCGATCCTGCGCAATGCCGTGGTGGGGTTGCAGGGGGTCGACCGCACGCTCGTCGAGTCCGCCCGCGGCATGGGGATGAGCCCGGTCAGCACGATGATGCGGGTGCAGCTCCCGCTGGCCTGGCCCGTGATCCTGGCCGGCGTACGCGTCTCCACGCAGATGTCCATGGGCATCGCGGCCATCGCGGCCATCGTCCTCGGTCCCGGCCTGGGCGGCTACATCTACACCGGCCTCTCTCAGATCGGTGGCGCCAACGCCCTCAACCAGGCGCTCCTCGGCACCATCGGGGTCGTCATCCTCGCGCTCATCCTCGACGCCCTCCTCCTGCTGCTCGGCCGGCTCACGACCTCGAAGGGGATCCGTGTCTGACATGACCACGACCACCACGCCCAGCGGCGCAGATCTAGAGCTCATCGACGTGGTGAAGCGGTACCCCGGCCAGAAGAAGCCCGCCGTCGACGCGCTTTCCCTGCACATCCCGGCCGGTGAGATCGTGATGTTCGTCGGTCCCTCCGGATGTGGCAAGACGACGTCGCTGAAGATGATCAACCGCCTCATCGAACCCACCTCGGGCACGATCAAGATCGGCGGCGAGGACGTCCGTGGCCAGGACGTCGACAAGCTGCGCCGCCACGTCGGCTACGTCATCCAGGGCGGCAGCCTCTTCCCGCACATGACCGTTGCCCAGAACATCGGCCTCGTCCCCGGTCTGCTCAAGTGGGGCAAGAGTCGTACGGCGGACAGGGTGGATGAGCTGCTGGAGCTCGTCGGACTCGACCCGTCGAAGTACCGGGGCCGCTACCCACGTGAGCTCTCCGGTGGACAGCAGCAGCGTGTCGGGGTGGCCCGGGGCCTCGCCGCCGACCCGCCCGTGATCCTGATGGACGAGCCCTTCGGCGCGGTGGACCCGATCACCCGGCACCGGCTGCAGGACGAGCTTCTCAGCATCCAGGACGAGCTGCACAAGACCATCGTCTGCGTCACCCACGACATCGACGAGGCGGTGAAGCTCGGCGACCGGATCCTGATCCTGCAGGAGGGAGCGCAGGTCGCGCAGTACGACACCCCCGAGGCCATTCTCGCGGCACCGGCCAACTCGTTCGTCGAGGACTTCGTCGGCGCCGGTTCCACGCTCAAGCAGCTGTCCCTGAGCCGCGTCAGCGACGTCGAGCTCGCCGAGACCACGACCGCCAAGGCCGGTGAGCCGGTGGCAGATGTGGTTGCCCGCGCGATTCGCAACAAGGACAGGTCGGTGGTCGTCCTCGACTCGCGCAACCGCCCCTGTGAGTGGCTGTGGCTGCGCGAGCTCGACGGCCGGGGGACGGTGCCGGAGCTCGACCACGAGGACTTCGTCACCCTCGACCGGCGGGCCACCCTGAACGACGCGCTCGACACGATGCTGTCCTCGAGTCACGGCGCCGCCGTGGTGACCGGCAGGCGTGACGAGTACGTCGGCGTCGTGAACTTCAGTGCCGTCACCGAGTTCATCCAGACGACCGAGGAGCAGCACGCCGAGGCCTCAGCCGCGAGCGGAGAGCCGACGTGAGCGCCGAGGCGCCCACCAGGCCTGAGGCCGAGGCCGGGGAGGAGAGAGCCCCACGCTCGGAGTCACGGCTGCTGCTGTTCGTGCTGCCGGTCGTCGTCGCGCTCGTGTTCGCCGGCTGGGTCGTGTGGCGGATGAACGCCGACCTGGACTCCATCGAGCAACGCCAGCTCGACTGGACCGTGATCGGGCAGCTCATCTGGGAGCACGTGAAGCTCACCCTGGTGTCGACGTTCTTCGTTCTCGTCATCGCCATCCCGCTCGGCATCGCGCTCACCCGGCCCCGGCTCAAGAAGGCGGCGCCGCTGGCGATCGGCGTGGCCAACGCAGGGCAGGCCGCTCCCTCGATCGGCTTGATCGTGCTGCTGGCGATCTGGCTCTCCTTCGGCTTCTGGACCGCGATCCTGTCGCTGACGCTGTACGCGATCCTCCCGGTCCTGAGGAACACGATCGTCGGCCTCGAAGGGGTGGACCCCACGCTGGTCGAGGCCGGCAGGGGAGTGGGCATGTCCGGACGAGCGGTGCTGCTCCGGATCGAGCTGCCGCTGGCCGTCCCGGTGATCATGTCCGGCGTACGCACCGCCCTCGTCCTGCTGGTCGGCACCGCGACACTCGCCACGTTCATCAACGCCGGCGGCCTGGGCAGCCTGATCGTCACCGGCATCAACCTGTTCCGCTACCCGATCGTCGTCAGTGGAGCGTTGCTCGTCGCGCTGCTCGCCCTCCTCGTCGACTGGGCCGGTCGAGTCCTCGAGACCTACACACGGCCGAAGGGGATCTGATGTTGAGACGACACCTCTTGACCGTGCTCTTGGCCCTGGCCGGTGTGTTCGCGCTCGCCGGATGTGGTCTCGGGACGGCCGGCGGCTACGCTCCCACGGGACGCCTCGCGGGCCCGCTCCAGGACGTCGGTCTGGACGGCGCCGACGTCTCTGTGGGGTCGAAGAACTTCACCGAGCAGCTGCTGCTCGGCAAGATCTCGATGATCCTGCTGAAGTCGGCCGGCGCCGACGTCGACGACCTGACCAACATCCCGGGCAGCGCCAGCGCCCGCGCCGCGCAGCTCGAGGGCAACGTCGACATGGAGTGGGAGTACACCGGCACCGCCTGGATCTCCTACCTCGGTCACGAGGACGGCATCCCCGACGAGGACAAGCAGTACCAGTCGGTCCGTGACGAGGACCTGGAGAAGAACGACCTGGTCTGGCTGCCGCCCGCGCCGATGAACAACACCTACGGGTTCGCCACCCCGAAGGAGACCGCGGAGGAGCTCGGTGTCAACAAGCTCTCCGACCTCGCAAAGGTGCCCGTCGACCAGCGCACGTTCTGCGTCGAGTCCGAGTTCGCGAACCGCAACGACGGCTTCGAGCCGATGCTGGAGACCTACGACATCCCGCTCGAGTCGGAGGTTCCGCGCGGCAACGTGAAGACCTTGAACACGGGGGCGATCTACGCGGCCACGGACGAGGGCGTGTGCAACTTCGGCGAGATCTTCACGACCGACGGCCGGATCCAGGCGCTCGACCTGCAGGTCCTCGAGGACGACCGCCAGTTCTTCCCGGCCTACAACGTGTGCCCCGTGATCCGGCAGGAGGTGCTCGAGAGGCACCCCGGGCTCGCGGACCTGTTCAACCCGGTCGCCGCAAAGCTCGACGACGAGACGCTCATCGCCCTGAACGCCCGGATCGACGTGGACGGTGAGCGTCCGGCGGACGTGGCGCTCGACTGGCTGAAGGACGAAGGTTTCCTCCAGTGAACATGCCTTGACAGGCATAGGCATCCTCGACGCCCTGCTCGACAGCGAAGCGCAGCGTCGGTGACCTCGTCGCCGCACTGCAGGTGAGCCAGCCGACCGTCTCCAAGCACCTCAAGGTGTTGCGCGAGCACCAGTTCGTGTCCTGCCGCACGGCAGCGCAGCAGCGCATCTACCGCCTCGACCAGTCGGCGTTCCACCAGGTCGACCCGGTGGCTCGCGCCGTACCGGCAGATGTGGGAGCGCCACCTCGACGCCCTGGAACGACACCTCGACGACATGGAGGACCAGTGATGGCCGCCTCGAACTACGACCCCGGACCGCTGGGCGAGGTCTCCTCCGAACCGGTCGGACAGCGGTGGACGTTGGTGTTCACCCGCGACCTCAGGCATCCGGTCGAGAAGGTCTGGTCGGCGGTGTCCCACCCCGACCGGCTGCGGCAGTGGGCGCCGTTCTTCACCGACCGTGAGCTCGACTCGACCGGTGCCGTCACGATCATCGACAACCATGCGAAGGACGGCCCGCGGACTCCCGGGCTGGTCACCCGGTGCCAGCCTCCGGTCTCGCTCGAGTACAACTGGGACGTCGACGTACTTCGGTGGGAGCTCGAGCCGACCGCGGCCGGCACCCGGCTCACCCTGCGGCACACCCCTGACGAGCGGCACATTGTCTCGCAGGTCGCCGCTGGCTGGCACCTGTGCCTCGACGTCGCCGACGCGCTCCTCGACGGGCGACCGATGGGGCCGGTCCTCGGCGAGGACGCGATGAACTACGGGTGGAAGCAGCTCGAGGAGAAGTACGCCGAGGTGCTCGGGATCTACCAGGATCCGCGACCCTGACCTCCTAGGATCGTCCGGTGACCGATGCCACCCGGATCGAAGCCGACCTCGCCCATGCCGCCCAGGTCCGCAAGGAGCACACCGACCTGCAGAAGCGGCTGGCCGGGGCCCGCGGGTACCTGGAGTCGGCCGAGCAACTGGTAGCCGAGCTCCGGCAGAAGCTGGCCGGCGAGGCCGAGGAAGTCGAGAGGCTCGAGTCGTTCTCGCCGACCCGGATCATGGCGACGCTCAAGGGCTCCCGCGCCGAGCACCTCGAGCGCGAGAAGGCGGAGCGCGACGCCGCCCGCTACGCCGTCGCCGAGGCAGAGGCCAGGCGGGACGCCGCCCGCCGCGACGCCGACTCCCTGCAGTCCCAGCTCGATGCGCTCGGTGACGTCGATGCCCTGCATGCACGAGCCCTCGCCGCCAAGGAGGAGTGGGCAGCGACGCACGACCCCGTGGTCGCCGCGGCACTCGGCGAGGTCGCCGAGCAGCGGGGCGTGCTGCAGGCCTGCGACAAGGAGGTGCGGGAGGCGCACGACGCCGGTCGCGACGCACTGGCTCTGCTCGACCGGGCGGGGCAGCTGCTAGGCAGTGCGGAGTCCTGGTCCACCTGGGACACCTTCGGCGGTGGCGGGATGCTTTCGGACATGGCCAAGTACAACAAGATGGACCAGGCCACCGAGGTGCTGCATCGCGCCGACGTCGCACTCGGCCGGTTCTCACGCGAGCTCGCGGACGTCGGCATGGGCGGTGTCGGCGGCATGCAGGTCGACAATATGACCCGCACCTTCGACATCTTCTTCGACAACATCTTCTCCGACATGGCGGTGCGCTCGCGGATCCAAGATGCGGCGCGTCGCTCGGCCGCGGCCGGTCAGGCGGTCCGGCAGTCCCTCGCCCGCCTCGAGGAGACCGGCCGGGACATCGCCGAACAGCTCACCAACCTCGGCGTACGGCGGGAGCAGCTGCTCACCCCCTAGGCGGTTAGGGTTTCGGGCGTGGAAGACCCGTCGCTCTGGACCCTCCTGCTCCTTGCCCTCGCTGGGCTCGGCGCGGGCTGGATCGACGCAGTGGTCGGCGGCGGCGGGCTGATCCAGCTGCCCGCGCTCGTGGTGGGGCTGCCGGGTGCGTCGCCGGTCCAGATCCTCGCCACCAACAAGCTCGGTTCGGTGTGCGGTACGACGGTCAGCTCGATCACCTACTACCGGCGGGTGAGACCCGACCTGCGCACCGCCATCCCGTTGATGCTGGCGGCGTTCACGGGTTCGGTCGGCGGCGCCTTGGTGGCGTCGAACATCCCGAAGTCCGCGTTCAACCCGATCATCCTGGTGGTGCTCATCCTGGTCGGCGCCTATGTGGTGGCGAAGCCGAGAATCGGCCGGGTCACGGACCTGCGCTTCGCGGGACACCACCACCTGCTCGCGGCGCTCATCGCCGGTGTCACGATCGGGTTCTACGACGGGGCACTCGGGCCCGGCACGGGGTCGTTCTTCGTGTTCGCCCTCGTCGGCTTGATCGGCTACAACTTCCTCGAGGCATCCGCGAAGGCGCGGATGGCCAACTGGGCAACGAATGTCGCTGCCTTGTGCGTGTTCATCCCGCAAGGCGCGGTGATGTGGAAGGTCGGGCTGGTGATGGGCGGGTGCAACCTGCTCGGCGGCTACATCGGGGCGCGCACCGCGGTCGCGAAGGGGGTCGGTTTCGTCCGGGTCATCTTCATCGTCGTGGTCGGCGCGTTCATCCTCAAGATCGGCTCCGACGTGATCGGTACCTGGTGGTGAGCACGCCGTCGTCGTACCTCACCGTTGCCCGCAACGGGTCCTCTGAGACCGAGGTGAAGCGGTCCCGGTTCATCTGCCACCTGGAACGGGTCACCACCGAGGACGAGGCGCGCGCCGTGCTCGAGCGGATCCGCAAGCAGTACTGGGATGCGCGGCACAACTGCTCCGCGTTCGTGCTCGGTCCGGCCGGTGAGGTGCAGCGTTCCAACGACGATGGCGAGCCGTCGGGCACGGCCGGTGCGCCGATGCTCGAGGTGCTCCGGGGACGTGAGGTCAGCGACGTGGTGGCGGTGGTGACCCGGTACTTCGGAGGCGTGCTGCTCGGTGCCGGCGGCCTGGTGCGGGCGTACTCCGACGCGGTGCGCGCCGCCCTGGACGAGGTGGGGGTCCTGGAACGCTGGCTGCTCGAGAAGGTGGACGTGGCGGTCGGTCACGCCGATGCGGGGAAGCTGGAGAACGACCTGCGCGCGCGGGGTGTGTCCGTGCTCGGTGTGGACTACGCGGAGCGGGCGACGCTGCACGTCGCGGTACCCGCTGGAGACCTGGCGTCGTTCAGCGCCGTGCTCGCCGAGCTGACCGGTGGAACGGCCGCCGCCGAGCCGGTCGGGCGCGACTGGGTCGACGGCTGAGCGCGCGCGGCGACGTGGGTGGTCAGTGTGTGTGCGGGCGCAGATGCCCCGGTCGGTGTGCGGTCCAGGTCCGCGCCAGAAACGCCCGGTTCTCCTGCCACAGCGCCACGGATCCGGCCACGATCGCGACGATCTCGGACACCGCGGCGAGCATCTGAGACGTTCCCCAGAACGCCTCCTGCACCCCGAACAGACCGATCGTCGTCGAGATCAGGAACGCGCCGAGTGTGGAGGCGCCGAAGCCGATGGCGGCCAGCAGCGGGATCCAGTGCCGCCACATCAGTACCGCGACGGCGATCACGAGACCGGCGACCGCGTTGAGCATGAACGACGGGCCGATCACGTCGATGTCGCGGAACCCGTCGAACCAGAGCCAGAGATGGACCGCGCCGGAGACCAGCACGCCGAGGGCGGTCAGTATTCGAGTCACCATGACAGGTGATACGTACCGGCTGCCCGTACAGATTCATGGTGCCGACGGCGTCCCACCTTGCGACCCCCGCGGGGGCCCGTCGGACGTGCACCTCTCCCGCGATGACGCCCGGGATACCCGGTTTGGGGATATTTCGGGTCGTGTTCTGCTCGTCGGGGTGGTCTCCGGCGCTGACCCGGACCGGTCCACAGGCTGCGAACGAGGCGCGTCTCAACACGAAACTAGGCGAGTTTCAACAGGGAATGAGGCGGGACTCAACGGGGGAAGGGGACCCCGGTGGCGCTGTGGCAGCGGTAGCCGTTGGGGTTCTTCGCGAGGTACTGCTGGCTGAGTCGTTCACGTCGTCGCATCCCAGGCCCCTGGGCGCGGATCGCGGGAGACGCGTGCGTTCCTTGCGGGTCGCCTTCTTGATGGACGATTTGCCCAATGAGCCGCCTTCAACGGGCGACGTCATGCTCCGTGGCGGACCAATCGACGGCATAACCCTCTTCAGACACGGCCGACGTCGCGGTCAAAGCGGCTGAGATCGACGAGAGTCCGCTGGTAGGCATTGTCGGCTTCGCGGTCGGCATCGACGACGGCGCCGGGTACCACCGCGGACGACCCGGCCACCTGACGGTCCTCGAGGTCGGCGAGCAACCCGGCCAGCGCATCCCCCAGGGCTCAGGCAGCAGCAACGCAACCCCCCGCGGCACGGTCGATGAGCACGAGGTCGACGCCCTGTGCCGAGCGCGCCGGCGCTGTCCGGTGCCGTCAGCCGGTCAGCGTCTCGCGTACCCGGTCCAGCATGGATTGCTCCCGGTCACTGACCCGCGTAGCGCCGATCCCCATGAAGCCACCTTCCTTGGCCGCATCGGCTGCCGCTTGGGCCACGTCGACCACCCACCGGCTGAATGCGGTCGCCTCCGCTGGCGTCGCCTTGGACTCGATGACGGCGCGGGTAGCGTGCAGTTCCTCCAGCAGCGCCTCGCGAGGGTCGCCGCCGCCAGCCGGGCGGTAGCCCTTGAGTGGATGTTCTCGCTGCTGGGTCATGCCCTGTACGTCGAGGGCGACCTCGGTCAGCAGCTCTTCGCGGCTCGGCGGGTTCATGGCGCCGCGAATCGCGGCCATCTGCTCCTTGCCGGCCTCGATCGGACCGCCGGGGTCAGAGAGGGAGACCGCAAGGCCGGCCACGAACGGCGCGCGCACGACGTGAGCCCACTCGTCCTCGGAAAAGTCGTTCTTCGAGGTCATGTCGCAACGCAACCCCTCGACCCGCACGCTGTCAATGGCTCTCGACTTCGACGACGGGTACGTCGGGGCCGCGGACGAGCGGACGGTTCGGAATCTTGTCCGACGGGCGGCGGATGACGCGCCTTGTCTGCGGCAGATCCGGGCGACCGTAGCCGCCCCCAACGCGGCAGATCCCGCCCGTCAAGGCGATCCGGCCCAAGCTGTCTCAGTTGCCTCGTTCGGGACGGATGAGCCGACGTGACTGCTCCGGGTCGGGATCGAGACCCACGGTGAGAAAGACCTCGGCCCAGTCCCGGGCCATGCTGACGACTGTCCATCCTCGGTCCAGCCCGACCTCGGCGATGCGGCTCGCGTTGCTTGCGCGCTCTCGCCTGTGCCGGGGTAGAAAAACTCCCGTGTGTCGTCGTCGTGGTCGACCAGGACCGCCAAGCGAGGGTCCTTCGGCCGCCTGCGGCCCAGCTCCAGCATCTCGTGGTCGCCTCCCGTGTTGCCGGCGGCGAACACGGGGCGTCGGCCGAGCTGGGTCTGGATGTGCATGACCTTGGCGGGCCCTCGTTGGCCGCTCCCGAGCAGTCGGTTCGACCTGCGTCAGCCCCGGGCGCGTCGGCGCCGTCGCCGTAGTCGTACTCGATCAGAGTGCCCACGACGTGCTCCGGCGGCACGCCGTACAGGTCGAGGCTCACGGCGCGGACGAACTCGGTGCCGCCGCCGGTCACGATCGCGACGGTGAAGTCCGCGGCGCCGCAGCTCGTCGATCGAGCTCCAGCATCGGCTGGTAGACGCAGCTCGCGGAGCGGTCGTTCCAAGGTCGGGTGGTCTGCGCTCGGCCATGAACTCGCGCACGTGGCCGCGAACTCCGTCGGCGGGCATGCCCGTCGAACAGCCCGGTGAGGGCCATCGCGATGCGCGGCAGGCCGAGCTCGCCGCATGGCGGCTGGCGTCGCCGGTGAGCAGCGCCGCGAACTCGGCGTGCTCGCGCCAAGGCGCGGGTCGGCGGCCACCCGCGTCGCCGAGCGCGTGCGAGCAGGAAGTCGAGCTGGACGTAGTGCGGCCGCTCGCACCACAGCGTGCCGTCGTTGTCGAAGCACGCCAGTCGGCTCTCGGGCGGGATCTCGGCGCTGCGGTCGAGGAAGCGCGATGACTGCGTCGCGGGTCGGCCCGGGGGCCAGGACGGCAGGATGTCAGCGGTCGTCGTTCACGAGTTCGCCTCCGTGGCTTCGGCACGCTGGGTCGCCGGACGCAGCGGAAGCCCGAGGTGGCTCATGCCGGTGTCGACCATCTGTGGGCGCCGCGCCGCGGGTCGGTAGCGCAGGCAGTAGCTGTCGGCGCACAGGTGGGAGCCGCCCTTGATCACCTTGCGGCCGATGCGGAACTGCGGCTGGGCGGGGTCGTAGCTGGTCTCCAGGTCGCCGCCGCGCGGGTCGTCCGGCGCGCAGCAGGGCTGGCCCGCGTCGTCGGGGTGGCGAGTGGTCCACCAGTCCTCGGTCCACTCCCACACGTTGCCGGCCATGTCGAACAGGCCGAACCCGTTGGCCGGGAAGCTCCCGACGGGCGAGGTCCGCGACCACCCGCTCTCGCCGGTGCTGCGCCACGGGAAGTCAGGCCCGTCCCAGGTGTTGGCCATGATCCGGCCGCCGGGCCGGGCCTCGTCGCCCCAGGTGAAGGCGGCGCCCTCCAGACCACCTCGCGCGGCGTACTCCCACTCGGCCTCGGTGGGCAGGTCGGCCCCCGCCCAGGTCGGCGTAGGCGCGGCGTCCTCGTGGGCGACGTGCACGACCGGGTGGTCCGGGCGTCGCTTGACCGAGCTGCCCGGGCCCTTCGGGGCGCGCCAGCACGCTCCCGGCGTCCAGCGTCCACCACTGGCTGAGTGGCGCAGGTCCACCGGCCCGCGGGTCGGGGTGAAGACCAGCGACCCCGGCTGCAGGTTCTCCGGCGGCGCGTCCGGGAAGTCCGCGGGGTCGAGCGGCCGCTCGGCCACCGTCACGTGACCGGTGTCGCCGCACGAACGCGGCGAACTGCCGTCGTTGGTCACCGGCGCCGCTCGATCGAGAAGGCGCCCGACCCGCACCCGGTGGGCCGGAGCCTCCTCCGGGTAGTGGTCGTCGGACCCCATGGTGAACAGACCGCCGGTCAGGGACCAGGCGTCGGACCGCGTCGCCGCGCGGGCCTGCAGCTGGCGCGTGCGGTGGTGGCCTCGGGACATGGTGTCACGGCGTCAGTGGCTGCCGACGCCGGCCTGCAGCTTCTCCATCACCTGGTCGATGCTGAAGCTCGGCCGGCTCCTGGCGAGGTGGGAACTCGGCCAGGGTCTGGAGCATCCGGGCGACGTAGGCCTGGGCCGGGATCGACAGCCCAGGCGTGGTCGAGCAGCCAGTCGTAGTAGGTGTTGGACGTGATGTCGGCCCGCTCGTACGGGTCGGTGCGCAGGTTGAAGATCTTCGGGACCCGGAGCTCGGTGTAGGGCTCAGCCCAGACGTTCAGACGTGCCGTGGCCCGCTGCTCCAGGAAGACGAACTTCCAGTTGTCGTAGCGCAGGGCGGTGAGGTCGCCGTCGTCGGAGACGTAGAAGAAGTGCTTGCGGGGGCTCTCGTCGGCAGCGCCGGTGAGGTAGTCGAGCTGGTTGTGGCCGTCCAGGTGCACCTTGTACGTCGTCCCGGCGAGGTCGGCGCCCGGCCTCAGCCGCTCGGCGACGTCGGTGTCGCCGGCCGCCGCCAGCAGCGTGACGAACCAGTCGTTGTGGCTCACGATGCCGTTGAGCACCTGCCCGGCCGGGATGTGGCCCGGCCAGCGCACCATGGCCGGCACCCGGTAGGCGCCCTCCCAGTTGGAGTTCTTCTCGTTGCGGAACGGCGTCATGCCGCCGTCGGGCCAGGTGTTCATGTGCGGGCCGTTGTCCGTGGAGTACATGACGATGGTGTCCTCGGCCAGGCCCTGCTCGTCGAGGAAGGCCAGGACCTCGCCGACCAGCTCGTCGTGGTCGCACATCGTGTCGTGGTACTCCGACTGCCACCGGCCCGCCCGGCCGCGGCTGCCGTCCTTGACGTGGGTGCGGAAGTGCATGTGGGTGGTGTTGAGCCACACGAAGAACGGAGTGTCGGCGGTCCTTGGCGTCGGACATGAAGCGCAGCGCCTCGGGCAGCACCTCCTCGTCGATCGTCTTCATGCGCTCCTTCGTCAGCGGACCGGTGTCCTCGATGCGCTGGCGTGCCGTCGCCGTTCGCCCACGCGTGGATGACACCGCGAGGGCCGAAGTTCTTACGGAAGTCCGGGAACTCCTCCTCGGCTCGGGTAGTCGTCGAGCTCGGGCTCCTCCTCGGCGTTGAGGTGGTAGAGGTTGCCGAAGAACTCGTCGAAGCCGTGGCGGTGGGCAGGAACTCGTCGCGGTCGCCGAAGTGGTTCTTGCCGAACTGGCCGGTGGCGTAGCCGAGCGCCTTCAGCGCCGTGGCGATCGTCGGGTCCTCGGCGCGCAGCCCGATGTCGGCGCCCGGCATGCCGACCTTGGTGAGCCCGGTCCGCTACGGGTTCTGCCCGGTGATGAACGCTGCCCGACCGGCGGTGCAGCTCTGCTCGCCGTAGTAGTCGGTGAAGCGGGCGCCCTCGGCGGCGATCCGGTCGATGTGGGGCGTGCGGTACCCCATCAGTCCGTCGCTGTAGCAGCTGAGGTTGCTGATGCCGATGTCGTCACCCCAGATGACCAGGATGTTCGGCTGTCCGCCATGGGATCCTCCTGATGTGCACCCACGCGCTAGGGGCGTCGTCCACGCGAACGTACGAGCAGGCGTGCCTACCTCGCATCACCCGCGGTGGGGGAGGCAGCCAAGGGACCCTGCCCCGCGTAGACGCCGACGGCGTGACGCAGTAGGCAAGGCCGAGTCGGCGAGGCGCACACCCCGTTCGTCGTCGCCGAGCGCTGGGCCGGGCGGGCCGGGTCGACGGCCCCGTGAGCCGTCGCTGCGTCGCAACACCGTGCCGACCATCGTCGCGCGGATCCGACCTTTGTCATCGACATCGATGGGCGCTTGTGTCCGACTCCTCGTTCCGTGCGTGACGGGCGTCCTTGCCATCGGGATCTCTCTGCGCCCGTCGTGCACGAACGCTCGCGCCCTCGACCGGCCGGGATTCACCCGAGCGGTGTGAGTTGGGTCGGAGCAACGGCACCGGGATTCACCCGGCGCGGAGGAGGCGGTTGCCTGTCTGGTTCGTGACTCTGGGACGGTTGAGCGAGGGGAGCAGCCGATGGAGGATGTCCTGTCTCCGAGGGGCTCGGCGACCCCACGTCTCAGCCGCCTGGGCGTCGCTGCCGGGTGCACGTTCGTCCTCGGCGGTGGCCTCTTCGCCCTGGGTGCGGTCCTTGCTCAGCTGGGGACCACCGGCCTGACGACCGTCAACGTGACCTACCTGGTCGGCGGGTTCTTCTTCAGCCTGGGGGGCTACGCCACGACCTTGCTCGTGGCTGGTGCACGCTGCGTACACGAGGCGCCCGTACCGCGACGCATGCGGTGGAGCGTGTGGAGCGCCCCAGCCCGGTCTCGCGCCTGGCGGAGCGCGGTCGTGCTGTTCGTAGGCACGCTGTTCTTCGCGGTGAGCCTCGTGGCCGCCTTCGCCGAAGGGCTTACGCCACGGCAGTCCAACGGATGGATCTGGCTGCCCGACATCGTCGGGTGCACCTGCTTCCTCATGTCTGGGCACCTGGCGCTGCTCGAGGTGGGCCAGGGCCGCATCCGTGTGCGGGCCGACCTCCTCGGTTGGTGGGTCGCGGCGGTGAACCAGCTCGGCTCGGTCCTCTTCTTCCTTGCAGGGATCGCAGCCTTCACACGCCCGGCGACCGACCACGCGATCGACACCGGTCTCGTCAACTGGGGGACGTTCGCGGGAGCGATCTGCTTCGCGGTGGCCGGGGTCATCCAGGTGTTCGACACACATTCACCCCGAAAAGAACGGTTGGTCCGACCACGCCATGACTCAACTCAGTGATAAGCAAGCCGAGGCCCTGTACGGCAATCGATTCCTGACGGAAGCGGCACCGTCGACCGTCTTCCCGCAAAGTGGGATGCGACCCACGGACGCGTTGCGCCTGCTCGCGGAGGACCTCAACCTCGAGGGTGACCCGCAGCGCAACCTCGCCACGTTCGTCACGACCTGGATGGAGCCCGAGGCCCAGCGGATCATTGGCGAGAACCTGCACCGGAACTTCATCGACCATGCCGAGTACCCGATCTCGGCCGAGATCGAGCAGCGTTGCGTGCGGATGCTGGCCGACCTCTTCCATGCGCCCGGGGATACGACAGGCTGTCGCACCCAGGGGTCGTCCGAGGCGATCATGCTCGGCGCCCTGTCCCTCAAGTGGAAGTGGAAGGAACGCCGCCGGGCCGACAACTCGTCGACGAGCAAGCCGAACCTCGTGTTCGGCGGGGACGTCCACGTGGTGTGGGAGAAGTTCTGCCGCTACTTCGACGTGGAGCCAAGGATCGTTCCGCTCGAGGTGGACAAGTTCACGATCGGCCCCGACGACGTGGCGCCCCACCTCGACGAGAACACGATCGGCGTGGTCGGCGTCCTCGGCACGACCTTCACCGGGCACATGGACGACATCGTCGGGATCAATCAGCTGCTCCTCGAGGTGAAGGAGAAGCGTGGCCTCGACATCCCGATGCATGTGGACGGCGCCAGCGGTGCGTTCGTGTGGCCGTTCCTGTATCCCGAATCGAAGTGGGACTTCCGGCTCGAGCAGGTCAGGTCGATCAACGTCTCGGGTCACAAGTACGGCCTCGTCTACCCGGGCATCGGCTGGCTGGTATTCCGGGACACTTCCGACCTCGCCCAGGACCTGGTCTTCTACGAGAACTACCTCGGCAAGACCGACGCCACCTTCACGCTGAACTTCTCCACGGGCGCGGCCATGGTCCTGGCGCAGTACTACAACTTCGTCCGGCTGGGCCGCGACGGCTACACCTACGTGATGAAACAGATGCAGCAGAACGCCGCATCCCTCGCCGCCAATCTGCGGGACAGCGGGCGCTTCGAGGTGATCGGTGACGACCAGGAGCAGCTTCCACTGGTGGCCTTCCGGCTCCTGGGGGACGGTGCGTCGTACGACGAGTCCGACATCGCCTGGCAACTGTCGGCCGAGCGCGGCTGGATGGTGCCGGCGTACACACTCCCACCACGTGCGGAGAACGTGAAGATCATGCGAGCGCTGGTCAAGGAGACCATGAGCCGCGAGCAGGTCGAACGGCTCACCCGCGACATCGCCGACGCCTGCGCGACCCTCGACGAGAAGGGTGGCACGCACCGGACCGAACGAGAACAGACCAAGATGGGCACCGGATATTGAGGGACCGGGGAGATCGATACACGAACGGCAGCAAGCACTTGAACGCCACTGGGGCAAACGTCCGCACATCGGTGCGAACATTTGTTTCCGGGCGCTGTGAAGCCGCCGGCGTATGTGGTGTGGCTACACGACCTCCGGGAACGGCACCCCCGTCGCGGAGTGGCACCTGTATCCATTTACGTGCTTCGCGAGGTACTGCTGGTGGTGGTCCTCGGCGTAGTAGTAGGTCGGCGCGGGCCGGACCTCGGTGGTGATCGGTCCGTAGCCACGTCGACCGAGCTCGGGCTCGTACGCCGCGGTCAGGGCGCGAGCGGTCTCCTCCTGCTCGGGGGAGAGGGTGTAGATCGCGGACCGGTACTGCGTGCCCACGTCGTTGCCCTGGCGCATGCCCTGGGTCGGGTCGTGGAACTCGTAGAACGCCTTGACCAGGTCGGCGTAGGCCACCTTCGCCGGGTCGAACACCACCCGGACGGCCTCGGTGTGCCCGGTCCGGCCCGAGCAGACCTCCTCGTAGGACGGATGCGGTGTGGTGCCCCCGGCGTACCCGGCGGACGTCGACCAGACCCCGGGCGTCCGCCAGAAGATCTCCTCGGCGCCCCAGAAGCAGCCCAGGCCGAACACGGCGACCTCGAAGCCCGCGGGGATGTTGGACTCGTCGGTGACCACCGGGGCGTCCAGCACCTGGTGCCGGTCGGAGAGGCTGAACCACTGCTCCGCGCGACCGGTGAGGGCCTGGTCCTCGCTGGGGATCTCGAGCTTGTTGCGGTTGAACAGCACGGCTACTCCTCGGGGTCGACGAACGTCGTCAAGTGTTGCACCGGGTCCAACACCCGCCGGGGTCGATCCCTTCCCGCCCCGGCTAGGCTCGGCCCCATGACTGAACAGGCCGAGAAGGCGGGGTTCGAGACCCGCGCGATCCATGCAGGTCAGGAGCCCGACCCGACGACGGGCGCCGTGGTCCCACCGATCTACGCCACCAGCACGTACAAGCAGGACGGCGTGGGTGGGATGCGCAACGGCTACGAGTACTCCCGTTCCGCGAACCCCACCCGGACCGCGCTCGAGGAGTGCCTCACCGCGCTCGAGGAGGGTGAGCGCGGGTTCGCGTTCGCCAGCGGGCTCGCCGCTGAGCACACCCTGCTCCGTGCACTGTGCCGGCCGGGCGACCACGTGGTGATCCCAGACGACGCGTACGGCGGCACCTACCGCCTGTTCGCGAAGGTGGAGGAGCCGTGGGGCCTCGGGTACACCCCGGCTGCCGTCGCGAGCGTCGACGCCGTGCGCGCCGCGATCCGACCCGGCACCACCAAGCTGGTCTGGGTGGAGACGCCGACCAACCCGCTGCTCAACATCGGCGACATCGCCGCACTCGCCTCCGTCGCACACGACGCCGGCGCGCTGCTCGTCGTCGACAACACGTTCGCCTCGCCGTACCTCCAGCAGCCGCTGACCCTCGGCGCCGACATCGTCGTGCACTCGACCACGAAGTACTGCGGCGGTCATTCCGACGTCGTCGGCGGCGCCCTGGTCGTCAAGGACCACGAGGTCGCCGAGAAGATCGCGTTCCACCAGAACTCCATCGGCGGGGTCGCCGGACCGTTCGACGCGTGGCTGGTGCTGCGCGGGCTGAAGACTCTCGGGGTGCGGATGGACCGGCACTCCGACAACGCGGAGACAGTGGTCGAGTTCCTCCAGTCCCACGACGCGGTCTCCGAGGTCATCTACCCCGGCCTCGCCGAGCACCCGGGCCACGAGGTGGCGAGCAGGCAGATGAAGAGGTACGGCGGCATCGTCTCGTTCCGCGTCAAGGGCGGGGAGCAGAAGGCGCTCGACGTGTGCGGGAAGGCGAAGGTGTTCACGCTCGGTGAGTCCCTGGGCGGCGTCGAGTCGCTGATCGAGCACCCCGGACGGATGACGCACGCCTCCGTGGCCGGCACCGAGCTCGAGGTTCCCGGGGACCTGATCCGGCTCAGCGTCGGCATCGAGACGGCGGCGGACCTGGTCGCCGACCTCGATCAGGCCCTGGGGGGCTGAGCCCGGGTTGGCCGACAACCTCGTCGCCTGCGTGGACTTCGGGTCCACCTTCACCAAGGCAGCACTGGTCGACCTGGCGACCGGTGGGCTGGTCGCCACGGCCAGTCACCGCACCACCATCGACACCGACGTGCTCGACGGTTGGGAGGCCTGCCTCGCGCAGCTGACCGGGGTCGAGCCCCGGGCAGCCGGGGCGAAGGTGCTCGCCTGCTCGTCGGCCGGGGGTGGCCTCCGGATCGCCGTGGTCGGCAACGAGGAGCTCGTCACCGCGGAGGCCGGTCGCCGCGTCGCCCTGTCCAGTGGTGGCCGCGTGGTGCACGTCGCCAGCGGTGGGCTCTCCGCGCCGTCACTGCGTGCGCTGCGCGACAGCGCGCCCGACGTGGTGCTCCTGGTCGGCGGCACCGACGGCGGCAACGCCGAGGTGCTGCGTTCCTGCGCACACGTCCTCGCCGACGCGCAGTGGCAGGGGCCGGTCGTGGTCGCCGGCAACATCGACCTCCGGGCCGAGATAGCCGGCCTGTTCGAGAGGTCCGGGACCCCGTTCGTGCTCGCCGACAACGTCGTCCCGCAGATCGGCGTGCTCGAGCCGGGCTCCGCGCGGGCCGCGATCCGCGAGATGTTCCTGCGTCACGTGATCGGCGGCAAGCATCTCTCGCAGCGCGCCGACTTCACCGCGATGGTGAAGGGAGCCACCCCGGACGTGGTGCTCACCGCCGTCGAGCTCCTCGCGCACGGCCTCGACGAGGAGCGTCCGGGTGCCGGAGACGTGGTCGTGGTCGACGTCGGCGGCGCCACCACCGACGTGCACTCCGTCGTCGAGCTCGACCCAGAGGACGCGGGCCTTGCGCGCCAGGTGGTCGCCACCGTCCCGGTGACCCGCACCGTCGAGGGAGACCTCGGCATGCGCTGGAGCGCCGTGTCCGCGGTCGAGGAGGGTCTCGCGTCCGACGTACTCCCCGCCGAGGCCGCGGACGCACTCCGTGACGCCGCCGAGGTACGACGGACCAGCCCCGCGTTCCTGCCCCACGACGAAGCCGAGGCCCGCGACGACGAGCTGATCGCAACCGCGGCGGTCGCGGTCGCCCTGCGACGTCACGCCGGACGCGCGCAGGTCGCGTTCGGGCCCGACGGACGCGTCGTGGAACGCACCGGTAGGGACCTCCGCGAGGTTGACGTGCTGGTTGGTTCCGGGGGGATCCTGCGCAACAGCCCCGCCGAGGTGACCGACCGGATCCTGGCCTCGGTCACCGGGGACGATGTCCCCGGAGGCTGGCAGCTGCCCCGCTGGCCACGGATCGCCGTCGACCATGACTACGTGCTGGCCGCGGCAGGACTTCTCGCCGACGCGCACGCCGAAGCGGCCCATCGCTTGCTCCGGCGCATAGCCTTTGCCCATGGGGATAGGGAAGCGGATGTCCGGAAGCATGTCCCGGGTGCGGGACCGGCAGCGTCGTAAGTCCGAGGACCGGTTCGCCGAACGGTTCGCCATGCAGTGGTCGCAGGTCCGCGCCGACCGGCGGCACGAGGTCGTCGTGCCCACCATCCAGGCCGGCCCGTCGAACTTCAGCCGGGCCCAGGTCCCGTGGGCCGTAGACCTCGCGGCCGCGTGGGCGTGGCGGTTCCTGGTCATGGTGGCCGCGGGCTATGTGGTCATCTGGGTGCTCGCCCGATTCTCCGTGGTGACACTGCCGCTGGTGGTCGCGCTGCTGATCACCGCTCTGGCGGCGCCGCTGGTCAACCTCGGCGAACGCGTCGGACTGAACCGCAAGTTCGCCTCGCTGCTCGTCGTGATCGGTGGGATCGCCCTCGTCTCGCTGCTGCTCACCTTCGTGGGCACCCAGGTGGCGCAGGGCGCCAATGACCTCGCCAGGCAGGTGGTCAGCGGGCTCGAGGAGATCCGTGACTGGCTCCGCGAGGGACCTCTGAACGCCAGCGACTCCCAGATCAACGACTACATCAAGGCCGCGCAGGACCTGGTGACCAGCTCCAACGAGCAGATCGTCGCCCGGGTCACCGAGGTCGGCACGGCGATCGGCCACATCGTGGCCGGCATCTTCATCGTGCTCTTCGCGTCGTACTTCTTTCTCGCCGACGGCGCCCGGATCTGGGCCTGGGTGGTCCGGCTGTTCCCGCGTGCGGCGCGGGTCAAGACCGACGCGTCGGGCAAGGTCGCCTGGAAGTCACTGACCCAGTTCGTCCGCGCGACCGTGCTGGTCGCCTTCGTCGACGCGGTCGGCATCATGCTCGTCGCGCTCATCCTGAAGGTCCCGTTCGTCCCCGCGATCGGCGTGCTGGTCTTCCTCGGCGCGTTCATCCCGATGATCGGCGCAACCCTGTCGGGCTCGGTCGCGGTGCTCGTCGCGCTCGTGTCACAGGGCCCGATCGTCGCCCTGCTGATGCTGGCCGGCGTGATCGTCGTACAACAGATCGAGGCGCACGTGCTGCAGCCGTTCCTGCTCGGCAGGTTCGTGTCCCTGCACCCGCTGGGCGTCATCGTGGCGATCGCCTGCGGCGTGCTCGTGGCCGGCATCGCGGGTGCGCTGATCGCGGTGCCACTGGTCGCCGCGCTCAACGCGGTCGCGCAGTACCTCGCGGACTACACGGACGTGGGTGAGGAACCCGTCGAGGGGGAGGTGACCGGCTCCGGCGAGGTGACCTGACGCTCCGCCAGCGGCACCTCCTTGATGTAGAAGGCCACCGCCAGTGCCACCAGCACCAGCGGTACGGCGGTCAGGAACATGTCGGACAGGGCGTGGCTGAACGCTCCGGTGACCAGCCCGTGGATCGGCTCGGGCAGCGCATGGATCGCCTGCACGTCGTTGGCCAGGTCGTCCACGTTGCCCGCCGGCGCCTGGCTCCTCGGGACGCCCTGCATCGCGTCGTCGAGGTGCACCGCGAGCCGGCTCGACAGGATCGCGCCGAACAGCGCTGTGCCGAACGAGCCACCCATCTGCCGGAAGAACGCCACCGAGCTGGTGGCGACGCCCATGTCGCCGCGGTCCACGGAGTTCTGCACGACGGTGATCAGCACCTGCATGGTGAAGCCGAGGCCCATGCCCATGACGAACATGGCGAGACCGGCGAACCAGTAGGGCGTCTGAGCGTCGAGCGTCGAGAGCAGGAAGAGCGCGGCGACGACGATCGAGGCACCCAGGATCGGGTAGATCTTGTAGCGGCCGGTGCGGGTCATCATCTGGCCGGCGTAGATCGAGGTGGTGAAGATGCCGACCACCATCGGGACCATGGCGAGGCCGGACTTCGTCGGGCTCATCCCGTCGACGACCTGGAGATAGACGGGGATGAAGATCATCGACCCGAACATCGCGATACCGATCATGAAGCCGAACAGGTTCGAGATCGAGAAGATCGAGCTGCGGAACAGCCGCATCGGGATGATCGGCTCAGTGGCGCGGAGCTCGACGAGCACGAACACGACCGCGAGCAGCAGACCACCGATCAGCAGTGTCAGGCCGGTGGTCGAAGCCCAGCCCAGCTCCGGGCCGGCCCACGCGGTGTACAGCAGGATCGCGCTCACAGAGGCGACCACGACCGCCGCGCCGAGGTAGTCGATCGTGTGGTCGCGGCGGACGTGCGGCATCTTCAGCGCGGCCGAGGTGACCACCAGCGCCACCAGGCCGATCGGGATGTTGATGAAGAAGATCCACTCCCAGCCGGGTCCGTCGGCGAACCAGCCGCCGAGCACCGGGCCGAGCACCGAGGAGGTGCCGAACACCGCGGCGAAGTAGCCCTGGTAGCGACCACGCTCACGCGGCGGGATGACGTCCCCGATCGTGGCCATCGCGAGCGCCATCAGGCCACCGCCGCCGAGACCCTGGACCGCGCGGAACGCGATCAGCTGCTCGATGTTGCGGGAGAAGCCCGCGAGCAGGGAGCCGACCAGGAACGTGACGATGGCGATCTGGAACAGCAGGCGGCGCCCGTAGAGGTCGGAGATCTTGCCCCACAGCGGGGTCGAGGCGGTGGCGGTGAGCAGGTAGGCCGTGACGACCCAGGACAGCTTGTCCAGGCCGCCGAGCTCGCTGGTGATGCGGGGTAGCGCCGTTCCGACGATGCTCTGGTCGAGCGCGGACAGGAACATGCCCGCCATCAGGCCGCCCATCACCACCAGGATCTGCTTGTGGCTGAGGTAGCCACCGGCGTCGGGGGTCACAGTTTCTCCGGTGTGTGGTGAGTGGCGTTGAGGTCGGTGTAGAAGCGGGTCAGAAGGACCCGCAGCTGTTCGCGGTCCCGGTCGTCCCAGGCGTCGAGGACCGCCGCGATGACCGCTCGTCGGGCCTGCGCGCCCTGCTCGAGGCAGGCCACTCCGTGCTCGGAGACGGCGACCCGGCTGGCGCGTCCGTCGTCGGGGTCGTCGGTGCGCTCCAGCAGCCCGCGGTCCTCGAGCTGTCGGGCGTGCCGGCTGACCGTGGAAGCGTCGAGCCCGAGCTCGGCGGCGAGGGCCGACAGGCGCATCGGGCCGTTGTGCACCAGGGTCTTCAGCACCGGCCAGGCCGAGAAGTCGATCTGGTCGCCGGGGGCCCGGTGACGCATCCGGCGGCCGAGGCTCATCATGGCCAGCATCACCGCTTCTTCGGCGGTCGCGGGCTCAATCGGAGATTGCATGGGGCAAGCATCCTTTACATTGCATGCAGCACGCAAGTTATTTACGGGTGAGCCCGCTCACGGTCATAGGGTGTCGCCCATGACCGCGCACATCGGCAACACGGACCGCGAGGACAGCGCTGTCCACATCCCGAGCCTTGCGGACATCGAGACCGCCCGCGAGTACCTCCGCGGGGTGGCGATCGAGACCCCGATGGAGGAGTCCCGCTGGCTCTCCGCAGCGGCCGGCGGACCGGTCTACCTCAAGTGCGAGAACCTGCAGCGCACCGGCTCGTTCAAGATCCGTGGCGCCTACCTGCGGATGTCGCGCCTCACGGACGAGGAGCGCGCCGGCGGGGTCGTCGCGGCCAGTGCCGGCAACCACGCGCAGGGGGTGGCCCTCGCCGCCCAGCTGCTCGGCATCAAGTCCACCGTGTTCATGCCGGAGGGCGCACCGATCCCGAAGGAGAAGGCAACCCGCGGCTACGGCGCCGACGTGGTCTTCCACGGCCGCAGCGTCGACGACGCCCTGGTCGCCGCGAAGGCCTTCGCGGCCGAGACCGGGGCGGTGCTGATCCACCCGTTCGACCACGTCGACATCGTCACCGGACAGGGCACCTGCGGCCTCGAGATCCTGGACCAGTGCCCCGAGCTGAAGACGGTGCTGGTGTCCACGGGCGGCGGCGGCTTCATCGCGGGCATCGCCACCGCGATCAACGGGAAGCGGCCCGACGTCCGCGTCGTCGGCGTCCAGGCGGAGGGCGCGGCGGCGTACCCGGCGTCGCTTGCGGAGGGACGTCCGGTGCCGCTCGGGCACGATGTCGACGATGGCCGACGGGATCGCGGTCGGCTGCCCCGGACAGGTGCCGTTCAAGGCGGTCCAGGAGTACGTCGACGAGATGGTCACGGTCAGCGAGGAGTCCCTGTCACGCGCTCTGCTGATGCTGCTCGAGCGCGCCAAGCTGGTGGTCGAACCGGCGGGCGCGGCCGCCGTGGCCGCGCTGCTCGACGACCCCGACCGGTTCGAGACGCCCGCGGTCGCGGTGCTCTCGGGTGGCAACGTGGACCCGCTGCTGCTGATGAAGGTGATCCGGCACGGCATGGCCGCCGCCGGGCAGGTACCTCTTCTTCCGGGTCCGGATCCCTGACCTGCCGGGTGGGCTGGCCACGCTGCTCAACGAGCTCGCCGGCGTCGAGGCGAACGTGCTCGACGTGGTCCACGAGCGCACCTCCGCACGCCTGCACCTCAACGAGGTGGAGGTCGCGATGCAGGTCGAGACCCGGGGCGCGCCGCATGCGGAGCGGGTGCTGGCGCGGCTCCGCGAGTGCGGCTACCACGTGTCCGAGTAGCAGAACGTCCGGGCCGCCACTGGCGACCCGGACGTTCTGTGCGTGTTTCGGAGGTCAGCCCTCGTAGGGGATCGCGTCGACGATCTCGACCTTGAGCTTCTTGCCGTTGGGCGCCTCGTAGGTCACCGTCTCGCCGCGCTTGGAGCCGATGATCGCGGAGCCGAGCGGGGACTGCGGTGAGAACACCTGCAGGTCCTCGGTGGTCTCGAGCATCTCGCGGGCGCCGAGCAGGAAGGTCTCGGTCTCGGTGTCACCGACGAACCGGGTGGTCACCTTCATGCCCGGCTCGACGACACCGTCGTCGGGTGGGGTCTCGCCAACCTCGGCGCGGCGCAGCATGTCCTCGAGCTGGCGAATGCGCGCCTCGACCTTGCCCTGCTCCTCGCGGGCGGCGTGGTAGCCACCGTTCTCCTTGAGGTCACCCTCCTCGCGGGCGGCGCTGATACGGGCGATGACCTCGCTGCGCACGGGGCCACGGAGGTTCTCCAGCTCCTCCTGAAGCTTGTCGAATGCTTCCTGAGTCAGCCAGATCACGTGCTGGTCGCTGGACTGCGTCACTTGTCGTGCTCCTGATGCTCGTCGGGGAGAACCCCGGGCACAGACGTACCCGGGGTTCGTGTTCAGGCAAGTGGACCAGTTTACCAAGGCCCGGCTGGAAGGCCGAATCCTTCCGGGTACGAGACGCTCAGCGGCGCTTGTCCTGGCCGTCGGCGACGCAGCCGAGCAGCTCCACCGCGGTGGCCTCGCGCTCGGTGCGGACCTCCTTGGTGAGCGTCGCCGTGGCCGCCTCCGACGCGTCGACGGTGAAGTTCAGCTCGCCCACGATCGAGTGGTCCTCGGCAATGGCTCGCAGCAGGCAGGAGGCTCGCACGTCCTGGTTGCGGCGCACCACGGTGACGGTGGCGGTGACCGCGTGCTCGGTCGGATCCTCGAACGACACCAGGTCGGAGTGGGCGAGTGGGCGAGCGTGGAACAGGCCGGCCCAGATCACCCATCCGAGGCCGGCCACCAGCAGCGCGGCCACGCCGGCGACGAGGAGGGGGCGGCGCTGTCCGGCACGGCCGCCGTATCGCTGTGCAAGGTCGCTCACCCCCTCATCCTAGGATTGACGCCATGCTCCGTCTGATGCACGTCCACGCCCACCCCGACGACGAGTCGAGCAAGGGCGCCGCCAGCACCGCGAAGTACGTCGCCGAAGGCGTCGACGTGCATGTGGTGACCTGCACCGGTGGCGAACGCGGTTCCATCCTCAACCCGAAGATGGACCGGCCGGACGTGCTCGCGAACATCAGCGAGATTCGCCGCCAGGAGATGGACCGGGCGCGCGAGATCCTCGGCGTACGCCAGGACTGGCTCGGGTTCGTCGACTCCGGCTGGCCCGAGGGCGACCCGAAACCGCCGCTGCCCGAGGGCTGTTTCGCGACGGTACCGGTGGAGGAAGCAGCGGAGCCGCTGGTCCGGCTGATGCGTGACTTCCGGCCACACGTGGTCACGACGTACGACGAGAACGGCGGCTACCCCCACCCGGACCACGTCATGTGCCACCAGGTCTCCGTCGCCGCGTTCGAGTCGGCCGGTGACCCGGATCGGTACCCCGGGGCCGGTGAGCCGTGGCAGCCGCTGAAGCTCTACTACCACCACTCGTTCCACCGCGAACGCACGCAGGCGCTGCACGACGAGATGGTGATGCGCGGCCTCGAGTCGCCGTACGCCGACCGGCTCGAGGAGTGGAAGCCGGACCCGGTGCACGCGGCCCGGATCACCACCCGGGTGCCGTGCGCGGAGTACTTCCCGGTCCGTGACCAGGCGCTGCTCGCGCACGCCACCCAGATCGACCCAGACGGGGCCTGGTTCGCCTGTCCGCTGGACGTCCACCAGAAGGCGTGGCCCACCGAGGACTACGAGCTGGCGCGCAGCCTGCTCGACGTGGAGACGCCCGAGGACGATCTGTTCGCCGGAGTGCGCGAAGCGCTTGAGACAATGAGGTCATGAACACCGTCTGGACCGTCATCGTGCCCCTCCTCGACAAGCCGCCTGCCCCCGAGGACGTCAAGCCCGGCTGGCTCGGCTTCGCCGTGTTCCTGCTGCTCGCGGCCGCCGTGGTGTTCCTCGCGTTCAGCCTGAAGAAGCACCTGGGAAAGGTGAACTTCGAGGAGAAGAACGGCTCCCCGGAGGACCAGGACAACCCCCGGGCCGGTTGAGCCGTCTTGCCCTAATTAACCATTCGCTTAGTACGTGGTTGACGGTGCGCTGCGGGCGGTCGACAGTGAGGTGACCACCACCACACCTGAGGAACACGACATGCAGGTTCCCGCCCCCTTCGAGTACGAGCGTGCCACCAGCGTCGAGCACGCGATCGGTCTGCTGGACCGGCTGGGCAGCGAGGCCCGCCTCGTCGCCGGCGGTCACAGCCTGCTCCCGATGATGAAGCTCCGTCTGGCCAACCTCGAGTACCTCATCGACATCAACGACCTGCACGACGAGCTCGGTTATGTCCGGCTCGGGGAGGGCGAGGTGCGGATCGGGGCGATGACCCGGCACCGGGAGCTCCTCGATTCGGCCGAGCTCGCCGCCCTGTTCCCGATCTTCGCCGACGCCGAGCGGGTGATCGCCGACCCGGTGGTGCGCAACCGGGGGACCATCGGCGGGTCGCTGTGCCAGGCCGACCCGTCCGAGGACCTGTCGGCGGTGTGCACCACCCTCAACGCCTCGTGCGTGATCCGGGGCGCGGACGGCGAACGGGTGGTCACGATGGAGGACTTCTACCGCGGCCCCTACGAGACGGCGGTCGAGCAGGGCGAGATGCTCACCGAGATCAGGCTCGAGGTGCGACCGAACGGGTCCAGCGCGTACGCCAAGGTCGAGCGGCGGGCCGGTGACTGGGCCGTCACCTCGGCCGGTGCCGCGGTCTGGTTGGACGGCCCGCTGATCGCCGATGCGCGGGTCGGGCTGGCGGCGGTCGGGCCCAACACCACCGGCATCCCCGCGATCTCCGAGGCCCTCCGAGGCCGGGAACCATCGGAGGAGCTGTACGCGCAGGCCGGTGCGATCGCCGCCCGGACCTGCACCCCGTCTACCGACAACCGGGGCACCGCCGACTACAAACGCCACCTCGCCGACGAGCTCACGCGGCGCACGCTGCGGCGCGCGGTCGAGCGGGCGCAGGCCGGTGCGAACCATGACGACGGAAGGGGCGTGTGACATGCAGGTGTCGATGACGGTCAACGGTGAACTGGTCACCCGGGAGATCGAGGGGCGGATGCTCCTGGTGCACTTCCTTCGTGACGAGCTCGGGCTGACCGGCACCCATTGGGGCTGCGACACGAGCAACTGCGGCACCTGCGTGGCGTGGCTGGACAACGAGCCGGTCAAGACGTGCACGGTGCTCGCGGCGATGGCCGGAGGACACGAGGTCCGCACCGTCGAGAGCCTCGAGAAGGACGGTGAGCTCGACCCGATCCAGCAGGGGTTCATGCAGTGCCACGGTCTGCAGTGCGGCTTCTGCACCCCCGGCATGCTGATGACCACCCGCGCGCTCCTCGACCGGGACCCTGACCCGAGTGAGGAGACCATCCGGGAAGCCATCTCCGGGCAGATCTGCCGGTGCACCGGCTATGCGTCCATCGTGCGTTCCGTGCAGTGGGCCGCCGCTCACACCCGCCCGGTCGCCGAGAGCGAGACAGCCAGTGAGGCCGAGACGGTAGGGAGCGCGTCATGACCGTCGTGGAGGAGAGCAAGCACCTCGATCCCGCCGACAACGACCAGAAGCCGGTCGGTCACGGCCGGATGCTCCGCAAGGAGGACCCCCGGTTCGTCCGCGGTCTCGGACAGTACTGCGACGACATCCAGCTGACCGGCATGCTGCACCTCGCCATCTTGCGCTCGCCGGTCGCGCACGCGCGGATCCTGAGCATCGACACCACCGCGGCCGAAGCCCACCCCAAGGTCAAGGCCGTGGTGACGGGCGCGGCCCTCGCCGAGAAGGGCCTGGCCTGGATGCCCACCTTGTCCAACGACGTGCAGGCCGTGCTTGCCACCGACAAGGTTCGGTTCCAGGGCCAGGAGGTGGCCTTCGTCGTCGCGGAGGACCGCTACTCGGCCCGTGACGCGCTCGAGCTGATCGACGTCGAGTACGACATCCTCGACCCGGTCATCGACGTACGACGGGCGCTCGCCCCCGACGCACCGGTGATCCGCGACGACCTCGAAGGGAAGACCGACAACCACTGCTTCGACTGGGAGACCGGCGACGAGGCCGCCACCGCGGCCGTCTTCGACAAGGCCGACGTCGTGGTGACCCAGGACATCGTCTACCCGCGGGTGCACCCGGCGCCGATGGAGACGTGCGGCGCGGTCGCGGACTACAACCGGGTGAGCGGGAAGCTCACCTTGTGGTCGACCAGCCAGGCTCCGCACGCCCACCGAACGCTGTACGCGATCGTGGCCGGCCTGCCCGAACACAAGATCCGGGTGATCTCTCCCGACATCGGCGGCGGCTTCGGCAACAAGGTCCCGATCTATCCCGGCTACGTGTGCGCGATCGTCGGGTCGCTGCTGACGAACCGGCCGGTGAAATGGATGGAGGACCGCACCGAGAACCTGATCAGCACCGGCTTCGCCCGCGACTACGTGATGCGCGGTGAGATCGCGGCGACCAAGGACGGCAGGATTCTCGCGATCCGCACCAACGTGATCGCCGACCACGGCGCGTTCAACGGCACCGCGGCCCCGGTGAAGTACCCGGCCGGCTTCTTCGGTGTGTTCACCGGCAGCTACGACCTCGAGGCGGCGCACGCCAAGATGACCGCCGTCTACACCAACAAGGCGCCGGGCGGTGTCGCCTACGCCTGCTCGTTCCGGATCACCGAGGCGGTCTACCTCGTGGAGAGGATCGTCGACTGTCTGGCCTACGAGCTGAAGATGGACCCGGTCGAGCTGCGCATGAAGAACTTCATCAAGCCCGACCAGTTCCCCTACACCACCAAGACCGGGTGGGTCTACGACTCCGGTGAGTACGCCACCGCGATGAACAAGGCGCTCGAGCTCGCCGGCTACGCCGACCTGCGCCGCGAGCAGGAGGAGAGGCGGGCTCGCGGTGAGCTGATGGGCATCGGCGTCGCCTTCTTCACCGAGGCCGTCGGCGCCGGGCCGCGCAAGGACATGGACATCCTCGGCCTCGGGATGGCCGACGGCTGTGAGCTCCGGGTGCACCCGACCGGCAAGGCCGTCGTACGCCTGTCGGTCCAGTCCCAGGGCCAGGGCCACGAGACGACGTTCGCGCAGATCGTTGCCGAGGAGATCGGTATCCCTCCGGACGACATCGACGTGGTGCACGGCGACACCGACAACACGCCATTCGGGCTCGGCACGTACGGCAGCCGCTCCACGCCGGTCTCGGGAGCGGCCGCAGCCCTGGTCGCGCGCAAGGTCAGGGACAAGGCGAAGATCATCGCCTCCGGGATGCTCGAGGTGTCGGTGGCCGACCTCGAGTGGCAGAAGGGGATGTTCCACGTCAAGGGCGACCCGGGACGGTCGGTCACCATCCAGGAGATCGCCATGAGGGCGCACGGCGCGGGTGACCTGCCCGAGGGAATCGAGGGCGGTCTGGAGGCGCAGATCTGCTACAACCCCGAGAACCTCACCTACCCGTTCGGCGCCTACATCTGCGTCGTCGACATCGACCCCGGCACCGCGCAGGTGAAGGTGCGCCGGTTCGTCGCCGTCGACGACTGCGGGACCCGGATCAACCCGATGATCATCGAGGGTCAGGTGCACGGCGGGCTCACCGACGGGGTCGGCATGGCGCTGATGGAGATGCTCGCCTTCGACGAGGACGGCAACTGCCTCAGTGGTTCGCTGATGGACTACCTGATCCCCACCGCACTCGAGGTCCCCGACTGGGAGGTGGGGTTCACGGTCACCCCGTCCCCGCACCACCCGATCGGCGCCAAGGGAATAGGCGAGTCCGCCACCGTCGGGTCGCCACCGGCCATCGTCAACGCCATCGTGGACGCACTCAGGCCGTACGGCATCCGGCACGCCGACATGCCGCTCACCCCGTCCCGGGTGTGGGACGCCATGCAGGGCAACCCGACCCCACCGATCTAGGAGGTACTGCGCCTGTGACCACCCAGCTGGCGGCCAGGATCGCCGAGCTCACCACCTCGCGTGTGCCCTTCGTGCACGCGACCGTGGTGCGTGCCCAGGACCCGAGCTCCGCCCGGGCCGGTGACCAGGCGATCGTCCTCGCCGACGGCTCGATCGAGGGCTTCGTCGGCGGCCAGTGCGCGGCCGGTTCCGTGCGCACGGTGGCTCTGGAGACTCTCGAGACCGGGGCGAGCGTGCTGCTGCGGGTGCTGCCGGACGGTGACTCGTCGTTCCCGGACTCGCCGGGCGCGAGCATCGTCGTGAACCCCTGTCTGTCCGGCGGTGCGCTGGAGATCTACCTCGAACCGCTGCTGCCGTCGCCGGCCCTCTACATCGTCGGCTCGTCCCCGACAGCGGAGGCAGTCGCCGCCCTCGCACCCACGCTCGGGTTCGTCGTCGACCGGCAGACCGACGGCGCCGGTCCGGCCGGGGCGCTCGCGGCCGTGGTCTCCAGCCACGGTGGCGACGAGACCGGTGCAGTGCGGGAGGCACTCGACGCCGGGATCGGCTTCATCGGCGTGGTGTGCAGCCAACGTCGCGGTGCGGCGCTGCTGGACGAGCTCGACCTGCCGGAGCACGAGAAGCCACTGGTGCACACGCACGTCGGGGTCGACATCGGAGCCCGGACGGCGCCGGAGATCGCGTTGTCGATCCTGGCCGCGATCGTGCGTGCCGTCCGGCTCGAGCGCCTGACCGCCCCGCCGGGGGCACGGACATCGGCCCGTCCGGTCCAGGCGGTGGATCCGGTCTGCGGGATGACGGTGACCGTCGCCCCGGACACCCCGCATGTACGGCTCGACGGGACCGACCACTGGTTCTGCAACCCGGGCTGCCGCGACCAGTTCGTCCAGGCGCACGCGTCGTGACCGACGCCATGGTCCGGCCATGACCATCAGGCTGTCGGGCGCCGAAGAGGTCCGCCGCCGCTTCGACGAGCACGACTACCTCGCGGACGTGGGCACATCGACCGCGGTGTTCCTCGCCCTGGAGCTCGGCCTGCCACTGCTGCTCGAGGGAGAGCCGGGGGTCGGGAAGACCGAGGCCGGGAAGGTGCTCGCGAAGGCACTGGGCGTGCCGCTGATCCGGTTGCAGTGCTACGAGGGACTGACCTCGAGCGAGGCTCTCTACGACTGGAACTACCAGCGACAGCTGCTCGCCATCCGCTTGGCCGAGGCTCAGCACGAGAAGCTGAACGAGGCGGACCTGTTCAGCGAGGAGTTCCTGCAGGAGCGCCCGATCCTGCACTGCGTGCGCTACGACGGCCCGGAGCCGCCGGTGCTGCTGATCGACGAGGTCGACCGCGCCGACGACGAGTTCGAGGCCTTGCTGCTCGAGTTCCTCGGCGAGGGGTCGGTCACCGTCCCGGAGCTCGGCACGTTCACCGCGAAGCGACCGCCGGTCGTGGTGCTCACCTCCAACCGCAGCCGGGACCTGCACGACGCGCTGCGCCGGCGCTGCCTGTACCACTGGCTGGAGTTCCCGGCACCCGAACGCACGGTGGAGATCCTCCGCCGCACCGTCCCGGCAGCGAACGCGGCGCTCATCGGGTCCGTGACCCAGTTCGTCGGGCACGTCCGCACCCTCGACGTCGACAAGACCCCGGGGATCGCCGAGGCGATCAACTGGGTCGCCGCCCTCTCGGTGCTCGGGGTCACCGAGCTCGTGCGCGACGATGTCGTCGCCACCCTGGGTGCCCTCGCGAAGACTCCCGACGACCGCGACCTCGTGATCGAGTCGCTCGACTCCTATGCCTTCCGCTGACGTCGTCGGGCCCCTGCTGAGCGGCGTCGACCGCGCAGCGTTCGTCGTGGCGCTGGGAGATCGGCTGCGCGGCGCAGCGGTGCCGGTCACGCTGACCTCGCTCGCGGCGTTCACCCGTGCGCTGGGCTCGTCGCCCCCGGCGGACGTCGGGACGTTGTACTGGCTGGCCCGGTTGACCCTGGTCCACCAGCCACACGACCTGCCGGCGTTCGACGCGGTCTTCGATGCGGTGTTCGCTGACGCGGTGCTCGCGACGGACCCGCATGCGCGACGCACCTCCCTGGACCGGGAGAAGGACACCGGGGACTCGCTGACTGCGGTGTCGGCGGACCCGTCCGCGGAGCAGTCCGGTGGGGGACTGCCCTGGCACAGCCTGCCGCGCCACACCGAGTCGACCGACGATCTCATCGGCCAGGCCCTGCCCGAGCTGCTGCCGAGTGCGGTGGAGCGGTTCGCGGACACCGCGTTCGAGGACCTCGACGAGGACCAGCTGGCACTGCTCGGGGCATGGCTCGAGCAGTCCCTGCAACGGTGGCCGATGCGTCGGAGCCGTCGGATGCAGGTGCGCCGAGCCGGTGGGCGGGTGGCGCTGCGCGAGACGATCGCGCGGTCGCGCCGTACCGGATGGGAACCCCTCGTGCTCAGCCGCTACCGACCCGTCCGGCGGCCGCGGACGATCACGATGCTCGCCGACGTCAGCCAGTCGATGCAGTCCTACTCGACGGCCTACCTACACCTGATGCGGGCGTTCGCCCGGTCCGGGCGGGCGGAGACGTTCGTGTTCTCGACGTCGCTGACCCGGCTGACGCCCGCGCTGCGGCACAAGTCCGCGCAGGTCGCTATCGCGGAGGCGACCGAGCAGGCGGTGGACCGCTACGGAGGCACCCAGCTTGCCTCCAGTCTGCGCACGCTGCTGATGTCCAGGCACGGGAACGCCATCCGGGGTGGGGTGCTGGTGATCGCCTCGGACGGGTGGGACAGCGAGGAGCCGGAGAAGCTGGCCGCGGCGATGAGCCGGGCCCAGCGCCGGGCTCACCGTGTCATCTGGCTGAACCCGCGGGCTGCGTCGCCGGGGTTCGCTCCGCTGGTGGGGGCGATGGCCGCGGCGCTGCCGTTCGTGGACGTGTTCCTGGCTGCGAACACGGTCCGCGCGATGCCCGCTGCGCTCGACGCGATCGCCGGCAGCGCCCTCAGCTCCACAAGGTGACGTGCACGGACGGCCGGAACCGTCCCACGTCGACCCCGGCGCCGCGCACCATGGCCTGCGTCGCCCGCGGCGTCGTGATGAAGCGCAGCAGCTCGGCGGTCGCGGGCAGCTGGCTGTGGGCCGGCAGCACGATCGCCGCCCAGCGGTCGCCGGCGCGCATCCCGTGGCCCTCCACCAAGGCGAGCCGCCGTGCGGTCAGGTCGTCGGCCACCGCGAAGCGCAGCGCCAGGGTGATCCCGTTGGTCCGCTTGGTCTCCTCGAGCGCGGCGGCGTCGCTCTGGAAGATCCGCTGCTTCTTCTCGGGCACGCCCAGCTCGTGCAGCATGCTCGGCACGACCCCCTGCTCGTCGGCGGCTGACGGGCCGAGCAGCCAGGTCTGTCCGCGTGCCTGGGCCGGGCTGACCGTCCGCCCGGCCAGCGGATGGTCCGGGCCGGCGACGGCGACGACCTCGTAGTTGAGGAAGGGCTTGTGCATCAACGTGGTCGTGGGGCCGCTCGGGACGGGGCCCACCGCGACGTCCACGGTCCTGGCCGCCAGAAGCGCCGGGAACTGCGCCACCGGGCGCACACTGAGCTCGACGTCGAGGTCGTCGGCCCGGCCGGCGAACAAGTCGATCAACCCCGGGGCGGCGTGCTCGGCGAACTGGCTGGTGGCCACCATCCGCAGCATTCGTCGGCCGTGCGCGGCCTGGCCCACCTCCCGCACCGTGCGGTCCTGGAGGCCGAGGATCTCCACGGCCCGGCTGGCCAGCCGCAGCCCACCCGGCGTGAACGCCAGCCCCGAGGAGGTGCGGGTGAACAGCTTGTCGTTGAGCTCGCGGCGCAGGTGACCGACGTGCATGGACACGGCTGCCTCGCTGACCCCGAGCTCGTCCGCGGCGGCCTTCACCGACCCCAGCCTGACCACGCAGGCGAAGGCTTTCAGCTGCGTGGGGGTCACGAGGGCATGCTAGCGGCGTTGTGGTGGCCCCGTACGTCGGATGCTCAGCCGGTGCGGACCACCCGGACGAGGGCGTCGTAGGCCGCGCGAGCGGGCTCACCGACGTGCTCGTGCGCAGGGTCGTCGAGGGGTACGGCGCGGACCACCCGGTGCGCCTGCGCGACCTCGAACCTCATCCCGTCGAGGTCGGCGAGCACGTCCTCGGCGGTGTAGAGCACGTCAGCCTCCTGCGGCCCACCGGTGCCCTCGGTCAGGTTCGTGCTGTCGTGTGCCACGAGGAAGAACGTGCCCCCGGTCGTGAGTGAGTCGAACGTCCGTCGTACGACGGGGTGGCGCTGGTGCTCGGGGAGCTGAAGGTAGGCCACCACGGCGAGGTCGAAGACCCCCTGTCCGAAGTCGTGCTCGAGGACGTCGGCATGCACCCAGTCGATGTGCAGGTCGCGCCCGTGCTCGTGCCGGGTCTGCAGAGCACGGCCCTTGTCCAGGCCGGCCAGCGAGAAGTCGACGGCGGTCACGTCCCAGCCGTGGTCCGCGAGCCACAGCGCGTTCCGGCCCTCGCCGCAGGCGACGTCGACCGCGCGACCCGGTCTCAGTTCGGCCAGCTCTGCCTCGACGAACTGGTTCGGGGTCGCCGACCAGACCAGCTCGCTGGCGGCGTACCGCTCGTCCCACTCACGTGCGTCCATGACGGCGAGACTAGCCTCAGCCCTACCGCCGCGGCCGAGGCTATGGTTGAAAACATGCAGGAGGTTGTGGGCGGTGCGGAGGAGCTCGTGACCGGCTTCGTTCCGCCCGACCGGGTGCACGAGACGCTCGCCCGGCACGTGCTCGTCGACGGCGGGTTCCCGTTCGTGCTCGACACCGCGAAGAGCCATGGGTCCTGGATCGTCGACGCCACCACCGGCCAGAGCTATCTCGACCTCTACAGCTTCTTCGCGTCGGCCCCGCTCGGGCTGAACCCACCGGGCCTGGCCGACGACCCGCAGTTCGGCGCGCTGCTCGCCGAGGTCGCCGCCAACAAGCCGGCCAACTCCGACGTCTACACCACCCACTACGCGGAGTTCGTGGAGACGTTCGCGCGGGTGCTCGGCGACCCTGCGCTCCCGCACCTGTTCTTCGTCGAGGGCGGTGCCCTGGCGGTGGAGAACGCGCTCAAGTGCGCCTTCGACTGGAAGAGCCGGCGCAACGAGTCGCGTGGACGGTCGCCGGCGCTCGGCACGAAGGTGCTGCACCTGACCCACGCCTTCCACGGCCGCAGCGGCTACACCCTGTCGCTGACCAACACCGACCCGGTGAAGACCGACCGCTACCCGAAGTTCGACTGGCCCCGCATCGACGTACCGGCGATCGCCTTCCCGCTCGAGGAGCATCTCGCCGAGGTCGAGGCGGCCGAGCGACACGCGCTCGACCAGGCCCGCGCCGCGTTCGCCGCGCATCCGCACGACATCGCCTGCTTCATCGCCGAGCCGATCCAGGGCGAGGGCGGCGACAACCACCTGCGCGCGGAGTTCCTGCGGCAGATGCAGGAGCTGTGCCACGACCACGACGCGCTGTTCGTCCTCGACGAGGTGCAGACCGGCGTCGGTCTGACCGGCACCGCCTGGGCCTACCAGCAGCTCGGGCTCGAGCCGGACATCGTCGCGTTCGCCAAGAAGGTGCAGCTGGGCGGCATCATGGCCGGTCGCCGGGTCGACGAGGTGCCCGACAACGTGTTCCGGGTCGCCGGGCGGATCAACTCCACCTGGGGCGGGGGCCTGGCCGACATGGTGCGTTCCCGCCGGCTGCTGCAGATCATCGAGGCCGACGGGCTGATCCCGCGCGCCGCCGAGCTCGGCGCGGTGCTGCTCGGGAACCTGCAGGTGCTGCGCGCTCGACACGACGGCCTGGTGTCCAACGTGCGCGGCCGCGGTCTGATGTGTGCGTTCGACCTGCCCGGCACCGCACTCCGGGACGAGGTGCTCAGCCGGTTGTACGACGACCACGTGATCGCCCTGGGCTGCGGGCCGAGGTCGATCAGGTTCCGACCCGCCCTGTCCATCACCGCAGGGGAGCTCGACCTCGCCGTCGCGGCGTTCGACCGGGTACTGTCCGGAGTCGCACGATCCGAGGAGGAGTCACGATGAGCCGCACGATCACGTCTGTCGTCGGAGGGCGACCCGTTCCCGGCGAGGGCGCGCACGCCTACGCATCGGTGAACCCCTCGCGGACCCGTGACGTCGTTGCCGACGTCACGCTCGCCGACAGCGCGACCTACCTCGACGCCTGCCGGGTCGCGAAACAGGCGCAACCGGCGTGGGCGGACGTGCCCGCCCCGGTCCGCGGGCGTGCCATCGCGCACATCGGCCGGGTCGTCGAGGAGAACGCCGAGGCGCTCGCCCGACTGGTGACCGAGGAGATCGGCAAGCCGTATGCCGAAGCGCTCGGCGAGGTCCGCGAGATCGTCGACACCTGCGACTTCTTCCTCGGCGAGGGGCGTCGGCTCTACGGGCAGACCGTGCCGTCGGAGATGCCCGACAAGAAGCTCTTCACCTTCCGCAACCCCATCGGCACCGTGGCGGTGGTCACGGCCGGCAACTTCCCGGTCGCGGTGCCGTCCTGGTACATCGTGCCCGCGCTGCTGTGTGGCAACACCGTCGTGTGGAAGCCGGCGGAGTACGCCTCCGCGTCGGCCCAGGCGTTCTTCGACCTCTTCGTCCGGGGAGGCGGCCTGCCGGACGGCGTGCTGAACATCGTGCACGCGGACGGCGACGCGACGTTCGCCGGCCTGGAGGGGGCCCTGTCCGAGGGGCTCGTGGACAAGGTCGGCTTCACCGGGTCCAGCGCCGTCGGCTCCCGGATCGGCGAGCTCACCGGCCGGCACCTGCAGTCGGCGTGCCTCGAGCTCGGCGGGAAGAACCCGATGGTGGTCTGCGCGGACGCCGACCTCGACCTGGCGGTCGAGGGTGCGCTCTTCGCGGGCTTCGGCACCGGCGGCCAGCGGTGCACCTCGCTCGGCACCGTGATCGTCGACGAGCGGGTGCACGACGACTTCCTGGCGCGGTTCGTCGCGGCCACCACCCGGGCCAGGGTGGGGGACCCGGCGCAGGACGTGCTCTTCGGCCCGATGCTCGACCAGAAGTTCGCGGACCGGTACGACGAGTACCTCGATCTCGTTGCGTCCCACCACAAGGTGCTCGGCTCCACCGGCGTCGGCAGGATCGGCAGGGACAACCCGCGCGACGGCTTCGTGGGTGACCCGGAGGGCGGGCTGTTCTACCACCCGGTGATCGTCGACGGGGTTCGACCCGACGACGAGATCTTCCTCAACGAGACGTTCGGGCCTCTGGTCGGCGTGACCACGTTCACCGGCCTCGACCAGGCGATCGAGCTGGCCAACAAGCCCGGCTACGGGCTGTCCTCGTCGATCTACACGACCGACCCGAAGTCGGTGTTCACGTTCTGCCGCGGCATCTCCGCGGGCATGGTCAGCGTGAACAACTCCACGTCCGGCGCCGAGGCGCACCTGCCGTTCGGCGGGAATGGGAAGTCCGGCAACGGCAGCCGCCAGTCCGGCGTCTGGGTGCTCGACCAGATGACCCGGTGGCAGGCGGTGAACTGGGACTACTCCGGCAAGCTGCAGAAGGCACAGATGGACGTGGCCGAGCTGGTCCCGGAGCTCGACTTCCGGATCTGACTCGCGCCCTGATGACGATCGACGAAGGGGAGCAGCACCTCACCGAGGTGGTCCGCGGTCTCGCTGCCGGGCCGGATCGCGCCGGCCCGGGCGACGTTGTGCGCGCGGGCAGTGTGCTCACCGTCGCGAGCGCCCTGGAGATCTTCGACGCCCAGCTGACCAGCCGGCACCTGGACCTGGCCGCGCGCTGGATGCAGCAGCAGGGCCGCGGCTACTACACGATCGCCTCGTCGGGCCACGAGGGCAACGCGGCGGTGGCAGCGGTCCTCCGGCCCACCGACCCTGCCCTGCTGCACTACCGGTCCGGCGCGTTCTACGTCCGGCGCGCCGGCCAGGTGCCCGGCATCGATGCGGTACGTGACGTGCTGCTCGGTGTCGCCGCGGCCGCCGACGAGCCGATCGCGGGTGGCCGGCACAAGGTGTTCGGACGGCGCGAGCTGGCGGTGATCCCGCAGACCTCGACGATCGCCTCGCACCTGCCGCGGGCGGTCGGTGTGGCCTTCGCGATCGAGCGTGCCCGGAAGCTGGGGGTCGCGAGCGCCTGGCCGTCCGACGCGCTGGCCGTGGCGAGTGTCGGGGACGCGTCAATGAACCACTCCACCGCCGTCGGCGCGTTGAACACCGCCTGCCTGGCCACCTTCGAGGGGCTGCCGGTCCCGCTGCTGGTCGTGTGTGAGGACAACGGCCTCGGCATCAGCGTGCGCACACCGGTTGGCTGGCTGCGTGCGGCGTACGGCGACCGGAGTGGGCTGCGCTACTTCGCCGCCGACGGCTGCGACGCCGCAGCGACGTACGACACCGCGCGCGCCGCGTCCGACTGGGTGCGCGAGCACCGTGCGCCCGCGCTGCTGCACCTGTCGATGGTCCGGCTGTTCGGTCACGCCGGCTCCGACGTGGAGACCTCCTACCGGACGCCCGCGGAGATCGCCACCGATCTCGCCCGCGACCCGCTCGTCGCGACCGCCCGGTTGCTGGTCGACTGCGGCGCGCTCAGCCCCGACGAGGTCCTGGACCGCTACCGGAGCATCGGCCGACGGGTCCTCGCCATTGCGCAGGAAGCGTTGCACGCCCGCCCGCTCGAGTCCGCGGAGGAGGTGTCCGCTCCGGTCGCGCCACGCCGACCCGACCGGGTGACGGCCGCTGTCACCGGGACGGCCGCGGACGCGGAGCGCGACGGTCCGGTCACCCTCGCACAGGCCGTCAACCGGGCGCTGGCCGAGCTGCTGACCGGGCACCCGGAGCTGCTCGTGTTCGGTGAGGACGTCGGCCGCAAGGGCGGTGTGTACGGCGTGACCCGCGGTCTGCAGCGACGGTTCGGGGCGGCGCGGGTGTTCGACACCCCGCTGGACGAGCAGGCCATCCTGGGGCTCGCGCTCGGCGCCGGTGTCTCGGGGCTGCTCCCGGTCCCGGAGATCCAGTACCTCGCGTACCTGCACAACGCCGAGGACCAGCTGCGCGGCGAGGCATCCACCCTCCAGTTCTTCTCACAGGGCCAGTTCCGCAACCCGATGGTGGTCCGGGTCGCGTCGTACGCCTATCAGCGTGGCTTCGGCGGACACTTCCACAACGACAACGGGGTGGCGGTGCTGCGCGACATTCCCGGCTTGGTCGTCGCCTCGCCGTCCCGCCCGGACGACGCAGCGGCGATGCTGCGCACCTGTGTCGAGTCCGCGAGCCTGGACGGCAGCGTCTGTGTGTTCCTCGAGCCGATCGCGCTCTACCACCTGCGCGACCTGCACGAGGAAGGTGACGGTGGCTGGCTCAGCTTGTTCCCGGTGCCCGAGGAACACGTTCCGATCGGGCGGGCGCGGACCTACGGAGCTGGTCGGGACCTGACCGTCGTCACGTTCGGCAACGGGCTCCGGCTCTCCCTACGGGCGGCGCGCCGGCTCTCCCGGGACGGGGTCGACGCACGCGTGGTGGACCTGCGCTGGCTGGCACCGCTGCCGGTCGACGACCTGTTCCGCGAGGCCGCCGCGACCGGACGGGTTCTGGTGGTGGACGAGACCCGGCACAGTGGCGGGGTAGGCGAGGGCGTGGTCACCGCACTGGTCGAGGGCGGGTACGACGGACGATTGGCTCGCGTCGCAGGGAAGGACAGCCCGGTGCCGCTCGGGAACGCGGCGAACCTGGTCCTTGTCCAGGAGGCAGACATCGAGTCGGCTGCTCACCGGCTGATGACGCACGACGAGCCTCAGCCGGTCGCGCCGGTCTGACCGTCTCCGTTCTGCTGCGCCTCGACCTGCCTGCGTACCTCGTCCATGTCGAGCTCGCGGACGGCGGTGATCACCTGGTCCAGCGCCTGCGGCGGGAGGGCGCCGGGCTGGGCGAAGACCAAGATCCCCTCGCGGAACGCCATCAGCGTTGGGATCGACGTGATGTTCGCCGCCTGGGCCAGGGCCTGCTCGGCCTCGGTGTCGACCTTGCCGAACACGATGTCGTCGTTCGCATCCGCAGCCTTCTCGTAGGTGGGCGCAAACTGCCGGCACGGTCCGCACCAGGAGGCCCAGAAGTCGACGAGGACGATGTCGTTGTCCTCGACTGTCTTCTCGAATGTCTGAGCGGTCAGTTCGGTCGTAGCCACGGGGTTCCCTTCGATTGTGTTCATCTTCGACAGTAACGCCGTGGCCCCGACAGACATTCCGGTTGTGCCCGGCGGCCGTCCGGATAGCGTGGAGGTGATGACGAACAGACTGCGCGAGGCCACCTCCCCCTATCTGCTGCAGCACGCGGACAACCCGGTGCACTGGTGGGAGTGGGGCGAGGACGTGTTCGACGAGGCGCGGCGGCGCGACGTGCCGGTGCTGCTGAGCGTCGGGTACGCCGCCTGCCACTGGTGCCACGTGATGGCGCACGAGTCGTTCGAGGACGACGTCACCGCGTCGTTCATGAACCAGCACTTCGTGAACGTGAAGGTCGACCGTGAGGAACGCCCCGACGTCGACGCGGTCTACATGCAGGCGACGACCGCGATGACCGGGCAGGGTGGCTGGCCGATGACGGTCGTGCTCAACCACGACGGTGAGCCGTTCTTCGCCGGCACCTACTTCCCCGACAAGCCGCGGCACGGACAGCCCGCGTTCCGACAGATCCTGAGCGCCCTGAGTGATGCCTGGCGGGACCGTCGTGGCGAGGTGACGGAGGTCGCCGCAAACATCCGCGACCACCTGCGGCAGGAGGCCTCGCTGGCCGGTGGGGAAAGCATCGACGAGGTGGTGCTCACGGGGGCGGTGGAGAAGCTCGGTGGCGACTTCGACCAGGTGGCGGCCGGCTTCGGCGGCGCCCCGAAGTTCCCGCCGTCGATGGTGCTGGAGTTCCTGCTCCGGCACACCGCACGCACCGGTTCGGCGATGGCCGGGCAGATGGTCGACGCGACCTGCCGGGCGATGGCCCGCGGCGGGATCTACGACCAGATCGGCGGAGGCTTCGCGCGCTACAGCGTCGACCAGGGCTGGGTGGTGCCGCACTTCGAGAAGATGCTCTACGACAACGCGCAGCTTCTCGGCCTTTATGCCCGTTGGTGGCGCCAGACCGGGGATCCGCTCGGCGCGCGGGTGACCCGGGAGACGGCCGACTTCCTGCTCGCCGAGCTCCGCACCGAGCAGGGCGGGTTCGCGTCCGCGCTCGACGCCGACAGCGACGGTGTGGAGGGCAAGTTCTACGCCTGGACCCCGGAACAGCTGGTCGAGGTGCTCGGCGCCGACGACGGCGCCTGGGCGGCATCGGTGTTCGAGGTGACCGAGGCCGGTACCTTCGAGCACGGCGCCTCCACCCTGCAGCTGCTGCAGGACCCCGACGACGAGGCGCGGTGGTCCTCGGTCCGGCGGCGACTGCTCGACGCCCGGTCCACCCGGACCCGGCCCGCCCGGGACGACAAGGTCGTCGCGGCCTGGAACGGGCTGGTGATCTCCTCGCTCGTCGAGGCCGGTCTGCTGCTGGAGGAGCCGAGGTACGTCGACGCCGCGGCCGAGGCAGCCGACCTGCTCGTCGACCTGCACCTGCGCGGCAGCAAGCTGCTGCGTGTCTCACGCGACGGGGTGGCCGGACGGCATGCAGGTGTCCTGGAGGACTACGCCTGCGTGGCTGGAGGTTTTCTCGCCCTGCTGTCCGCCACCGGCGACACGACGTGGCTGGGCCGGGCTGGAGCTCTGCTGGACGAGGCGCTGACGATGTTCCCGGCCGGGGACGGCGGGTTCTACGACACCGCCGAGGACGCCGAGACGCTGGTGGCGCGGCCGCGCGACCCGAGTGACAACGCCAGTCCGTCCGGTCACTCGGCGTTGGTGCACGCCCTGCTCGGCTACGCCGCGGTCACCGGGTCCGGTCGGCACCGTGACGCGGCCGAGGCCGCGCTGCGTGCCGTACACACGCTGGCCGACCGTGTCCCGCGGTTCGCGGGATGGTCCCTCGCGGCAGCCGAGGCCGCGGTGGCCGGACCGCTCGAGGTGGCCGTGGTCGGGGACCAGGACGACGTGCTGCGCCGCGACCTGGAGCGGGCGGCGCGGATGTCGACCGGCCCGGGAACGGTGGTGGTCGCCGGCTCCGCGGACCAGCCGGCCACCGACGGCGTACCCCTTCTTGCAGGTCGGGGGCCGGTCGACGGGAAGGCCGCGGCCTACGTGTGCCGGGGGATGGTGTGCGACCGCCCCGTCACGACCGTCGAGGACCTCCGCCAGCTGCTCCGTTGAGATCCGCCTGATTCGCTGTTGAGATCCGCCTGATTCGCGGTTGAATCCCGCGTGATTCTCAAATCCGTGAACCAGGCGGATCTCACTAGTGAACGAGGCGGATCTCAACAGCGAAAAGGGCGGGTTTCAACGGGGCATGACGAAGGGGAAGGCGTGATTGCCTTCCCCTTCGACGTTGAGATGTATCAGCTGTTCGTCAAGGCCCTTCGGGCTCATGGCGTGATCGTGAGGGGTTCAGCAAAAGTGGCACCTCCATCTCGATCAGGTTCGATCTACCCCTCGACGGTAACCCCGTACTCGCCTGTCGTAAAGACCCCAGGCCGGGACATTTCACCTCAGCGAGTAGGTCGCGATCGAGACGCCGATGTAGTGGGTGATGAACGCGGCGATCGTCAGCGTGTGGAACACCTCGTGGAACCCGAACCAGTACGGCGACGGGTTCGGCCGTTTCAGGGCGTAGACCAGCCCGCCGATGGTGTACATGGCGCCGCCGACCGCCATCAGGGTGAGTACCGCCGTGCCGCCGTTGCGGACGAAGTCGCCGAAGTAGAAGATCGCGGCCCAGCCCAGCCCGATGTAGATCGGTACGTAGAGCCAGCGGGGCGCGTCGGTCCAGAATATCCGGAAGAGCACCCCGAGCCCGGCGCCGATCCACACGACGGACAGCAGGATGCTGCGGTCGCGGCCGTGCAGCAGTAGCAGCGTGAACGGGGTGTAGCTGCCGGCGATCAGCAGGAAGATGTTGGCGTGGTCGAACCGGCGCAGGAACGCCCACACCCGCGGTGACCAGGTGCCGCGGTGGTAGATCGCGGACACGGTGAACAAGATGAGCGCCGAGGTCGCGAAGACCGACGAACCGAGCCGGGTCGCGGCGTTGGGGGAGAGCACGATCAGGACGATGCCGGCCGCAAGGGTCAGCGGGGCGGTCGCCGCGTGCAGCCAGCCGCGCAGCTTCGGTTTGACCTCGTCGAGCTTGTCGCGCATCTGGTCGCGCACGTGCTCGGTCGTATCGACAGAGCGGTCGACCATTCGTTGGGTGCGCGGATCCATGTCCTCCAAGGTACCCAGCGCGCCCGCCGAAGATGCCTGGGACGACGGGTAATGTGGTGTGACGTGGCTGACTGGAAGAGCGGCATTCGCAAGGTGCTGTACCCCGCGTACGAAGCGCGGCTCGCCCGACGCCTTCCCGCTGACAAGCTGCCCAAGCATGTCGGTGTCATGTTGGACGGGAACCGCCGCTGGGCGAAGGCGGTCGGGGCCGACGCCGCACACGGCCACCGGGCCGGTGCCGCCAACATCTCCCCGCTGCTCGAGTGGTGTGAGGAAGCCGGCGTCGAGGTCGTCACCCTGTGGCTGCTGTCGACCGACAACCTGAACCGGCCGGCCTCTGAGCTCGTAGAGCTGCTCGAGATCATCGAGGAGGCGGTCGCCGACCTGGCCGCCGAGCAGCGGTGGCGGCTGAACCCGGTCGGCGCCCAGGACCTGCTGCCCGCGGCCACCGCACGCAAGCTCAAGGAGGCCGCCGACGACACCCGCGACGTGGACGGACTGATCGTCAACGTCGCGGTCGGGTACGGCGGCCGTCGCGAGATCGCCGACGCCGTGCGGTCCCTGCTGCACGAGCACGCGTCGAAGGGGACCTCGGTCGAGGAGCTCGCCGAGATCATCGACGTCGAGCACATCGCCGAGCACCTCTACACCAAGGGCCAGCCGGACCCGGACCTGGTGATCCGCACCTCCGGGGAGCAGCGGCTGGGCGGGTTCCTGCTGTGGCAGAGCGCGCAGAGCGAGTTCTACTTCTGTGAGGCCTACTGGCCCGACTTCCGCCGCGTCGACTTCCTGCGAGCGCTGCGGGCGTACGCCGAGCGCGAGCGACGTTTCGGGGCCTGACAGCTCGACGTTCGACCACCGTTGACATCACGTTTTGGCGTGTTCTGCAGAGATCCAGGTGGCGCCGGGCTTACCTTTCAAGTAACGGCAGGTGGGGAAGCCTGCCGTTTCGGGAGGCCCGTTCGTGAACACTCACGACCAGCACGATGGCGCACACCGCGCCTCCGGAGGTCTGCACTCAGACTTTCGGGCCCGTTCCCGGTCCAGCGAGAACTAGGACCGGGGCGCTGAGTGCGTGCGTCGGTCCCGCGAGGGGACGAACCGTGGCTGCAACAAAGAGCACCACTACTCGCCGCAAGAGCGCCGCGCCTGTCAGGAGCAAAGCCGGGATCCGGACCTATGTTCTCGACACCAGCGTGCTGCTGGCCGACCCGGGCGCACTCCGCCGGTTCGACGAGCACGAAGTGGTCCTGCCGGTAGTCGTCATCACCGAGCTCGAGGGCAAACGGCACCACCCGGAGCTGGGCTACTTCGCCCGGTCCGCGCTGCGGATGCTCGACGAGCTGCGAGTCACCCACGGTCGGCTCGACGAGCCGGTGCCGGTGGGGGACACCGGCGGGTCGCTGCGGGTCGAGCTCAACCACACCGACCCCGAGTCGTTGCCGTCCGGGTTCCGGCTCGGTGACAACGACACCCGGATTCTCGCGGTCGCGTGCAACCTCGCCAACGAGGGCCGTGAGGTCACGCTGGTCTCCAAGGACCTGCCGATGCGGATCAAGGCGTCAGCGGTCGGCATCGACGCCCAGGAGTACCTCGCCGAGCTGGCCGTCGAGTCCGGATGGACCGGGATGGCCGAGATCGAGGTCAGCGGTGGTGACGTCGACGAGCTGTACGCCGACTCCGTGATCGACCTGGAGGAGGCACGGGAGATGCCGTGCCACACCGGCCTGGTCCTGATCTCCGAACGCGGCAGCGCACTCGGCCGGGTCAAGGCCGACAAGCGGGTCCAGCTCGTCCGCGGGGACCGGGAGGCGTTCGGCATCCACGGACGGTCGGCCGAGCAACGGATCGCCCTCGAGATGCTTCTCGACCCGGAGGTCGGGATCGTGTCCCTCGGCGGGCGGGCCGGCACCGGCAAGTCTGCGATGGCGTTGTGCGCCGGCCTCGAGGCCGTCATGGAGCGCCGCCAGCACAAGAAGGTCGTGGTGTTCCGACCACTGTTCGCGGTCGGTGGCCAGGAGCTCGGCTACCTTCCCGGCAGCGAGTCGGAGAAGATGTCGCCGTGGGGGCAGGCGGTGTTCGACACGCTTGGTGCGCTCACCTCACCGGACGTGATCGACGAGGTGCTGGACCGGGGGATGCTCGAGGTTCTCCCGCTGACCCACATCCGGGGCCGGTCCCTGCACGACGCCTACGTGATCGTCGACGAGGCGCAGTCGCTGGAGCGCAACGTGTTGCTCACCGTGCTCTCGCGAATCGGCGCCAACTCCAAAGTGGTGCTCACCCACGACGTCGCGCAGCGGGACAACCTGCGGGTCGGCAGGCACGACGGCATCGTCGCCGTGGTGGAGCGGCTCAAGGGCCATCCGCTGTTCGCGCACGTGACGCTGACCCGCTCGGAACGGTCACCGATCGCGGCCCTGGTGACGGAGATGCTGGAGAACGTCACATTGTGACGATCCAATAACGGACCCTTCGGTCATAGACACCTCTGCCTAACCACGGTAGAAACGGGTTAGGCAGAGGTGCGGTCATGGTCACAAGTGGACTGATCGCACCTCGCCCCGCACGTCATATCCCGGTTTGCAAGCGAGGAGAAACCATGACACGCAAGAGAAGCCGGGTGCTAGCACTCGGGGCTATGTGCACCACGGTCGTACTGCTTACTGCCGGCTGCCTGCAGGGCGGTGACGAAGGTGGCGGCGGTGGCGACGGTGGTGGCAGCAGCAGCAGTGTCGACGGCGGCACCGACGACGGCGACAAGGTCGTCGAGGTCATCGGCGCGTTCGGTGGCGTCGAGGGGGACTCCTTCGAGAAGGAGATCAAGTCCTTCGAGGACGAGACCGGGATCGACATCCAGTACACAGGCACCCAGGACTTCCAGACGATCATCACGAGCAAGGTGCGCGCCGGGGACACCCCCGACATCGGTATCTTCCCGCAGCCGGGGACGCTGGTCGAGCTCGCGGACGAGGGTGATGTGGCCGCCGTCGAGGACTACATGGACCTCCCCGGCATCGAGAAGACCCTGATCCCCGGTCTGCTCGAGGCCGGGTCGACCGAGGACGGGACAGCCTACGGCGCGCCCATGCGAGTGGCGGTGAAGAGTCTGGTCTTCGTCCCCAAGGAGGCCTACAGCCAGGGCGGCTACTCGACCGAGCCCGCCACGATCCAGGAGCTCGCCGGCATCGCGGACGAGATCAAGTCCTCGGGCACCGCGCCCTGGTGCCTCGGCTACGAGTCCGACGCGGCCACCGGCTGGGTCGGCACCGACTGGATCGAGGAGTTCATGCTGCGGCTGCACGGCCCGGAGGTCTACGACCAGTGGGTCTCCCACGAGATCCCGTTCGACGACCCGAAGGTGCAGGAGGCCTTCGACGCGTACGGCGAGATCGTGACGACCGAAGGCAACGTGCGTGGCGGTGCTGCCGCGGTCATCAACACGCCGTTCGCGGAGGCCGGCAACCCTGCCTTCGAGGACCCGCCGAAGTGCATGCTGCACCGGCAGGGCAACTTCATCACCGGCTTCTTCCCGGAGGACGTGCAGAGCAACCTGGATGACGCGGTCGACGTGTTCTACTTCCCCGCCTATGAGGGCGGATACGACGGCAACCCGGTGCTCGGCGGCGGCGACCTGGCCGCGTCATTCAACCCGGACGACGAGGACACGGTTGCGGTCATGGAGTACCTCAGCGGTGAAGAGTTCGGTCAGTCGTGGGCGGCTGACGGCGGCTGGCTCTCACCGCACAGCACGTTCGACACCTCGCTGTACCCCGACGAGATCACCCGCAAGGTCGGAGAGATCGCCGCGAACGCGGACGTGTTCCGGTTCGACGGGTCCGACCTGATGCCGGTTGACGTTGGCGGCGGCAGCTTCTGGACGGGCATGGTCGAGTGGACCACCGGCGACAAGTCGACCGAAGAGGTGACCCAGGAAATCGAAGCTTCCTGGCCCTCCTCCTGATGCACCCGGGTGGCGGGGCCCGCACGGGCCCCGCCACCCGCACAGCAGTCCCGGATGTCGCCTCCCTCGTGGGGGCCTGGTGATGGAAAGGTCTTGAGCGGGTTGTCCTCTATGGAATCGGATCCGGACCGCACGGGAGGCACAGGGGGCGCGGCCACGGCGACCGCACCTCGCAGACCCTCCCCCGAAGAGAAGGACGCGGCCGAGAAGAAGCGCCGCGGCGTGATGCTGATCGTCGGGCTGGTCGGACTGGTGATCGCGGTCGCGGTCATCGGCACGGTCTTCCAGGCGCTCGCCCTGTACGGCGACGACATCCCCAAGCTGATGCAGGGCGCTGATCGCGGTGGTCGCGGGCGTCGGCGGCGCCGGCGTGCTGTTCTACTTCATCAACATGCTGGTGGAGGGCCTGCCCAAGCGGATCTCCGAGGGCACCATCCCGTACGCGTTCCTGCTCCCGGCGATGCTGCTGATCGGCATGGTGCTGATCTACCCGACCGTGCAGACCATCCACTTCAGCTTCGCGGACGCTGACAGTGAGGCGTACGTCGGCCTCCAGAACTACGTCGACGTGTTCAAGGATCCCGACTTCCGCGAGTCGATCGTGAACAACGTGCTGTGGCTGCTGGTCGTGCCCGCGTCCTGCGTCGCGATCGGGGTCGTGGTGGCGGTTCTGGCCGACAAGCTGCGGCCCACCTCGGAGAAGGTCTCCAAGAGCTTCATCTTCGTCCCGATGGCGATCTCGTTCGTCGGCGCGGCCGCGATCTGGACCCTCATCTACGCCTACGACCCGCCGGGAGACAACCAGACCGGCCTGCTCAACGCGATCTGGGTCGGACTCGGGAACGTGCTCGGTGCGGCCACCGAGCCGGTCGCCTGGCTGAGCGTCTCGACTTTCAGCCTCAACGACCTGATGCTGATGGTCATCGTGATCTGGATGCAGGCGGGCTTCGCGATGATCCTGCTGTCCTCCGCGATCAAGGGTGTCCCGGAGGAGACCATCGAGGCCGCCCGGATCGACGGTGCCAACGAGTTCCAGATCTTCCGGCAGGTGGTGATCCCGCAGATCCGCGGCACGATGATCACGGTCTTCATCACGGTGCTGATCATGGTGCTGAAGATCTTCGACATCGTCTACGTCACGACCAACGGCCGCGACAAGCACCAACGTGATCGCGAACCTGTTCTTCCAGGAGCTGTTCGCGCAGCCAGGACAACGGGATCGCCTCGGCCATCGTGGTGATCCTGCTGATCGCCGTGATGCCGGTGCTCATCTACCAAGTCAGGCACTTCCGGCAGAGAGGAGACCGAGCCGATGAGCGCGACGACGCGAAGGACCAAGGCGCTCCAGCGCAGCTGGTTCTCCATCATCATGATGGTGTTCCTCTGCCTCCTGTGGACCATCCCGACGCTGGGTCTGCTGGTCAGCTCGTTCCGTCCACGCGATCGATCTGGAGCGCAGTCGGCTGGTGGACGGCGCTGCTGAACCCGTTCGGCACCGACTGGACGCTCGAGAACTACGACACCGTGCTCGGCCAGGACGGACATGGCGCGGGGCTTCGTCAACAGCATCGTCGTGGCGATCCCCGCGACCATCCTCCCGATCATGTTCGCCGCGTTCGCCGCCTACGCGTTCACGTTCATGGACTTCCGGGGCAAGGACATCCTGTTCGTCATGATCGTCGCCCTGATGGTGGTGCCGATCCAGGTGGCGTTCGTCCCCGCTGCTGACGCTGCTCGGGCCCGACGGTCTCGGGATCTACGGGCAGTATCTTCGCGGTCTGGCTCCTGCACACCGGGTTCGGCATGCCGCTGGCGATCTACACCATCCGCAACTACATGAGCACGCTGCCGAGGACGGTCATCGAGTCGGCGAAGATCGACGGGGCGACCCACTTCCAGACGTTCTGGCGAGCTGATCGTCCCGATGTCGGTGCCGGTGCTCGCCGCGTTCGCGATCCTGCAGTTCCTGTGGGTGTGGAACGACCTGCTGATCGCCTAGCTGTTCCTGGGCGCCGGTGACAACGCCACCGTGATCGTGAACCTGCCGCCCTGCTCGGGGCGCAGGGTCAGGGCGCAGAGCTGCTGACGGCCGGCGCGTTCATCTCGATGGTCGTGCCGCTGATGGTGTTCTTCGCTCTGCAGCGGTTCTTCGTCCGCGGCCTCACCGCCGGAGCGGTCAAGGGGTGACCTCGGGTCCGTTCTACCGGCGAGCAGCAGGCACCAGCCTGCTGCTCGCTGCGTGTGGCGACGGTCCGGTTCCGGTGCTCCTGCACTGGGGCGCCGACCTCGGTGACCTGGGCGACGCCGACATCGCGGCCTTGGTGACGGCTCGGACACCGACCGTGCCGCACAGCGCGCTGGACGCGCCACGGTTCCTCGGTGTCCTCCCGGAGACAGCCAGCGGTTTCACCGGAACGCCTGCCGTGGAAGGCTTCCGGCCTGGTACGACGGGCAGGGTGGACGTCGTGACGTGGGCTCCGCGGTTCGCCACCTGGTCGATGGAGCACGCAGCGGACGGCGTCGTGCTGCGCTCCCGCGACGACGATGCCGGTCTGTCGGTCACCTGCGCCATCGACCTGCTCCCGGAGGGCCTGGTCCACGTCCGGACCCGGCTGGAGAACACCGAGGACACCGACTTCGTGGTTGCGGCGGTTCGTTCGGTGCTGCCCGTGGACGCCGAGGCCACCGAGCTGCTCGACCTCACCGGACGGTGGACGCGGGAACGCTCGCCCCAACGTCGTACCTGGTCCCAGGGCACCTGGCAGCGGGCCGGCCGGCACGGGAGGACCGGCCACGACGCGACGCTCCTTCTCGTCGCGGGCGCTCCGGGCTTCGGGTTCCGGACGGGCACGGTCTGGGCGACGCACCTCGCCTGGAGTGGCGACCACGTGAGCTACGCCGAACGGACCCCGGAGGGCGAGTCGCTGCTCGGCGGGTACGAGCTGCTCGGCCCCGGGGAAGTCGTGCTCGGACCCGGTGAGAGCTACGCGGCCCCGTCCCTGTTCGGGTCCTGGTCCGATCGCGGCCTGGACGGGATGAGCGACCGACTGCACGGATGGGTCCGCCGCCGCTCGGGCCGGCCCGGGTCGCCGCGGCCGGTGACCCTCAACACCTGGGAGGCCGTCTACTTCGACCACGACCTCGACACGCTGACCGGGCTGGCGGACGCGGCCGCCGAGATCGGGGTGGAGCGCTTCGTGCTCGACGACGGCTGGTTCCGCGGGCGACGCCACGACCGCGCCGGCCTCGGGGACTGGACCGTCGACGAGGAGGTGTGGCCCCACGGCCTGCACCCGCTGGTGGACCACGTGCGTGAGCTGGGGATGGAGTTCGGCCTGTGGGTCGAGCCGGAGATGGTCAACGTCGACTCCGACCTGGCCCGGGAGCACCCGGACTGGCTGCTGCGGGGACGCCGCGGACTGCCGCCGGAGTGGCGGCACCAGCAGGTGCTCGACCTGCAGCACCCCGACGCCTACGCCCACGTCCGCAGCGCGCTCGGCGCCCTGCTCGACGAGTACGACATCGGCTACCTCAAGTGGGACCACAACCGCGACCTCATCGACGTGGCGCACGACGGCCGGCCCGCGGTGCACGGGCAGACGATCGCGTTCTACCGGCTGCTCGACGAGCTGCGGGACGCGCACCCCGCGCTGGAGATCGAGAGCTGCGCCTCCGGCGGCGGACGGGTCGACCTGGGCATCCTGCAGCGCACCGACCGGATCTGGCCCAGCGACACCATCGATGCCCTGGAGCGGCAGCACATCCAGCGCTGGACGTCGCTGCTGGTGCCGCCGGAGATGATGGGCGCCCACGTGGGCGGTCCTGAGGCACACACCACCGGGCGCCGACACCGGCTCGGCTTCCGCGCGGCCACCGCGCTGATCGGTCACTTCGGGATCGAGTGGGACATCACCAAGGCGTCCCCCGAGGAACGTGCGGAGCTCGCGGCGTGGATCGCGGTGCACAAGGAGGTCCGTAGCATCATCGCCGCCGGGTCCGTCGTACACGGGGATCATCCCGACCCTGCAATTCTGGTCACCGGAGTGGTGGCCCCTGACGCCTCGGAGGCGGTTTTCGTCATCGCGGCCGTGGCGTCGCTCACCACCCAGACACCCACACCGGTCCGGCTTTCCGGTCTGGACCCGTCCAGAAGGTACGAAGTGGTACAGATCGGACCCCAGCAGCGGGGACCGCTGGTCGACCTCGGGACGTCGTGGCTGGGCCCAGAACCGTTGGTTCTAGCGGGGTCCACGCTCATCCATGCGGGAGTTCGGCTTCCGGTGATGGCGCCGGAGTCAGCGCGGGTGCTCCGGCTGCGGACGGTCTGACGTGGTGCAGGACACGGCGGGCTGCGTAGCGTCCGGTCCGCGAGATTTGCGTCAAATAGTTGAATCCGCCATGGTGGATGTCTTCCCGCGCTTGTCCGAACACGCGCTGAGTGACGCCCCTGTAGTCAATCGTCTGCGAGTACATCTGTGCCACGCCGCGACACGTACGTTCCGAGACACCGGAACGCACCTGCTGAGCCTGCCCTCAAGAAGAGTCTTCGCAAGTCGGTGATGTTCTCCGGCGTGGCGGTCGCCGCGACGGGAATCGCCGTGACGAGTGGCGTCCTGGTCAAGGACGGCGCCCCGGCCGGCCCCGCTGCCATCTCCGCGGCCACGGTCGACCGCAGCGATCGGCGGGACACGGCCGACCTCGCCGACGACCGCGAGCAGGAAGCATCACGCTCGGCCACCCGCACTGCCCTGGACGAGACCAAGAAGGATGCGCTCAGCCAGGAGTCCGGCGGCCAGGTCACCCGGACCGAGGACCTGACCAGCGAGGACCCGCGCACGATCGCCCGGGCGATGCTGCCCGAGTTCGGTTTCTCCGAGTCGGAGTTCGGTTGCCTCGACGCGCTCTACGTCAGCGAGAGTGACTGGGACATGAACGCCGACAACCCGACCTCGTCGGCCTACGGCATCCCGCAGGCGTTGACCGGCGGCACGCACGACCTGCCCGCCGACTACATGACCAATCCGGTCAGCCAGATCCGCTGGGGCCTGGGGTACATCGAGGACTCGCTACGGCAGCCCCTGCTCTGCCTGGGAGTTCAAGCAGTCCCACGACTGGTACTGAGCCTGTCAGGCGTCAGGTCTCAGGGGCGGGTCATCCGGGCCACGTCGAGGGCCTCATCGAGCTGCTGCTCGGTCAGGTCACCCTTCTCCACGAACCCCATCTCGAGCACGACCTGCTTGATCGTCTTCTCCTCGGCGAGCGCCGTCTTGGCGACCTTCGCCGCGTTCTCGTAGCCGATGTAGCGGTTGAGCGGGGTGACCACCGACGGTGAGGACTCGGCGTAGGTGCGCATCCGCTCCACGTTCGCGGTGATCCCGTCCACGCACCGGTCGGCGAGCAGCCGGCTGCTGGTGCTGAGCAGCCGGATCGACTCCAGCAGGCTGCGCGCGAGCACCGGCATCATCACGTTGAGCTCGAAGTTGCCCGAGGCGCCGGACACCGTCACGGTGGTGTCGTTTCCGATCACCTGTGCGCACACCATGAGCGTCGCCTCCGGCAGCACCGGGTTCACCTTGCCCGGCATGATGCTCGACCCCGGCTGAAGGTCGGGGAGGTTGATCTCCGCGAAACCGGTCCGCGGCCCCGACGACATCCAGCGCAGGTCGTTGCAGATCTTGGTGAGGCTGACCGCGACGGTCTTCAGCTGCCCGGACAGCTCCACCAGCGAGTCCCGGGCGCCCTGGGCCTCGAAGTGGTTTCGTGCCTCGGTGAACGGCAGACCGGTCGAGGCCGCCAGCTCCGCGATCACCTTGTCCGCGAAGCCTGCAGGGGTGTTGATGCCGGTGCCGACCGCGGTGCCGCCCAGGGGCAGCTCGGCCACTCGCGGCAGGGCAGCCTCGAGGCGCTCGATGCCGATCCGGATCGCCGCGGCGTACCCGCCGAACTCCTGCCCGAGCATCACCGGGGTCGCGTCCATCAGGTGGGTGCGCCCGGACTTCACCACGTCCCGGAACTCCTCCGCCTTCCGCTCGAGGGCGGTGGCTAGGTGGTCGAGGGCCGGGACCAGCTGCTGTGTCGTCGACGAGGTCGCCGCAACGTGGATCGACGTCGGGAACGTGTCGTTGCTGGACTGGCTCGCGTTGACGTGGTCGTTGGGGTGGACCTCGACCCCCGCGCGACCGGCGAGCGAGGCCAGCACCTCGTTCATGTTCATGTTGGACGAGGTGCCGGACCCGGTCTGGAACACGTCGAGCGGGAAGTGCTCGTCGTACCTGCCCTCGATGACGCCTGCCGCGGCCTCGTTGATCGCCTTGGCCATCGTGTCGTCGATCACCCCGAGCTCGGCGTTCACCTTCGCGGCCGCCGCCTTCACGCGTGCCATCGCCTTGATGTGCTCGGGCTCGAGGGTGGTGCCGCTGATCGGGAAGTTCTCCACCGCCCGCTGGGTCTGCGCCCTCCAGAGCGCGTCCGCGGGAACCTGAACCTCGCCCATGCTGTCGTGCTCGATCCGGAAGTCAGCCATGCTGCGAGGTTACTTACCCCCGACCCGTCACGCTACGGTCCGGTGGCAGGGTTCCTCGACAGGTAGATCCAGTAGTGCTCCTCGCGGGTCTGCAGGGTCACGTCGTAGGGGATCGCGACGACCTTGCCGAACACCTTGCGCATCTCGTTCTGCAGATCGGTGGACTCCGCGGCCGACCAGATCACCAGGGCGCCGCCGGGCCTGAGACAGGCACGGGTCTGCTCCAGGAACTCCTGCTGGTAGACGGCCGCGTTGGCGTCGTACACCAGGAAGCCGGGCCCGTTGTCGACGTCGAGCAGGACCAGGTCGTACGCCGCCGGGGTCGCCTCTGCCATCGCCACCCGGATGTCCGCGGTCATCACGCGGACGCGTTCGTCGGCCAGGTACGCCGGGCCGTGCGGCACGGTCCCGTCACGCATCCACCGGACCAGGGCATCCTCGATCTCGACGACCACGAGCTTCTCCACGCGCATGTCGGCGAGCACCTCGTGCATGGTGAAGCCGAGCCCGAGTCCTCCGACCACGACGTTGCGCGGGTCCTCGACCTGCTTGAGGGCCGCGGTCGCGAGCCCCTTCTCACTGGTGGTCTCGAGGGTGTCCATCACGAACACGCCGTTCACCCGGAGCTCGAGAGGGGTGAGGGAGCCTCCGTCCGGCTCGCGTCGTTCGCGCAGGACGATCTCGCCGCGCTCGGACTCGGCCCGGGCGACCTCGACGTACTCGCTCACCTCAGCACGCACCCAGGTCGAGCGCCTCGAGGTCGACGGAGAACCCGCCGACGTTGGCAACGATGTTCCCCGCGGTCTCGCTGGTCGCCTCGAATGTCGCCGCCCACGACAGGGTGAACGCGGCAATCCCGTGGTTGAGCGCGCCGGCGAACTGCGAGGCGCCGTTGGTGACGTCCTCGGCGTGGCCCGAGGTGGGCTCGGTGCTGTCGCGGACCACCCTGCCGAGCTCCTGGAACTCCCTGCGCACACCGTCGAGCACCGACGAGTCCGCATGGATGACGCGGCTGCTCACATCGGCTCGTAGGGGGCACGGGCACCGCGACGGACTCGCCGAGGGTCGTCGCGAGCTGCCGCGCCTTACCCTCCAAGCGGTCGCAGAGGTCGTCGTACTCGAGCTCTAGCTTGTGCTGGGTCGCGTCCCGTGCAGCCGAGGCGTCTGAGTGCTGCCGGCCGGCCGCCGTACGAAGGTCCTCCCTTGCCATCCGCGCGAGCTGGGGCGCGAGGTCGTCGCCGAGGCCGTCCACTCCGCGATGGTAGGACGAGTCGGCCGCGCCGACGGCAGCGTCGTACGCCGTCGCAGCCTCACCCCACCGGCGGTTCAGCGAGGGCAGGTCGACGTCCATAGCGTGGCCGAGGTCCTCGGCGAAGCGAGACACGGCGACCGAGGCGCGGTCGAAGTGACCGGCGAAGTCGCGCAGATGCTCGCCGAGCCGGCCCAGCCGACGCGCCGCGCCGGCCACGAGATCTGGCTCGACATCGAGTCGGAATCGCTCCCCCATGCGCGAAAGACTAGCCTGGCGGCCGGTCAGACCTTCTCGGCGGAACGGGTTCGCACCGTCAGCGCGATCGGCTTCTGGGTCTCGGCGAAGAAGTCGTTGCCCTTGTCGTCGACGACGATGAACGCAGGGAAGTCCTCGACCTCGATCTTCCAGACCGCCTCCATGCCGAGCTCGGGGTACTCCAGCACCTCTACGTGCTTGATGCAGTCCTGGGCCAGCCTGGCTGCCGGGCCACCGATCGAACCGAGGTAGAAGCCGCCGTGCGTGTCGCAGGCACGGGTTACCTGAACGGACCGGTTGCCCTTGGCCAGCATCACCATCGAGCCGCCCGCGGCCTGGAACTGGTCCACGTAGGAGTCCATCCGGCCGGCCGTGGTGGGGCCGAATGATCCGGACGCGTACCCCTCCGGCGTCTTGGCCGGCCCGGCGTAGTAGACCGCGTGGTCCTTGAGGTACTGCGGCATCGACTCGCCCGCGTCGAGGCGCTCCTTGATCTTGGCGTGCGCGATGTCGCGTGCCACGACCAGCGGCCCGGTCAGCGACAGCCGGGTCTTGACCGGGTACCTTCTGAGCTCGGCGCGGATCTCGTCCATCGGCCGGTTCAGGTCGACCTTCACGACGTCGCCACCCAGCTTGTCGTCGGTGGCCTCGGGCAGGTACCTCGCCGGGTCACGCTCGAGCTGCTCGAGGAACACCCCGTCGGCGGTGATCTTGCCGAGTGCCTGCCGGTCTGCGGAGCAGGACACCGCGATCGCCACCGGGCAGGAGGCGCCGTGGCGCGGGAGGCGCACGACGCGGACGTCGTGGCAGAAGTACTTCCCGCCGAACTGCGCACCGATCCCGAACGACTGGGTCAGCTTGAAGACCTCCTCCTCGAGCTCGAGGTCCCTGAACCCGTGGGCGCTCATGCCGCCGGACGTAGGCAGGTCGTCGAGGTAGTGCGCGGAGGCGTACTTCGCGGTCTTCAACGCGAACTCCGCACTCGTGCCGCCGACGACTATGGCCAGGTGGTACGGCGGGCAGGCGGCTGTCCCGAGGGATCGGATCTTCTCGTCGAGGAACTCGAGCATCCGCTCGGGGTTCAGCACCGCCTTCGTCTCCTGGAACAGGAACGACTTGTTCGCCGAGCCCCCGCCCTTGGCCATGAACAGGAACTTGTACTCCGGTGCTGCGCCCTTGCCCGGGGTGGAGTACAGCTCGATCTGTGCGGGGAGGTTGCTGCCGGTGTTCCTCTCCTCCCACATGGTCAGCGGAGCGAGCTGGCTGTAGCGCAGGTTGAGCTTCGTGTAGGCGTCGTACACACCCTGGCTGATCCACTCACCGTCGTCGGCGCCGGTCAGCACACCCTCGGACTTCTTGCCCATCACGATCGCGGTGCCGGTGTCCTGGCACATCGGCAGTACGCCGCCGGCGGAGATGTTCACGTTCTTGAGCAGGTCGAGGGCCACGAAACGGTCGTTGCCGCTGGCCTCCGGGTCGTCGATGATCTTGCGCAGCTGGGCGAGGTGCGATGGACGCAGGTAGTGCGCGATGTCGTGCATGGCTTCCGACGTGAGCAGCCGCAGTGCGGACGGGTCCACCTGCAGGAACGTGCGCCCGTTCGCCTCGAAGGTGCTGACACCCTCCGTGCTGATGAGCCGGTAGGGCGTCTCGTCGGCGCCGGTGGGAAGCAGGTCGGAGTACTGGAACTCGGGCTGGGCGCTCACGATGGGCAGGCTCCTTGCAGCGGGCGGGTACGCTCCGCCGAGCCTAATCGACGGGCATTACCCTGTTCACATGGAGGGACCAGCACGAGACGGCATGGAACGCCACGACCCCAACCAGCTCCGGATCTCGGACAGTGACCGGCACCAGGTGGCCGAGCTGCTCCGGCATGCGGCGGGCGAGGGCAGGATCGACCTCGACGAGCTGGACGAGCGGTTGGAGGCGGCGTACGCCGCGAAGACCTACGCCGATCTGGTGCCGATCACCGCGGACCTCCCGACGCGCGCCGAGCAGGCACCGGTGCCGCGGCCGCGGCCGGGGGCGACACCGTCGGTTCCTGCGGTGGCGTACAACAACTCGTTCTCGGTGATGGGTGACTGCAGCCGGCGCGGGCTGTGGCTGGTGCCCGAACGGCACACCGCGTTCTCGATGATGGGCTCGATCACGCTCGACCTGCGCCAGGCCCAGTTCGCTGCACGGGAGGTGACGATCGACGCCTACGCGATCATGGCGGGCATCGACGTCATCGTGAACGCACAGACCCAGGTGATCGTCGAGGGCATCGGGATCATGGGCGACTTCAGCGAGTCCCGGCCCAAGGTTCCCGCGGAGCTGACCCCTTCCTCGCAGGTGGTGCGGGTCAAGGGGATGGCGCTGATGGCGGGCGTCAGCGTCCAGCGGAAGCCGATGCCGGGGGAGTCCCGCAAGCGGCTGGGCCGGAAGCAGTAGTTTCCTCGATCACTACTCCGTGACATGCCGCTCGATGGCGGACAGACTGTCGGAATGCGACAGCTGACATCGCTTGATGCCCAGTTCCTGAACGTCGAGTCGCCGACCACGGTCGGCCACGTCGGCAGCCTGATCGTCCTCGACCCGACCTCAGTGCCGGGCGGTGACTGGACCCTGGACTCGGTCCGTGCGGTCCTCGAGCCCCGGCTCCACCTCGCCGAGCCGTTCCGGCAGCGGCTGGTCCCGGTGCCGCTCGGCCTCGGCCGGCCGTACTGGATCGACGACCCGCACTTCGACGTCGAGTTCCACCTGCGCGAGCTTGCTCTGCCCGGCCCCGGCACCAAGGAACAGCTCGGCGAGCAGGTTGCCCGGATCCACGCCCGGCCACTGGACCGGACCCGCCCGCTCTGGGAGGCCTATGTCATCACGGGCCTCGAGGGCGGCAAGGTGGCGTTCTACTCGAAGGTGCACCATGCCGCGATCGACGGAGTCTCGGGTGCAGAGATCCTCGAGACCTTGATGGACATCACCCCGGAGCCCCGAACGGTGGAGCCTGAGCCGGAGACGTACCCGTCCCGCCGGATGCCCAGCACGGTCAACCTGGTCCGCCGTGGGCTGCACGCGGCCGCGGTGAACCCGATCGAGATGCTGCGAACCGTTCCCAAGTCGCTCGGATATCTCGACGAGCTGCCCGGTGCGTCGAACTTCCCCGGCTCGCGGATGCTAAGCGAGGCCGTAGGACTGGTCGGCCGTCTGCTCGGCCAGGAGCAGGACGACGTGGGTCATCGCTCCCTGCACGCGCCGTCGACCCCGTTGAACGGCAGGATCACGCCGCACCGTCGTTTCTCCTACGGGTCGGTACCCCTCGAGGACGTGAAGCGGGTCAAGAACGCGTTCGACATGACGGTCAACGACGTGGTGATGGCGCTGACCGCGTCCGCCCTGCGGCGCTGGCTGCTCGACCACGACGCGCTGCCGAGCACCCCACTTGTCGTGGCGGTCCCGGTTTCAGTCCGGACAGACGACCAGGTGGGTTCGATCGGGAACCACGTCTCCGTGATGATGGCCGAGCTGCCCACGCACATCGCCGACCCCGAGGAGCGCATGCAGTTCATGCGCGAGTCGATGCTCCTGGCCAAGCGGCACTTCGAGGCGATACCGGCCACGTTGCTTCAGGATCTCGCGCAGGTCATCCCGACCGCGCTGTCCGGCCTTGCCGCCCGTGCCCTGTTCAAGCTGGCCACCATGCCCGGCGTGCTGTTCAACCTGTTCGTGAGCAACGTGCCCGGTCCGCAGCTGCCGTTGTACATCGCTGGTGCCAGGGTGGAGGGGATCTACCCCGTCTCTGCCGTGACCGACATGACCGGTGGCCTGAACATCACGCTGTTCTCCTACAACGGCGCGCTCGACTTCGGCCTCGTCGCCTGCCGCGAGATGGTGCCCGACGTCTGGAACCTCATCACCTACCTCCAGGAGGCGTTGGGCGAGATGGTCTCCCTCATCCCCGACGTCGCAACCGGCAGTGCGTCCGGCGGTGCGTACGGCAGTGCTGCGGCTGCGGGGAGCAAGGCGGCGCGCAAGACCGCGACCACGAAGGAGAGGGCGTCGAAAACGGTCGAATAGGCCGGTACCGAAGAAGAAGGCAGTCAGCAAGACCGCGGCAGAAACTTCCCACCCCCGTTGAGATCCGCCTCGTTCGCTGTTGAAACGCGCCGGATTTGCCAGTGAGACGCGTCTCGTTCACCGCCGAGAGGGGCAACCGGCTGAACCGAGTCTGATCCATCCACAGTGCGCCGAACGAGGCGGAGCTCAACCGCGAACGAGGCGGATCTCAACCGCGAACGAGACAGATCTCAACGGGGGGTGCGGGCGGGGCGGTCGGCGTTGCGGCGGATGGCATCCACAAAGGTCTCGTGCAGGGCGATCGGCAGGTCGTGGCCCATCCCGGGCACGAGCAGCAGCTCCGAGCCGGGTATGGCGTGCGAGGTCGCGCGACCCCCGGAGACATGCACCATCCGGTCGTTCAGGCCGTGGATCACCAGAGTCGGGATCCGCAGGCTGCGCAGGTGGCGGGAGCGGTCCGGCTGGGCCAGGATCGCCAGCATCTGTCGCATCACGCCGGCGGGGTTGACCCCGCGGTCGAACGTCTCGGCCGCCCGCTCCCGAACGCTCTCGGTGGTGTCCGGGTAGAGCGGTGAGCCGATCATCTTCCAGAGCTTGGCGGAGGTCTCGACGTACGCCTCCTTGTTCCTCCGACGCTTCGCCAGCAGCATCGGCGCGAGCCGCGGGTCCTGCCAGCCCACCGAGCGCCGGCCGGTGGTGGACATGATCGAGGTCAGCGACCGGACGCGCGACGGGTTGTCGAGCGCCATCGTCTGCACGATCATGCCGCCCATCGAGATGCCGACAACGTTCGCGGACTCGATGGCGAGATGGTCGAGGAGTGCGAAACCGTCGGCGGCCATGTCGGAGAGGGTGTACGGCGCGCGCACCTTCAGGCCGCCGAACGCGCGAACGATCGTCCGCCGGGGGACTCGGTGATGCAGCTTCGTGGAACGGCCCACGTCGCGGTTGTCATAGCGGATCACGTAGAACCCGTTTTCGGCGAGCATCCGGCAGAAGTCCGGGTTCCACCAGGTCATCGGACCGCCCAGGCCCATCACCAGCAGCAGCGGGTCCGCGCCAGCGTCCCCGAAGGTCTGGTAGCAGATGTCGACACCCGTCGGGAGCGAGGCGGTCTGCTCTCCCGAGGTGGCGACGGTGGACTTGGACGTGCTGGTCATCGACTACCTCCCGACTTGGCTTGTTACCGACCAGTTTAACGGCCATCTGCAACAGGTTCCTCCGGCCGTGGGAGGTAACGATCGAGTGTTGTTACACATGAACACCCTCTGATGTGGCTACCGTCACAAGTGTGGACTCACCGCTGGGTGCATTTCTCTGCCCGCCGGGCTTCGCCGGCCCGAGCGGGCTCCGCGCGATCGCGCGCGAGGGGATCGCGGTGGTCGAGGCCGCCCGCCTGGTACGACGGGCAGCGGGCGATCGGCTGCAGCGGAGGCACACGCCCTACGCGTCGATGACGACGGTGCGCTCGCCCGACCCGGTGGTGCTCGTGCCGGGTTTCATGGCCGGCGACACCACGCTGCTGCTGATGGCGCGCCACCTGCGCAAGCTCGGCTACCGGACCTACCGCTCGACGATGCACGCCAACGTCGGCTGCACCCAGGAGGCGTCCTACGCGCTCGAGCGGCGCATCGAGGCGATCTCGATCAGGCGAGAACGCAAGGTCACCGTGGTCGGCCACAGCCTCGGCGGACTGCTTGCGCGTGGCATCGCCTGCCGTCGACCCGACCTGGTCGACGGCATCATCACCCTGGGCAGCCCGATGCTCGCGCCCGGCGCGGTGCACCCGATCCTCGCGTTCGACCTCGCGGTCGTGATCGCGCTACGGCGGGCCGGGCTCGGCTCGATGATGGGCGAGGACTGCACCTCCGGCGACTGCGCACGGCTCAGCTGGGAGACGGCCCAGGGGCCACTGTCAGACGGCCTCTCGTTCACGTCGATCTTCTCCCGCCGCGATGGCGTCGTGGACTGGCGCAGCTGCCTGGACCCGGTCGCGCAGACCGTCGAGGTGAGCACCAGCCACCTGGGCATGGCGATCGACCCCGTCGTGTTCGACGTCGTCACCGACACCCTGGCCAGCAACCGCAAGCAGCGGACAACCGGCGTCAGGAAGCCGGCCAGGTTGGCGGCAGTTCCCGACGTGTCGGCGGGTTAGCGCCGCGCCGCGAGCACGTCACCGCGGCCGCGGCCATCGCCCCGCCGAGCAGTGTCCGCACCCGGCGGTCAGCGAGCGCCGCGAGGCGTCCCCGGCCTGGCTGCAACAGGTCCCAGTCGTCGAGGATCGCCAGCGTCGCTGCCATGAACGAGTCCCCCGCACCCACCGTGTCCACCACCTCGACCGGACAGGTCGCCTCCTCGACGGAGTAACCCTCGCCGAACGCGACCGCCCCGTCGCCTCCGCGGGTGACGATCACCAGCTCGGTGTCCTCGCCGGCGAGGAGCTCGACGGCCACCGACTCGATCGGGTCGGAGGGTCGGAGCAGACCGATGTCCTCGTCGCTGAGCTTCACCAGCCGGCTGCACGCGGCCACGGCAACGACGTCGCGCCACGCCTGCGCCGGGTCGGTGAGGAAGGCCGGCCGGATGTTCGGGTCGTAGCTGACGAACAGCTCGCGCTCGGTGGCCTGGTGCACCAGGTCGAGGACCGCGTCCCGGCCCGGCGCGAGCACTGCCCCGAGAGAGCCGACGTGCAGGCCTACGGCGTCCGGCAGCCGTTGCGCGGGCAGGTCCCAGGTCAGCTCGAAGTCATAGGCGGCGGCGTGCGTGTGGTCGAGCCGCGCGGTCGCCGTACTCGTCCTCGCGCCCGGGGTCACCGCCGACGGCAACAGGTCGACGCCGCTGGCGCGCACGTGCGCGGCCACCGCCCGGCCGTTCTCGTCGTCACCGACCCGGGTGATCAGCAAGGAGGGGACGTCGAGGCGGGCGAGGCCGACCGCGACGTTCATCGGCGACCCTCCGACGGCGTGGGACTCGGTGCCGTCCTCCGCGATGACGACGTCGACGAGGGCCTCACCGACGACGACGAACGAGAGTCGGCTCATCGACGCCGGGTCAGCGCTCGAAGTCGACAGCGGCGTAGGACTTGAGCTTCTGGAGCTTGTGGTCCGACGTGATCGACCGGATCGTCCCGCTGCGCGAGCGCATCACCAGCGAGTGGGTGCTCGCACCGCCGGCCCGGTAGCGGACGCCCTTCATCAGCTCGCCGTCGGTGATGCCGGTGGCCACGAAGAACACGTCGTCGGCGTTGACCAGGTCGTCGGTCGTCAGCAGGGAGTCCTGGTCGAGGTTGTGGCCTGCGGCGATGGCCCGCTCCCGTTCGGCGTCGTCGGTGGGCCAGAGCCGGCCCTGGATCACGCCGCCGAGGCACTGCATCGCGCACGCGGCGATGATCCCCTCCGGGGTGCCGCCGACGCCGAGCAGCAGGTCGATACCGGTGTCGGGTCGGGCGGCCATGATCGCGCCGGCCACGTCGCCGTCGGTGATGAACTTGATCCGCGCGCCGGTGGCGCGGATCTCCTCGACGATCTTCTCGTGACGGGGCCGGTCGAGCAGCACCACGGTCACGTCCTCGGCCGCGCTGCCCTTGGCCTTCGCGACCTGGTGGATGTTCTCGGCCACGGGGTACCGCAGGTCCACCACGTCGGCGGCCTCGGGGCCGGTGACCAGCTTCTCCATGTAGAACACGGCGGACGGGTCGTACATGGACCCGCGTGGTGCGACCGCCATCACCGAGATCGCGTTGGTCATCCCCTTCGCGGCCAGCGTGGTGCCGTCGATCGGGTCGACGGCCACGTCGCACTCCGGGCCGGTGCCGTCACCGACCTCCTCGCCGTTGAACAGCATGGGTGCGTTGTCCTTCTCGCCCTCGCCGATCACGACCGTGCCGCGCATGCCGACGGTGGAGATCAGTGCGCGCATCGCGTTGACCGCGACCCCGTCCGCGCCGTTCTTGTCACCGCGGCCGACCCACCGGCCGGCGGCCATCGCCGCTGCCTCGGTGACCCGGACCAGCTCGAGGGCCAGATTTCGGTCGGGCGCTTCGTGCGCGGCGGAGAGATCGGGAGGCAGCGTCGTGTCAGACATAACGTGATGGTAACGGAGCCGATGCGTCGGCAGCAGCCGCACCGTAAACAACGACCTCGGTCGCCTTCACCGCTGCCCACACCCGTCGCCCCGGCGCGAGCCCGAGCCCGGCCGCCGACGCGGGGGTCACGTCCGCGATGAGCGCGGTGCCGGCGTCGATGTGCACCCGCACCGCGGCGCCGTGGGGTACGACGGACCGCACAATGCCCGACCACCGGTTCCGGGCGCTGCCCGACGGCTCGTCGAGGGTCAGCGTCACCGCGGCCGGGCTGAAGCTCGCGAACACCTCGCCGTCGAAGGGCGTGGTGGTCACCAGCGGGGTGCCGTCGATGAGGCGTACGTCGGTCGCGCTGCTGTTCCCGCGCAGGACGTTGAGGCCCACCAGCCTGGCAACGTGCGGGGTGCGGGGTCGTTGGGCCACCTCCTGCGGCGTGCCGACCTGCGCGACCCGGCCCTCGTCGAGGACCACCACCCGGTTGGCGACCGTCATCGTGTCGATCGCGTCATGGGTGACCAGGATGCTCACCCCGCCGAACTCGGCCAGGTGCCGGGCGAGCTCGAAGCGCAGCCCCATGGCGACCCCGACGTCGAGGGCCGCAAGCGGCTCGTCGAGCAGCAGCAGCGCCGGGTCGGTCGCGAGAGCACGGGCGATCGCGACGCGCTGCGCCTGACCGCCGGAGAGCTGGTGCGGGCGTCGGTCGGCGAGGTCCCCCACCCCGAGCCGGTCGAGCCAGGCCCGCGCGATCCGGTCGGCCGCCCGTCTGGCGGTGCCGCGGCTGCGTGGGCCGAAGGCGACGTTGCCGGCGGCGGTCAGGTGCGGGAACAGCAGCTGCTGCTGGAAGACCATGCCGACGTTGCGGTCCTGCACCTTGCGCGGCGTCCCGGTGCCGTCGTCCCAGAGCTCGCCTCGACAGGCGATCCGGCCGCTGTTGATCGGAGTCAGGCCGGCGAGCGCGCGCACCAGGGTGGACTTGCCCGCGCCGTTCGGCCCGATCACGGCGACCACGTCCCCGGGCTCGGCGGTCAGAGCTACCTCGAGGGTGTGCGCGGGCCGACGTACGGCCAGCTCCGCGTCCAGGAACGGGCTCATCGCGCGGCCTGCCCGAACCAGCGTTCCCGCAGCAGCGCTAGCACGGCCACCGAGACGACAAGCAGGATCAGGGAGAGCACGACGGCCGCCTCGGGATCCTCCTGCAGGGCGGTGTAAACCGCGAGCGGCATCGTCTGGGTGGATCCCGGGTAGTTGCCGGCGAACGTGATCGTCGCGCCGAACTCGCCCAGCGCGCGAGCCCACCCGAGCACCAGGCCGGCACCGATGCCCGGCAGCGCGAGCGGCACGGTCACCCTGCTGAAGATGGTCCAGCGGTCCGCCCCGAGCACGGCCGCGACGTCGTCGAAGTCCCGGTTGGTGGCCCGCAGCGCACCGTCGATGCTGATCACCACGAACGGAAGCGCGACGAAGGTCTGGGCGAGCACAACGGCGGTGGTGGTGTACGGGATGGTCAGGCCGAACCAGTCGCGCAACGGTCCACCGAGCACGCCGTTGCGACCGAACGCGGTGAGCAGGGCCACGCCGGCGACGACCGGTGGCAGCACCAGCGGCACGGTGACGAGCGCCCTCAGCAGCGACCGGCCGCGGAACGGGATCCGGGCCAACAGCCACGCCAGCGGTAGCCCGAGGCACGAGGCAGATCAGCGAAGCCACGGTCGCGGTGACGATCGACAGCCGAAGCGCCTCGAGGATCTCAGGTTCCGCCAGCCGGTCGGGCAGCGTCGCCCACGGCGTGCGGGCGACCAGGGCGAGCAGGGGTGCGAGGAGTACGACGAGGCCGAGCAGTGCGGGCAGGACCAGCCGCAGCGGTGCTCGTCCCACGGACGGTTCCGCGGTCGTGGTCACGGCGAACCGAACCCCGCCTTGCCGAGGACAGCCTGCCCCGCGTCGGAGAGCGTCAGCTCGACCCAGTCGCGGGCGAGCTGCCGCTGCCGGCTCTGGTCCATCGCGGTGACCAGGTAGCTGTTCACCGCCTCCGACGAGTTCGGGATCTCGAGCACCTCGACCCTGTCGCCGGCAGCGGTGGCGTCGGTGGCGTAGACCAGGCCGGCGTCGGCCTCGTCCAGGGCCACCTTGTTCAGCACGGCTTTCACGTCCACCTCGAGGCTCTTCGGCTCGGTGGCGATGTGGTTCACGTCGAGCAGCGACCGCGCGAGTGCGCCGCAGGGCGCCGAGGCGGCGCAGGTGACGTAGGTGCTGCCCTCGAGGTCGGCGAAGGTGGTGATTCCGGCCGGGTTGCCGCTGGGCACGACCAGCACCATCGTGTTGGTGGCGAACAGCTGTGGCTCGCCGGCGGTCGCGCCGGCGTCGGTGACGTCGCGCATGGTGCGCGCGTCGGCGGTCGCCAGCACGTCGGCCGGTGCGCCCTCGATCACCTGGTTGGCCAGGGTGGCGCTGGAGTCGAAGGCGAGGCGTACGTCGACACCGGGATGTTCGTTCTCGTAGAGGTCGCCGAGCTCGGTGAACGTCTCGGTGAGCGAGGCCGCCGCGAGCACGGTCAGCGTCCGGTCCTGGTCCACACCGGCCGCGTCCGTCGTACTCCCGGAGCAGCCGGCGACGACCAGCAGGCACGCGGCCGCAACCAGGCCGGTGGCGGGGCGGGAGGGGCTCACGGGAGCTCCACCACCACGTTGGTCGACTTCACCGACGCGATCGCGACCACGCCCGGTTCCAGGCCGAGCTCGTCCGCGGCCTCGGAGCTCATCAGGGAGACCATCCGGTAGGGCCCGCAGACCATCTCGACCTGCGCCATCACGGTGTCCTTCTTGACCGAGGTGACGATGCCGCGCATCCGGTTCCGGGCGCTGACCGAGGCCGCGCGGGCGGGATGGGCGACACCGTCCGGCCCGTTGTCCGCGAGCGACTTGGCGAGCCGGGCGAGGTCCTCCCCGGAGATCGCGGTCCGGCCGTCGTCGCCGGTGGCCGCGGCGAGCCTGCCGGCGTCGATCCAGCGACGGAGCGTGTCGTTGCTGACGCCGAGCACATCGGCTGCTTCGGCAACTCGGTAGGTGGCCACGGTCCCAGTGTGCCGCAGGTGCCGCTGGAATAGCGAGTATCCAGACGCATTTGAGCCTGTCTCGATTCATCGCGGCAGTGGTGGGTACCGGCACCGGACGGCCTCGAGGAAGGGATCCCCATGACGAACTTCGGCTACACGCTGATGACCGAGCAGTCCGGCCCACGCGAGCTCGTCCGCTACGCCCGGCTGGCCGAGGACGCCGGGTTCGACTTCGAGGTGATGAGTGACCACTACTTCCCGTGGCTCGTCGAGCAGGGCCACGCCGGATACGCCTGGAGCATGCTCGGTGCGGTCACCCAGGTGACCAGCCGGGTCGAGCTGATGACGTTCGTGACGTGCCCGATCCGGCGCTACCACCCGGCCGTCGTGGCGCAGAAGGCCGCCACGGTCCAGGTGCTCAGCGACGGACGGTTCACCCTCGGTCTCGGTGCCGGCGAGAACCTCAACGAGCACGTGGTCGGGGACGGCTGGCCGCCGGTCAACGTCCGTCACGAGATGCTCGAGGAGGCGGTGAGGATCATCCGGCAGCTGCTCGACGGCGGCTACGTGAACCATGCAGGCGGGCACTTCCGGGTGGACTCCGCGAAGATCTGGGACCTGCACGACGACCCGGTGCAGATCGGCGTCGCGGTCTCGGGGGACCAGTCGATCGAGACGTTCGCGCCGCTGGCCGACCACCTGATCGCGGTCGAGCCTTCGGCGGAGCTGGTCGCCCAGTGGGACTCGGCCGCGTCGGGCGCGTCGGGCGCGTCGGGTGCGTCGGGCGCATCCCGCAAGATCGGCCAGATGCCGGTCTGCTGGGACCACGACCGCGACCGCGCAGTGGAACGGGCGCACCGCGAGTTCCGCTGGTTCGGCGGGGGATGGAAGGTCAACGCCGAGCTCCCTGGCCCGTCCGGGTTCGCCGGTGCGACCCAGTTCGTCCGGCCCGAGGACGTCGCCGGGTCCATCCCGTGTGGACCGGACCTCGACGCGATCGTGGCCGCGGTGCAGAAGTACACCGAGGCCGGCTTCACCGATGTCGCGCTGGTGCAGATCGGCGACGACCGGCAGGAGGACTTCTTGCGGTTCGCGGAGGGGGAGCTTTTGCCCGCATTGCGCGCTCTCTGAGTTCCATGGGCAGGGTCAGGTCCGTCACATCGGGCGGGTGAAATCGCTCCATTGCGTGGCACATGCGCCCAACTCCGACTCGCACAAGGCCCCGTGACTTGGGATAGTTGCCGGTTCAAGAACGCAAGACCAGATCCAAGGAACGGAGCCCAGTCATGGACTTCTCGAGAGTCGGCCCAGCCCGTGCAGTGACCCAGTTGGTCGATGTCGACCTCGTCGACGCCACCGGCGCCGCGGTCCCGGGGGAGGCCGAGCTGCGCTACGAACCAGCTGACCCCTACGCAGTCACCGCCACCTTCCAGACCGGACGGACGGAGGTCAGCTGGACCTTCGGCCGGGACCTCTTGATCGAGGGGGCCTTCCGGCCCTCCGGCGAAGGCGATGTCCACGTGCAGCCGTGCCTGGACCCCGACGGCCATGCGGTGGTGCTTCTCGAGTTCCATTCCGGTGGCTCCGTCGGCCTCGTCCAGGTCCGCGCCCGCGACGTGCACTCGTTCGTCGAGCGGATGATTGCCGCGGTCCGTCCGGGTAAGGAGTCGCAGTGGCTCGACATCGACGCCTCGCTCGCCGCGCTCCTGGTCCCCGAAAGTGGCAATTAGGGATGTCCCGGGAACTGGTACCGGGAAACTCATCGGAGGTGCTTCCGCGTGAGGCTGGGGTGCGACATGATTTAGCCACCGCGGCCGTTGCACGGGGGTGACGGCGCACTTCTCGAAAGAAGAGACCCATGGGGAACCACGCCAGCCCGCTCCGTGTGAGCGGGCTTTTCAGTCGCCCGCGCACGGCGGTTGCCATCGCCACAACCGCCGCACTCGCCCTGGTCGGCCTGGCTGCGCCTCTCCCGGCCACATCGGCAGCCGACAAGGACTGCCCGGCGGCCTTCCCGGTGCCCGAGGTGAGAGACGCTGTCGCGTCGCCGCGTGGTCTCGCCGGTCCACGGCCTCACGGTCGACCACGGCACGAAGCCGGAGGCCTTCACCGGAGAGGTGCTCGGCGTCCTCGACGACGGGATCGGGCCCGACTTCGACATGATCATCGCCCGGCTCACCTCGCCCGAGATCGACCGGGTCGGCGGCATCTGGCAGGGCATGTCCGGCTCGCCGGTCTACGCACCGGACGGCCGCCTGATCGGTGCCGTCTCCTACGGCCTGAGCTTCGGGGCCTCGCCGGTTGCCGGGATCACCCCCGCGGAGGAGATGCAGAAGCTTCTGACCGCCGCACCGGCCGGATCGAAGGCTCGAAGCGTTACGCAGCCGGACGACGAGGTCACCGTGCCCCGTTCGCTGCAGCAGCGGATGGTCGCCTCAGGGGGCACCAGCAGGGCTGAGGCGGACAGCGGCATGAGCAGCCTGCCGCTGCCTCTTGGTGTCTCGGGGATGGTGACCGCCAAGCGGCTGAGGCAGGTCACGAGGGCGCTCGACATGGACAACGTCCGGGTCTACCGGGCGGGCGCGGTGTCTGCGGACCCGGCGCCAGGCGCATCGGCCGACATCGTCGCCGGCGGCAACCTGGCGGCGTCGGTCTCCTACGGTGACCTCTCCGCGATCGGTGTCGGCACCGCGACCGCGGTATGCGGTGACGAGGTGATCGCGTTCGGTCACCCGATGAACTTCAGCGGACCCAGCACGTTGACCCTGCACGGTGCGGACGCGATCTACGTCCAGAAGGAGACCCTTGGGCCTCCGTTCAAGGTCGCCAACCCGCAGTCGCCGTCCGGCAGCATCCTCCAGGACCGGAAGGCCGGCATCCTCGGAGTCCCCGGTGCGCTCCCGGGGACCAGCGACGTGACGTCGTACGTCGAGGTTCCGACCGAGACAAGCCGCACCGGCACCACGAAGGTCAGCGTGCAGGCCGCGGTGCCCGACATCGCGGCCTTCCACCTGCTGGCCGACCAGGACCGGGTGTTCGACGCGATCAGCGGCGGTCGCGCCGCGGTGGGCTGGACCGTGAGCGGTCAGCGCGCCAACGGCAGGCCGTTCTCGTACTCGCGCAACGACCGGTTCGCGAACACCTTCGACATCTCCTTCGAGCCGGTCTTCGACCTCGCCGAGCAGCTCATCCGGCTGCAGAACAACCCGTTCGAGAAGGTCACGATCAAGAGCGTGCGGACCCGGTCGGTGATGCACCGCGAGTTCCAGAGCTACACGCTGAAGAAGGTGCAGATCCTCGTTAACGGGAAATGGACGAAGCTGTTCCGGAACCGGGTGCTGCAGGTGAGGCCCGGCACCACCAAGCGGTTCCTGCTGACGTTGACGTCCCGCGAGCTCGGCACCAGGACGATACGGCTGGCGGTGCCCGTCCCACCGGGCGCCGGAGGCAAGAGCGGCTTCCTCGAGATCGCCGGAGGCAACTCTTTCTTCGGTGGGGAGGAGGGCCCTGGCGGTGGCGGGTCGGCAGGTTCGCTCGACCAGCTGATCAAGCAGATGGCGCGCGCACCCCGCAATGACGAGGTGTTCGCCAACCTCTTCTTCTTCACGAGGGGCTCGATGATCAAGCGGTCCATGCGCAAGCAGGCGGGCGCCGTCGTCGACGGTGACTTCGCGGTGCAGGTGCAGGCAGTCCGCAAGCGGTAGGTGACCTCACCTCGGGTCAGGACACCGCGGAGTCCATGTTCACGCTGGGGATCCAGAGCCAGTCGGTGATCTCGGGCATGTCCGCGCCGTGCTCCACGACGTACGCCCGGTGCTTCGTCCGCAGGTCGACCATCATCTGACGGACGACGGCCGCCCTGCGCGCGAGCCCGGGCACCCGGTCGATCACGTCCAGCACCAGGTGGAACCGGTCGATGTCGTTGCGGACCACCATGTCGAACGGCGTGGTGGTGGTGCCTTCCTCCTTGTAGCCACGCACGTGCAGATGCTCGTGGTTCGCCCGGCGGTAGGTCAGCCGGTGGATCAGCCACGGGTAGCCGTGGTAGGCGAATATCGTCGGTACGTCGGTGGTGAACAGCGCGTCGTACTCGTGGTCGGACAGGCCGTGCGGGTGCTCGGTGTCCGGCTGCAACCGCATCAGGTCCATCACGTTGATCACCCGGACGCTGAGGTCGGGCAGGTGTTCGCGCAGCAGGCTGACAGCGGCCAACGTCTCCAGGGTCGGCACATCGCCTGCGCACGCCATCACCACGTCCGGGTCGCCGGCGTCGTTGCCCGCCCAGTCCCAGATGCCGATGCCGCGCCGGGAGTGCAGGCCGGCTTCCTCCATGTCCAGCCAGGATGGCTGCGGCTGCTTGCCGGCCACGATCACGTTCACGTAGTTGCGGCTCCGCAGGCAGTGGTCGACGGTCCACAGCAGCGTGTTGGTGTCCGGCGGGAGGTACACCCGGATCACCTCGGCCTTCTTGTTCACCACGTGGTCGATGAAGCCGGGGTCCTGGTGGCTGAAACCGTTGTGGTCCTGGCGCCACACGTGTGAGGAGAGCAGGTAGTTCAGTGACGGGACCGGCCGCCGCCACTCGAGCTCACGGGTCGTCTTGAGCCATTTCGCGTGCTGGTTGAACATCGAGTCGATGATGTGGATGAACGCCTCGTAGGAGGTGAACAGCCCATGCCGGCCGGTGAGGTTGTAACCCTCGAGCCAGCCCTGGCAGGTGTGCTCGGACAGGATCTCCATCACCCGGCCGTTGGGGCTCAGGTTCACGTCGGTCGGGTAGGGGTCGAGCTCCCACACCTTGCCGGTCACGTCGAACACCGCCCCCAGCCGGTTCGACTCGACCTCGTCGGGGCCGAAAAGCCGAATGTTGGTGGGATTCGCGGCGATCACGTCCCGCAGGTAGGCGCCGGTCGCCCGGGTGGCCTCATGGTTCTCGGCGCCGTGGTCCTTCACCTCGACGGCGTAGTCACGGGGGTCGGGCAGCAGCAGCGGCTTGGTGACCAGGCCGCCGTTGGCGTGCGGGTTCGACCCCATCCGCCGCTGCCCGACGGGCGCCCAGTCGAGGACGGAGGAGACAGGTGTGCCGTTCTCGTCGAACAGCTCCTCGGGTCGGTAGGAGCGCATCCAGTCCTCGAGCTGCTGTCGGTGCTCGGCGTTGTCGCGAACCTGAGACAGCGGCACCTGGTGTGAACGCCAGGTGTCCTCGACCGGGACCCCGTCGACCTCCTTCGGGCCGGTCCAGCCCTTCGGGGTCCGCATCACGATCATCGGCCAGCGGACATCACCGGTTCCCATCGGTCGGGACCCGCGCGCCGCCGCCTGGATCTCCTTGATCCGCGCCACACACTCGTCGAGGGCACCGGCCAGCTGCTGGTGCACGTCCGCCGGGTCCCTGCCCGAGACCAGCACCGGGTCCCAGCCGTGGCCGCGCATCATCGACTCGAGGTCATCCTCCGGGATCCGGGCGAGCAGCGTCGGGTTGGCGATCTTGTACCCGTTGAGGTGCAGGATCGGGAGAACCGCACCGTCGGTGGCCGGGTTCACGAACCGGCACCCGCTCCAAGACGTGGCCAGCGCGCCGGTCTCTGCCTCACCGTCGCCGACGACGGCGGTGACCACCAGGTCCGGGTTGTCGAAGGACGCACCGAACGCGTGCGACAGGGAGTAGCCGAGCTCGCCCCCTTCGTGGATCGACCCGGGCACCTCCGGGGCGACATGGCTCGGGATGCCTCCGGGGAAGCTGAACTGCTTGAACAGCTGCTTCATGCCACGCTCGTCCATCGTGGTGCCCGGGTAGGTGTCGGTCCATGACCCCTCCAACCAGGTCTGAGCGACGATCGCGGGCCCACCGTGGCCCGGTCCGATCACGTAGATCATGTCGAGGTCCTGCTGCCGGATCAGCCGGTCGCAGTGGGTGTAGATCAGGTTCAGGCCCGGCGTCGTACCCCAGTGCCCCAGCAGCCGCGGCTTGAGATGCTCGGGTTCGAGCGGATCGCGGAGCAGCGGGTTGTCCAGGAGGTAGATCTGGCCGACGGCCAGGTAGTTCGAAGCGCGCCAGTGGGCGTCGGCCTGCGCGAGCTCCTCGGGAGACAGCGGTCGGTTCGCGGCGGTTCGCATGAGTCCTGCGTACCCCAGGTGTGCACCCGCACGCCAGGGCCTCAGGTCCCTTGCGAGAATGGCCCCTGTGAGCGAACAGGCGGGCCGGTACCAACGATCGGCGACCGGGATGATCGGCGCGCTGCTGGTGCTGCTGGCTGTGATCGTAGGGTTCGTGGTGTTCCGTGAGGTGATCCGTGAGGCGCCGGAGAGCCCGGTCGAGGCCGTCGACTACCGGCAGCCGCTCGGCTTCGCGCGCGAGCAGGCCGGCTTCGCGGTGCTCGCGCCCGAACGGCTCCCCGAGGGCTGGAAGGCGACCAACGTCGACTTCACTCCCGAGCCCGCGCACTGGCACCTCGGCGTGCTGACCGACCAGGACAGGTACATCGGGCTCGAGCAGGCGCAGAGCTCGACGAAGGACATGGTGACGACGTACGTCGACGCCGACCCGTCGCAGGGCAAGGACGTCATCGTCGACGGGGAGTCGTGGAGCACCTGGACCGACCGGGGCGGGGACACCGCGCTGGTGCGAAGCGAAGGGAAGGTCACCACGCTCGTGGTGGGCAGCGTCGAGCAGGACGTGCTCATGGACTACGTCGAGAGCCTGCGCTAGCTGCCGTCGTCCTCCTCGCCGGCAGCGATCGCGGCGTCGAGCCGCTTCTTCGCACCGTCGAGCCAGCTCTGGCAGATCTGGGCCAGCTTCTCGCCGCGCTCCCACAGGGCGAGCGAGTCCTCGAGGTTGGTGCCACCGGTCTCGAGCCGTCGGACGACCTCGATCAGCTCCTCGCGGGCCTCTTCGTAGCTGAGCTCGTTCTTCTCCGCGGTCATGGCTGATCTCCTTCGGTCTCGGTGACGACCACGTGGATCCGCCCGTCCTTGACCCGCACCTGCAGGTCCTGGTCGGGCTTCGCCTGGTCAGTGGTGGTGACGACATGGCCGTCGCGGTCCTGGAGGACGGCGTAGCCGCGCTCCAGGGTGGCCAGCGGCGACAGGCTGCGCACCCGGGCGAGCTGGTGGGTCAGATCGTTGTGGGCACGGTCGAGCTGGTGGTGGAGGCAGCGGCGGGCGCGAGCGCACAGCTCGTCGACCTCGTTCGCGCGCTCACGCAGGCCACTGCTCGGGTCGGCGAGGCTTGGCCGTGCTCGCACCGACTCGAGGTTGTGCAGCTGCTGGGCGAGCCAGGTGGTCATCACGCTGCGGCCACGGTCACGCATCCGGGTGATCCGCTCGATCTCCTCGGCGACGTCGGGGACCACGAGCTTGGCCGCGTCGGTCGGTGTGGAGGCGCGGACATCGGCGACCAGGTCGAGGAGGGGGGAGTCGGGCTCGTGCCCGATCGCGCTCACGACGGGGGTGCGCGCCTTGTGCACTGCGCGGATCAGGCCCTCGTCGGAGAACGGCAGCAGGTCCTCGACGGCGCCGCCGCCGCGCGCGATCACGATCACGTCGACGCCGGGGTCGCGGTCCAGGGTGTCGAGCGCCTCGATCACCTCCCGCGCCGCGTTGGTGCCCTGGACAGCGGTGTGGATCACCCGGAACTGCACCGCCGGCCATCTGCGCCTGGCGTTCTCCAGCACGTCGCGCTCGGCGGCCGACTGGGAACCGGTGACCAGGCCGACCGTCCCCGGGAGGAACGGGAGCGGCCGCTTCAGCTCACGGGCGAACAGGCCCTCGGCCGCGAGCAGCTGGCGGCGGCGTTCGAGGCGGGCGAGCAGCTCGCCGAGGCCCACCATCCGGATGTCGGTCGCGTAGAGGCTGAGCGTGCCCCGGTTGGCGTAGTAGGACGGCCTGGCGAAGATCACCACGCTGGCGCCTTCCACGACCGGGGGGTTGAGCGAGTCGAAGACCTGCCGGGAGCAGGTGACGGTGACTGAGATGTCCGCCACAGCGTCCCGCAGGGTCATGAACACGGTGTTCATCCCCTGGCGGCGGCTGAGCTGGGCGATCTGCCCCTCGACCCACACCGCGCCGAGACGGTCGATCCACCCGGAGATGGCGTTGGCGATCTGCCGGACGGGTGCCGGTGACTCGGGAGAGGTCTGAAGTGCCACGAATGGCACCCTATGGCAGACCACCTACCATTGAGGCCATGAGCACTTCCGACCTGGGGATGCCCCCTGTGCTGGACCCCGAGCGGGCAGTCCTCCTCGCGGCCCCCCGAGGCTACTGCGCGGGCGTGGACCGAGCGGTGATCACGGTGGAGAAGGCACTGGACCTGTACGGCGCACCGGTCTACGTGCGCAAGCAGATCGTCCACAACAAGCACGTGGTCTCCAACCTCGAATCGCGCGGCGCGGTCTTCGTCGAGGAGCTCAGCGAGGTGCCCGAGGGTGCCACGGTCGTGTTCTCCGCGCACGGTGTCTCACCCGAGGTGCACCGGCAGGCGGAGGAACGAAGCCTGAAGACGATCGACGCGACCTGCCCGTTGGTGACCAAAGTGCACCACGAGGCACGCCGGTTCGCGACCGAGGACTACGACATCCTGCTCATCGGCCACGAGGGCCACGAGGAGGTCGAGGGCACCGCCGGTGAGGCGCCGACTCACATCCAGCTGGTGCAGAGCCCCGAGGACGTGGCGAACATCGAGGTCCGCGACCCGGCACGGGTGGCCTGGCTCTCCCAGACCACGCTGTCGGTCGACGAGACGCTGGAGACGGTCGCGGCGATCCGTGAGCGGTTCCCGCAGCTGCTCGACCCGCCGTCGGACGACATCTGCTACGCCACCCAGAACCGGCAGATGGCGATCAAGGAGATCTCGAAGAGCGCCGACCTGGTGATCGTGGTCGGCTCCGGCAACTCCTCGAACTCGGTGCGCCTGGTCGAGGTCGCCCTCGAGGCCGGCGCCAAGGCGTCGTACCGCGTCGATGACGCGAGCGAGATCGACGAGGCCTGGCTGGAGGGTGTGAACACGGTCAGCGTCACCTCGGGTGCGTCGGTGCCGGAGGACCTGGTCGAGGGCGTGCTCGACTTCCTGGCCGAGCGCGGCTACCCGGACGCCAAGGCGGTGCACACCGCGGAGGAGTCGCTGATCTTCGCGCTGCCGCCGGAGCTGCGCCGCGACATGCGCGCCGCCGAGACCGCCGGTCGCCCGTAGGTCACTGACGCGCCAGCGCCATCCTGATCACGGCGGCCGCAACGACGTGCACTCGCGGCGTCGACGCTCGATGACGGTTGGGTTCAGGACATCGCGTGCGAGGAGGGATGGCGCCGCGACGCGGGGCGTCCCGGCTCTCTTCGGATCCGTCCGGAGTTGCGCATCGCGAGCTGACGCAGTGCCAGGATCCCCAACGTGAGGCCGTAGCCGGCGACGAGCGCACCTGCGTGGTGGGCCAGCCCGGAGACGACCGCCTGGGTCAGCCCGTCGACCTCGTCGGCGATGGCGCCGCGGTCCACCAGCGCGAGCACCATCACGGTCGCGAACATCAGCAGCGGCGGGAACACGCCCACCACGAAGAAGTCCCGCGGACGGACCGAGAGAGCCGCCCAGACGCAGATGGCGACGAAGGCCAGGTCGTAGAACAGGGTGGCCTTCCCGCTGAACAGCAGGTTCAGGACGACGACCACGAGGGTGGCCGCGACGGCCACGGTCGCGACCTGGCGTCCAGGTTGCCGACCCTCTTCCCAGAGCGTGCGCCTGTTGCTCACGCGAACAAGGTATTGCGGTCGCTACGCTCCGCGCGTGCGACGCGCCGGAGGCGGGTCCGAGCGTCGGACCTCGAGCTCGGACAGCGGCTCGGAGGTGTCCGCGACGATCTCCATCAGCTCGGCCGACGTCAGCGGGCGGGCCGCCTCGGACACCGGGGTTGGGGAGCTGAGCTCCTGGTCGCTGACCTCCAGCTCCGCGAACTTCCGTGCGGACACCAGCACGCGGGTCTCCAGCGACCCGATCGCCTTGTTGTAGCTGCCGACCGCGGCGGTCAGCGACCGGCCCAGCTTGTCGAGGTGGCCGCCCATCACCCCGATCCGGTCGTAGAGCTCCCGGCCCAGCTCGTGGATGTCGCGGGCCCGGTCGGCGAGCGCCTCCTGGGTCCAGGCGTAGGCGACGGTGCGCAGCAGCGCGATCAGCGTGGTGGGCGTCGAGAGAACGACCTGCCGGGTGGCGGCGTACTCCAGCAGCGACGGCTCGGCCTCCAGTGCCGCGGACAGGAACGACTCTCCGGGGACGAACAGGACTACGAACTCCGGAGTGGCCGGCAGCGAGCGCCAGTAGCCCTTCGCGCTCAACGCGTCGACGTGCTGGCGCAGCTGGCGGGCGTGTCGGCTCAGATGGGCATCGCGCTCCTCGTCGGAGTCGGCGCTGGTCGCGTCCAGGAACGCGTCGAGCGGGACCTTGGCGTCGACGACCACGCTCTTGCCGCCGGCGAGGCTCACCACCAGGTCGGGTCGCAGCATCCCGTCGTCGTTGCGGACCGAGACCTGCTCGGCGAAGTCGCAGCGGGACACCAGCCCGGCGATCTCGACGGCCTTGCGCAGATGCAGCTCTCCCCACCGGCCACGGACCTGCGGTTTGCGCAGCGCCGTGGACAGGGCGGTGGTCTCCCGGCGCAGAGAGTCGGTGGAGTGTCGCACCTCGTCCACCTGCTGCTTGAGCTGGCTCTGCCACGACACACGATGCTGCTCGAGGTCACGCAGCTGGTCGTGCAGGCGCTCGAGGCCTTCCTTCACCACTGCTTGGTCGGCCGCACGGGACTCGATCGCGAGCCGCTCGGCGTGCGCGGCGGTCATGGTCGTCCGCGCGCGCACCCACTGCACGCCGAGCACAGCCCCGACGAGCAGGCCGACGGCGAGCACCGCGAGGAGCGAGAAGGTCGTGGTGATGTCCATGACCTCATGATCACCGCCGGCACCGACAGTTCCCGGCAGCGCCCCGGCCCTCAGTCGGCGAGGTCGACGATCACGGGTGCGTGGTCGCTGGCGCCCTTGCCGGCCCGCTCTTCCCGGTCGATCCGCGCGCCGGTCACCCGCTTCTGGAGCGCAGGCGCGCCGAGGATGAAGTCGATCCGCATGCCCCGGTTCCGCTCGAAGCGCTGCCGGTAGTAGTCCCAGTACGTGAACACGTCCGGGCCGGGTGCGTGCGGGCGCACCACGTCGGCGTACCCGCTCTCCTCGATCGCGTGGAAGGCGGCGCGCTCGGGCGGTGAGACGTGAGTGCTCGTCGTGAACCGGCTCATGTCGAACACGTCCTCGTCGAGTGGTGCGATGTTCCAGTCACCGGTGAGGGCGATCTGCGCGTCCGGGTCATCGGCGAGCCAGTGCTTCGCGGCCACGTTGAGCCGGTCCAGCCAGTGCAGCTTGTAGTCGAGGTGCGGGTCCCCGAGCGCCCGCCCGTTCGGGACGTAGAGCGACCAGACCTCGACCCCGTTGCAGGTCGCGCCGAGCGCCCTCGCCTCGGCGGCCAGCGGTTCGCCGTACTCCGGCATCCCCTCGAAACCGTGGCGTACGTCGGACAGTCCCACGCGCGAGGCTATCGCCACGCCGTTCCACTGGTTGTAGCCGAGCGTGGCCACGTCGTACCCCATCGCCTCGAGCCCCATGATGGGCCACTGGTCGTCGCGGGCCTTGGTCTCCTGGATCGTGAGTACGTCGATGTCGTGGCGTTGCAGGAGAGCCTCGACCCGGTCGATGCGGGAGCGGATGGAGTTCACGTTCCAGGTGGCGATGCGCATGCCGCCACTTTATGAGGGTGGCCCAGGCGAGCGGCCGGAGCGCCGAGATGATCCGCAGATGGGTCAGGTGACATCCGTCGTCGCGGTCGACGTTGGTTCAGGGTAGTCCCGTCGTCCGGACACGGGGCGTCCGTCGTACGCGTTCACGATTCGTCCGCTGGGCCGATCGCCCCGTAAAGTTGCCGCCCGTGGCACTCACCATCGGAATCGTCGGGCTCCCCAACGCGGGCAAGTCGACCCTCTTCAACGCACTGACCAAGAACGACGTCCTCGCTGCGAACTACCCGTTCGCGACGATCGAGCCCAACGTCGGGGTGGTCGGTGTCCCCGACTCCCGGCTCGGCAAGCTCGCCAAGATCTTCGGGTCGGCCAAGCAGCTGCCGGCGACCGTGCAGTTCGTCGACATCGCGGGCATCGTGAAGGGCGCCTCCGAGGGCGAGGGCCTGGGCAACAAGTTCCTCTCGCACATCCGCGAGTCCGACGCGATCTGCCAGGTGACGCGGGTGTTCCGCGACGAGGACGTGACGCACGTCGATGGGGAGGTCGACCCGGCCAACGACATCTCGACGATCCAGACCGAGCTGATCCTGGCCGACCTGCAGACCGTCGACAAGGCTCTACCGCGGCTCGAGAAGGAGGCGCGGCTGAAGAAGGAGAACGTCGCGATCCTGGCCGCGGTGAAGGAGGCCAAGGACGCGCTGGAGACCGGTACGCCGATCATCGCCACGTCGATCGACAAGTCGCTGTTGCGTGAGCTCATGCTGATGACCGCGAAGCCCTACATCTACGTGTTCAACTGCGACAGCGACGAGCTCGCGGACGACGACCTGAAGAAGCGGATGCAGGAGATCGTGACACCTGCCGAGGCGATCTTCCTGGACGCCAAGTTCGAGGCCGAGCTGGTCGAGCTGGACGACGAGGACGAGGCCCGCGAGATGCTCGCCGAGATGGGCATCGACGAGCCGGGGCTCGACAACCTGGCGCGCGTCGGCTTCGACACCCTGGGTCTGCAGACCTACCTGACCGCGGGTCCGAAGGAGTCGCGCGCCTGGACGATCCCCAAGGGGGCAACGGCTCCGGAGGCTGCCGGCGTGATCCACACTGACTTCCAGCGCGGCTTCATCAAGGCCGAGATCGTGTCGTTCGAGGATCTGGTCGAGGCCGGGTCGATGAACGCTGCCAAGGCTGCCGGCAAGGTGCGCATGGAGGGCAAGGACTACCTCATGCAGGACGGCGACGTGGTGGAGTTCCGCTTCAACGTGTGACCGTCGGGTCCGCGGCGAACGTAGGATCCACGACATGCCGCGCCCTTCGCCACGCGATCTCGTGCGTGTCCCGGGCGACGGGCGCGGACGGACAATTGAGCTGTCGGACCGCCGCACGGAGGCGCGCTGGACAGTCGCGGTGGCTCCGTTCGAGTTGGGACGTGTGCCGGTCACTCGCGGCCTCGTCGAGCAGGTTTTGGGTGTCGAGGTGGAACCCTCCACACGTGAGTTTCCGATGGCCGACGTGTCCTGGCGTGACGCTGCTTCCTTCTGCAACGCGCTCTCGGAGAGGGACGGACTCGCGCCCGCCTACGAGTTCCTGGAGCTGCCGGTCCAGGAGCCTGCGGGCTGGGTCCGCCATGACGTACCCGCGCCCGATGACCTCCAGGTGACCTGGCAACGCGAGGCGGACGGGTATCGCCTCCCCACCGAGGCGGAGTGGGAGCTGGCCTGCCGGGCGGGGAGCTCAGGGCCGCACTACGGGGCACTCGACGACATCGCTTGGTACCGCGGCAACTCCGGTCGGCGACCACAGCGGGTGGGCCAGAAGCTGCCGAACGCGTGGGGCCTGTGCGACATGCTGGGGGGAGTGTGGGAGTGGTGCTGGGACCTCTACGACGAGGCCGTCTACGGCGCCTACCGCGTCATGCGAGGAGGCGGCTGGTACGACGAGCCCTGGAGTGTCCGCGCCAGTGTCAGGCGACGGAGCAGCCCCAACACGAGGATCGACGACGTCGGGTTTCGTCTCGCGAGGTCCCTAAGTCACAGCGGCCGTGACTGACGCCTGTTCGCCACGCGACGTGGTCGCGTGCGGTCAGCAGCAGCCCGGTTCCGGCCCCTCGCCGCCTGACAGCCGGGTCACCACTGCGTCGTCTGGCGCCCGGGTCGGGCGAGCTGAATCCCATTGACCTGAGAGACGCCAGCCGGCGACACCGTCGAACACGCCAGCCCAGGGCGTGCGCTGGACGGCCACGGTTGCCCCTTCCGCGCCCCCCACGACTGTTCTCGGGTAGGCCGCGTGAAGCTTCTCCCAGCTGTCGCCGAGCCCGATGCCGGAGCCAGCCAAGCGTACGTCTGGCCGCTGCAGGTCCTCCATCTGCTCGAACTCCGACCAGCGGCGGTGCTGCGCCAGCTCCCAGCCTCGGAGCTGCAGCGCGTCGGTCTCATCTCCGCCGAAGACTAGGCACAGCACCCCCCAGCAGGTCACGTAGGCGACCGGGTATCGCCAGCTCGGCGAGATCGCGTCGTCGGCATCCTCGAACCATGCATCGCTGCCAGGAAGACGGATGTATCGCTGCGGGCCGACGGTGATTTCCGGTTCACCGAAGCGAGCCACCGCAGCGGCCAGCACGTCCTCGGCGTCCGTGCCGAACGGATGCGCCCCAACGCCGGAGCCGGACACCTCGAACGGGCCTTCAGTGGAGTTCGACTCAGTCCCGGGCCGAGATGTCTGGCCCGCGGGGTCAACTGTCTGACCCTGCCGGTCGGCGGCGACGAGCCGGCTGACCCCGACGAGCCCGCCTGCCACCAGCACCACGGAGGCGGCAATCGCCAACGCGCCACGAGTCCGGTTGCCACGGCCGCGGCGTCGCCGCCCGTCGGCCAGGATCGCGTCGATCGGGGGCGGCGGGACGTCGAGCCGCTGAGCCGCGTCCCGGAGCAGGTGCCGGAGTTTGTCGGCCATGAGGGGACGCCTTCGGTGCTGGGGACGACGGCGTCGCCGAGGAGGATCCGGAGCTTGCCGAGCGCCACGGAGGTCTGGCTCTTGACGGTGCCCTCGGTGCACCCGAGGGTGTGGGCGACCTGCGCGACGCTCAGGCCCTCGTAGATGTCGGGGTCGTACGGCACCTCGGGGACGTCGTCTGTGACGTGCTCACGCAGTCGAGCCCGGGTGCGGAACCACGACGTGGCCAACCGCACCACCGCGGTCCGGGCAACGAACTCGGAGTACTCCGCGTCCGTTGGCTGCTGGCCCACCACGTCCTCCTCGCGTCCACACCTTTAGGACGACGGCGAGGCAATTCTGGTTGCATCTCACCCGGGCCCCAATTCTCGGTACGAGCGCTCCGGCCAGCTTGACCCGGCGGTCTTCGATTTAGCCATCGAGGCGTACTCGGGTTCGTGGGACGCCACTGCAGTGACTCCGTACCAGGAGGCTCGCACTGCCCACGGTTACGGGGTCGTGATCGTGCGGCCGGCTGGCGCCGGCCAGACAACGGCGCACGGTCGCGTCGGGGTGTGGCGGGTCTCAACGCCGGCGCCGAGTGCTACCTTCCCCGCGTGACGGACGCCGCGCTCACCGAATGGCTGCTCGACTCCGACCCCGCCCTGCGCTGGCAGGTCGAGCGAGACCTCCTCCGACTGCCGGAGGAGGTGTGGGGCGCGACGAGGGCGAGGGTCGCAACCGAGGGGGCCGGCGCGCAGCTGATCGCGCTGCAGGATCCCGACGGGCAGTGGGCGGGCGGGGCGTTCTTCCCCGCCGGCTTCGACTTCAATGGCACCGAGGCGCAGGAAGGTGCCGGCCAGCCGTGGACGGCGACCACCTGGACCCTGAACTCGCTGCGGGAGTGGGGTCTCGACGCCAGAGTGCTCGCAGGCACGGCACAGAGGCTCGCGGCGAACAGTCGTTGGGAGTACGACGACCTGCCCTACTGGGGCGGCGAGGTGGACTGCTGCATCAACTCGTGGACGCTTTCGAACGGCCTCTGGCTCGGCGCCGACGTGGAAGGCCTGGTGGATTGGTTCCTCGCTCACCGTCTGGCGGACGGCGGGTGGAACTGCGAGTGGGTGAACGGGTCGCCGAGGTCGTCGTTCCACTCCACCCTGAACACGCTGAAGGGTCTGCTCGACTACGAGCGGGTAACCAGTGATCGCGAGCGGGTGCGTGACGCGCGGCGAACCGGAGAGGAGTATCTGCTCGCGCGGGGGCTGTACCGGCGGCTGTCGACGGGCGAGCCGGTCGCGCCCTGGGCGCTGCGCTTCGCATCCCCGTTCCGCTGGTTCTACAGCGTGCTGAACGCGTCCGACTACTTCCGCGCCGCGTCGATCCACGACGGCGCCCAGCCCGACGAGCGCATGGCGGACGCGATCGAACAGATCCGTGCCGCGCGCCAGCCAGACGGCACCTGGCTGCAGGAGCGACGGCATCCCGGCCGGGTGTGGTTCGAGGTCGATGCACCCGCCGGGGAGCCGTCGAAGTGGCTGACCTTCTTCGCGATCAGGGTGCTCGAGTGGTGGGACGACAACACCCGTCACGCCCCGGGCCGCTGATGGGTTGACTTGCGCGAGGATGGGTGCAGGTCATCTACGCTGGCGGCGTGCGCGTGCTCATCGTCGACGGCGCCAACGTGGTCGGTAGCCGGCCGACTGGCTGGTGGCGTGACCGCGCAGGCGCGGCTGAGCGACTTCACCAGGCGATTGCGGAGGCTGATCTGGGCTACGACGTGGTCGTGCTGGTCCTCGAGGGAACCGCGAAGAGTGGCTGGCCGGCTGGTGAGGACGGCGCGATCCTCACCGTCCACGCGTCGGGCTCCGGGGACGACACGATCGTTGACCAGGTCCGCGCCCGGACCACGGGCGGCGATGACGTGGTGGTCGTCACCGCCGACCGGGGGCTGCGGGAGCGGGTGACGGCGGCCGGCGGCTCTTCCGTCGGCCCGTCCTGGCTCCTTGCTCGGACTTCGTGACCTGTCGTTCGCGAGCCGGCGGACCATGGCTTGTGCTCGAAGTGGATAGGCCCGGCGGCGGGTCCTTGATCTAGATGCAACGACCGCCACTGATGTGAGGGTCAAGGTTCTCGATCAAGTCGGCGTCGACTCCGATGCCGTCGAGGTGTAGACCGTGGGGGCGCCTTTCGAGCGGGCGACTTCGGGGGCCTGCCAGGCAGACTGGTGAACATGGTCGAGACGGTAACCGGGAGTTCTGGAGGCGACGCGGTCGCCGCCGCGGCGCAACTGCTGCACGACTTCAACGTGGAATACGACGCGCCGACGCCCAAGCCCGACGAGCTGGCGGTCCGACTGGCGGAACTGGTCGGCGGCGACCACATAACGGTCCTGCTCGCCCGCGCGCATGAGACCGGCGAAGCGATCGGGGTCGCGGTAATGCGAGTGCAGCCGTCGGTGTGGAGCCGGGCACAGGAGGCCTACCTCGCCGAGCTGTACGTCATACCAAGCCGGCGGGGCCAGGGGTACGGCCGGGAGCTGATCACCGGGGCGATGCGGGCCGCGCGCGAGCGCGGTGCCGACTATGCGTTCCTGGTCACGAGCGAGGACGACCGGCTTGCCCAACGCCTCTACGATGCGGCCGGGTTCCGCCGGACCGAAGGCGAAGGCGGTCCACTCATGCTGGCGTACGAGCGCGAGTTGTAGTCCTCTGCACGGCGACGGGCTGGGGGGAGAACCCGACAACGGGACGACCACCCGGACCTCTAGTTCAGTGCAAAGAACGTCGGCGTTGCCAGCCGCGAAGGCGCGTCTTTCGCCGCCAGTCGGGCGTTCGCCGAGATGCGTCGTATCGCCGCCAGCGGCAGGCTGCAACTATGAACTCGCTATACCGGACGTGCCGCTGGGAGCACAACAGGGCGGATGCGGGTCGCGGTCATGCATGACCACGCCGTGGGTACTCGGTGACGGCCCCTTGGTTCTTCGGTGCTCCGTAGGCTCCCGCACACAGGTGTTCACGTCGACCAGCCTTTCAAACGCGCCAATGCAGCGCCTGCTTCGACACCGGCTGCGGACACCGTGCGGAATGCTGAACGGTTTTGGACGAGGGTGACCCCATGATCGTCTTCGCCAGGTCTGGTCTGACATAGCTGGCCCGCGCCTTGACGAACCTCCGGACCTGCCGCCAGTCGCGCGATCACAGAGGCGCGTCATAGCGCCGCTCAAGCAAGCCAGGCGGAGCCCACCACCCAGGCCCGGGAGTAACGGCGCGTGCTGTCAGGATGACCTGGTGACCGGATGCAGAATCGCGGACCTCTTCGACCTGGCCGACCAGCTCCCGGAGGTCACCCGGGTGGACAATGGCCGCTACTGGCGGATCGCGGTCAGCAACCAGACCTTCGGCTATCTCTGGGAGCCAACCCGCACGGTCGGTCTCAAGCAGACCATCCCCGAGCAGCTCGCGCTGGTAGCTGAACGCCCAGAGACGTTCGAGGTCCAGTTCACCTCGAATGGATTCGGCTGGGTTGTGGTCCGGTTGGATGGGGTCGAGCGTGACGAGCTGGCCGAACTCACCTTCGAGGCGTGGAGGCTCAGCGCCCCGGCTGTGCTGATCGACCGACGCGGCGACCGGCTACCCCGCTGACCAAGCCCGTGAGCGAGCGCGCCACCGTGTGCCGGCGCCATCGCAGATGCAGTATATGTTTCCCGGCTGCGAACCAGCGCGTCTTTCCCGCGCAAGCGCCCCGACGCTCTCCCGAGCTCGCCGCGAGGCCCAGCCTCTTCCGGAGTCCCGTCGAGGTACTCACGGGGTCGCTCCCCTGCGTGACTCCGCGGCCGCATCGTGCAGGGAGACGGTTCGGCTCGCCGTGCTCATCGACGGCGACAACACCACTCCCACGATCATCGAGGCGCTGCTCGCCGAGATCCAGCCGATGCAGCAGTTCGCCTACACCACCGGCAAGAACGCCACCGACAGCGCCCTGATCATCGACGCGATGGACCTGCTCTACACCGGGAACATGGACGGATTCTGCCTGGTCTCCTCCGACATCGACTTCACCAAGCTTGTCTCGGGCCTTTACGCGTCCGTAGGCGAATCAACGTGCCAGAAACGCGCTCGGTGATTCCCCCGATGTCTACGGGGCAGGCGTCTCAGGCACTTCCGACAGCTGCTCCGTCTCCGGGTCGCTGCCGCCCATGTCCAGCCGGAACGGTGGGTAGTCATCGATCATCAGCGCCGCGTAGGCGGCCACGCGCAGGGCCCACCGATTCAGGCCGAGTACCAGATCGAACATTCCGCGTGGATAGCTACCGGTGAAGAGGAGAACCACCGCCGCGAAGAACACCAGGATCCCGATCAACCCCGGTCCCGCCCACGTTGCGCTCCCGGCGTCGGTCTGTGCCGCCGCGTACGCGCCGCCGGAGATAAACAGACCGACGATGATGTAGTGCGGTAGCGCCAGTAGCCACCACTTCACCAGGACCAAGCCCCGGGACAGATGTTGGGGATAGTCGACCGTCAGGTGCGCCGGATATTCGGGAGCCTCACTCAGGGTGAAAGGCGGGTAGCGGTCCGTGCCCAGTGCGCCGTAGGCGTAGAACGACACCCGCCACGACCAACGCAGGACCCCGACGTTGAAGTCGAAGATGCCCCGCGGGTATCGGCCGGTGATCAGGATCGCGAAGAAGGCGATGATGCTCATCGCCATGAAGGCGATCCACAGGAAGAGCAGGACGACGTAGTGCGGGATCGCCAGGATCCACTTCACCAGCCACATCCAGCGGCTCAGATGCGGGTCGAGCATCCCGTCCACATGAACCGGATAGGTGCCATTCATAGCTGACTCCTTGGCCATCGAGTGGTTCCAGGCTTCACCCGACCGGCCTCGAGGGACCAGACGCACACGGGCCATCTTTGACAGGTCGTAACGTCCGGGCGTCCTACTTGTGACGGTTTACGTCGTCAGTGGATGTGCCCGCCGGTCGTTCTTCACGACAACAGGTCTTCTGACTAGCTGCGCCATCCCTATCAGCACCGGCGACGCAAGGAACGGGTCCGCGCGGAAGACTGCGGTCCTTGAAGTCCGCACCTCATGCTGGCCGGACCGCGTCGAGCTCTTCGACGCCGCCAAACGGCACGGTTTCCGTGCGCTTCGGGTGGACCCGGTCAGCGGCACCACTGCATTGGCGAGAGAGATGCCTAGGATCGCTTCTCGTGACTTCACACCCCGACATCGACGTGATCGTCTTCGACATTCTCGGGACCTTGGTCGATGAGCCCAGCGGGATCAGACGCGGCCTCCGAACATTGCTCCCAGACATCGACGACGCGAGGACGAGCGAGCTCGTTGAGGTGTGGCACAGGCATGTCGATAAGCAACAGCAGGAGGTTCTCGCGGGCCGTCGCCCTTACGCCAGCAGCACAGTGATCGACCTCGAGGCGGCGACACGCGTCGCGGCCGAGGCCGACATCAGCGACGCGGACGCTGTTCGCTCGCTGGCGGCCTCCGGGCAGCGGCTGGAGCCGTGGCCGGACTCTGCCCCGGCGCTGGATCGGATCGCCTCGCACTTCCCGGTGGTCGGATTGTCGAACGCCAGCCACTCAGCGCTCACCCGCATCAGCGCGCACGCCGGGCTTCGCTGGCACCAACTGCTCTCGGCCGATGATGCGCAGAGCTACAAACCCCATCCCGACGTCTACCGACTCGCGATCACCAACGCAGGCTGCTCGCCGGACCGTCTGCTCATGGTCGCTGCCCATGCCTGGGACCTTCGAGGTGCGCAGGCTATGGGCATGAGGACTGCCTATGTCGAACGTCCTGTCGGAGACCCGCCGAGTGCGATGGACTCATTTGACCTGGACGCAAAGAGTCTCGATGACCTGGCCATAAGTCTCAACGCGACCTAACGACCTAACGCCCACCGAGCGGAAGCGTCACCATGCCCTTCCATGAGCGAACGCCAGGGTCGTGCTCGGCGCAGCGCGTAGACAGGCTGCGTCCTAAGGGGCTCTCCTCAGCCCGACGAGCTCTCCCTTCGGTCGGTGGTGCGATAGTGGGCATATGACGACGTGGCAAGACGTCGAGCAGGCCGAGCCGGGGTTTGCACAGCGCGTGCGGGGATTGTTCGATGCGCGCAGACACAAGACGATTGCCACCTTGCGCGGCGACGGGTCGCCGCGGATCTCCGGGATTGAGACGGCCTTCGAGGAGGGCGAGCTTGCGTTTGGCTCGATGCCGAACGCGCGCAAGGGCGCGGATCTGCGTCGGGATCCGCGGTTCGCCCTGCACAGCGCCACGGTCGACCCGGTCGAGGGTGCGGAGGCGCAGTGGCCGGGCGAGGCGAAGATCTCTGGGCGGGCGATCTATGCCGGGCCGACCACCGGGGGACCCGATGGAGACCGCTTCTACGCCGACATCGTTGACGTCGTGCACACCCATCTCAACGAGGAGGCCACGAAACTCGTCGTCGAGTGGTGGACGCCCACGGATGGGCTGCGCAGGATCGAGCGCGAATAGTCCTCGATCGAAATCAGTGCGCTGCCGCCTTCGGCAGACGGGTCACAACACTCCGCGATCCGAAGTTCGAGTGCCGCGCTGCCACCCGCGTCGTACCTGCGCCGGCTACGGACCACAAGGCACGATTGTGGTTGTTTGCAGCCGTACTCCACGGGCCACCCAGGGGAGCAGATCATCGGCGGGCTGCCGAGGGGGCGGGAGCGGAACCGGGCATCCCCCCGTGCGATGACCATCGCCTTGAGCTCCATGGTCCGCGCTTTGATCTCCTTCTCCACCGCCACCAACTCATTCAGCTGCTCGACCGCGAGCCGGCGGCGGGTCTTCCCAGCCAGGCCCCGCGGACGCACCGAAGCCAGGATTGCTCCTCACGTCGGTTGGCGAGCATCCGCAGCGCATCGAGCTCTACATGAGTGTGTTATCGAACTGCGACACGGCGGGGCGACGTCTGCACGTGCGGCGTGTGGGCGGGGAGAGCCCTAGAGCGGGTCGGAAACTCCGAGCGGTGGACCGGAAAACTCCATCCAGTTTGCGCGCCCAATGGCCGCGAGCTCTTCCGGATCCACCGGTCGGGGCAGCTCGTCGGACTGCTCGAAGAACCGCTCCAGCCCAGACGGTGTGGTGATCACCAGCAACCGCCCTAACGCGTCGCCGACGTTCTGGAAGGCGTGCGGCAGGCCACGCGGCCCGAAGGCCATACCGCCCGTCGAGGCCCGGAGCATCGCATCCCCGGCCTTGAACCGGAAGTCGCCCTCGATGACGTACCACACCTCGTCCTCACGGATGTGGCTGTGCAGCGCCGGTCCGTCGTTCGGTGGTATCAGGAACTCGAGCACTGTCATTGAGCCATTGGTCTGGCTGGTATCCGCCTTGACGATGACTGAGCCGGCGGTGGGAGTCCTTAGCTTCACCCCTTCCCTGGGCTGCACAGCAAAGGGCCGGATGGACGTAGACATCGCGCCTCCTCTCTCCAGGACCACGCTAGGCCGTGGCCGCTGGCATGACACAGCACAATGAGCCCATCTTTACGGAGGAAGCGGGTGGGTGGATCGATGACTCGAACGGCAATGAGCTCGGTTTCGGTGGGGCGCCTGGATTCTGAAAATGATGTCGACCGGCGCTCAGTGGTTATCCACCGGCTAGGCCTGGACGGGCACCTCATAGACGTTGTCCGCAGGGTGCCCTGCTCGCTCGTGAATCCGCTGTACCGCTTCGGCACTGGGAGCTTCCGAGAGGCAGAAGACCATTCCCGTCGTCGGGTCGGCCCAAGCGTGTTTGAAGTTCACCTTCTCGTCGTCCTGGATGGCGAGGTCAGCGTTGTGTGCTTCCTTGAGCGCCTCGGTGGTGACTCCCTGCATCTGGGTGTGTACGTCCATGAACTCGGGCATCGCGTGCCCCCTCTCTGGTCGATTACGACTCTGCACCTTCGCCCTCGGTGCCGCAATAGCCCAAATGACGGGGACCCGTGCCGAGGGCGCGTCGTTCTACGCCTGGTCAGTCGGGTCGGTGACTCCCAGGATCCGGTCGATCTCGCTCTTGGCCAGCGGGCCGTCGTGCATGTTGGCCGCGACGATCAGGGCCGTCGCAAGCGCCAGCTCGACGAGAAGGTCCTCGTCCTCCAGCGGCACGTTGAGGGCGTCGTCCATGCGTCACCTCGGGTCCAGACGTCCCCCCTCGAAAATATGGCGCGACCGGGCGCCGGGAACAGGTCAGTTCGGGCTAGGGCGACATCGCGTTCGGAGCATGCGTGTCGTGACATGTGGTGACAAGCAGGGCGTCACTTGGCGGCGATGCGACCGGCGATGGCGCGCCGTACCTGGTCGGCCAGGCTGAGCAGCCGGTTCGACTGTGCACGCCGGAGCTCAGCGAGCTCCTGTCCGTTGGGGAGCCGGTGGAAGGCGCGAACGAAGCGCGCGACCTCCTGGGCAAGTCTCTTCTCGTCACGGTTCGTGAGTGCTTCGAGGTCTCGGGTGTTCATCCGGCAGTCTCCGTGGGAGTTCGAGGCCCACGCTGCTCAACGCGGACGCTCAGATCGTAAGCACGGCCGGACGGACGCCGATAGCCCAATCGCACGCCTTTCTCGTGCAAGCCCCGCCGATGGGGTAGTGCTTCCACCCACCCCTTTGGTCTGGAATGTGGCCGGGGTCACCATGGCTAGGCCCTAGGCGCCGTCCCTAATGTCAGGGCCATGCCCCAGAAACCCGCCGTGGCCCTCAGGACAGAGGGCCTCACGAAGGACTTCCGTGGCTTCCTCGCGGTGAGCTCGGTCGACCTGCAGGTGCTCGAGGGCGGCGTGCACGCACTCGTCGGCCCCAACGGCGCCGGAAAGACCACCCTTTTCAACCTGCTCACCGGGTTCATCAAGCCGTCGTCCGGCAAGACGACCGTCTTCGGTGAGGACGTGACCGGCTTGCAGCCCGAGGAGATCGCCCACCGCGGGGTGGCCCGCTCGTTCCAGATCACCAGCCTCTTCGAGAACCTCACGCCCCGCGAACACGTCGAGCTCGCGTTGCAGGGAAGAACCAAGGAGGGCTACCGGTTCTGGCGCTCGGACCGCTCCCTTCGCAAGTACGGCGACCGCGCGGACCAGCTGCTGCACGAGGTGGGCCTCGCCGTGCTCTCCGACAAGCCGGCCGGCCTTCTCGCCTACGGGCAGAAGCGCGCCCTCGAGATGGCGCTGGTGTCGGCACTGGACCCGAAGGTGATGCTGCTCGACGAGCCCACCGCGGGCATGGGCATCGAAGACGTGGAACGCACCATCGAGCTGGTCCGGCGGATCGCGGTCGGCCGAACCGTGGTGTTCGTCGACCACAACATGCACGTCGTCGGCAGCCTCGCCGATCGGGTTACCGTTCTCCAGGCAGGCAAGGTCCTCGCCGAGGGCACCTACGACGAGGTACGCACCGACGAACGCGTGGTAACCGCCTACCTCGGGGAGGCCCAGGATGCTTGAGGTCAAGGGCCTGAACGCGTGGTACGGCGAGGCGCAGGCGCTCCGCGACGTGGACATCGAGGTCCACGAAGGGGAGGTCGTCACGCTCGTCGGGCGGAACGGCGCCGGAAAGACCACCCTGCTCCGCTCGCTGATGGGGCTGCACCGTCAGGTCGAGGGCGAGATCATCTTCGCGGGGCAGAGCATGCTGCGGACCCCCGTGCACAAGCGGGCCCGCCAGGGGCTCGGCTGGGTCCAGGACGACCGGGGCATCTACGCCAGCCTCTCGGTGGAGGAGAACCTGGTGCTGGCACCGACGGTGTCGGACAAGGCCTGGTCGGTGGAACGCGTCTACGAGACGTTCCCGGTCCTCGCCGACCGGCGCCGCGCTCCCGGAACCACGCTCTCGGGCGGGGAGCAGCAGATGCTCGCGATCGCCCGGGTGCTTCGGATGGGCTCCCGGATGCTGCTGCTCGACGAACCCACCGAGGGCCTCGCGCCGGTGATCGTCGCCCGGATCCGCGACATCATCCACGACGTCAAGGCGCACGGTGTCACGGTCCTGCTGATCGAGCAGAACGTGAAGTTCGCCGCCACGGTGGCGGACCGGCACTATCTCCTCGCCCAGGGCGAGGTGGTCGAGGCCCTGACGAACGACGAGTTCGCCGTGCGTGAGCACGAGCTCCTCGAACATCTCGGGATCTGACCCCCATCACCTGAGGGGACCAAGCGATCCACCCATGCAACAGCCACAGAAAGAGAGAAGGACAGGATGAGCAAGAAGTCCGTGGCCATGACGGCCGCAATATTCTCGGGGGCACTCGTCCTGAGCGCCTGCGGCCAGGGAGGTCCGAGCTCCGCCTCCGGCGACATCACCGACGGCAAGGTCGTGCTCGCGCTCCTCAACGACCAGTCCGGCGTCTACAAGGACCTCTCCGGGCCGAACAGCCTCAAGGCGATCGAGATGGCGGTCGCCGACTACAAGGAGAAGTACGGCGACGAGGCCGTCGCCGAGGAGATCGAGGTGGTCTCCGCCGACCACCAGAACGAGCCGGACGTGGCCAACACCAAGGCCCAGGAGCTCTACGACCGGGAGAAGGCCGATGTCATCCTCGACGTCCCGACCTCCTCGGCGGCACTCGCGGTCGCCAACCAGGCCAAGACCAAGAAGAAGCTGTTCCTGAACGTGGGTGCTGCCACCACCGAGCTCACGGGTGCCCAGTGCAACAAGTACACCTTCCACTGGGCCTACGACACCTACATGCTGGCGAACGGCACCGGCAAGACGGTCACCGAGAACGGTGACAAGAGCTGGCAGATCATCTACCCCGACTACGCGTTCGGGCAGGACATGGAGAAGTCGTTCACCGAGGCGATCGACTCCGCCGGTGGGTCGGTCGACGGCTCCATCGCGACCCCGTTCCCGAACGACAACTTCTCCACGTTCCTCACCAAGGCCGCGTCCGGTGACCCCGATGTCATCGGCACCATGCAGGCCGGTGGTGACCTGATCAACCTCGTCAAGCAGTACAACGAGTCCGGGCTGCTGGACCAGGGCATCTCGCTCGCGGTTGGCCTGATGTTCATCACCGACATCCACTCGCTGGGTGTCGAGCAGTTCCAGGGCATAACGTTCACCGACGCCTGGTACTGGAACCTCGACGACGAGTCGCGCGCCTGGGCCGACCGTTTCCAGGAGGAGACCGACACCCGGCCGTCCTTCGCCCACGCCGGCAACTACTCCGCCGCCTGGCAGTACCTCGAGGCGGTGCAGCGGGCAGGCACCGACGACGCGGACGCCGTGGTCGAGGAGCTCGAGGGGAAGAAGCTCAACGACGTCTTCCTCCGCAACGGTGAGGTCCGTGCCGAGGATCACCGGGTGATCCACGACGTGTACCTGGCCAAGGTCAAGGCCGCCGACCAGGTCACCGAGGAGTGGGACTACGAGGAGATCGTGAGCACCATCCCGGCCGCCGAGGCCTTCAAGCCGGTGGAAGAGTCCGGCTGCTCGATGTGAGCTGACGCGGACCTGATGCGCCGGGTGTCCGAACGGCACCCGGCGCATGTCGCTGAGAGGTAAGACATGAACGCAGTACTTCAGTACACGATCCAGGGCCTCGCCGCGGGCAGCTTCTACGCGCTCGCAGCGCTCGGGCTGGCGGTCATCTTCGGCGTGCTCGGTGTGGTGAACTTCGCGCACGGCGCCTGCTACATGCTCGGCGCGGTGACCGCGGCAGTCCTCCTCGACGTTGCCGGACTCACCTTCTGGTGGGCGCTGCTCGTCGTACCGGTGCTGCTGTTCCTGTTCGGCGTCCTCATCGAGCGGACGCTGGTGCGCTGGCTGCTGGCGCTGGACCCGCTCTACAACTTCCTGCTCACGTTCGGTCTGTCGCTGCTGCTCGTCGACCTGGTGAAGCGGCGGTACGGCGTCTCGGGACTGCCCTACGACCGGCCCGACGTGCTCAGCGGGCAGCTCAGCCTCGGTGACGTGCGGCTGCCGACGTACCAGGTGTTCGTGTTCGTGTTCTCGGTGCTGATCTGCCTGCTGGTGTGGCTGCTGATGACCAAGACCCGGGTCGGCATGATCGTCCGGGCCTCGACGGAGAAGGCCGACCTCGCCCGCGCGCTCGGCATCAACGTGAACCGCTGGGTGACCCCGGTGTTCGGGTTCGGGATCGCGCTGGCCGGCCTCGCGGGTGTGCTCGCCGCACCCTTCCGTGCCATCACCGCGGACATGGGCAGCAACTTCGTCATCATCCTGTTCGCCGTCGTCGTGATCGGTGGCCTCGGGTCGATCGTGGGTGCTGTGGTGGCCGGGTTCCTGGTCGGCCTGGTCGAGGCGTTCGGCCAGGCCTACGCCCCGTCCTTCGCCCAGATCCTGATCTTCGTGCTGATGGCAGTCGTGGTGCTCGTGCGCCCCGCCGGCCTGTTCGGACGAGAGGAAGCAGCATGACCCCCACGACAGTTCTGCCGGACACGTCGGTGCAGGAGATGCGCGCGTCCGTCGTACCCGCCCGGTCGTGGCAGCGGTGGACACTGCTGGCCGCGGGACTGGTCGTGGCGCTCGCGCTGCCGTGGTTCATCTACCCGCCGGTGGCGATGGACATCGCGGCCTGGGCCCTGTTCGCGGTGGCCCTCGACATCCTGCTCGGCTTCGCGGGCCTGTTGTCGTTCGGCCATGCCGCGTTCTGGGGCGGCTCGGCCTACACGACCGGCCTGGTCGCCGTGCACCTCGGCGTGCCGTTCCCGCTCGCGGTGATCGCCGGTGCGGTGTTCGCGATGCTGCTCGCGCTGCCGATCGGCTACCTGTCGGTGCGTCGTTCCGGCATCTACTTCGCGATGGTGACGCTGGCGTTCGCGCAGATGGTCTACTTCCTCGCGAACCAGTGGCGGGACGTGACCGGCGGCGAGAACGGCCTGCAAGCGGTACCGAAGACCTTCTTCGGCATCGAGCAGGTGGAGACCGACTCGTTCTTCTTCTACTACGCGGCGCTACCGATGATCCTGCTCGGCATGTGGGCGGCCTGGCGGATCGTGCACTCGCCGTTCGGCCGGGTGCTGGTCGCGATCCGCGACAACCCGCCGCGCGCCCGCGCACTCGGGTACGACGTCGAGCGCTACAAGGTGATGGCGTTCGTGCTCTCAGCCGGCCTCGCGGGGCTTGCCGGCGGACTGTTCGCGATCAGCCACGGCTTCGTCTCGCTGCAGGAGGTGAACTGGACGACCTCGGGAAAGGTCGTTCTGATCACCGTGCTGGGCGGGATCGGCACCCTGTGGGGAGGGATCCTGGGCGCCGGAATCATCATCGTCCTCGAGGACCAGCTCGCCTCCTCGGGCTTCGAGGGCATCGGCATCATCACCGGGACCGTCTTCGTGGTCGTCGTACTTCTGTTCCGCCGCGGCGTGTGGGGAACGCTGAGGCACCTGGCCGTCAGTCGTCGGCAGAAGAAAGCAGCCGGTTGAGCCGGAGCGCGAGCTGGACCTCCAGCTGGTGCTCCGGCTCCTGCCATGCGTCGCCGAGAAGCCGGGTGATCCGCTCCAGACGCTGGGTGACCGTGTTCACGTGGACGTGCAGGTCGACGCGCGTCCGGGCCAGGTTCCCGCCGTTGCGGAAGTAGGCCTCCAGGGTGCCGACGAGCTGGGTCCCACGCTCGGCGTCGTACTCCAGGACCGGCCCGAGGACCGAACGTACGAACGTGCCGACGTCCTGACGGGCACCGAGGAGCAGTCCGACGAACCCGAGGTCATCGGCCTGGGCGGTCTCACCGGTGCGGCCGAGGGCCACGAGCGTGTCCAGCACCCGTCGGGCCTCGTCGTGGGCGGTCACGATCGCCGGGGGACCCGATGCCGGGCCGGCGGCTCCCGCGGTCGGTGCGTGGCCCATCGCGTGGCCGATGGTCTCGCTGACCAGCTGCGCGGCAGCGGCCGGAGCGTGGTCGGGCAGGACCAGCACCAGCCGCCCCTGGTGGATCGCGGAGAACCCGTGGTGGGTCGAGGCGAGGTGCGATGCGGCCTGCGCGGCCCGTGCCCGGTCGCCGTGGACCTCTGCGACGACGACCGCATGTGGCTGCTCGAGGTCGGCGCCGAGCAGCTTGGCCCGGTCCCGAAGGTTCGCAGGGTCGCGGTCGATCCCCGCCAGAAGGTCCTGCAGCAGCTCGCCGCGGACCCGGCTCTCGGCCTCGGTGACGCTGCGCCGGAAGATCAGCAGCAGCGCGGTCACCAGCGCGGCACGCTCGAGGATGCGGCGGTCGGCCTCGTCGAGCGGCTCGGCGCGGCGCAGGCCGAGCACACCGAGCTGGTCGGACCCGGCGACGACCGGGGTCACGCACAGGCCGTCACCGTCGAGGGTGCGGCTCGTCGACGTCGCCCGCTGGAAGAGTGTGGTCTCCTCCACGGTGGGGGCGTCCGGCCCGCTGGTGCAGGTCAGGACAGTGCCGTCCGGGTCGACCACGACCACCTCACCCCCGAGGACCTCCCGCACCTCGCGGGCGACGTCCTCGACGCCGCCGCCGTGCAGCACCAGCCCGGTCAGCCGGTCGTGCGCGTCCGCGGCGCGTTCCACCGCGATGTTGCGTGCCTGCAACAGCTCACTGGCGGCCTCGAGCTCGGCCAGGGCCTGCTGGGTCTCGGTGAGCAGGCGTGCGTTGTCGATGGCGATCGCGGCGTGCGCGGCGAGCGACACCAGCAGGGCGACGTCGTCGCGTCCGAACGGGCGAACTGTCCGGTTCGCGGCGTAGAGGACGCCGATCACCCGCGAACCGAGGACGAGCGGCACCCCCAGGATGGAGACGAGCCCCTCGTCGGCGACCGCGGAGTCGATGCCGCGCGTGTGGTTGAACCGCTCGTCCTCGAAGTACGACGGACTGGCGTACGGCGTCGCGGTCTGCGCCACCAGCCCGCCCAGGCCGGCGCCCATCGGCAGCCGTACCTGGCGGAACGACGCGGCCGTGGACCCGTCGGTGATCCGCATGTAGGTGTCACCCTGCTCGTCGTCGTTCAGCGAGAGGTAGGAGATGTCGCTCTGCAACAGCTGCCGGGCGCGGCGCACGATCGCCTTCAGGACAGCGTCGATGTCGTTGAGCGCCGCGAGGTCGTTGGCGGTCTCGAACAGGGCGGAGAGCTCGGTCTCACGCCGGCGCCGTGTCTCCAGCACGCCGCGGACCTGCAGGGCGAGCACCTTGCCGCGTTCCAGCTCGGCCAGCGTCGCGCCGTCCGCGTCCGCGGCGCGGGCCGCCAGCATCGGTGCTTCGAACTCCACGGCGGCAGCGTCGCGCGCCAACAGCTCGAGGTACTCCACGCTGGTCATGGACATCATTCTGACCGACCCGGTCGGGAGTCGTGCTCGCGGTCCGTGCCCGCGGGTTGCCGGGAGCGGACTCGGGCCGGTGCTCTCGTCCACGCTCAGCGGGCTGACCAGCCGCCGTCGAGCACCAGGTTGCTGCCGGTCATGAACGCGGCGTCGTCTCCGCACAGGTACTCCACGGCGCCGGCGACCTCGCTGGGTTCGATGAGCCGCTTGATCGCGGAGTTCGTGAGCATCACCTTGGTGATCACGTCGCTCTCGGACAGGCCGTGCACGCGGGCCTGGTCGGTGACCTGGCGCTCGACGAGGGGAGTGCGGACGTACCCCGGGTTGATGCAGTTGCTCGTCACACCGTGCGAGGCGGACTCGAGCGCGAGCACCTTCGAGAGCCCTTCCAGGCCGTGCTTGGCCGAGACGTACGCCGACTTGTAGGCGCTCGCCCTCAGGCCATGGGCGCTGGAGATGTGGATCAGCCGGCCCCACCCGTTGCGGTACATGTGGGGGAGTGCGGCCCGGGTGAGCAGGAACGGCGCCTCGAGCATCAGCCGGAGGATGAGGCCGAAGGTGTCCGGAGGGAACTCCTCCACCGGAGCCACGTGCTGGATCCCCGCGTTGTTGACCAGGACGTCGACGTCGAGCTGCAGGCCGGCCAGCGCCTCGGTGTCGGACAGGTCCACCGCCCAGGCCTCGCCGTCGATGTCCTCGGCGATCTTCTTCGCCCCGTCGCCGTCGACGTCGCTGACGATCACGTGCGCGCCGAGGTCCGCGAGCCGGACGGCGATGGCGGCACCGATGCCGCTCGCGCCGCCGGTGACCAGTGCCCGTCGCCCGGTGAGGTCGATGGCGCGCCCGCTGGTGGTCATGGCCGAAAACCTACGGACAGGAGCGGATCGGCTCGATGTATCGACCCCACATAGTTGGCCGCCTCAGGATGTGCCTGGCTCCTACGGGCCACTACCGTGCCAGCTGGATCCCGATCCCCTCGGTCAGCTCACGCTCGAGGATCACGCCGGCGAGTACGGCGTCGATCGAGCCTACGCCGAGGTTGCACACCACCCGCACCTCTCCCCGGGGCTCGGCCTGCAGCGCCTCGCCGAGGGAGACCGTGCCCTGGGGCCAGCCGCGGAACGAACCCCTGGCCCGGTAGGCCTCGTACTGCGCGACGTCGTCGACGACGAACTGGTCAGCGTCGCACGCCAGCTGCGGCGTGACGTAGGCGTCGAAGTCGACCGGCAGTACCAGGCACCGGTCGGCAAGCCACGACCGTTCGATGACCGGGGTGGGACTTTTCGCCATCGGGCCGGTGGTGATCACCACGTCCGCGCCGTCCACCGCTGACCTGGCGTCGGCCGCTACCTCGACGCCGTCGACAGGCCCGACGAGGCGTGGCCCGTAGGCGCGGATCTCCGCATCGGGGTTCAGCGTGGCCACGACCTTCGCGTGACTGCGGCCCTGCTCCCCGAACCCGAGGATCGCCACGGTCTTCCAACCGTCGTGGGCGAGGTGCCGGATCGACACCCCGCTGGCCACCGCGGTGCGGATCGCGGTGACGGCACCGGCGTCCATGATCAGCTGCGGCAGACCCGTCTCGGCGTCGTTGACGATGATCAGGCCCGAGATGTACGGGAGCCCCTTCGCCGGGTTCTGCGGGTAGGCCGACACCCATTTCATCGCAGCCACGTCACGGTCCATCAGGTAGGCGGGCATCGCGTTGACGAAGGCGTCCGTGCGCGGGTGGATCGCCGGCTTGGGTGGCTGCTCCACCCGGCCGCGGGCCATCGCGACGTATGTCTCCTCGACGAGGTCGAGCTGTTCCTCCAGGGTGGGCAGCAGACGCGTGACGGCGGCACGGTCGAGGTACGAGAGGTGACTCATGGCCGCCAGCCTAAATACCCGGGTGGGGGGCGGGAAAATGGCCCGGACTGTCGATGGGACCGGCGAGCCGGCGCCGGTAGCGTCGAGGTGGCGCCCATCGAGGCGACGTTTCTCAGCCCTGGGCGTGCAGCTGTCCGGTTCGGGCAGCACAGGACTCGGGTTGGAGACGCTCATGAACCTTTCTCGGAACTCACGCATCGGTATCGCGGCTGTGGCCGTCGCGGCCATCCCCATCACTGCCGTGTCCCTGCAGCCGACCAACGCGGCCAGCGGCTCCGGCGCACCGGAGACCATCCGGCTGGTGGAACGGCACGCGAACTTCCGGTTCATCGACCTGCCGCCCAAAGCACCAGCGGGCGACGAGATAGCGACGATCGGGGACGAGTTCGTGTTCACCGCCAGGCTGTTCCGGTCCGGGAAACGTGTTGGCACGCTGCATGCCGTGTGCACGTTCACCAAGCGCTCCACGGACTTCCGTACGAACGCGTCATGCGTCGGCACGTTCGCGCTGCGGTCGGGCAGGATCGAGGTCCAGATCGGTGGGTTACTCGGTGAAGAGGCCAAGCTCGCCATCACCGGCGGAACCGGCAAGTTCGCCGGAGCGAACGGCACCATCTCGTCGACGACGGTCGGGAACAAGACGATCGACATCGTCCACCTGATGCCGTGACACCGAAGGCCGGCCGGCCTGGAGGGCCGGCCGGTCAGTTCCCCCACTCAGGTCTGCGGAATCGTCATCGGCGCCACCCCGGTGAGGTGTTCGCGCACCATGAAGACGCTCGCGCAGAGCACGAAGATCCCGCCTGCGGACAGTGAGATCAGTGACATGACCGGCCCACCCGGGACGTAGCTCCCCGAGGTGGCGAAGATGCCGAAGGCCGTGATGAACGACACTACGGCGGCAGCCAGGGCGACGTATCCCAACCAGTCCGGCATCAGCTTGGTCCGCAGTACGCCGATGCCGGCGGCTGCGAGCGGAAGGACCGCCGCGAAGCCGATCATCGTGGTGAGCACCATCAGACCCTTGAACATCGTGACCGTCAGCGCGGCACGCTGTGCGTCCGCGGTGTAGGCCATGGCCGCCGTACCGGCAGCGGACATGAACAGAGCGCCGCCGACCAGTACGGACCCGGCAAGAATGGCCATGTGTACGTCGCTGCGCTCCTCACGTTCGCGGATCGCCTCGGCGAAGGCGGCGCTGAACCAGATGATCAGCCCGGCTGATGCTGCCCACAGCAGTGAGGAGAGCAGCAGCTGGTCGCGTCCCTCACCGATGTACGCGGTGATCTCGCTGGCTGAGTCGGTCACTCTCGGCGGTAGTCCGGGTACCAGCGCGGCGCAAAAGGCGAGCACCAGGAACGCCAGTCCGGCAAGACCACCCCATCGCAATTCGTGGCGCTGTGTCATCGCGAACCTCCCTTGAGTTCGAGCACCACAAGACCCCCCGCACCACGAATTCTCCGCCGTTCGGGACCGCTGCGGAAGAGGATGCGAAGCCATACTTCCGTCAGCTGCGGAGGTACGACGCGCCGTTCACATCGATGATCGTCCCGCTGGCGAAACGAGCCTGCTCCGAGGCCAGCCAGAACACCGCCGCGGCGACCTCCTCCGGGCGTGCCACCCGGCCGAACGGTGACTGGGTCCGGACCGCGTCCCCGTCCGGTCCGTCGAGCACCTCGCGCGCCATCTCGGTCTCCACGAACCCGGGCGCTACCGTGCCCACCCGGATGTCGTGCGTGGCCAGTGCGAGGGCCATCGACTGGCCGAACGCGTTCAGGCCGGCCTTGGAGGCGCCGTAGGCGGGGGTGTCCGGCTCGCCGCGGAACGCGCCGCGGCTGGAGACGTTGACGACCGCACCGCCACCGGCCGCGACCAGGTGGGGGAGCGCGCAGTACGTAGCGTTCGCGACACCGGTCAGGTTCGTGGCCAGCGTGCGCGTCCAGGTGGCCTGCCAGTCCTCGTACGACGTCGCCAGGGGCGGGTGTGCGATGAAGACGCCGGCGTTGTTGACGAGCACGTCGAGCCGGCCCAGCTGGTCCGCGGCGGAGTCGACGGCCACGCGGACGGCCTCGGCGTCGGCCATGTCCGCCTGGACCAGGAAATGGCCGTCACCGGGCAGGGCGGCGAGAGTGGTGTCGGCGGCCTGGCGGGACCGGCCGTAGTGCACGGCCACCCGGTCACCGGCCTCCGCGAACATGGTGGCGATGGCACGGCCGATGCCTCGCGACGCCCCGGTCACGAGTATCCCGCGGGTCATCCGGCGAGCTCCGCGACGCCGGTGACGAGGCGCTGTACGTCCTCCTCGCTGGTGTACGGCGCGAGCCCCGCACGCACGGCGCCCGCCTCACCCAGGCCGAGCCACCGGGACGCCTCGATCGCGTAGAAGCTGCTCGCCGGCGCGTTCACGTCGAGCCGGGCGAGGTGCTCGTAGAGATCCTGCGGTGAGTGACCGTCCAGGTCGAACAGGACGGTCGGCGTGCGTAGCTTCGGTGACCCGTACAGGGTGACACCGTCGATCGACGACAGGCCGTCGAGCAGCTGCGCGAACAGCTGCTCCTCGTGGTCCTCGACGGCCCTCATCGACTCGAGCACCCGGGTGCGCCGGTCGGTCGCGTTGGAAGCGAGGTTCGCGATGAAGTCCACCGCCGCCGTGGTCCCGGCGAGGGTCTCATAGGGAAGGGTGCCGAGCTCGAAGCGCTCGGGCACCGCGTTCGTGGAGGGCAGCAGCTTGTCGCCCCGGACCTCCTCGAGCAGGGCCGGGTCCGCGACGAGGAGGCCGTGGTGCGGGCCGAGGAACTTGTACGGCGAGCATGCATAGAAGTCGGCGCCGAGGTCCCCGAAGGTGATCGGTGCGTGCGGGGTGAGGTGCACCCCGTCGACGTAGAGCAGGGCGCCGACGTCGTGCGCCGCCTGCGCGATCGCCGGGATGTCCGGCCGGCTGCCGAGCAGGTTGGACGCCCCGGTGACCGCGACGACCCTGGTCCGCGGTGAGAGCTGCGCGGTCACGTCGTCCACGGTGAGCTCGGCGGTCGCCTTGTCGAAGTCGACCCAGCGCACGCCTGCGCCGGCCGACTCCGCCGCAATCACCCAGGGACGGATGTTCGCGTCATGGTCGAGGCGGGTCACCACCACCTCGTCGCCGGGACCCCACTGCTTCGCGAGGGCACGGGCGATGTCGAAGGTCACCTGCGTCATCGACCGTGCGAACACCACCCCGCCCGTCGTACAGCCGAGCAGGTCGGCGACCGCGGACCGGGCGCCGGCGACCGCGGACTCGGCCCGACGCTCGGCGGCGGTGACGCTGCCGCGGTTGGAGACGCCGGAGGTGATCGTGTCCGCGATCGCCGTCGCCACCTCGCGCGGGACCTGGGTTCCTCCCGGGCCGTCGAAGTACGCGACGCCGTGGTCGAGGGCGGGAAATGAGCTGCGGATCCGTGCGACATCAAGAGTCATGGGCCCATCCTGCAAGATGGTGTCAATGAGCCTCACCGACCACCTGCCGCCGCCGTCCGCGCAGACGGACCCCGACGAGCTGTACGACGGGTTCGAGAGCTGGGTCGGCGAGCAGGGCCTCACGCTCTACCCGGCGCAGGAAGAGGCGCTGATCGAGGTGATGACGGGGGCGAACCTGATCCTGTCGACGCCCACCGGTTCGGGGAAGAGCCTGGTCGCCACCGGTGCGCACTTCGCCGCGATGGCCCAGGGCAAGCGCACCTTCTACACCGCGCCGATCAAGGCGCTGGTGAGCGAGAAGTTCTTCAACATGTGCACGGTCTTCGGAGCCGAGAACGTCGGCATGCTCACCGGCGACGCGTCGGTGAACAGCAAGGCGCCGATCGTCTGCTGCACCGCGGAGGTGCTCGCCAACATCGCGTTGCGCGAGGGCGGCCGGGCCGACATCGGCCAGGTGGTGATGGACGAGTTCCACTTCTACGCCGAGCCCGACCGCGGCTGGGCGTGGCAGGTGCCGTTGCTCGAGCTGCCACAGGCCCAGTTCATCCTGATGTCGGCGACCCTCGGCGACGTGACCCGGTTCCAGGAGGACCTGACCACCCGGACCGGCCGCGACACCGCGGTGGTCACCTCCGTGCAACGGCCGGTGCCGCTGTCCTACTCGTGGGCGCTGACCCCGCTGCACGAGACGCTCGAGGAGCTGCTCACCACCCACCAGGCACCGGTCTACGTCGTGCACTTCACCCAGGCCGCGGCGCTCGAGCGCGCCCAGTCGCTGACCAGCATCAACGTGTGCACCCGCGAGGAGAAGGACAAGATCGCCGAGCTGATCGGCGGCTTCCGGTTCAGCCCCGGGTTCGGCAAGACCCTGTCCCGGCTGGTGAAGCACGGCGATCGGCGTGCACCACGCGGGGATGCTGCCGAAGTACCGCCGACTGGTGGAGCAGCTCGCGCAGTCCGGCCTGCTCAAGGTCATCTGCGGCACGGACACGCTCGGCGTCGGCATCAACGTGCCGATCCGGACCGTGGTGCTCACCGGGCTCACCAAGTACGACGGCACCCGGCAGCGGATGCTGAAGGCGCGTGAGTTCCACCAGATCGCGGGCCGGGCGGGCCGCGCCGGCTACGACACGGTCGGCGCGGTCGTCGTGCAGGCGCCCGACCACGTGGTCGAGAACCACAAGGCGCTGGCCAAGGCCGGCGACGACCCGAAGAAGCAGCGCAAGGTGCAGCGCAAGAAGCCGCCCGAGGGGTTCGTCAACTGGACCGAGGAGACGTTCGACCGGCTGGTCGCGGCCGAGCCCGAGCCGCTGGTGTCGCGGATGCGGGTCAGCCACTCGATGCTGCTCAACGTGATCGCGCGTGAGGGCGACGCGTTCGAGGCGATGCGCCGGCTGCTGCGCGACAACCACGAGGAGTCCCGTCAGCAGCTGCGGCTGGTACGACGGGCGATCGCGATCTACCGCAGCCTGCTGACGGCCGGTGTCGTGGAGCGGATCGACCCGCCGGAGGAGTCCGGCCGGATGGTGCGTCTGGTCGAGGACCTGCAGCTCGACTTCGCGTTGAACCAGCCGCTGTCGACGTACGCCCTGGCCACCTTCGACACCCTCGACCCGGAGGTGCCGACGTACCCGCTCGACGTGGTCTCGGTGCTCGAAGCGACGCTGGAGGACCCGCGGCCGGTGCTGTCCGCGCAGATGCACAAGGCCAAGGGCGAGGCGGTCGGCGAGATGAAGGCCGACGGCATCGAGTACGACGAGCGGATGGAGCTGCTCGAGGACATCAGCTGGCCCAAGCCGCTGCTCGAGCTGCTCGAGGCGACCTACGAGATCTACCGCGGGCGTCATCCGTGGATCGGGGAGAGCGCGCTGTCGCCGAAGTCGGTGGTGCGTGACATGTACGAGCGGGCGATGACCTTCGGGGAGTACGTCGCCTTCTACGGACTGACCCGGTCCGAGGGGCTGGTGCTGCGCTACCTGACGGACGCCTACCGTGCGTTGCGGCAGACCGTGCCGGACAGCGTCAAGACCGACGAGCTCGTCGACATCATCGAGTGGATCGGTGAGGTCGTCCGGCAGACCGACTCGAGCCTGCTCGACGAGTGGGAGCAGCTCACCGACCCGAACCGGCCCGACGACGTCGCACCCGAGGTCGTCCCGGCCCAGCCGAAGGCGATCACCGCGAACGAGCGAGCGTTCCGGGTGCTGGTCCGCAACGCGATGTTCCGCAGGGTCGAGCTGGCCGCCCGCGGCCGGTGGGCCGAGCTGGGCGAGCTGGCCGACGACCTGGATGCCGACGCCTGGCAGGAGGCGGTCGAGCCGTACTTCGAGGAGCACGAGGTGATCGGGACGGGTCCGGATGCCCGTGGCCCGCACATGCTGCTGATCGAGAAGGAGCCGACCCGGTGGCTGGTGCAGCAGATCATCGACGACCCGGCGGGTGACCACGACTGGCGGATCATCGCCGAGGTCGACCTGCCCGCCTCGGACGAGGCCGGTGAGCTGGTGCTGACGGTGACCGACTTCCGGCAGCTGTAGCCGCCCTCGTCACCCGAGCAGAGTCGAACCCTGAAAACGCATATTTGTCAGAAGATGTCCCGGTTGACAAGTAAATGACTTCGGCGGCCGGGGCTGGCATGCTCCTCTGTGGGCGCGCCACCGGTCTTTGACAGGAAGTTGCACCCGAGCAAGGCGCTTCACGCTGGCCCCCCGTTCAGCGTTGGAGCGCCTTTTGCTTTGCCGCGTCCGGTTACGACGCCTGGAACGCGAATCCGGACGGTTATCGAACTTTTCGGGTACCGTCTTTGGAGGTCCGAGTCACTACTCGCGTTTAGCGGCGTTCAGAGGGTGGCTCGGGCCGCTTCTGTGTCCCGAGCTCCGGTGGCAGCAGCCCGTCCTCGAGCGCGCGCCGCCGCAGCTCCATCCGGGTCGAGGCCGGCCGGCCCGCTTCGTCGTACCTCCGGCGGATCCGCTGCAGGTAGGTCTTCACGGACTCGACGCTGACCGGCGGGTCGAGCGCGGCGGCGGTCTCGGCGTACTTCAGGCCCGTGGCGTAGAGCCGGAGCACCTCGGTCTCCCGGTGGGTCAGGTCTACCGAAGAACCGTCGTCGTCGGAGGTCCAGGTGCCGCCGTGCGCAACGGTGACGATCGCCTCGAGCAGGGTGCGCGCAGGCTCGTTCTTCCAGACCAGGCCGCGGGCGCCGCAACGCACCATCGTGGGGGAGGCCTCGCGGTGCCGGGAGTCGGCGTGCAGGAGGACGCTGTGTCCTTCCGAGCTCAGCCGGCGGACGTTGTCCTCGGCCGTGGTGCCGTCGTTGAGGCGTACGTCGAGGATCACGACGTCGAAGCTCTGGCGACTGTCGAGCAGCCCGTCGACCGTGTGCGCGCCGGCGGCGAACCGGGCTGGGGAGTTGCGGGAGGAGAGCAGTGCCCGGATCCCGGCCATGAGCAGGTCATGGTCGTCTACAACGCCGACCAGCACCTTGCCGTTGACAGTCTCCACGACTGATTGCCCCTTCCGACACCTGCATGCCGATGGTAAAGGGCTGGGGTCAGTCCTGTCCCTCAATCGTCGGAGACTCATGGATCGCGGGCCCGGTCCGCAGCCACCACCGAGCGGCGCGCTGCTCGAACTCGTCGCCGTGCTCCTTGAGGGCGGCCAGGGCAGTTGAGCCACCCATGCCCAAGGCATAGAGACAGGCACGTCGGGTGGGTTGTTTCTCGCTGTCGCTGAGACTCTCGAGGATCACGGTCTCGTCCTCGTCCGTGACTCCCTGCGGGAGCCGTCCGAGGGCGAGAAGCGCGGCGCCGCGGATCTCCGGACGCGAGCCGTCCGCGGCCCATCGGCGCAGGGCGTCGCGCTGGGCCTCGGTCGCGAGGTACCGCAGCAGCATGGCCGCCTGCAGTGCGACGGCGTCCTCGCTGCTGTCGACCGCGTGCGCGCACGCCGCGGCGACGCCGACGCGGTACGGACTGACCGTGAGCAGGACTCCCGCCTGGTGGCGCCGCTCCTGGTGTCCGTGGAACAGCGCTTCGCGGACGAGGCGCTGCAGCATCATGTCCGGCTCGATGCGGTACGGCGCCGGGGTGGCTGTCTGTGCAGCCTCGGACACTCTCGTAGCCACATGACGGGTCACGTCCTGGGGGAGGATCTCGCCGGTGCGCAGCAGAACCTCGAACCGTGGCTGGATCGCGGTGTCGCGCAGAGCCAGCATGACCCGCTTCGCGGCGTCCGCGGGTAGTCGCGCGGCGACGTCGAGGAGGTCCACATCGGGGAGCGAGTGGGAGTTGCTGCCGAGCAGCATGATGACGGCCGCCTCGAGCTGCTTGAGGGACGCGTCGTCGTAGTGGCGGCGGGCGATCTTGGTGGCGGTCACCCAGGCCGCGCCCTGCTGGAGCATCCCTGACCCGCAGGTCAGCAGGCGGGTGGAGAGCTCGCCGGCCTTGAGGTGGTCGACCTCCTGGAGCAGCGTGAGCGGGTGCATCACGACCTGTGCCGCCGGGTCGGTGACGAACTTGCCGATCGCCTTCACGACGTGACGTTGGGCTCCGGGGTGGCGCACGAGGGTCCGCAGCGCCTCGAAGCGTCGGATGTACGCGACACCGACCGAGCGGCCCATCTCGTGGATGAGGGAGTCGGCGAGCTGCTTCCAGCTCTTGTCGCGCATATAGATCTGTGGGTGCGTGGCCAGGTAGCTGGTGAGGTCCAGCCAATGCGAGCCGTGCGGGCTCTCGCCGTCGACCCGCGCGAACAGCCGGTCGAGGTCCTCGTGCAGCTGTGACGGGTCGGTGGTGACGATCTCGCTCTTGTCGGAGTCCGGGTCGAGCGAGCGGCGCAGACCATTGATCGCCGCACCCAGGTGACTGGGCGCGAGGCCGAGGACCTGCTCGTACGCTGCGACCACACGGTCGGGCACGCGCTGGCTGCCTGACTCCCAGCGGCTGACACGGGCCTGGTCGGCGGCGATGCCGAGATCCTTGAGCGCCGGGACGAACTGGTCCCTGTGCGCCATCGCGGTGCTGGAGCCGTGGATCCGGGAGCTTCCTAGCAGCCAGGCGACGCGTTGGTCAACGCCGCCGTGGACCCTGGAGAGCGGGCTGGAATCTTCGGGAAATCGGTACGGACGACCGCGTCGTGGCGACGACGAACTCTTGTCGCTGACCGATGCCACCAACATCCCCCTACTGCGTTTCTCCTCTTGTATCAGGCACCTTATTGAAGGGCCTGCGGGCCCCGAGTAGATCGTTCCATCCTGTCCCCCATTGGGGTGACATAGGTATTTCTTGTGGCTTTTACCCAGCGTTTGCAAATAGAGACGTTCTGCCCGAGTCGATGCGTAATGTCCGTTACGGATGGCGGGACAACTCCGTCAAATCACGCTGAACCGGGGGCCTTTCGGGTCCTCCGCCCGGGTGGGGGCCTTCCTCACAGGGGATCTACATGGAAGGAAAATCATGACCAGCAGCGGCATGAAGCGGGGCCTGGCAGTAACTGCCGTCTCCGCACTCGCAGTGACGGGACTCCCGTTCCTCACTGCAACTGCTAACGCGACTCCTCTGTCCGAGCAGTTCGGTGCAGATGCAGTCCACCTCTACACGGCTGATGGCACGGCTCCCGGCGCGGTGTCCGTCCGCAACGATGGCGTCAACACCAGCGTTCACCTGGTTTCGAGCGGTGGCGCGAACGTGGCCCAGGTTCGTTACACCTACACGCACGGTACGGCTGAGCCCGTCGTGATCCGCACGGTGTCGCGCGTCGACGGCGTCTTCTCCACCGAGTGGACTCCTGCGACCAACCTCCTTGGTGAGACGGTGACCATCACGGCTCAGGCGCTGAGCAACGCCGGCGCGATCGGTGCCGTGGACAGCCAGACCGTCGTGGTCAGCGCGAACACCACCTCGGTCGACATCGCGAACGCCCCCGGCTCCAACGTGGGTGTCTTCGAGCAGCTCTACACCGGCAAGACCGGCAACCTCGGTGTGGTGCGCGGTACGACCTCCGCTCTGACCACTCCGGTGACCCTGAACGGCGTCGAGGTCAACGCGGCCAACGGCGGCGAGTACGGCGAGCCTGCCAACGGCACGCGCACCTTCAAGGGTGTCGCGGAGTTCGGCGCCTACCCGTTCGACACCACCGACCCGAAGCTGGACCAGGCCGTCGTGACCGCGGTCGCGGGCAGCGACGACAACGAGGCCGTCCAGGTCTACGCCCAGAAGATCACCTCGGTGAGCGCGGCGGCCGCGAACGCGAACCCGCCCGCGAGCAACGCGACCACCACGGCCACGGTGACCGTCCTCGACCAGAGGAACAACCCGGTCGCCGGTGCAGAGGTCGTCCAGGAAGGTGTCGGTGGGTCGACCCAGTACACCGACGTGAACGGCCACGCAATCTTCTCAGTCGCCGGTGACGCGGACGGGAACTCGTTCGTCTACACCGTCAACGTCGACGACGACGATGCGTACCAGGCAGCGAAGGACTACCAGCGCACCGTTACCGTCACCACCTACAGCGACTCTGCAGCAGGCATCGCGGCAAACCACTCGACGCTCGGTGACGCGCTGGACGTCGACGAGTACGACGAGGCCCCGGTCTCGATCACCGTCACGGACGGCCGCGGCACCGCGCGCAACGCCCAGACCGTTCAGTACAGCTGGAGCCTCAACAAGTTCGACCCGGTCGACGCTCCGACTGAGGTGGTCAAGTCCGGCAGCGTCACCACCGGAACCGACGGCAAGGCCATCATCCCGGCTCCGGGCGGTGCGGACGGCACCTACATCCTGAACACCTACATCGAGCGTGATGGCAACCCCGGTCAGACCGCCGGTGACATCTCCGGCTCGACGCTGCGAGTGAAGATCGGCCAGGCGTCGATCGTGTTCGAGGACGACAAGGTCTCGCAGGCCGCGGCCGGCAGCAGTAAGGAGTTCGACGCCAAGCTGGTGCTCGCCGACGGGACTGCACTGCCGAACCGCGAGGTCACGTTCAACTACACCCCGGGCACCGAGACGCCGGCCGGTGCCGGTGACTCGATCGTGGCGGCGAACCAGCCGTCCGGTACGACGCGGCTCACCAACAACACCGCGAAGGACACCACCAACGCCTTCGGCACCGTGTCCGTCTCGCTGACGGACCCCTCGGAGACGACTCAGCCCAAGGAGCTCGCTTCCGACCTGAACGCGGAGACCACCGGTGTCAACGAGGCAGACGCCTCGAACTCCGGCGACTCGCTCAGGGTCGACTGGCTCACCTCGATGGCGCCGGTCGACGCGGACGACATCTGGTACGACACGGCCGAGCTGATCGACGGCCTTGCGACCCCGGGTCGTCCGGTCTCAATGGACATCAAGGTGCAGAACGCTGATGGCGAGTGGCTCACCGACTACCCCGTCAAGGTGTCGATCGACCACGGGTCCTTCACGCAGACCGCGAACGACAAGAGCGAGCTCGTGGCCGACCCGGCTCCGGCCGCGGGTGGTCTGTACGGCGAGTGGAAGAGCATGGGCAAGGACCAGAGCCTTTCCTCCGACGACGCCGGCCTCAGCGAGGCCACTGTCAACATGGAGCGGGACGCCGGCTTCGACGACGATGGCCACGTTCAGATGAACGTCACCATCAAGGCGGGTCCGGTCACCAAGGTCGTGCCGATCGACTTCTACTCCGGTGAAGACGGCATCCAGGAGATCGCGACGCAGCCGCTGAACCCCGGCACGCTGACTGTCAAGCGGTCTGCCGAGCAGACGATCAGCCAGGATGTTCTCCCGAACGCGCCGACGACGGAGTACGTGAACTTCGACGTCATCGCGACCGACCAGTTCGGCAACCGGGTGAAGGCCTACGTCGACATCAACGACGACAGCGCGATCGCGGACCTCGCCGAGAACATGGACGGAAGTCGCTACGACTGCACGTACATCGGAAAGATGGGCGGCTACGCGTGCTACGACTACGTGGAGGACGAGGAGTTCTTCTCCCCGACCAACCTCGAGAACAACGACGAGGGTGGTTACGCGCCGATCGACAATGGCGACTGGGTTGAGTCGCAGTTCACGTCGGAGGCTCCTGAGCTGCGTGCCTCGTCGGATGCCGCCACGAATCAGCGGATCACGGGTGAGTGGATCCAGGACCAGAACATGTGGGAGGACGGCGACACGTCCGCGACCCCGGCGGGAGAGGGCTTCCAGCCGAGGCGCGAAGAGGGCTACAACCCGAAGACGCTGACCGACACGACCGCGCCGATCCACTGGTACGTCATCGACTGGGCGAACCTGGACTCGAAGCTGAGCCGGGACACCCGCCCCCGCGTCGCGATCGACAGCTCGGTCACCGAGACGCTGACCGTCAAGGACCAGTTCGGTGAGCCGGTCAAGGGTCTCGATGTCGAGTTCATCCGCTCCGGCCCGAACGACCAGGCCGGTGAGGACAACGAGTTCGGTACCACGAACCACAACGGTCAGACCCGTTACACCTTCGTCGGAACCGAGCGTGGACTCGCCAAGGTGACTGCGGTCGTGAGCCGCGACACCGACGGTGACGGCGACGCCGACGAGGTGCTCGACAAGCCGACCAACTCGGTCCGGTTCGTCAAGACCGGCATTGCGGCAACGCTGAAGCTGAGCAACAGGGCCAACGGCAACGACAAGGCGCTCATCAACGCCCCGTCGTCCGCGGCTCGCGCGGAGGTCCGGCTCTACAAGGTGCGCAAGAACGGCACCCTGCAGCAGCTCCGGAAGTCGACCCTGAACCGCTTCGGCAACAAGGTGTTCGTGGTTGGCGACTCGGCCAAGAAGAAGGGCACCACCTACGTGGCCCGGGTCTTCGAGACCCGCACCACGCTGGGCGACACCACCCCGCGCAAGCGCATTCGCTGAACGGGTAACTAGCTACACCCACGAGCTGGGGGGAGCCATCGCGCTCCCCCCAGTCTCCGCGCAAGGGGTCTAGCTTCAACTAGCAACACTCAGTAGATCCTCTAGACGCCCTGGCGCCCACAAACGCGATCCGGGCCATCCTCTGAACGCCGCTGCGAGAGAATGGCCCGGATCGCTTGTTGTTTGTCTGGACCACTGCTGGCCGTTTCGCCCGGTACCGCCAGAAATGCCGAGAGATTCTTGTCTTTCGATTCGGCGCGGTAAGTCCGTTTTGGTCGCTAATATGCGCGGACTTTTACTTTCAGTGGTCTGGCGGGTTTCCCACAACCCGCCATTCTCTTTTCATGGACCTGATGCAGTTTCACAAAATGCGAACGGCCATACAGGACAACGCCTACCCAGGCTCGGGAACTGACCTGGCGACCATGGAGTCAAACCTCCGTGACCTCCTGATGGCCAGTGGAATCTTCGAAGACGTCGAGGTTGAGCAGACCGACGACCCTGACCAGCTTGTGATTGCGTTGTGTCGCTTCAAACCCGAGTACTCCGAGCGGGACATCGCAGCGCACGTCAAGCACCTGTGGCACGACCGCGTTCGCTACCCGTACTGGGAGGCGCACACGCTCATCGTCGACAAGGAGCATGTCGAGTTCGAGGCCGCGACCAGAGTCAGCAATACCGGCCCCTACGTCACCGTGCACATGGTGGCTCAGAAGGCCCGGATTCCTGCGCAACGCGCCCCCATGGACTGACTCGCCGGAGCACTGCTGCGCAGGCCGAGAGTCCGGCGCGCGGCAAGGTGCCTCGGTGGGTGACCGGGAGCGTCGTGGGGATAGCATCTGACGCGTGTCAGACTCTGTGCGCCTTGAACCCGTAACCGCCGATCGGTTCGAAGCCTGGAAGGCTTCCCGCCGCAAGCGTTTTCAAGCAAGCCTGGTCAAGTCCGGGATCGCCCCAGATGAGGCGAAGGAGCGTGCGGCGCGGCACGTGGACTCAGTCGTGGCCGAGGTAGGCGGCACTGAGGGCACGCACATCTGGTCGATACTGGCGGATGACGATGAGATCGGGTTCGTCTGGAGCCGCGTGCATGACCTCTCCGAGGGACGGGAGGCGTTCGTGCGCGAACTGGACATCTATGACGCGTTCCGAAACGAACTGGGTGAATCAGCCGTCGCCGCCTCCGAAAAGCGGTTCGCAGAGCTCGGGGCGAATTGGATCCGGTTGTTCGTTGTGTCCGGCACCGTGCCCTTCTTCGAGAAGCTGGGTTACTCCCGGACCCTTACTACGATGTCAAAGCCATTGGCTGGACATCCGCGACCTGACTACGGAGACGTTCCGGATGTGCGCCTCGAACAGATGACCCAAGAGCAGTTCGACGAGTACTTGCAGTCTGTCCGGCAGAGGAACGCCGTGGACTACGCACGGGCAGGCGTGCTCCCGATAAAGGAGGCCGAACACACATCTGCAGCGGATCTCGATTCTCTGCTCCCGAATGGTCTGCAGACCAAGGGCCACCTGTTGTTCACCGCCTACGACGGCGCCACACCGGTCGGAACGGCATGGTTCCAACTGACAAGGAAGGCCGACGGCGTACACGCCTTTGGAAACGAGATCAGGGTGCCGGACGACCTACGCGGGCGCGGCTATGGTCGAGCGATCCTGCGCGCCACGGGTGACTATCTCGAGCAGCGTCAGGTGGTCACAGTGGGCGGCAGAGTCCTCGGGTACAACACCAAGGCAAAGGCCCTGTTCGAGGAAATCGGCCTGAAGGACCAGACAGTCCAGTTGAAGAAAGCGCTCTAACCGCTACAGGTTCGGAACGTTGCGCCGGGTATGGAGGGCAGCGTCGGGACGGATAGTGTCTGCGCGTGACAACGATCGAGCAGAGCCAGCAGCTGACCGACTCAGAGTTCGACCGCGGTATCGCGCTCCTTGAGCGCGCCGAGCAGCCCGGTTTGTACGACGGGCAGCTCGATGCCGGCTGGAAGGTGGGTGCAGGCATCAATGGCGGTCTGCTGCTCGCTGCTGTCGGCAACGCCCTGAAACAGGTGTTCCTGGACGAAGGACACCCTGACCCGGTCTCAATCAGCGCCTACTACCTCTCCGCCTCCCGAAGCGGCCCTGCAACGTTTCATACGGACGTGATCCGGCGTGGACGCACCATGTCTACCGGTCAGGTCTCACTTCTGCAGCCCGAGGACGACGGCACCTCCGTAGAACGGGTCAGAGCGCTGGCGACGTACGGTGACCTCGAGGGTCTGCCCTCGGATGTCCACACCACGGCTACACCGCCCGACCTGCCTCCACCGGACAAGTGCGTCGGAACGGACCTCGCACCAGCGGACTTCCGCGCGACCGCATCCCTTCTCGATCGGTTCGACCTACGCCTCGACCCCGCGTGCGTGGGCTGGGCCATGGGAGAGCCTTCTGGCCGCGGTCTCATCCAAGGGTGGCTGCGACTGGCCGACGGCCGACAACCTGACGCTCTCATGCTGCTCCTTGCGGTGGACGCGCTGCCACCTGTCACGTTCGACCTGGGGCTCCCCGGATGGGCCCCGACCTTGGAGCTCACGGCTCATCTTCGCGCCAAGCCGGCACCTGGGTGGCTGCGCGTCGTCCACTCGACCCGCAACTTCGCTCACGGCTTTCTCGAGGAGGATGCGGAGGTCTGGGACTCCACCGGACGGCTCGTGGCTCAGTCCCGACAGTTGGCTCGAGCTCCACGGCCTCACCAGGTCTAACCTGGCAGGCCCGCTACGCCGTGTGGGTGTACCTGTAGTCGATCGGGTCGCGGTCGAGGTGGACCTGGATGCCGACGTGTCCGGAGCTCCGGCTCCGGCGTTCGGCTCTGGTGATCCGGCGGGTGCCGGTGTGGTCGACGAGGAAGAACTGGTTGTACTGGTTCTTCCAGATGTAGATGCCGGGGAAGGGTTGGCGGACCTCGAGGGGGCCGAAGGTCTTGATCATGTGGTGGAACCGGCTCATCGGCCCGTAGTTGCCCAGCCGGGACTGGCCCGGCCGACCGCCTTGGTGCTGGGGGAGGTAGGCGATGGTGTGGTCGACCTGGGTGCTGGTTCGGTCGGGTGCTGGTTCGGTCGGGGTTGGGGAGAACGGGTAGCTGTCGGCCGGCGTCAACAGGCGCACGGCCTCGCGATGTCGGTCCGGGATCTCATAGGCGTCGACCGGTGCCTGGTGGGCGAGGTCGATCACGGGTTTGATGATGAACCGTTGGTAGGGGGCGAGGTTCTCCCTGACGAACTGGTGGGTGACCGGGCCCTCGTCCTCCCAGCGGGCGACGCCGTGCCGGTCCCGGATGATCGCGTCCTGGGAGACGTGGAGGTAGCAGGTGATCGTGGGTAGCAGCCGGGTCGGGTCGTAGCTCCACCGGCCGGTCCCGCTGTCGGGGCCGATGTCGCCGGGCCGGAACGGCCGCGGCTTGAGGAACGCCGACGGGTCACCGGCCAACCCACCCGGGCCGCCGCAGGACGGGCACCGCCCCGGCGCCGGCTCCGACTGCGGGTCGTCGGGGTCGTCGGCGTCGTTCTGGGAGGGATGCACATCCCCTTCGCCGACCGGCTCGTCGTCGTGGAGGGGGAGCGGCTGGTCCTGGCCTCCGCCCGCGTCGCCGTCGTCTCCGCGGCCGGCGCCGGCGCCGCTACCGCTGTGGGTTCCGTGTTTCTGGGCGCGGTGGTCGGCGTAGGCGTGGAGGAGCTCGACGGCCTGGGTGGGGTTGGCCATGATCAGGCAGGCCTTGAGCCGGCGTTCGTCCTCGTTGTCGGGGTCGCCGAGCGCCTGCAGCGCGTCGGCGAGGTAGGCGACGGTGGCGTCGAACCGGGCGATCAGCGCGGTGCCGGCGCGGATGCAGAACATCTTCATCCCGTGCTCGCTGGACCGGGACGCCCGCGCGAACCGGCGGTGCGGCGCGGCGCCTCGGCCTCCCGTCGCGCGGCGGTCTCGGTGTCCGGGTCCGCGGCGACCACCTTCCCGGCGACCAGGTGCTGGAAGTCGGCCCGGGACCTGCGGCCGTCGGCGACCTGGACCACACCGAACCGGCGGAGCTTCTCCATCCCGGGCAGCGACGGCCCGTCCGCGGGCCGGGACTCGGGGCCGTGCAGGTCCGCGTAGTGCGCGGCGAGCACGTAGTTCTCGGTCTCCGCGGCCAGCAGCGCCGCCTGGTTGCCGCCGGCGCGCGCGAGGATCTCCTCGACGTTCAGCTCATCGACCGGGCGGGTGTCCATGGGACAAACCTAGGCAAGGCCACCGACACTTTCGGCCCCGATCCGGCCCGTCGGGTGCTCGGAGGTAAAGGCATCCGCGATCCCGCACGGGAGGGCTCGCCGAGCAATACCGTTGATGGATGGGAACCCGTCCGGCCGCGCCCCGAGTGTTGCGGCTGGCCGTTGCACTCGCCGCGTCGCTGCTCCTTTGCCTGCCGCTGACGACCGCCAACGCTCTGGACCGTGCGGACCAGTCGCCCCAAGGCCGCCTCGCCGTCGAGAACAACGACCGGGTCGCGGTCGTCGATGGATACCGGTCCAGGCTGGTGCCCGCTCTCGCGACCCCGATCGGGTGGACCGGGTCGGTGGCGGGCTGTGACCCGGGCGCCCCTTCGGCAGCCGGTCAGCAGGCGACGCTGGATGCCGTGAACTACTTCCGGTCGATGGCCGGACTCGACCCAGTGACCTTCGACGAGCAGTTCTCCGCCCAGGCGCAGCAGGCAGCGCTGATGATGCAGGCCGAGGGCAACGTCTCACACACTCCGACGAGCGACTGGGCGTGTCGCACGGAAGAGGGCGCCGCAGCCGCTGGGCGATCCAACATCGTGCTCGGCGCCGGGGGAGCGGACGCGATCGCGCTCTACATGGTGGATTCCGGAGCGCTCAACCACGCCGTCGGCCACCGTCGATGGATCCTCAACCCGCAGGCGAAAGTCCTGGGCAGCGGTTCGACCTCAGGAGCGAACGCGCTGTGGGTCTTCCCCAGTGGCGAGGACGGGACAGCAACGTCCCCGGAGTGGATCCCGTGGCCGACCGCCGGGTACTTCCCCAGTCAGCTGGAACCGCGTGGTCGTTGGTCGCTGAGCGGTTCGGACCGGAACCTGAACTTCGACGCCGCGGACGTCACCGTGCTGGGGCCTGCCGGCCAACCGATGGCCCTGACCGTGTGGCCCGCCGAGGACGGCTACGGCCCCCACACCATCAGCTGGGAACTCGTGGGCGTCCAGCAGCCGACGGCAGAGAACGACCTCAGCTACGCGGTGACCGTCGACGGCATCACCCGCGACGACCCCGTGGCAGGCGAGACCCCGGTGCCGCCGGTCACCTACACCGTCACCCTGGTGAACGCGAGCCTCCGGTTCACCGTGGTGCGGGCGCCGAAGCTCACCGGCACGCCGCGGGTCGGTCAGCGGCTCGTCCTCGACCGAGGTGAGTGGACGCCACAACCGACGCGCTTCGTCTACCGCTGGTCCAGTGGCGCGGTGCCGGTCAGTAGCGCCACGAGCTACACACTCCGGGCCAGCGACCTCGGCAAGGTCGTCAAGGTGTCGATGGACCTCGAGCGTGCCTCCGTCGAAACGCGCCGGGTGCTCCTGAGCACGGGAACCACGGTGTTGCGCGGCTTCGCGCCCCGACCGATCGTGCTGCCCAGGATCCGCGGCTTCGCCCGCGTCGGGGCGAGGCTCAGTGCCACCCCTGGTACCTGGAGCGTGGCGCCGAACGTCTTCCAGTACACGTGGTTCCGGGGCACTCTCCCGGTGATGCGCGGGCCGGTGTACCGGCCGAGAGAGGCCGACGTCGGTCGCCGGTTGACGGTCCGGGTGCGGGTGACCAAGCCGGGGTACCAGCGCGGCCAGTTCCTGACGGCGAAGACCGCGAGGGTCAGCCGCAGCTGAACGCGGCGCGGTCCATCGTGAACACGTAGCGGCGTGACGGGTACTCCGTCAGCGACCACAGCTCGCCCCGCGACGGCCAGTAGGTGATGTCCTCCGGACCGATCGGCAGCACCTTCGCGTGTTTGGTGAACGCGCCGGGTTGTCCGACGTACAGACTTCCGTATCCGTACCGTCCGGAGCTCGTCGTGACGTAGTAGTCACCGGAGACGACGGTCGCGCCCTGCATCCCCTGCACCCCGTCGGTCGACAGCAGCAGCGGCCTCGCCACTCCGTCCTCCGACGCGCGGAGCAGCGACGTCTCGGGGTCGAGCTCGTAGCGCACCAGTCGTGTGGTCATCGACCGCCGGCCGTACTCCCCGGCGATCAGGTGGTGCGGCATGCTGCTCCGGTCGATGGACAGGAACGAGTACCGCATCTTCTCGAACCCGTCCTCGGCGAACGCGTCGTACTTGAACCGCACCGGCAGGAAGTACCGGTAGCCGAAGCTGTCCACCGCGCCGCCGGCACGCAACCCGAGGGCCGAGTGGTCCCCGGTGGTCGGGACCCGGACGATGTCGTCGAGCCGGAACGAGTACAGGCCGCGCGCGGTGCCGGCGACGTGCAGGTAGTCGCCGTGCCACACGATCCCGCCGGCGTGCACCGGCACGGGCTGCACGTCCACCCCGTCGTCGGTGAGGCACGGTTCCACCAGCAGCACATGCCGGTAGCGGGGAGCGGAACGATCCGTGACGTCGACGAACGTCAGACGCGAACCCTTGTTGAGCCCCTTGACATCCTTGGAGTACCAGCTGGTGCACACCACCTCGCGACCCTCCACCGACTCCGGGTCACCGTGGTCCGCGGACGTGGTGATGCCCTGCGGGAACCAGCGCTGGCTGCGGTTGTCCTCGGCGTTCCACCTGAAACCCCACACCGCGGCCCGCCCCGGGACATCGGTCACCACCGCGGCCCGGTTCAGGTCGTCGAGCACCCCCTCGATCCCGACCCGGCCACCCAGCCGTGAGGCGAGGGCATCGACCTCGTCGACCCGTTCGCCGGCGTGGAACAGGTGCACACCTTCGACGAACTCCATGTGGCTCCTCCCGCTAGGTTGGCCTGAGTCTCGCGCGAACCACTCCCGGCAAGGAAGGGGACACGGTGACAGACGTACTCGTGATGGGTGCGGCGATCGTCCACCACGGCCGCGTCCTCGTCGCCCGCCGGACCCATCCACCGGCGGCCGCCGGCGGCTGGGAGTTCCCCGGCGGGAAGGTCGAGCCCGGCGAAACTCCCGAGGCGGCGGTGGTCCGTGAGGTCCGCGAGGAGCTCGGCTGCGGAGTCGCGGTGACCGGCATGCTCGCGGGAGAGTCGCCGATCCGCGCCCGTTACGTCCTCCGGGTCGCCCTCGCCGAGCTGACCAGCGGCGAACCCGTACCGCATGAGCACGACGCCGTCCGCTGGCTCGGTCCCGAAGAGCTGGACGACGTCGCCTGGCTCGAGGCCGACCTGCCCTTCCTGCCCGAGCTGCGGAAGATCCTGCTCGACGGGGAGCGGCTGCCCGGTGGCAACGTCGGCGGGGCGGTGCGGATCGGCAAGACGGTACGACGGGCAACCGGACCGTGGACGCCGTCGGTGCATGCCCTCCTCGAGCACCTGACCCGACACGGTCTGCCCTGCCTGCCAACAGTCCTGGGCACTGACGAACGTGGTCGCGAGGTCCTCACCTTCCTCCCCGGCCGGGTGTTCGACGTGGACACCGAGCTGCTCACCGAAGCCCAGCTCGCCTCGATGGTGCGCTGGACCCGGACGTTCCATGAGGCTGTCGCGGACTTCCACCACGACGGGCCGTGGCGGTTCTTCGGCGTCGACGAGCCGGAGCTGGTCACCCACAACGACATCGCGCCGTACAACACCTGCTTCCAGGGCGATGCGCTGGTCGGCGTCTTCGACTGGGACCTCGCCGGTCCCTCGACCCGGTTGCTCGAGGTCGCCCACCTCGCCTGGAACGGCGTCCCGTTGCACCGCGCCCTCGACCCGGGGCAGGCCGCGCGGCGGGTCGAGCTCATCGCGGACACCTACGGAGGCCCGTCCGCCCGGGACATCCTGCACGCAGTCCCGACCAGGGCCCAGCTCGCGATCGACGGGATCCGGACCGCGATCGCCAACGGAGACGAGGGGATGCGCAACCTGGCGGCCATCGGCGAGCCCGAGCGCACCGAGCGGTACCTGGCGGAGCTGATGACCAGGATCCCGTCGATCGAGAAGGAGCTGACGTGAACGCCCGTGCCGTGTTCTACGAGGAGGAGGCCGCCCTCGCCGTGGTCCGCAGCCTGGTCGCGAAGGGCTTCGAGGCCTCCATGTCCCGTGAGAGGTTCGCCGGTGAGGACGACGAGGAGGGCCACCCCTGGGCCGTGGTCACCGACGCCCCGGAGGTGATGCTCGAGGTCCTGGTGGAGGAGTACGACGGATGGCTCGATGCCGAGGGGCCCGCCGCCCCGCCCGTCGTACCGCCGGCGCAGCCGCTGGACCTGCCTCAGGCGCCGAAGCGGATCAAGAACCACTTCCCGCGCGACTGAGTCTTGCGCATCGCGGACCACCGCCGTCGGATGAGGCTGTGCGTACACGAACGGGACAAACCTTCGCACGGTTGTCGCTCCCACGTTGCCGCCGCGGCCCCGGGGCGAGTTGTTCCCGTCGGTGTACGACGTCTCGGCTGTGCCACGAAGCGGATCAAGAACCACTTCCCGCACGACTAGAGTGGCCCGCATGGAGCAGCGGATGTTGTTGGTGCACGCGCACCCGGATGACGAGTCGATCGGCCAGGGCGCCACGATGGCGAAGTACGTTGCCCGGGGCACCCAGGTCACCCTCGTCACGTGCACGCTCGGCGAGGAGGGTGAGGTGCTCGTCCCCGACCTCGCCCACCTGGCCGCGGACCAGCAGGACCAGCTCGGCCGGCACCGCATCGGCGAGCTGACCCAGGCGATGAAAGAGCTCGGTGTCACCGACCACCGGTTCCTCGGCGGCGCGGGGAAGTACCGCGACTCCGGCATGATCTGGCACGAGGAGGGTCACGCGACCCACGGCGAGGACGTCAAGGAGGGCACCTTCTGGCGCGCCGACCTCACCGCGGCCGCCACCGACCTCGTCGAGGTCATCCGCGAGGTCCGGCCGCAGGTGATGGTGACCTACGACGAGTTCGGCGGCTACGGCCACCCCGACCACATCCAGGCGCACCGGGTCGCGACGTACGGCGCCTCGCTCGCCGCGGTCCCGTCGTACCGCAAGGACCTCGGTGAGGCCTGGGACATCGCCAAGATCTACTGGGGTGCGATGTCGGAGTCGCGGATGCGCGACGGCCTGCGCCGGCTGCGTGCGGCCGGCGACATGACCGCGTTCGAGGGGCTGGACCCGGACGGCCCGCTGCCACCCTTCGTCACCCCCGACGACATGCTGACCGCGCGCGTCGACGGCGGCGAGTTCGCCGACGCGAAGATCCGCGCGATGAAGGCGCACGCCACCCAGATCACCGTCGACGGCCCGTTCTTCGCGCTGTCGAACAACATCGGCAACGAGGTCTGGGGCACCGAGTTCTTCCGGCTCGCCAAGGGCCAGCCGGGGCCGGTCGGCCAGGACGGGCTGGAGACGGATCTGTTCGCCGGCCTCGAATGAGGCTGCTCCTCCACGGCGCCGCGGTCCTCGTCGGCGCGGCAGTCGCTGTCGCCGCGGTCACGGTGCACCGGTCCGTCGCACTCGGGGTCCCGATCGGTGTCGTGATCGCCCTGGCGACCACGTTCGTCACCGCCTGGGCGATGCGGGACATGCTGCCCCGGCTGGCTGCGTCGTACGCCGTGGGCTGGCTGGTGGCCTTCGGGTACGCGATGTTCGGCCGGCCTGAGGGGGACTACGTGGTGGCCACGGACCTGCGTGGGTACGCGATGATCGTCGCCGGGTTCGTGATGCTGGCGGTCGGTGTCGTCTCGCTCTCAGCACGACATTCTACGTCTGGCACCGACGCCACCTAGGATTGCGCCTTGTGAGTGACCTGCCGTTCCGCCCCGCGAACCGTGACCGTCGAGTAGCCCTCGGCCTCGTCATCGGCCTGCTCGTGCTGTTCGGCGGGCTCTATGCCGCCGGCTACTACTTCACCAGTGACAAAGTGCCCAGGGGTACGACGGTCGCCGGGATCGAGCTCGGTGGGCTGGAACCGGCCGCGGCCGAACGTGCCCTCGCCGAGGGACTGAGCTCGCCGGCCGAGGAGCCGATCGTGGTCAGCGCCGCCGGCAGACGGCACCGGATCGACCCCGTCCCGGCCGGCTTCCGGGTGGACGTCGACGCCTCCGTCGCGCAGGCCGGTGCCGGACGCAGCTGGAACCCGGCGCGGATGTGGGACTTCTTCACCGGCGGCGACGACCTCGAGCCCGTGGTGAACGTCGACGAGGCAAAGCTCGACGCCGCCATCGCCACATTCGCGGAACAGGTCGAGCGGCCCGCGAAGGAGGGCCGGGTGACGATCCGGAAGGGCGAGGCCACACCGCACTTCCCGACGACGGGGCAGGCCATCGACAGTGCCGCGGCGGCCGCTGCTGTCCGGGACTCCTACCTCGACGGCTCCGACGAGGTGGTGCCGCTGCCCGTCAAGGACGTCGAGCCCGAGATCACCCAGGCCGAGGTCCATGCCGCGATGGATGACTTCGCGAACCCCGCCGTGTCCGCCCCGGTGGTCCTCGAGATCGACGGCAAGAACGTGGTGCTGCGACCGCCGGCGTACTCGCGGGCGATCTCGCTGGAGAACAAGGACGGCGCGCTGACCCCGACCCTGGACGACAAGGCGCTGATGGAGGTCATCGAGCCGGCGATGAAGACCGTCGCGCTCGCCCCGCGGGACGCGACCGTACGGCTGGTCGACGGACGGCCGAGGGTGATCCCGGGCCGGAACGGTGTCACGGTCAAGGCCGATGAGATCACGAGCCAGTTCCTCACGCTGGTCGTGCAGAAGGGCAAGAACCGCACCCTGCCGGTGAAGAGCGTCGTCGACAAGCCGGACTTCAGGACGGCCGGCGCCCGCAAGCTTCAGATCAACGAGGTCGTGTCGGAGTTCACGACCTACTTCCCGCACGCGGACTACCGAAACACGAACCTCGGCCGCGCCGCCGAGCTGATCAGCGGCACGGTGCTCAGGCCGGGGGAGACGTTCAGCCTCAACGACACCGTCGGCGAGCGCACTGCGGAGAACGGCTTCGCCAAGGGCTTCATCATCAGCGACGGTGTCTACAAGGAGGACTTCGGCGGCGGTGTCTCGCAGGTGGCGACGACGACGTTCAACGCGGCGTTCTTCGCCGGTCTCGAGGATGTCGAGCACAAGCCGCACTCCTTCTACATCGACCGCTACCCGATCGGCCGGGAGGCAACCGTCGCGTGGGGAGCGGTCGACCTCAGGTTCAAGAACGACACCCCGCTACGGGATCCTGATCCAGGCCGGGATCTCCCCGAGCACGCCGTCGTCGCAGGGCGCGATGACGGTCCGGATGTGGTCCACGAAGCACTGGGACATCACCACCGGCACCTCCGAGCGGTACAACCTCACCTCTCCGGAGACCCGGCGCCTGAACGGGGACGAGTGTGTCCCGAACGACGGGTACGGCGGCTTCGACATCGACGTCTTCCGCTACTTCCACAAGCCGGGCAGCGACGCCGTAGTGCGCAAGGAGACGATGCACACCACCTACACCCCGTCGGACACGGTGGTCTGCTCGTAACCTGTCCCACCCCCCGTCGTTGAGGGTGCATGACCCGTCTGCTGGCTCTCCTCGTTGCCCTGTCGTCGGTTCTGGTCGCCGGCCCCGTACAAGCCGCTTCTGCTGCGGGTTGGCCGCAGACGGGTTGGCCACCGGCGGGTGCGAACGACTGGGACTGCGAGCCGACCCGGCAGCGGCCGTACCCCGCGGTCATCGTGCACGGCACGTTCGGCGACCAGAAGTCGCTGCTCGACAACCTGTCCTACGCGCTGAAGCGGGACGGCTTCTGCGTGTACGCCCTCGACTACGGCAACCGGGCGACCGGGCCGATCGAGGACTCCGCCGCCGAGCTCGACGCCTTCGTCGGCAAGGTGCTGCGGGCCACCGGTGCCGCGAAGGTGGAGATCGTCGGCCACTCGCAGGGCGGGATGATGCCGCGGTACTACATCAAGAACCTCGGTGGCGCCTCTCTCGTCGAGGACCTGGTCGGGTTGTCCCCGTCGAACCACGGCACCACCGTCCAGGGCGGCGGTCTCGACTCGAGCGCACTGTGCTACTCGTGCACCCAGCAGGCAGCGGGGTCGGACTTCCTGAAGGCGCTGAACAACCCGGACGAGACGCCCGGTCGCGTCGACTACACGCAGGTCGCCACGAGGTACGACCAGGTCGTCGTGCCGTACACCTCCGCGTTCCTCGAGGGCGAGGCGCACAGCACCAACATCACCCTCCAGGACCGGTGCCCGGTCGACGCGTCGGAGCACCTGACCATCCCGATGGACCCGCAGGCGATCCGGTGGGTGCTGAACGCGTTCCGGCGCGAGGGCCCGGCCGACCCCAAGGCCGCGATCGGTTGTATCTGAGCCTTTGCCTGCGCGTTACCTCGCTGTAGCGGGCACGTGGATCGCCCCGGACGATGCTTGACACATGAAACTCGTCGACTTCCAGAAGCTCCGTTCGGGACTGCAGATGAACGCTCATCCCGGCGCGCGTGCCGAGCTCTCCGCCGTCGAGAACAGCTTCCGTGAGGAGCTGCTGGCCAGCGGAGCCTTCGAGGACGTCGAGGTCGAGCACACCGACGACCCGGACCGCCTCGTGATCGCGCTCTGCCGTTTCCGCCCCGAGTACGACGAGCGCGACATCGCCGACCTCGTCGCGTCCGCGTGGCGCGATCGGATCCGCTACACCTACTGGGACGCGTCCGCGGTCATGCTCGACGAGGAGCACGTGGAGTTCCAGGCCGCGACCAGGAACAGCCACACCGGCCACTACGTCACCGTGCACATGGTCGCGCAGAGGGGCGACCTCCGCGCGCAGCGCATCCCGGAGCTCCTCGCCAGCTGAGCCATTCGGCGCAACAAGAGGTCGCCACGAGACCTTGTCGTGAGGGCAAGGCCGGTTTGCTCGCAAAAACAGGTCGGTGCGACCTGTTCTTGCGTGAACCGGCCGTACGACGGCGTGAGCTGCCTCGCGGCCTACCGCGGGCGGCGGAGGTAGCGGTAGGCGTGGTGGGTGACGAACTCCAGCCGGTCGTACAACGCGAGGCCGGCCGGGTTGTCGCCGCGGGTCTGCAGGAACGCCGTGGTCGCACCACGCTCCGCGCCCCACTCGAGCAGGACCCCCATCACCGCGGCCGCCAGTCCTTTGCGGCGGCGCGCCGGGGAGACCCAGACATTGCTGATCCCGACCCAGTCGTCGGCCCCGTCATGAGTGCAGGCAGCGCGGCCCTTGGCGATCACTTCGCCGGCATGGACGACGGACGCGAACCCGACCTCGTCAGGGCCCTCGAGCACACGGCGTGCCGCATCCCCGTAGGAGATTGCGTGCGCGTCGTCCGCGAGCCAGCCCGGCCCGGCGGTCTCGTCGACCACCGTGTCCAGTGCCAGGGCGGGTGGCGCCGCCCGTCGTACCGCCCGCAACGCTTTGGAGACCGACGCGAGCTGGAACATCGTGTCCGCCTCACCGGGGCGGGCGGGCACCCAGCCGGCGGCCTCGAACGAGCTGTGTACGTCGGAGTCGACGACGACCTGCGCGATCGGCACCAGATCCTGTGACACGTAGAAGCCGACCACGGCGTCCACAGCCGCGGGGAAGGGCACGCCCGGGGCGCCGACGGCCAGCACCGAGTTGGCACGCGAGCTGTACCCGGCCGAGGCCCGAAACAGCCACTCACCGAGCGGCTGCGACACCAGCGGCGGCCAGGCCTGGACGGCACGTCGCTCTGCGACGGCAGGGGAGACCCGGTGTCGAACCGAGGGACGCGGCGGAACCGGTTTCCCCGACACGATGTGCGCGATCGTGATGTCGTGCACGGTCCCCGACGCGTCACGCACCGTGGTCGTCCCCGAGCCCCAGGTCTCCATCATGCCCAGCACGTCGGTCATCGCCGGACCGCCGGTCGGGCCGGTCTCGCCGGGCACGATCCGGCGGACCACGACCCGCTGGCCGACGCAGTGCGGGCCGAGGCCAGGAGGCGTGGTCACAGCGGTATCTTTCAGTAGATGGACCTGAGTGCGGGGCGATGAACCCAGGACGAGATACTAGGCTGTACTCGTCCGCAGCCGGGACGATCACCAATGGCTGGGACCAACAGGAATTTCATCCGAGGAGGAACAAGGTGACGTACGTCATCGCGCAGCCCTGCGTGGATCTGAAGGACAGGGCGTGTGTCGACGAGTGCCCCGTCGACTGCATCTACGAAGGCTCGCGGATGCTCTACATCCACCCGGATGAGTGCGTCGACTGCGGTGCCTGCGAGCCGGTCTGCCCGGTCGAGGCGATCTTCTACGAGGACGACACCCCGGAGCAGTGGAAGGACTACTACACCGCGAACGTGGACTTCTTCGACGACCTGGGCTCGCCCGGGGGTGCGGCCAAGCTCGGCGTGATCGAGAAGGACCACCCGATGATCGCAGCGCTCCCTCCGCAGATCCAGGAGTGACCCCCTCGGAGGTCCGTCGCGGGGGTGTGTCGCGGGTCCTCCCGGACTTCCCCTGGGACCATCTGAAGGCGTACGCCGAGCGCGCCCGCACGCACCACGACGGGATCGTCGACCTGTCGATCGGGACCCCCGTCGACCCCACCCCCGAGGTGGCGCAGGGCGCCCTTCGGGACGCCGCCGACTCACCCGGCTACCCGATGACCGTCGGCCGTGTGGACACCCGCCAGGCGTGCATCGACTGGCTCTCCCGCCGGTTCGGGGTCACCGGCCTGCACCTCGACGCGGTGCTGCCGGTGATCGGATCCAAGGAGCTGATCGCGTCGATGCCGAGCCATCTGGGGCTGGGGGAGCGTGACCTGGTGGTCTACCCGGCGCTGGCCTACCCGACCTACGAGGTCGGCGCCAAGCTGGCCGGCGCCCGCTGCGTCGCGACCGACGCGCTCACCGCGGTCGGGCCCGAACGGGTCTCCCTGGTCTGGATCAACTCACCCTCCAACCCCACCGGCAAGGTGCTCCCGGTCGACCACCTGCGCAAGGTGGTGGCCTGGTGCCGCGAACGCGACGCCCTGCTCGTCTCCGACGAGTGCTACCTGGAGATGTCATGGGATACCAAGCCTGTGTCAGTGCTGCACCCGGACGTCTGCGACGGTGACCACACCGGCATCGTCGCGGTGCACTCGCTGTCGAAGCGGTCGAACATGGCCGGCTACCGGTGTGCGTTCGCGGCCGGCGACCCGGCCGTGATCGGCGAGCTGCTCGCGGTCCGCAAAAACCTCGGGCTGATGATGCCCGGCCCTCAGCAGGTGGCGATGCGCGTGGCGCTCGACGACGACCTGCACGTGTCCGAGCAGCACGCGCGCTACGCGGCCCGTCGTACCGCCCTCAAGGCCGCGTTCGAGTCCGCAGGCTTCCGGATCGACCACTCCGAGGCGTCGCTGTACCTGTGGGCCACACGTGAGGAGCGGTGCTGGGACACCGTGTCCTGGCTGGCCGACCGCGGGATCCTGGTAGCGCCCGGCGAGTTCTACGGCCCGGCCGGAGCCCAGCACGTGCGGATCGCGTTCACCGCAACCGACGAGCGAGTCGGCGAGGCGGTCCGGCGGCTCGCCTAGTCCGTCGCCGGCCGCGGGCCCGGCATCGGCACGGCCGCTGCGTTGATCGGTGTGCGCACCGGCGCCAGCGTCCCGATCCTGACCGCGGAGACCGCCTCGACCCGGATCACCGAGTGCTCGTTGTCCTCGGTGTTGAGTACGACGCCGAAACCGTCGAGGGCAACGACCTGCCCCGAGAGCCACTCCCCTGCGACGAGGATGTGGACAGGTATTTCGTTGTCCAGAGCCCGATTCAGCGCCGTACCAATCGTGTACAGCGTTGAACTGCTGCTCATGGCAACCCCCCCGGGTCCGCTTTGTCTGGTTCTATGGTCGGGCAGACGAATGGCGTGGGTCAATGGCCCGTGTGAACTAGTGAATACATCATCCTCTTGGCCGGCCTGCCACCGATTCAGTCGCAGATGGCGTAGTCCGTCACGCGTTCGGCATGGTCAGCCGACGTCGACGTGCACGTGGTCGCGGTGCTCCAGGACGGCGCGGTCCCCGGGGCGGGAGCCTGGGTCGTAGTCCCGCCAGCCCTCCTCCGAGCGCGTACCGGCGGTCCAGATCCGGCCGTCGAAGATCACGTGCTCTATGAGCAGCCGGTCTGCGTGCGCGACGAGATACTGCGCGATCGCCCACCCGCTGCGGTTGGTGACCTCGTTCACCGGACGCACGAAGATGTCGATCGCGCGGCCGTCGTAGTGCGCCGACCCCTCCGCGTGACCGGTCGACACACCTCCGGGCGCGAAACCGCCCAGGGACAGCCCGCCGAACGCCCTGGCCAGGTCACGGCGTACTTCGTTCGCCCGCGGCGTCAGCCCGTTGTCCCGGATGTTCTGCGCCTCGGGCTCGTCGGTGCCCTTCACGACACAGCTGAACCGGCCGCCGGTGCTGAACCCGGTGAGGGCCGACGCGAGCGCGCGGGCGTCCGCGGCGTGGTCCTCGTAGGCCTCCGGGAACCCGGACCGCTGCACCCGTTGTGCGGCCTCGGTGATCCGCATGTCGCGGTAGCCGTCGACCTTCTCCAGCTCGTCGTAGAACTTGTTGGCCGAGTAGTACGGATCCTGGATCTGCTCGGCGGTGCCCCACCCCTGCGAGGGTCGCTGCTGGAAGATGCCGACGGAGTCGCGGTCCCCGTGGTCCAGGTTGGAGATCTTGCTCTCCTGGTACGCCGTGGCCAGGGCGATCGACACCGCGCGGGCGGGCAGCCCCCGTCGTACGCCGATCGCCGCGATGGTGGCCGCATTCTCCGCCTGCTCGAGGGACAGCTCGACCGTGACGTCGCCGACCTCCACGCGACAGCCCTCGGGGTCGGGCAGCGGGCCGACGCCGCGGTAGACCAGCACGCCGACGGCAGCCACAAGGCCGAGGACCACCAGGCCGACCAGGAACAACCGGGCTGCGCCCCGCTCAGTCGCCGGTCGGTCAGTCGTTGGCATGGAGTGCGGCGTTGAGCTCGAAGCCCTCGCCCTGCCAGGGAACCGCCTCGATCGCGCCCGAGACCGAGTTGCGGCGGAACAGGACGTTGCTGGCGCCCGACAGCTGCGCGGCCTTGATCAGCTTCGGCTTGTTGTCCATGTCCATCACGGTGACCTTGGTGCCGGCGGTCACGTAGCAGCCGGCCTCGACCACGCAGTCGTCGCCGAGGGAGATGCCGATGCCAGCGTTGGCGCCGAGCAGGCAGCGCCGGCCGACCGAGATGACCTGCTTGCCGCCGCCGGAGAGGGTGCCCATGATCGAGGCGCCACCACCGACGTCGGACCCGTCACCGATGACGACGCCGGCGCTGATCCGGCCCTCGACCATCGAGGCGCCGAGGGTGCCGGCGTTGAAGTTCACGAAGCCTTCGTGCATGACCGTGCTGCCGCTCGCGAGGTGCGCCCCGAGCCGGACCCGGTCCGCGTCGGCGATCCGGACCCCGGTCGGCAGCACGTAGTCGGTCATCCGCGGGAACTTGTCGACGCCGTAGACGCTGACCTGCTGGCCGGCGCCCCTCAGCCGTAGCCGGGTCGCCTCGAAACCCTCGACGGCGCAGGGCCCGGCGCTGGTCCACACCACGTTGGTGAGCAGGCCGAACACGCCGTCCAGGTTGATGCTGTGCGGCACCACCAGCCGCGAGCTCAGCAGGTGCAGCCGCAACCACGCGTCGTGGGTGTCGGTGGGTGCGGCCTGCAAGTCCTCGATCACGGTGCGTACGACGGTCCTCCGCACGCCACGCAGTTCGTCCACGCCCTCCAGGGCAGCGAGCTGCTCCCGGGCCGACTCGTCATCGGTCGCTTTTCCGAGCTGCGGGGAGGGGTACCACGTGTCGAGCACGGCCTCTTGCGAACCTGCGTCCGTGCCTGCGATCGTGGCAAGGCCGAAGGCCCATGCGCTGGTCGGAAGGTCGGAAGCTGCCTGCTGGTTGCTGTCAGTCACGGGTCCAACGCTATCCAACCGCCCCACATGGGCGGGGACCGGACATGCTCGAGGCCCCCTTGGAAGGAGATCGCGATGACGGCCAGAGCCCGATGGAAAGAGCTGTGCATGGACACCGCGGGCGACGACACCCTCGGCCGGTTCTGGGCCGACGTCCTCGGTCTGGACTTCGAACCCGACGAAGATGTGGTCGGTGGCGTGGTCGGCGACGTGGAGGGCAAGGGCATCGCGATGTGCAAGGTGCCCGAGGCTAAGACCCTGAAGCAGCGGGTGCACATCGACGTGCATGCCGGGTCCATCCGGGAGATCGTCGACAGGGGGGCGTCCGTCGTACTCCCGGCCGAGGAGTCCGGCTTCCCCTGGACCGTGCTGCGCGACCCCGAGGGCGGGGAGTTCTGCGCGTTCCTGCGCGACGAGGTCCCCGACTACCGCTTCTTCCAGCTCGTCGTCGACGCCGCGAACGCGGAGGAGATCGCCCGCTGGTGGGCCGACGTGTTCGACACAGAGGCGACAAGCCACAGCACTCCGGAGTGGTGGGGGCTGACGAACGTGCCGGACATGCCGTTCGAACGGCTCACGTTCGGCGAGGTGCCCGAGCCGAAGGCCGTGAAGAACCGGATCCACTGGGACGTGTTCGCCGACGTCGCCGACATGGAGGCGGCTGGCGCGACGGTGCTGCGGGAGCGGGACGACCAGATCGGCTGGACGGTGATGGCCGACCCGGAGGGGAACGAGTTCTGCGTCTTCGAGGCCCGTGGTTCGATGGGCGCATGACTTCTGATCTCACCATCGGGCTCGATCTCGGGGTCGACGCCGTCACCCTGACCGAGCACCTGGTCAACATCGAGTCGGTCAGCGGCAACGAGGAAGCCATCGCCGACGCCGTCGAGTCCGCTCTGCGCCGGCTTTCGCACCTCGAGGTGACCCGGTTCGGGAACACCGTCGTCGCGCGCACCGACCACGGCCACGACGAACGGGTGGTGATCGCCGGCCACCTCGACACGGTTCCGCTCAACGACAACCTGCCCGCGCGCAACGACGGTTCGAACCTGCACGGGCTCGGCACGTGTGACATGAAGGGTGGCTGCGCAGTGGCGCTGCGGATCGCGGCGACGATGCCGCAGACCAACCGCGACCTCACCTTCTTGTTCTACGAGTGCGAGGAGGTCGAGGCCGAGCGCAACGGGCTGAAGCTGCTCGGCGACAGCCACCCCGAGCTGCTGCAGGCCGACTTCGCGATCCTGATGGAGCCGTCGGACGCCGTGGTCGAGGCCGGCTGCCAGGGCACGATGCGGATCGACGTGGTCACCCGCGGCGAGCGAGCCCATTCGGCCCGGTCGTGGAAGGGTGTGAACGCGATCCACGGTGCGTCCGACGTACTCGCCCGTCTCAACGCCTACGAGCCGAGGCGGCCGGTGATCGACGGTCTGGAGTACCACGAGGGGCTCAACGCGGTCTTCATCTCCGGCGGCGTCGCCGGCAACGTGCTGCCTGACGAGTGCCGGGTCTCGGTGAACTACCGGTTCGCCCCGGACCGCTCCGAGGCCGAGGCGCTCGCGCACATGAAGGAGGTCTTCGACGGGTTCGAGATCGAGGTCAGCGACTCCGCGCCCTCGGCGATGCCGGGCCTGTCGGTGCCCGCGGCCGCGGCGTTCCTCGACGCCGTCGGTGGGGTGGCCAACCCGAAGTTCGGGTGGACCGACGTGGCCCGGTTCAGCGAGCTCGGTATCCCGGCGGTGAACTTCGGGCCCGGTGACCCCCACCTGGCGCACAAGGCCGACGAGTTCGTCCCGCTCGAGCACCTCCGGGTCGTCGAGGACCAGCTGCGCACCTGGCTGGGTGGTGCCCGATGACGCCGCAGGGGAACGGCGCGGGTCCGCAGAAGAACCGCGGCCGGGTGGTGATGCGGCGCAGCCAGTTCCAGTCGAGCACGACGGACCAGAGGCTGCTCGACTCCCGCGGCCCCACCGACTGGGTGCACACCGACCCGTGGCGGGTGATGCGGATCCAGTCCGAGTTCGTGGAAGGCTTCGGTGCCCTCGCCGAGCTCGGCCCGGCGATCTCGGTGTTCGGGTCCGCTCGCACCGGTCCCGGCGACCCGATGTTCGAGGCCGCCGAGAAGCTCGGCCGGCTGCTCACCGAGGCCGGCTTCGCGGTGATCACCGGCGGCGGCCCCGGCGTGATGGAGGCGGCCAACAAGGGCGCCAGCGAGTCGGGCGGCGTATCGGTCGGGCTCGGCATCGAGCTGCCCTTCGAGTCCGGCCTGAACCCCTACGTGGACATGGGCGTGAACTTCCGCTACTTCTTCGCGCGCAAGACGATGTTCGTGAAGTATGCGCAGGGCTTCATCGTGCTGCCCGGGGGCTTCGGGACCTTCGACGAGCTGTTCGAGGCGCTCACCCTGGTGCAGACCCAGAAGGTGACCTCCTTCCCGATCGTGCTTGTCGGCCGCGACTACTGGGGTGGGCTCGTCGACTGGATCAGGCAGACCGTGCTCGCCGGCGGGAAGATCTCCGAAGGCGACCTGGACATGTTCTGGGTCACCGACGACATCGCGGAGGCCGTGGACGTCATGATCGAGGCGCAGCAGACGCGGCACTCGTCCGCGCCGGGTGGGGGCGACAAGCACGAGAACCCCAAGCGTCCGGACTGATGGCCGTGGCACCATTCGTCACATGACCTGGTTCTTCGCCATCCTGATCGTGCTCCTGATGGGCGCCGTCGCCGTGGTCGCCAGCGGCCGCGGCGGGTCGATGGCCGAGGTGTATGACGACCGGCCGGACTCACGGGTGCAGGCCGACGGGCCGCTCACCGCCGACGACCTGCGTCGGGTCCGCTTCTCGACCGCCCTGCGGGGTTACCGGATGTCGGAGGTCGATGCCCTGCTCGACCGGTTGTCCGCGGAGCTGGAGCAGCCCCCTGAGGCCGACGGGGGGAGCGACTGATGCGGGCGCTGGTCCGTTCCCAGGTCGAGGTCCGGGCCCCGGCCGACGTGGTCTGGGACTATGTGACCGACTGGCCGCGGCAGGGCGAGTGGATCCCGTTCACGCGGGTGGAGCGGATCGGTCCAGCGAGCGGGGTCGGCGGCCGGATCCGGGCCTGGACGGGGATCGGGCCGGTCGGTTTCTGGGACCCGATGACGATCACCGCCTGGCAGGTCTCCGGCAACGGCTCAGCGCGCTGCGAGGTGCTGCACACCGGGAGAGTTGTGCGTGGGGAAGCGGAGTTCTCCGTGGTGGAACGTGGCTTCAACGCCTGCACGTTCATGTGGTGGGAGCACCTGATCATCCCCGGCGGGCTCGTCGGCGCGCTCGCCTGGAGGCTGGGTTCGCGCGGCATGCAGAAGGGCGTGGACCTGTCTCTGCGTCGGATGGCCGAACGGGTGGAGACGCTCCGTGCAGCCGGCTGACGGGCTCGTTCGCTGCGGATGGGCCGGCCAGTCGCCGGAATACATCGCCTACCACGACACCGAGTGGGGTCGTGAGCTGCGGGGGGACCGGGAGATGTTCGAACGGGTCAGCCTCGAGGCGTTCCAGTCCGGGCTGTCCTGGATCACCATCCTGCGGAAGCGGAAGGCGTTCCGGGCCGCGTTCCTCGACTTCGACCCCGCCGCCGTGGCCGGATTCGGCGAGTCCGACGTACACCGTCTGCTCGGGGACGCCGGCATCGTGCGCAACCGGGCCAAGATCGAGGCCACGATCAGCAACGCGCGTGCCATCGTCGGCCTCGGGGAGTCGTTCAGCGACCTGGTCTGGTCGTTCGCGCCGACCGGGTCCCGGCAGCCGCCCACGACTCTTGCCGAGGTGCCCGCGACCACCCCGGAGTCGGTCGCCCTGGCCAAGGCGCTGAAGAAACGCGGCTTCCGGTTCGTGGGCCCGACCACGGCCTACGCCCTGATGCAGGCCACCGGAATGGTCAACGACCACCTGGCCGACTGCTGGGTGCGGGACGGCGGGCCGGTGCGCCACGCCGGATGACACGGCGCAAAAGATGCCAGCAGGCGCCGTTGTCGGGCATGCTCAGTTCGTGACACCGACTCGTATCACCATCGTGCTGACCGTCCTTGCTGCTGTCGTGGTCGTGCTGACGCGGGTCCGCATGAGCAGGAACGACGGCGAGGCCGCCGGTCGGCTGTCGATTCCGAAGGACCTGCTGAACACGCACACCGTCGCCGGCGTGCTGGCCCTGCTCACGTGGACCGCGTTCCTCGTCACCGGCACCACCGTGGTCGGCTGGATCGGTCTGGTGCTGTGGTGGGTCACTGTCGTCGCCGGCCTGCTGATCCTCGCCCGGTGGATGCCTGCCCGGGGCCGGCACTCGTCGGGCCCGGTCGCCGACACCTGGGGTGAGGGCCCCGCGCTGTCGATCCTCGCCCACGTCGGACTCCTCGTCGGGGTCGGCATCTTCACCGTCTTTCTCGCACTAGGAGAGCTGTAGCCATGCGTACCCGTCCCGTCGCCCTCGCCGCCGCCCTGCTCACCGCCGGCGGGCTGGTGGCTGCCTCCGTCCCGCTCGCCGGGGCCTCCGCGCCTGCCCGCGCGCCGGAACGTCCCGCCGTCGTCGAGCACCGGGTCATCGGCCACACAGTCAAGGACCGCCCGATCCGCGCGTGGCGGGTCGGCAACCCCGACTCGCCCAAGAAGGTCGTGATGATGGCGGCGATGCACGGCGACGAGGGGCATCCCCGGCAGATCCTGCGCAGCCTCCGCGACGGCAGAAGGATCACCGGTGTCGACCTGTGGCTGATCCCGACCGTGAACCCCGACGGGGTCGCGCGTGGCGCCCGCAAGAACGCACACGGCGTCGACCTGAACCGGAACTTCCCGCGCAAGTGGGCCGAGCTCGACGGCGAAATCGAGTCCGGTCCCGGACCCGCCTCTGAGCCGGAGACCCGGGCGCTGATGAGGTTCCTGCGCAGGGTCAACCCGCGCTTCGTAGTGAGCTTCCACCAGCCGTTGAACGGCATCGACACGTATGGGTCCAAGAAGCGTTGGTTCGCCCGCCGCCTGGTCCACGAGCTCAAGCTCCCCGCGAAGGAGTTCGCCTGCGGCAACGCCTGTCACGGCACGCTGACCCAGTGGTTCAACCACAGGTTCGACGGGGTCGCGGTCACCGTGGAGTACGGCGAGTACCCCTCGTTCGAGCGGATGGATGTCCGCGCGCCCCGACAGCTGTTGCGCGCCATCCGCGCGGCTAGAAGCGGCGTTTGACCCAGGCCCGCGGGCCCATCACGATCCGCGGGTTCAGGCCCGGGTCCAGCCAGCGCACGATCCAGCGGACGTCACGGATCGGCCCGGAGACGCAGCCGGCGGTGTACCTGTTCTTCTTCACGTGCAGGAAGATCCCGCCGCCGCGGTCGGTGTCGGCCGGTGTGCGAGCCACCCACTGCCTGCGCTTCTTCGACCAGTGCACGCCGCGCGGCAGGTTGTAGCCGAGCACCACGCTGTAGGCGTACTCGTAGCCGTAGTCGGCGAGCCGTTCCACGTAGCCGGAGCGCCACCGCGTCGTACGTGCCTTGCGTGGTTGGTAGATGTTGTACGTCGCCGGGTCACGTGGCTCGTAGGGCCAGTAGTCGTTGCCGTCCACGCGTCGGTACCTCAGGTCGGTCCCGGGGTCGCGGCGGGTGCCGAAGGCGTAGCGCAGGCTGAAGCTGCCGGCGGGCGTCGTGCCCGTGCTCTGCCGCCGTTTCTGCGCGGGAACCCAGCCGTTCCAGCCCAGCGAGACGCGCACCGGCCCGCGCACCAGACGCCAGGAGCCGTTGCGCTTACGCCACACCCGCAGCAGGGCGCGGGTGCTGGACCAGCGTTCACTGGTCACCGTCACCAGCTGCTTCACGTCCGGGGCGAGCGAGAGGTGTCCCGGCAGGCTGCGGGCGGCCGCGTTCGCGGGAGGCGACATGCTTCCCCCGACCAGCCCCGCGCCGAGCAGGGTGAGAACCGTGAGCAGGACGCCGAGCCGTCCGTGTCGCATATGGGGCTACCGTCCCTCGAAGCGTGGTTTCTCCTTGGCGACAAAGGATGCCACGGCCTGCCGGTGGTCGTCAGTAGCTCCGGTGAGCGCCATCATCTCGGCCTCGAACGCCAGCGACGACTCGAAGTCGTGCCCGGAGGAGTACGCCAGTGACCGGCGGACGGCCCCGAAGGCCACGGTCGGGCCGGTGGCCAGCTGCTGCGCCATGGTTGTGACCTCCGCCCGCAGCTCGGCGGCCGGGACCACCTTGGTGGCGAGCCCCAGCTCCATCGACTCGGCGGCCGGGATGGTGCGCGGAAAGTAGAGCAGCTCCAGCGCCTTGGCCCGACCGACCAGCCGCGGGAGGGTCCACGACGAGCCGGTGTCGCAGGACAGCGCGATACCGGTGAAGGCGAGGTTGAACCCGGCGGTGTCGGCCAGGATCCGGAAGTCGCAGGCGAAAGCCAGGCTCGCTCCCGCCCCGGCGGCCACCCCGTTCACCGCGGCGATCACCGGCTTGTTCATGGTGGCGACCGCGGTCACGATCGGGTTGTAGTGCTCGGGGACGGTCGTGAACAGCTCGTCCGACGTGCCGCTCTGGAGGATCTTGATGTGCTCCTTGAGGTCCTGGCCGACGCAGAACGCCCGACCGCTACCGGTCAGCACGACACAGCGCACCGCCTCGTCCTCGGCCGCCTTCTGCACGGCGTCCCGCAGCGACACCTTGGTCGCGACGTCGAGGCTGTTCATCGCCTCGGGGCGGTTCAGCGTGATGGTGGCGACCCCGTCGGCGACGGCGTAGAGCACGGCCTGGTCGGTCATCGGTTCCTCAATCCTGTTGCAGTAGGCACTGGTCGACGAAGCGGGATGCTGCCGGGAGCAGGCGGGCGGCCTCCTCCGCGAAGAACTTAGCGGCGGCCTGCCCCGGCCAGTCGGCCGGCAGCAGCTGAGCGGGCAGACCGGGGTCGGTGAACAGGAACTTCCGCCACTCGTGCACGAGGTGGGAGCGTACGGCGAACGCCTGCTCGTCCTCACCGCGGAACCCGCTCGCACCCAGGACCTGCGTCGGGTCGTTCACGACCGCCTGCGCGAACTTGTGCCACACCTCGTAGGCCGCGCCGATCGCCTCCAGGTCCCAGGCCTGCCCCGCCCGCTTCCGCGCGTCGTCGTCGCGGGCCTCGAACCGGGCGGCGGCGGCCGCCTCGGCGTCGAGCAGGGCGGTCACCTCGGCCGAGGGGAACGGGCTGATCCAGGTGCTGTCGGTCAACGGACCGTAGCCGAGGAAGGCGAGGCCGGAGCGGATCCGCTCCCGGGAGGAGCGGTCCGGGACGGGGTCGAGCACCAGCAGGTCCCACGCGCCCTCCCAGGTGTTCGCCCGGGTCCGATAGATCCGGGACGCCGCGTCGTCGAGCCGTTGGGTCGCCCGGTCGGTCAGGGCGTACCCACGACCGTCCTCGAGGCGCACCGGCTCGAGCCAGCCCTGGCGGACCATCCGGGAGATCGCGGTGCGCACGGCCGGCGAGGTGATCTCCAACGGCGCCAGGATCCGGACCAGGGCGGCCACCGGTGCGCTGCCGCCACGAGGACGCAGGTGGTCGCCGTAAAGGTCGAAGAGCGCGGACCGTGCGTGCATAGGTGGAGTCTGCCGCACGACGCCCGGAGAAGTCCCGTTGCGTGCCGGAAACCGCCGTCGGGGAGGTTGTGGTCAGGTTGGGAGGAGAAATGAGCGATAATAGTCCCGCAACCCGGCGCGCCACGGCCGTTCTCCGCTGCTGCGGGAACGGTCACCAGACATGAAGGCGCACAAATGTACAAGAAAGAGGTGTGCGCATGGCGGCGATGAAGCCGCGGACGGGCGACGGTCCGCTCGAGGTCACAAAAGAGGGGCGCGGCATCGTGATGCGTGTGCCACTCGAGGGGGGCGGACGACTCGTCGTCGAGCTCAACGCCGACGAGGCGGGTGCGCTCGGTGAGGCGCTCAAGGAGGTTGTCGGCTGACCCGCCCGGGTTGGTCACGACACAGTTGACCCGACAGGCCCCGGAGTCTCCAATTCACGGAGACCCCGGGGTCTTCTGTTGTAAACGCGCAGGTGGTGAGTAAGGTTCGGAAGTCAATTCGTCCGATTTTCAACACTCCACAAGGCAGGGGGAACCGCCCGTGGGTCTGCCCAGTCAGGTCTCACCACCACAGATCGCGCTCAGCGACGCACCACCGACCGGGGTCGTGGGTGCCGACGTGGTGGCGATCCCGGTGCTGACCGACGAGAACGGATTCGTCCTCGGGCCCGGTTCCGCCGAGCTGCTCGACGAGCTCGACCTCGACGTCTTCGCGCTGCTCGAGCACGCCGAGACCAAGGGGGCGGCGGGTGAGGTGGTCGCGCATGTGGTGCTGTCACCCGAGGGGCTCAGCAACTCTTCCCTGCGCCTGGTGCTGTTCACCGGTGTCGGCAAAGGGACACCGGCCGACCTCCGTCGTGCGGGAGCGACCCTTGCCCGTCGTACCAAGGGGAAGCAGACGCTGGCCACCTCGGTCGCCTCGCTGACCGACGACGCGGGGCTCCGCGCCTTCGTCGAGGGGCTGGTGCTCGGGTCGTTCGGGTTCCACCGGCGCTCCGAGGGCCCGAAGGAGACCCCGGTCGCCAGGGTCGTGCTCGCCGGCATCGCGGACCCGGAGTCCCGGCAGCTCACGCTGGCCCGCGCGCTCGCGGTCGGCGGCGCCGGCTGGATGGCCCGCACGCTGGCCCTGGTCCCCTCGAACGAGAAGAACCCGCAGTGGATGGTCGACCGGGCCGCGGAGATCGCCGACAACTCCGGCCTGAAGATCAAGGTCTGGGATGAGAAGGCGCTCGCCCGGGAGGGTTTCGGCGGGCTGATCGGAGTCGGGCAGGCCTCGGCCACGCCACCGAGACTGATCCGGCTGGACTACAAACCGGCCAAGGCGCACAAGGACACCCCGCACGTCGTCCTCGTCGGCAAGGGGATCACCTTCGACACCGGCGGGCTGTCGATCAAGCCGGCCGAAGGCATGATGACGATGAAGCGCGACATGACCGGCGGTGGCGTGGTGATGGCCGTGATGGGTGCCCTCGGCGATGTCGACTGCCCGGTGCGGGTGACCGGCCTGGTGGCCTGTGCGGAGAATGCCGTGGGTGGGAACGCGATCCGGCCCGGTGACGTGCTCCGGCACTTCGGTGGCCGCACCAGCGAGGTGACCAACACCGACGCCGAGGGGCGGCTGGTGCTCGCCGACGCCCTGGCCTACGCCGTGTCGGAGCTCAAGCCGACCGTGCTGGTCGACGTGGCCACCCTGACCGGGGCGATAAAGGTCGCGCTCGGTCAATCGGTGGGCGGCATGTTCGCCACCGACGACGCGCTCGCCGGGCTGATCGGCGCCGCGGGTGCCGCCGCCGGGGAGCCGTTGTGGCGGATGCCGCTGGTCGAGGACTACGAGGAGCGCCTCGAGTCCAAGGTCGCCGACGCCGACAACGCCGCAGGTGGACCCGGTGCGATCACCGCCGCCCTGTTCCTGCAGCACTTCACCGGCGTCGCTCCCGTGGGCGCACCTCGACATTGCATCCGTTGGGGACTCGCCGGTCGACTCCTACGAGTGGACAATGGGGGCTACCGGATTCGGCGCGCGGGCACTCCTGCACTGGCTGGAGCTACGGGAGCCGCTCGCCGGTGTCACAACCTGAGGAGCACCCATGCATGGGCTCACCGTCCGCTGGTCCCTGAAGGACGCCCCGGAAGGAGTGGACGAGGCGCTGGCCGCCTACGTCGAGGCCACCTCGCACGCGAACTTCTCGGGACGGGAGGGGCTGCGGTTCAAGACCTGGCGCTCCCGCCCGGGTGAGTGGTTCGAGGGCTGCTACGTCTTCGAGACCTCCGACGCGCGCGACGTGTTCGAGGAGCAGTTCACCAGCGCCGCGGCCGGGTCGCCGGGCTCGCAGATCATCGGCTCCGCGCCGGTGCTCATCGAGCCCTGCGAGATCGTCGCCGTCGCCGAGGGCGGTTCCGGCTTCCTCGCCGCCCCCTCCTTCCGTTGAGATCCGCCTCGTTCGCTGGTGAGATCCGCCTCGTTCGCTGTTGAGATCCGCCTGGTTCCCGCGTAAACCAGTGGAGCGTCCGTCGTACCGCTTCTAGCATGTGCCCATGTTCGAGCTCGCCGTACCCCACGCGCGCTTCCACCGCTCGTTCCTCGCGGCCGCGGATGAGTTCATCGCCGCGGGCGAGGAGCGGCACGCCAACCTGCTGGCCTGGCCGGCGGACGCGAGCTTTCCCGGGGTCGAGTTCACCCGCGGAGCCGTTGGAGTCGCCGGAGGTGTTCGCGGAGTACGCGTCCTTCCTGGCTCGGCCAGCGCCTCGCCGCCGCGCCCGCGACCGCGGGCCTTCGTGCCGTTCACCGAGCGGTGGATGGTTGCCGACGGGGCGTACGTCGGACGCATCTCGCTGCGGCACACGCTCACCGAGCTGCTGCTGACCTGGGGCGGCCACATCGGCTACTCGGTGCGGCCCTCGGCGCGGCGACGTGGCCACGCCGGCCGCGCGCTCGCGATGATGCTGCCGACGTGCGCGGAGCTGGGGATCGACCCGGTGCTGGTCACCTGCGACACCGACAACGTCGGGTCGCGGCGCATGATCGAGATCAACGGCGGTGTCTACGAGGACACCCGTGAGGGCAAGCTGCGGTACTGGATACCCACGGCGTCCGCATCTCGCGGTGACCGGAATGAGGCGCTTCTCAACGCCGAATAAGGCGGGTCTCAACAGGAAATGGGGCGGGTTTCAACGGGTCAGGTCTCGGGGGTCCAGACCTTCTTCGCGACCAGGAGCCCGTCACCGACCGGCAGCAGCACCGGCAGCAGCATGTCGTGCTCGCGGACGGTCTTGCCGAGCTCGCGGATCGCCACCGTCTCGGCGTCGCGCTGCGCCGGGTCGGCGACCCGGTCGTGCCACAGCGCGTTGTCGAAGGCCACGATGCCCGCCGGGCTTGAGCAGCCGGAGCGCCTCGTTGAGGTAGTCGGCGTACTCCTGCTTGTCCCCGTCGCAGAAGACCAGGTCGTAGTGGCCGTCGGTGAGCCGCGGGAGCACCTCGAGCGCCGCACCCGGGATCAGCCGGACGCGCTGCGGACGGGACGCCGGCCTCGGTGAACGACTGCTTGGCCAGCCGCTGGTGCTCGGCCTCGGTGTCGACCGTGGTGAGCACCCCGTCGGGGCGCATGCCGCGCAGCATCCAGAGGCCGGAGACACCGGTGCCGGTGCCGATCTCGACGACCGCCCGCGCCTCGGTGACCGCGGCGAGGAAGCGGAGCGCCGCGCCGCCCCCGGAGCCGATCGGTACGACACCGACCTCGGCGGCCCGGCTGCGGGCCGCGGCGAGCACCTCGTCCTCGCTCGACGAACTCTTCGGCGTACGCCCAGCTGGCGGGCTTGAGTCCCGTGGCGATGGTGGCCTCCTCGGTCAAAACGGTCACGTCGGGCGCGACTCTACCGTTCGGCGTGGGCGTTCGCTGCCGCCGGGAACACTGTGGGGCTCCTCGTGCGTTGTCAACAAACCCAGCAAGTTGAGTCCGTTCCCTCAGGTATCTCTCAGGAGCGACTCCTAATGTGAAAGAGGTCAGCGCCAGCGGATGGCGACCAGTCTGAGCGGCATTGCTGCGAAAGCCCCCTGGGGCAAGGAGCGCCGGATGAACCAGTCCGACACGGAATGGCAGGCCCCGTCGTGGGACGAGGTCGTCACACAGCACTCTGCCCGCGTGTACCGCCTGGCCTACCGACTGACCGGCAACCCGCACGACGCCGAGGACCTGACGCAGGAGGTCTTCGTCCGGGTCTTCCGCTCGCTGTCGTCGTACACCCCCGGCACCTTCGAGGGCTGGCTGCACCGGATCACCACGAACCTGTTCCTTGACCAGGCCCGCCGCAAGTCCAAGATCCGCTTCGACGCCCTGGCCGAGGACGCCGAGAGCCGGATGCCGGGCCGCGTGCCCAGCCCCGACGTGCAGGTCAACGACCGGCTCTTCGACGACGACGTCGAGGCCGCACTCGCCGACCTGCCGCCGGACTTCCGCGCCGCCGTGGTGCTGTGCGACATCGAGGGGCTGTCGTACGACGAGATCGCCGACGTCCTCGGCCTCAAGCTCGGCACCGTCCGCTCCCGGATCCACCGTGGACGCGCCATGCTCCGCAGGTCCCTCGCACACCGCGCCCCCGCCACAGGCCGGGTCCGCTACTCCGGTCCCGCCGAGTCCGTCGGCCTGACCCCGCAGGCGACATGAGGCTGAGCTTCAGCGGCCACATCGGCTCCTCTGTCAGTGCACTCGTCGACGGCCAGCTCGACCACGGCGAGGCGGAGCGCGCCTGGTCGCACGTGCTGACCTGCCCGCCCTGCCGACGCCTGGTCGAGCGTGAGGGCTGGGTGAAGCGGCAGCTGGCCACGATGACCGGCAGCGAGCCGTCCGAGCGCCTGCTCGGTTCGCTGCACCACCTCGACCCGGCCGCCGACGCGTGGGCCGCGGTGGACGAGCTCGAGCGGCGGGGCAGGGGGCGGCGCCGGGCGGGCATCGCGCTCGCCGGAGCCGGATCGGTCTCCGCCGCGGTGCTCGGGATCGCCACGCTCGGTGGTGCCGGGCTCGGCATCGGCGGGGCACCCGCGGGTACGCCGGCCACCCACTTCACCCGGTCCACCTCGACCACTCCCACCACCGCCGAGATCGCACCGAGGGCAGCGGTGCACGGGCGGGTGCTCACGTCCCGGAGCGACCCCGGTCCGGAGCAGAGCGTCTTCCTCCTGCACCGGCGCTGACAACCCGCCGTTTGTGGGAATAGGACAAGATAGGTTCGTGAGCGAGAACGACGAGGCTGGCCGCCCGGGCAACGAGGCCGGCCGCCAGGGCGACGACCCTGGTTCTCCGGACGAAGCCGGGTCTCCGGGGGACGGCTCCTGGCTCTCCGCCGGGAGCACCGAGGACACCGCACCGCTGCAGCCCACGGCGCCCGAGACGCAGGACACCCAGGGTCCCTCCTACGGGCAGGACCCGTACGCGCAGCCTTACTACGGCAGCCCTACCAGCATCCGTACGGCCAGCAGATCCGTACCCAACGATGCAGATGCCGCTCCAGCCCTACGGCTACCAGCGTCAGCAGAGCAAGGTGCCCGGCTGGCTGTGGCCGGTGGTCGCCGGCCTCGCGCTGATGGTCGGCCTGGTCGGCGGCACCATCGGCGGTGCCGTGGTCTCCTCGTCGGTCAACGACGGGTCCAGCACCGTCTTCACCGGCGACGACCGAGGCCGCACGCCCCGCTCGCCCCCGACAACGGCAGCGTCGCCGCCGTCGCGAAGCAGCTGCTGCCGAGCACCGTGCAGATCCTGTCCCGCAACGGAGAGGGCGGCGCGACCGGCTCCGGGTTCGTGATCGACCGGTCCGGCCACGTGATCACCAACAACCACGTCGTCGGCGACGCGACCGCCGACGAGCCGGATCCAGGTGATCGACCACGAGGGCCGTTCGCACGACGCGGAGATCGTCGGCCGCAGCCCGGTCTACGACATCGCGGTGCTGAAGATCGACGGCGCCGGCGACCTGCGCCCGGCCGCGCTCGGCTCCTCCAAGTCGATGAACGTCGGGGAGACGGTAGTCGCGATCGGCTCACCGCTCGGCCTCGACAGCACCGTCACCTCCGGAATCGTCAGTGCCCTGGACCGTCCGGTCACCACCGGCAACCAGGACGACTCGTCCTACATCAACGCTGTGCAGACCGACGCCGCGATCAACCCCGGCAACTCGGGTGGTCCGCTGGTGAACCTCCGCGGCCAGGTGGTCGGCGTGAACTCCGCGATCGCCACCATGGGCGGCGGGTTCGGTGGCGAGGCCGGCAACATCGGTGTGGGGTTCGCGATCCCGATGGAGCAGGTGAAGATCACCGCCGCACAGATCCTGGACACCGGTGAGGCGAAGTACCCGGTGATCGGCGCGAACGTGAACACCGGCACCGAGCGCAACGGCGCCGAGGTGGTCGGCGTGCCCTCCGGGACCCCTGCCGCCGATGCCGGACTGGAGGAGGGCGACGTCGTCGTCGCCGTCGACGACGTGACGGTCACCGACGGGATCGGCCTGATCGTCGCGATCCGCAGCCACCAGCCGGGGGAGACCGTGGCCCTGCAGGTGCAGCGGGACGGCCGCGAGCTGACCGTGCGCGTCCGGCTCGACGCGAAGGTCGGCTAGGTCGCGTCGCTGTCGTACGGCGGACGTTCCCCATCTTTCAGGGGCCGGTGACCCCGACGCACCGGGACGGTGTCCGCGTCGTCGTCCTCCATTGCCTCCATGATGTGCTTGCGCACGGCCTTGCGGGGGTCGAGGTCGGACAGCTCGAGGTCGGCGAACTCCGGACCGAGCTCGGAGCGGATGTCGTCACGGGCCGCCTGGGTGAAGTTGCGGACCTGACGCAGGAACCGGCCTGCCTGACGGGCGAAGTCGGGGAGCCGGTCCGGCCCGAACACCAGGATGGCGACCACGAAGATCACCAGGAACTCTGGCAGGCCGACTCCGAACACGGGTCAGAATCTACCGGCTGGCGTGAGCCCTAGCTGCATTCCGGCCAAACCGCGTCCGCGGCCCGAGAGCGTGGTCGCGACCTGGATCAGTGCCTGGCCCGCGGGGGAGTCGGGAGCGGTCTCGACGATGGGCTTGCCGGTGTCGCCGCCCTCGCGCATCTCCAGGTCGAGCGGCACCTCGCCGAGCACGGGCACGTCGTACCCGAACCTGCTCGACAGGGTGGCGGCGACCCGTGCGCCACCGCCGGAGCCGAACACCTCGAGCCGATGCTCGGCTCCGCAGTGCGGGCAGGCCAGATAACTCATGTTCTCGATCACGCCGACCACCCGTTGATGCATCATCGAGGCCATCGTGCCGGCGCGCTCGGCGACCTCGGCGGCTGCTTCCTGCGGGGTCGTCACCACGACCACCTCCGCGTTGGGCAGGTGCTGGCCCAGCGAGATCGCGATGTCGCCGGTGCCGGGCGGCAGGTCGAGGAACAGGGCGTCGAGGTCGCCCCAGTAGACGTCGCTGAGCATCTGCACCAGCGCCCGGTCCAGCATCGGGCCACGCCAGGCGACAACCTGGTCACGGCGCGGCTTGAGCATTCCGATGCTGATCACCGACAACCCGTGCGGCGTGGGGACCGGCATGATCATGTCCTCGACCTGGGTCGGCCGGACGTCACCCACGCCGAGCATGGCCGGGATCGAGTGGCCGTAGATGTCGGCGTCGACGATCCCGACCTTCATGCCCTGGTTCGCCATCGTGACGGCGAGGTTCACGGTGACCGAGGACTTGCCGACACCACCCTTGCCGCTGGCGATCGCGTAGACCTTGGTCAGCGAGTCGGGACGGGAGAACAGGATCTCCTTCTGCGTCTGACCGTCGCGGAGCACCTCCTGCAGGCCGGCCCGCTGCTCGGCAGTCATCACTCCGAGGGTGAGGTCGACCGAAGTGACCCCGGGGACCTTCTCCACCGCAGTGGTGACGTCGCGGGTGATCGTGTCCTTCAGCGGACATCCGGACACTGTCAGAAGCACCGTCACCGCAACCTTGCCGGCGTCGTCGATGTCGACCGACTCGACCATGTTGAGCTCGGTGATCGGGCGCCGGATCTCCGGGTCGTTGACCGTGGCGAGGGCAGCCTGGATCTGCTCGAGGACAGGGGACGTCATGTCTCACAGCGTACGTGGCAAGCCCAGGTCCCGTTACCGCTGGTCGTGATGTTCGTCGTCACCGTCCCGCTGGTCCTCGTGCCGGGCACGCTCGTCGAGCTCCTGCAGCAGGATGCGCAGCTCGGACCTGACGTAGTCGCGGGTGGCGACCTCGCCGAGCGCCATCCGCAACGACGCCATCTCGCGGGCCAGGAACTCCATGTCCGCGTGCGCGCGAGTGTTCGCCTGGCGGTCCTGCTCGCTCACCACCCGGTCCCGGTCCTCCTGCCGGTTCTGCGCGAGCAGGATCAGCGGTGCGGCGTACGACGCCTGCAGGCTCAGCATCAGGGTCAAGAAGATGAAGGGGTACGCATCCCACCGCATGTCGTCGGGGACCAGCCAGTTCCAGGCCAGCCACATGCTGACGAACAGCGTCATGTAGATCAGGAACCTGGCGGTCCCCATGAACCGGGCGAACTGTTCCGCGAAGCTGCCGAACGCGTCGGAGTCGTACGTCGGCCGGCGGACGAACCGTCGCCTGGTCTCGCGGGGGACGTCGAGCCGGGCGCCGCGGGGTTCCTGGCGCGGTTCCTTACGCGGTTCCTTGCGCGGGGCCGAGGTGGGCCTATCCATGCAGGGCACCCCCGCTCCGGCTCGGCCGGTCGCGCCAGTTCTCGGGCAGCAGGTGGTCAAGCAGGTCGTCGACGGTCACCGCGCCGAGCAGCCTGCCCTCCTCGTCTACCACGGGCGCGGCGACGAGGTTGTACGTCGCGAGGTGCCGCGCCACGTCCTCGATGCTCGCGGTCGGTGGCAGCGCCTCCATGTCGCTGTCCAGCACGGCGCCGACCAGCGTGGACGGGGGCTCGCGCAGCAGCCGCTGGATGTGGGCCACGCCGAGCAGCCTGCCGGTGGGCGGTTCGTACGGCGCGCGGCACACGTAGACGAGGGCGGCGAGCGCGGGGCTGAGCTCGGCGTTGCGGACATGGGCGAGCGCGTCCGCGACGGTGGCGTCCGGGCGGCAGGATCACCGGCTCGGTGGTCATCATGCCGCCCGCGGTGTGCTCCTCGTAGGACATCAACCGGCGTACGTCCTCCGCCTCCTGGGGCGCCATCAGCTGCAGCAGCGCCTCGGCGGTCTCCGGCGGGAGCTCGGCGATCAGGTCGGCGGCGTCGTCGGCGGACATCTCCTCGAGGACGTCCGCGGCCCGTTCGTTGTCGAGGTTCCCGAGGATCTCGACCTGGTCCTCCTCGGGAAGCTCCTCGAGTACGTCGGCCAGCCGCTCGTCGTTGAGCGCGGCCGCGATCTCCCCGCGACGCTTCGCGGGCAGGTCGTGCATCACGTTCGCGAGGTCGGCGGGCCGCATCTCCTCGAGCGCAGCAAGCAGATGGGTGGCGCCCTGGCTCTCCGCGGGGAGCGCGAGCCCGTCGACGTCGCGCCACTCCACGACGTGGGTCTGGCCCTTGCGGCCGAACCGCTTGGACCCCTCCTGCAGGGCGACCTTGCTGAGCACCCAGTCGCGGCTCCGTGCCTGCTCCATCGCCACGTCGTACACCGCGCCCTTGACCCCGGTCGCGCGGATCGTGACCAGACGGTCGAGCATCTCGCCGAACACGAGGGTCTCGGTCGAGCGCTGCTCGAACCGGCGCATGTTGACCAGGCCGGTGGTGATGATCTGGCCACTGTCGAGGTGGGTGACGCGGGTCATCGGCACGAAGATCGAACGGCGGCCGAACACCTCGACCACCAGGCCGAGCACCCGGGGCTGCTGCACACCGGTGCGCAAGCCGACGACGAGGTCGCGGACCTTGCCGACCTGGTCCCCCGTGGGGTCGAAGACCGGCAGCCCCGCCAGCCGGGCGGCGAAGACATGCTTCGGCGAAGTGCTCACGATTCAAGAGGTTATCGGTCGGGGAGCGGTCTGCGAGTATTGCCGCCATGCTCCTTCGTTTCGACGTGGTGGACGTGTTCACCGACCGGCCCTTCGCAGGCAACCAGCTGGCCGTCGTACACGGTGCCGACGACCTCAGCTCCGAGCAGTGCGCGGCGATCGCCCAGGAGTTCAACTTCTCTGAGACCACGTTCCCGTCCTCGTCGATCCGGGAGGGCTCGGAGTACTCCACGCGGATCTTCACGCCCGCTGGTGAGATCCCGTTCGCGGGTCACCCGACCCTAGGGGTCGCCTGGGTGCTGCGGTCTCATGGGCTGCTCACCGGATCGGACGTGACCCAGCTGTGCGGCGCCGGGCGGATCGGTGTCCGCTTCTCCTCCGACGAGGACGGCCCGGTCGAGCTGTCCGCGTCGCCACGTGACCTGGTGGGGCCGCTCGAGGACGAGCTGGTCGGCTCCCTGCTCGGTGACATCGGCCTGACCCGGTCCGACCTGGCCGGGCCGGTGTGGCTCGCGGGCTGTGGGCTGAGCTTCGTGTACCTGCCCGTGCGCGAAGGTGCCGTGGCACGCGCACAGGTGACGCAGCGGCCGCTGGGTGAGTACCTCGACCGGTTCGCCGCCGCAGGTGTGTCCACGGACCCGGTCGAGGGGATCAGCGTGTTCCGTGTGACCGGCTCGGCACCGGAGCTGGAGGTGCATGCGCGGGTGTTCGTCCCGGGACTGTCCGTCCCGGAGGATCCCGCGACCGGATCGGCCGCGGTCGGGCTCGGGATCGCGCTGGTCGCGGCCGGGCGGCTCCCGGACGGCGGGACCTACGACATAGCTCAGGGTGCGGAGATGGGCCGCCCGTCCATGCTGCGCGGCCGGGTCGAGACGACCGTGGTCGCCGGACACGGTTGGCGTCCGGACGGCACCGACACCGAAGGGGGGCAGGTGGCGGCCGTGTGTCACGTGGCCGGCCTGGTGCAGCCGGTGGCCCGAGGCGAGATCACGGTTCCCGATGTCACGAAAAGTCAGCAAACGAGCGGTTCGTCATGCTAAGCAGGTCTAGACCGACCCGCACCCGCAACTGTTCGGACCGTAATGACACTCTCCTGGCGCACCCGTGTCGGCATGCTCGTGCTCGCCCTGACCGCCCCCGTTCTCGCCACCTCACCATCCGGGGCGGCCACTGAGCCGGGAACGCCGGAACCGCCTGGTTCCGGCTCGGCGCTGGCACGGTCCGACTCGCCGTTGGTGGTGCCGGACGAGCCCCGCGCAGTGGGGAACATCGCACACCGTGGCGCCAGTGTCGCCGCCCCTGAGAACACCATGGCCGCGATCCGTCAGGCGGTCGCCCAGCACGCCAACTTCGTGGGCATCGACGTGCGCCGGACCCGGGACCACCGGCTCGTGGTCCTGCACGACAAGACCCTGGACCGCACCACCGACGTCGAGACAGTGTTCCCCGGCCGTGCGCCGTGGGCGGTCGAGGACTTCACCCTGACGGAGGTCAAGCGTCTCGATGCCGGCTCATGGATGTCACCGATCTACACCGGGGAACGGATCCCGACTCTCGCCGAGATGTTGAAGGCGCTCGCCCCCAGCCGGACAGGTGCCTTCCTCGAGGTCAAGCACCCCTTCCGCTACGGAGGGCTCGACGGGGTGGGCACACCGGTCGTCGACGCCATCCGGAGGCACACGGACTGGCTTGCGCCGGACGGACCGGAGCGTCGACTCGTGGTGCAGGCGTACAGCCGCTTCGGGACCTTCCTTCGTGCGTTCGCCAAGACCCACCCTGACGTTCCGATCGGCGTCCTCGGGGACGTCCGGAGCCAGCTGACGGAGTACGAGTGGGCGGGCCAGGTGAACTTGCATCACAGCGACGTCAGCGCGGACCTGGTCACCGAAGCACACCGGCTCGGGCTGGCGGTGGGCACCTACACCGTCAACGAGGTGCCCCGGATGGTGGCGGTCGTCGATGCCGGCGTCGACGCCGTGGCCACCGACCATCCCGACAGGCTACGCACCATCCTCCGCAAGCGTGGACGTGAGCTGGTCGACCCTGCGGCCGAGCCGGAGCCCGAGGAGCCCGCGCGCGTGACCTGGTCGCTGACCGTGCCCTCCAGAGCTCAGCTGCTCGGCACCCGTGCTCCGGTCTCCGCGCGGCTGCGTACCTTGGACGGCGCCCCGGCGCGCTGGGCCTGGGTGCGGCTCGAGCAAAGGACCGGGCAGGGCTGGAAGGCGCTGCAACGGCCGCGGGCAACCGACGGGAACGGTGAGCTGCACACGACCGTGGCGGCACGCGCCGGGCTGCGGCTGCGGATGAGATCTGTGCCCGGCCCATGGCATCGCGAGACGGTCTCGACGTCGAAGCCGATGCCCACCCGTCGGGCCACCACCACAGGAGCGCTCACGGGAAACCGCCGCCTCGCCGACAGCCGGACCACCAGGCTCAGGGTGCGCTGGCTGGCGGAGGACGGACGGGGCGTCACCGGACATGCCGGCCTCTGGGCCCGTCCCCGGGGCGGGAACTGGGCGCGGCGCGGCACGCTGTGGGTCGAGGACGGCAACGCGTCCGTACCGGTCCGCCCGCGGGTCGACACACGCTACGAGCTGCGGCTGCCCGGCGGTTCGTGGTGGGCCGGTGACGAGGACCGGCACTACATCGACAACCTGCCGTCCGGCCGGGTCGTTCGGCTGCCGGCCCAGGCACCGCGGCCATCGGTGCGTCTATCGGCCCAACCCCGCGTGCTGTACGTCGGGCTGGACGCCTCGGTGTCCCGGATCGACCGGTCGACCTGGAACCAGATGCGCGGCCGCTCATGGCATCCCGGCTGCCCGGTGGGCAGGGCGGGGCTGCGCCTGGTCCGGCTCAACTACTGGGGGTACGACGGGTACCGGCACCGCGGCGAGCTCGTGGTCGCGCGGAAGGCGGCCCGCCCGGTGGTGCGTGCCTTCGGGCAGCTGTACATCCAGGGCTACCCGATCCGCTCGATGTACCGGGTGAGCCGGTTCCCGGGTGGGATCACGAGCTCGCTTGCCGCCGGCAACACCAGTGGTTTCGCCTGTGCCGGAGCCCGGCGTCCGGGACCCCACGCGCATGGGCGGACGCTGACCGTGAACCCGTGGGAGAACCCCGACGTGAACGCGTCGGGGGTCATGCCCAACCGCTGGTGGCTCTCGCGAGCACGTCGTTCGGAGCAGGTGCACGACTCGCGTCGGCACCCGGCGGTCGGGGCTTTCGCCGCCCACGGTTTCCGCTGGGGCAAGGGCGGCCGGGACTACGGTCGGTTCCGGCTGCGGTAACAGGGCCGAGCGTCAGGAGAGCTTTGGTCGCTTCTTCGCCCGGCGGTGCAGAACGCGTGGCAGCGCCCCACGCGTGGTGGCACCCGTCGGCTTCGGCGCGGCCTGGTGCGAGTCGTCGCTGAGCGAGTCCGGTGACTCCACGAGCCGGTCGGTGGGCACGATCCGCGACACCACACTGCCCTCCGCCCACCCCGCTGCCGCGGTGGAGAGGTCGTCCAGGTTGAGCCGACCCGAGACGAGTGCGGTGGTTGCCGGTTGCCACAGCTCGTCGGTGGGGCGTACGACGGACACGTCACCGACCCACGTCAGGAGCCGGCCACCGTTCTCCTTGCTGCGCATCACGACCTCGACGCCGGTGACGTCTTCGATCCCGGGGAGGGGCTGCTCGGTGCCCCCGGACACCACGTAGAGCGCGTTGTCGAGCCAGGTGTGCCACACGGCATGCTCCTGCCCGTCGTACCTCAGCCAGCACACGCTCGTCTTCTTGGCGAGCTCGGCGGTGAGGGCGGTTGTCAACGCGCTGCTGACGGGTTCGGTCACGGGACGAGCCTGCCACACCTCGCTGCGAGAATGTCGCCGTGCGCACCCTTGTTCTGATGGCCGTCGGTGTCATCGCGGTCTCGATGTCGGGGCCGTTGATGGCGGCGATGGTGGTGCCACCCCTCGCGATCGCCTTCTGGCGCAACGGACTCGCGACGGTCGCGCTCGCCCCGTCGGCGCTCGGCACACGCAGGGTCGAGATCGGCGCACTCGGCACCCGGCAGCTCGCGCTGGTCGCCGGCTCGGGTCTGGCGCTCGCGTTCCACTTCGCCACCTGGGTCACCGCACTCACCCTGACCTCCGTTGCGTCGGCAACCGCCATCGTCTGCCTGCAGATCGCCTGGGTGGTGGCGTGGCAGCTGCTGTCCGGAGAACGGTTCAACCGGGGCGTGATGCTCGGGCTGGTGCTGGCGTTCACCGGGGTGCTGGTCGTGTCCGGGGTCGACTTCACGCTGTCGTCGGAGGCCCTGCTCGGTGACGGGCTGGCCCTGCTGGGCGGGATGGGTGCGGCCGTCTACACGCTGGTCGGGTCCCGGGCACGGCAGACGGTCACCACCACGACCTACACCTTCGTTTGTTACGGCACCTGCGCGCTGGTGCTTCTCCTTGCGTGCCTGGTCTCGGGGCAGTCGCTCACCGGGTACGAGCCGAAGCAGTGGGCGCTGCTGGTGCTGGTGACGCTGACCTCCCAGCTGATGGGGCACTCGGTGTTCAACCACCTGCTGGCGACGACCGGGCCGATGCTGGTCTCGCTCGCGCTCCTGCTCGAGGTGCCGGGGGCGGCCCTGCTCGCGGCGTGGTTCCTCGGGCAGACCCCGCCGGTCGGCGCGTTGGTGGGCCTGCTGGTGATCCTGACCGGGATGGCCCTGGTGGTCCTCAACAACCGGGTGCCGGCCGGCGAACCGATCCTGCAACCGCCGGTTGACTGAGGGGCTGTCACCGGCTGATAGGTTCACCGCGCAGAGGCCGTCTGTGCGCAGCGAGGAGGGTGCAACGTGCGACCCCGGAGACTCTGGAGGACCCGGAAGTCCCGTCGACCCGTCGTCTTCCTGCACATCGGTGCCATGAAGACCGGCACCAGCTTCCTGCAGAGGCTGATGGCCATCAACAAGCAGAACCTGGCCGACGGCGGCTACCTGTTCCCGGGGGAGACCTGGAACCAACAGGCCCAGGCCACCCGCGACCTGCTCGGCATCCTGGGCCAGGGCGACGTGCTCCGCCCGCACGTCGAGGGCATGTGGGACCGGCTCGCCACCGAGATGGTCACGCACGAGGGCCCGGCGTCGATCCTCTCCCACGAGTACCTGAGCTTCGCCGACAAGCGCGGCGCTAAGAAGGCAGTGCAGTCCCTGACCAGCAGGGGTGCCGAGGTGCACGCGATCCTGGTCGTCCGGGATGCCATCCAGGTCCTGCCCGCGCAGTGGCAGACGGACTGCCGCAGCGGAGGCGTCGTCTCCTGGCCGGAGTTCGCGCGGAGCGCGAGGTCGCTGGTCGACGGGGGCCCCCGGGAACCCGGCCGCAGCGGGGCCCGGGTCTTCCAGCGGACCCAGGGAGTCCCGCAGATGCTCGAGGCGTGGGGGTCCGCTCTCGAACCAGGACACCTGCACGTGGTGACCGTCCCGCGGTCCGGCTCGGACCCGATGCTGCTGTGGGAACGCTTCGCCGAGGTGGTCGGCCTCGACCCCGCGTTGTGCTCCAAGCCGGTGCGGCGGAGCAACACCTCGTTGGGGCAGGCGTCGGCGGAGCTGCTGCGACGGATCAACATGGAGCTCGGACCGCTGCCGATCACGGAGTACCGGCCGACGATGAAGAGGTACCTCGCGACCCAGGTGCTCGCCAAACGGTCCAAGCTGGAGGGGCGGGCCAGGCTCGACGAGCCGACTCTGCAGTTCACCGCCGAGTGGAACCGACGCGTCCGCTCCGCGGTTGAGGCAAGCGGGACGCACCTCGTGGGCGACCTCGACGAGCTGCCGGTGCAGGTCTCTCCGGAGCTGCTGGCCGCCGCGGCCGACAACCTCGAGGAACCCGACCAGGAGGAGACCCTGGCAGCCGCAGCCGCGGCATGGGACGGTCTGCACACCCTCGTCGACCGGCGCGTCCAAGCGGTGCGGCGGCTCCCTGGGCAGACCGTCGAGCTCGACCCCGTGGCCACCGCATCGTGGGAGCCGGTGACCCCGCACCGTTGGAGTGGAACCCCGGACCCGGTGACAGCCGCGGCCGCCGAGCTGGCGGACCTGGCCCGGGTGGCGATCGACCTGCAACGCACGCTCGACGGCCGGAACCACGCTACGCGGTGAGAGATCTCACGCACGTGCGAGGTGCCGGTGCGGCTGGTTCCGGGAGTACGCTCCGGGAATCTCGGCCGTACCAAAGAGAGGCTCCACGATGACCGACGCCCACGCGTCAAAGAAACTGCGTGCACGCCGTTCCTGCCACGCCGTTCCCGGCTCCAACCCCCGCTTCCTGGAGAAGGCGCAGGGACTCGACGCGGACCAGGTGTTCCTGGACATCGAGGACTCGGTGGCCCCGATCGCGAAGGCCGACGCCCGCAAGAACATCGTCGACGTGCTCAACACCGGGGACTGGGGCGACAAGACCCGCGTCGTCCGGGTGAACGACTGGACGACCCAGTGGACCTACAAGGACGTGATCGAGGTTGTCGAGGGCGCGGGTGCCAACCTGGACTGCATCATGCTGCCCAAGGTGCAGACCGCCGACCAGGTGACCGCGCTCGGCACCCTGCTCACCCAGATCGAGACCACGATGGGCTACGAGGTCGGCCGGATCGGGATCGAGGCCCAGATCGAGAACGCCCTCGGCCTGATCAACGTCGACGCGATCGCCGCCGCGTCACCGCGCGTCGAGACCATCATCTTCGGCCCGGCCGACTTCATGGCCTCGATCAACATGAAGAGCCTGGTGGTCGGCGAGCAGCCACCCGGGTACGACGTCGGCGACGCCTACCACTACATCCTGATGCGCATCCTGATGGCAGCGCGTGCGCACGACAAGCAGGCCATCGACGGGCCGTACCTCCAGATCAAGGACAGCGACGGTTTCAAGCGGGTCGCGTCCCGCTCGGCCGCGCTCGGCTTCGACGGCAAGTGGACGCTGCACCCGGACCAGATCGCGGCCGCGAACGAGGTCTACTCCCCGCTGCAGGCCGACTACGACCATGCCGAGAACATCCTCGACGCCTACGACCACTTCACCTCCGAGGCCGGCGGGGCGAAGGGTGCGGTCATGCTCGGCGACGAGATGATCGACGAGGCCTCGCGGAAGATGGCGCTGGTAATCTCGGCCAAAGGCCGCGCAGCAGGCATGGACCGCACCGACGTGTGGCAGACACCCGAGGGATAGCCTCCCCGGCACAAGGACGGGAGCACCAGGTGCAGATCCAGGCGACAGACCGATGGGCCTCGTGAGCCGAGAGGCGGGGGTCGACACACACGGCGTGCGCCTACCCGAGGGATGCGACTCGGTCGTGGACGTGCTCTTCGACGGTCGGCGCATCTGGTCGCTCGCCCCCGAGACCGGCAGCAGGTCGTCGCACACGATCGGCTGGCCGAAAGTGCTGCAGCCCTATCTCGACGGCCGCGCGGACGTGGAGGTCCGCGACCACGTCTCCGGGGAGGTGCTGGTCAGCCAGGCCGTGGTTTTCGGCGACAGCAACGAACCGGTGCAGGTGGTCGACGGCCAGGGTAGGCCGCTGGCGGTGACCAAGTGGGGCAAGCTCAACCACCCCTTCGACGCCACCGACCGGAGCGCCATCGAGGGATACCTCGACCAGGTCGAGGAGGTCCTCGCCGTCCTCACCGACGAGTGCGGGGTGCCGTCGTTCCTCAGCTACGGCAGTCTGCTCGGCGCCGTCCGTGAGGGTGGCCTCATCGGTCACGACGTCGACGTCGACCTCGGTTACCTCAGCAAGCACACTCACCCGGCCGACGTACTGCTGGAGTCCTACGCGATCGAGCGGCACCTGCGTGCAAACGGGTGGCGGGTGCGCCGGGAGAACGGCGGCTTTCTTGCGCTGTTCCTGCCGCAGAGCGACGGTACGACGCGCAACCTGGACGTGTTCACGTGTTTCCAGGTCGACGACCACATCCATCAGGTGCACGACACCCGGGTGAAGGCGGACCGGACCGTGGTGGAGCCGGTCATCCCGGTGACGTTCGAAGGCCGCCAGATGCCCGGGCCTGCACAGCCGGACGTGATGCTCGAGACTGCCTACGGGAAAGGGTGGCGGGTGCCCGACCCCGCCTTCGAGTTCAACACGCCGAGGCGAACCCGCCGCCGGATCGGTGGCTGGCTGGGGGGCATCCGGGACGAGCGTGACCGCTGGAACGACTTCTACCGGAGTCGGCGCTTGGACATCCCCACCGAGCCCTCCGAGTTCGCCTCCTGGGCGCAGGACCGATGGGCGAGCGCCGAACACCCGCCGGAGCAGGTCGTCGATCTCGGCTGCGGCAACGGTCGGGACTCGGTGTTCTTCGCGGAACACGGACTGCGGGTGGTCGGCGCCGACTTCAGTGTGGTCGGACTTCGCCAGGCACGGGCACACGCCAAGCAGGCGGACGTCTCCGCCCAGTTGCTCGAGTGGAACCTCAACTCGCTGCGGGAGACCCTGACCCGGGCCGCGCTGCTCGCCCATGACCCCGGACCGCGCGTTGTCTACGCTCGCTTGCTCTTGGATGCGCTTCCCGACCACGCCCGCCCTCAGTTCTGGGCAGCGGTGAGGATGCTGCTGGCCGGCGGCGGGCAGTGCTTCCTGGAGTTCCGCACGGAGAAGGACCGCAGGACGCGAAAGAAGTTCGGTAGGCACTTCCGTCGCTTCCTCGACCCCGACCTGGTCCTTACCGAGGCAGCAGGAGTCGGCGCCGAAGTAGTGGAGCGGCTCGAGGGGCGTGGCCTGGCGGTGCTCGACCACGAGGACCCATATGTGTGCCGACTGGTGCTGGAACGGAAACGCTGATGGCGGGCAAGGTCTTCTTCCACATCGGGGCCCCCAAGACGGGTACCACCTATCTCCAGGACATCCTCTGGGCGAACCGGAAACGTCTCGCACAGCAGGGCATCCTGGTCCCGGGTGACACCCGGATGGACGCGTTCTTCGCGACGCTGTCGGTGCGCGAGGCACCGGACCTGGCGAGCAGGCCCCCGGCCGAGCGCACCGCGTGGAACAGGATCGTGCGTGCCGTGCGGGCGTGGGACGGCACCGCGGTGATCAGCCACGAGTTCTTCGGCGCAGCCACGCGCGAACAGGCCCGCGCCGCGATTGCGGCGCTGCAGCCTGCCGAGGTGCATCTCGTGTTCACGGCGCGCGACTACGTCGCCCAGCTGCCCGCCCTGTGGCAGGAGTCCATCAAGATGCGTGCCACCCGAGGGTTCACCCAGTTCACCAAGGCCGCGCTCGACGACGACCTCGACGAGATCTGGGGATGGAAGACGACCGACCTCGCGGCGATCCTCGACCGTTGGAGCGACGACGTGCCGGCCGACCGGGTGCATGTCGTGACGGTTCCCCAGCGTGGCGGCCCGCCGACGCTGCTGTGGGAGAGGTTCTCCGGCCTGCTCGGCATCCCGTCGGGTTCGTGCGAGCTGGCCGCGAGCCGGGCCAACGAGTCGCTGGGTGTCGTCCAGGTGCGTCTGCTCGAGGCGGTGAAGACCCGGCTTCCCGCCGAGCTCACCCCGCTACCCGAGCGCTACCGCTGGATCCGGGCGTTCTTTGCCCACCAGATCCTTGCGTCGCAGAAGGGGGAGCGGTTCGGGCTGCGGCCGGACGAGGCGGCCCGGTTGCGTGAGCGCGCCGTGCGGGCCGTCCGGCAGGTGGAGCAGGCAGGGTACGACGTGGTCGGAGATCTCGGGGACCTGCTGGCCCCCGAACCACCCCCGCAGCTTCGACACCCCGATGACGTCACCGACACCGAGGTGCTCGACGCGGCTGTGGACGCGATCGGGGCGCTTCTGTCTGCTGTGAGAAAGCGAGAACGCCGCAAGGCCGCCCGGTCGAGGAGAGAGCGCCCGCAGAGCCTGCTGGCTGCGGCCCGTGCCAGCGACGCAGCGAGCGTGCGTCTGGCGCGCCAGGCCCTTTCCAGGACGAGACGTCTTCGCCCGACCAGGCGGGAGCCCTGATGCCACACGCACACCCAGGCGCAGGACACATCCACGCCTCAGCGAAGGGTATCCGGCTTCCGCTCACGGTCACCAAAACGCTGGACGTGTTGTTCGACGGTCAGCGGATCTGGTCGTTCAACCCACAGCGCGACGGCAAGGCAGCGTCGGACGGTCACCTCGTGATCGGCTGGCCGGCGCCCTTACGCCCGTTCCTCGACGGACGCTGCGGCATGGTGCTGCGCGAGCACGTCAGCGGTCGAGTCCTGTTCGACGAGACCGTCCGGTTCGGTTCCGGCACGGGCCCTGTCAGCGTCGTGGACCGGCGCGGAGACGCGCTCGCCGTCGACAAGACGGGCCGGCTGGTGCGGATGTTCTCCGACTCGGACGGGGCGAACCTGGAGCGGCTGGTCGAGGAGACCGAACGACTGCTGACCCTGCTCAATGACGAGGGCGGTGTCCCCAGCTACCTGTCGTACGGCGGGCTGCTCGGCGCCGTGCGTTCGGGGCACATGATCGGACACGACTGCGACCTGGATATCGCCTTCCTGAGCGATCAGACGCAACCGGCCGACATCATCTTGGAGTCCTACCGGTTGGAGCGTCTCGTGAGGCGACACGGCTGGTCGACCAGGCGGATGTCGGGCGACGACTTCAAGGTGGTCCAGACGATGGACGACGGGAGCACGATCGGCATCGACGTCTTCGGCAGCTTCTACGTCGACGGTGTCTTCCACCTGATGCCGGAGACCCGCGGCGAGCTCCCGTCCCAGGCCATCGTGCCGCTGTCGAAGGTGGAGCTGGAGGGTCGGCAGATCACCGCGCCGGCCGACCCGGAAGCACTCCTCGCGCTGACCTACGGCGAGAGCTGGCGGGTCCCCGACCCGGCGTTCAAGTTCGCGACGCCGCGGTCGACCCAACGCCGGCTGACCGGTTGGATGCGGGGGGAGCGCGCCAACCTGCGCCACTGGGACAAGGTCTTCGCCGGGCCGGCGGACCCAGGCGCCCCCGAGGGTCCGTCGCTGTTCGCCGAATGGGTTGCCGAGCGGCTGCCGGAGGGTGGTCGGATGGTCGACCTCGGCGCGGGTTCTGGCCACGACTCGATCTACTTCGCGCAGCAGGGGCATGACGTGGTCGGCTACGACTACTCCGGCTCCGCTCTGAAACGCGCGCGGCAGCAGCGCTCCGGCCTGGAGAACGTGCACCTGCGTTTCTTGCGGTTGAACCTGTACGAGAAACGTGAGGTGCTCGCCCATGCGGGCCTGCGCGCCCACCGGGGGCGGACCGAGGCGATCTACGCGCGCCAGCTGCTCGAAACCCTGCGCGAGGACGGCCGGAGCAACCTGTGGACCTATGCCAGGATGGTCCTTCGTGGCGGCGGGCTACTCTTCCTGGAGTTCTGCGTCCCCGTCCGGGCCGAGAGCGGGCAGGGCGGCTCCTCGGCGCCGACCAGGTATCTCGAACCGGAGACGGTGGTCGCCGAGATCGAGGCCGCCGGCGGAGTGGTCGAGCAACGTGAAGTCAAACGCGGCCCAGCTGGATCGCGTAGGAGTGATGACCCAGCCGTGTGCCGGTTGGTAGTGAGGTGGAGCTGATGGATGCCAGGACGAGCGCCAAGCGGGCCGTGCTGCGGGTCTTTCCCGGGGCGGGCGACTTCAAGAGACGTCTGCAGGGGCGCGGTGTCGAGCAGGACCCGGGGCTGCGTGGGCAGGTGCGCACGCTGACCGAGCGGGTGACCGAGCTCGAGGCTGAGATGCAGGAGGCCCGGCGACTGAACAAGCGGATCGCCGAGCTGACCGATGTCGTGGCCGAGGTGCTGCTCCCGGTGGACCAGCGCGACGACGAGAGCATCCGCACCGGCCTGGCCGGCTACATCAAGACTCTCTAGTCAGGCGCGGGCACCGCGCCAGCGGTCGCGCACCCGGGTGAAGCCACGGCGCGCCACCATCACCGACTTCCGTCGTTCACTCAGGTCGACCAGGGCCCGTTTCACGCGGGCACCGGCCTTGCGGGAGCCGGCCCGGTCGTTCGCGTCGCGCCTTTCGAGCCTCTCGATACGGCGCTTCAGCCGCGCCACCTCAGCGGCATGGTCGCTGGTCGCGAAGACCAGGCCCGCGAGCGCCGACTCGAGCAGCGCCTCCGGGGCGATGTCCTCGGGCTGCAGACCGGGCGGACGCAGCGTCGGGGTCAGGTCAGCGAGGTCGCCGGTCACCCGTGCCCCGGACGACCTGATCGCGGAGACCTGCTCCTCCGAACGCGACATCACCCAGGGATGGAACTCCTCGGGGATGGTCACCGTGGTCTCGAGCCCCTTGCGCCTCGACAGGCCCCGCTTGGCCAGGCCCCGCTTCAGCCGGACGTCGTACACCGGCCAGGTCATGCCCTGCTGCTTGGTGAGCTCGTTGACCCGGCGCATCAGCTCGGTCGACTCCAGCCCCAGCGACTCGTTGCTGCCACCGCCGGCGTCGTACCGGTGCGGGTCGATGCCGAGCACGGACGCGAACCGTGCCCAGAGCTCCCCGGCAGGGGCGCCCGACGGCGGCAGCGTCACGACGTGGATGTGCTCCGGGTCGAGCACGTCGGTCCAGACCGCCAGCATCCTGCCCAGGTCCTGCTGGGTCCAGAACAACCGGGCGGCCGGTGTCGACTTGGGCTCCTCGGAGCTGACGTCGCTGAGGAACCTGCGCCAGGTCCAGGTCTCCCAGTTCTGCAGGAACTCCTGCCAGGCCGCCGGGATGGTGCGGGCGAGGTCGCGCACCGTGATGACCACCTCGACCTGCGCCGGAGCCAGCGACTCCACCATCCGCGCTGCCTGCTCGACACTGGCCGACCCGAGCCACTCCATGGAGACGACCGCGTTGCCGTCCCACGCGTGCATCTCGTCGACGAGCCGTTGCCAGGCGCCCTCCGACTCGGGGGACCTGTGGTCGTGCGGGTTCGCGTTGAGCACGTCCTTGGCGGCCTGGACCTGGTCGCCCCAGCGGCGGCCGGGGAACAGCACTCGGTCCTTGCGCTGGAGGCGGTCGCGGTTGGCGCCGAGCACTGCCTGAACATAGGTGGTCCCGCTCTTGGGGGTGCCCAGATGCAGAAAGACCGTGTCAGCCATGGTGGAGTCCTGTCGCCTCGGTGGTTGTGCAGGCCGCGGCCACCCTAGTCGAGGCCGCCCTAGTATGAGGTGCCTCATATTATGAGTTGGCTCATAGCGAAGGGCTTCTCCGGCCGGAGAGACTTCACCGATCACCGGACGCCTGGGAAGGAATCACCGCATGGGCAGCTTGTGCCAGACCGAGGACCTCTCCGAGATCCAGCAGGAGATCCTGAAGACGGTTCGCACGTTCGTGGACGAGAAGATCCTTCCCGTCGCCACCGAGCTCGAGCACAGGGACGAGTACCCGACCGACATCGTCGAGGGGATGAAGGACCTCGGCCTGTTCGGGCTGACCATCCCCGAGGAGTACGGCGGGCTGGGTGAGTCGTTGCTGACCTACGCCCTGGTCGTGGAGGAGATCGCGCGGGGGTGGATGAGCGTGTCGGGGATCGTCAACACGCACTTCATCGTGGCCTACATGTTGATGCAGCACGGCACCGAGGAGCAGAAGCGGTACTACCTGCCGCGGATGGCGACCGGTGAGGTCCGCGGCGCGTTCTCGATGTCGGAGCCGGGGTGTGGTTCGGATGTGTCGGCGATCAAGACCAAGGCCGTCAGGCAGGGCGACGGCTACGTGGTGAACGGCCAGAAGATGTGGCTGACCAACGGTGGGTCCTCGACGCTGGTCGCGGTGCTGGTGAAGACCGATGAGGGCGCCGAGTCGGTGTACAAGAACATGACCACGTTCCTGGTTGAGAAGCCGGCCGGGTTCGGTGAGGTCAGGCCGGGGCTGAGCGTGCCCGGCAAGATCGAGAAGATGGGCTACAAGGGAGTCGACACCACGGAGCTGGTCTTCGACGGGTTCGAGATCGGCGCGGACCAGGTGCTCGGTGGGGTCCCGGGCCGGGGCTTCTACCAGATGATGGACGGCGTCGAGGTCGGCCGGGTGAACGTGGCCGCCCGGGGCTGCGGCGTGGCCTGGCGGGCATTCGAGCTCGGTGTGGCCTACGCGCAGCAGCGGGAGACGTTCGGCAAGAAGATCGCCGAGCACCAGGCGGTGCTGTTCCGGATCGCGGAGATGGGCACCAAGGTCGAGGCGGCGCACCAGATGATGGTCAAGGCGGCCCGGAAGAAGGACTCCGGGGAGCGCAACGACCTCGAGGCCGGGATGGCGAAGTACCTCGCCTCGGAGTACTGCTCACAGGTGGTCGAGGACTCGTTCCGGATCCACGGCGGCTACGGTTTCTCCAAGGAGTACGAGATCGAGCGGCTTTACCGCGAGGCCCCGATGCTCCTGATCGGGGAGGGGACCGCAGACATCCAGCGGATGATCATCGGCCGGCGACTGCTAGAGGACTACAAGCTGCGGTAACCGGACACCCTCAGATCCTGATCTAATGACGATGAACCGGGGAAGTCCACGTGGACGGGAGTTGATCAGTGTCTCGCGCTGTGTACCTGCATGTGGGGACGGCGAAGAGCGGCACGACGTACCTGCAGCGGATCATGGCCCGCAACCGTGACCTGCTCAAGAGGTCCGGGATGCTCTACCCCGGAGACCGGTCGTCGCACTTCATGGCGTCCATGGACCTCAGGGAATCGGGCTTCAAGGGGTACGTGTACCCGGAGGCCGCCGGGGCCTGGGACCAGGTCGTGGCGGAGGTGCAGGAGTTCCCGGGCAACGCGCTGGTCTCCCACGAGACCCTTGCCCGGACGCCGCCCAAGCTGGTTCGGAAAGCGGTGGAGTCCTTCCCGGACCATGACGTGCGGGTGATCATCACCTGCCGGGACCTCGGCCGTCAGATCCCTGCGGCCTGGCAGGAGCGGGTCAAGAACCGGAACCCACAGACCTACGCCAGCTTCCTGGAGAAGGTGTACGGCGGCTGGAACGACGGCGAGACGTCAGGCCATACGGTGTTCTGGCGCACGCAGAACCTGATCGGCCTGACCCGGCGGTGGTCCCAGGCGGTCGGCGCCGAGAACGTCCGGCTGGTGACCGTGCCGGCGCCGGGTGCCGACCCGAACGAGCTGTGGAGTCGGTTCGCGAGTGCCGCCGACCTCCCCGACCTGGACTACGAGGTCGACGTCGCGGCCAGCAACGCCTCGCTCGGCACGGCGGAGACCGAGCTGCTCCGGCGACTCAACCCGCTGTTCCCCGAAGAGCTGACCTGGCCTCAGTACGAGTCCCGCATCAAGAACAGGTTCGTGCTGCGGGACCTGTCGCAGCACAGCACCGGTGGCAAGCTCACCGTGCCCGAGGAGCACCGGGCGCAGACCGACAAGTGCGCCGCTCAGATGATCGACAACCTGCGGGACTCCGGCTGTACCGTGATCGGCGACCTGGAGGACCTTCGCCCCGCATACCGCACGCAGGTGTCCCGGCCGGAGGACGTCAGCACCGAACAGCTGCTGGACCTGTCCCTGCACGTGCTCGCGGGCATGGCCAGTCGCCGGCGGCCAAGTCCTGTCCGGCTCTCCGGCCGCCAGGCTGCGCGCCTCCTCGCCCGGAAGGCGTGGGCCAAACTCCGCCCGGGGCGCTGATACCGTGACCAGGTAAATCGATGGCTAGACGTGAGGAACAACCGTGACTGAGACCCCCGGGGAAACCGCGCAGGAGCTCCCGCCGACTGGTGGCTTCCGCATCGTGCAGCGCACCATCATGCGCCCCGACCAGGAGCTCGACGTCCGTCCGCTGTACCTCAGCGGGGTCTCCAGCTTCACGAGTGGCGAGGACACGTCCCGCCAGTCCGGGACGGGGTACGAGAAGGAGGCCGCAGCCGAGGCAGCCGCCGCCGAGCAGAGCTACGAGGCGGACCGCGGGATGAGTGGCTACGGCCAGATCACCAGCTCGGGCAGCGCCACCGTCAAGCCCGAACGGCGGGTCACCTTCGGCACCTACTTCAACGCGTTCCCGGCCGGCTACTGGCGGCGCTGGACGGAGTTCGACTCGGTCCGCCTGGTCGTGAAGATGAGGGGCCAGGGCACGATCATCGTCTACCGGTCGACGTCCAAGGGCCACGTCCTGCGGGCCGAGGCGTCCACCATCGACAGCCCGAGCACAGAGACGCTGGTGTTCGACCTCTCCCTGAAGCCGTTCATCGACGGTGGGTGGTACTGGTTCGACATCGAGGCCGGGGACCACGAGCTCACCCTCGAGAGCGCCGTATGGGGAGTCGAGACGGACAAGACCCAGTCGGGCACTGTCACGATCGGGATCACGACGTTCAACCGTCCGGACTTCTGCGTCGACCAGCTGGTCAACCTGGCCCAGGACCCGGCGGTCCTGGACATCCTCGATGAGGTCCTGGTCATCGACCAGGGCACCCAGAAGGTCACCGACAACGAGCAGTACGAGCAGGTCGCCCAGGCGCTCGGCCCGAAACTGCGGATCATCGAACAGGGAAACCTGGGTGGGTCCGGCGGGTTCTCACGATCCATGAACGAGGCGGTGGCCAAGGGCCAGTCCGACTACGTCCTGCTGCTCGACGACGACGTGGTCTGCGAGCTCGAGGGCATCCAGCGGGCGGTCACGTTCGCGGACCTCACCAAGCAGCCGACGCTCGTGGGTGGCCAGATGTTCAGCCTCTACGTCCGTTCGGTGATGCACGCGTACGGCGAGAACATCGCGAAGTACCGCTGGTTCTGGGGCCCGTCGCCGCAGACGGTCCAGGGACACGACTTCGCCAAGCGCTCGTTGCGTTCGACGCCGTGGTTGCACCGCCGGATCGACGTCGACTACAACGGCTGGTGGATGTGCCTGATCCCCACCAAGGTGATCAAGGAGATCGGCCTCTCGATGCCGATGTTCATCAAGTGGGACGACGCGGAGTTCGGGCTGCGGGCTGGTGCCGCCGGCTACCCGACGGTGACGATGCCCGGTGTCGCTGTCTGGCACGTGCCGTGGACCGAGAAGGACGACACCGTCGACTGGCAGGCCTACTTCCACGAGCGCAACCGCCTCGTGTCCGGGCTGCTGCACTCGCCCTACGAGCGCGGCGGCAAGCTGGTCCGGGAAAGCTTCGAGACGCACGCCAAGCACACCGTCTCGATGCAGTACAGCCCCGCCGAGATGATCCTGATGGCGATCGCAGACGTGCTCGAAGGCCCCGAGCGGATGCACCGCGACATGTCCAGCCGGCTGGGCGAGCTCCGCGAGCTGCGCAAGCAGTTCGCGGACTCCCGGCCGGAGACGGCCTTGGACAAGTTCCCGCCGGCTCGACGCGACAAGCCGCCCCGCAAGGGACGCGCCGTCATCTCCCCGAAGGGACCGATCGGCAAGGTGAAGACCGCCGCGGTCGGGCTGCTGCGGCAGGCTGTCCCGGTACGCGCGCTCTCGACCGAGTACCCAGAAGGTGTCATCCCGCACGTCGACCAGCGCTGGTGGCGGTTCGCGCAGTTCGACTCCGCACTGGTCTCGTCGGCCGACGGCGCCTCCGTGTCGTGGTACCGGCGGAACCCGCGTGAGTTCAAGGAGCAGATCGCCCGGTCGGCCCGGTTGCACGCGCGGCTCTACCAGGAGTGGCCGAAGCTGGCTGAGCGCTACCGGGAGGCACTTCCCGAGCTGACGTCACCCGAGGCCTGGAAGCAGACCTTCGAGGGCGGCGACGACGCCACCGAGGACCGTCGCTGACGCTGCGGGAGCTGGTCTGCGCTGTCGATGACGACGGTGTCCGCTTCTCCTCACCGGTCGAGGAGAGCATCGGCGTCGAGATCGGTGGTCACCGGGTCTGGGCCGTCGTCCCGTCTCGCGACGGTCGCCGCGCCGGAGCCGGGCAATGGCTCGTGCCCTGGCCGCCGCTGCTCCGCCCGTACCTCAACGGGCGGGCCGACGTCGTCGTCCGCGCGCTGGTGGCCGGCGACGTCCTCTTTCAGGAGTCGATCCAGCTGGGCGACGGGGCGGGCGTCGTCAGCCTGGTCACCGACCAGGGGAAGTCGTTGACGGTGGACAAGGGGAACCACGTCACCGAGATGTTCAGCGACGTCGGCGACGACGTCAAGGCCGAGCTCGTCGACCTGCTGGCCCGCACCCTCGACTTCATGATCGGCAACGGCCACCACGCGTTCCTGGCCTACGGTTGTCTGCTCGGCGCCGTCCGCGACGGGAGGCTCATCGGGCACGACAACGACGGAGACATCGTCTACGTGGCGCGCGCGACGCATCCGGTGGACATCATCTTGGAGTCCATGCGGATCGAGCGGCAGTTCATCGACGCGGGCTGGGACACCCGCCGGATGTCCGGCGCCGACTTCAAGCTGCGGCCGCAGCTGAGCGGCGGCAAGGTCATCGGGATCGACGTCTTCACCGCGTTCTACCTCGAGGGCACACTGCACGTGCTGCCCAACATGGCTGTCGACCTTCCCGTCGACGCGCTCCTCCCGCAGTCCACGGTGGAGCTCGAGGGTCGACCGCTGCCCGCTCCCGCGGACCCGCCTGCGTTGCTGGGGGCGACCTACGGGCCCGACTGGCGGGTCCCGGACCCGGCGTACAAGAACGAGGCGCCGCTGGCGGTCCGGCGACGCATCGGCGGCCTGATGCGCGGTGAGCGCAAGCACATCAGGTACTGGAACGACTTCTACGCAGCCCAGGCGTCGCTGGTACCGACCGGGCCCTCCGCGTTCGCCCGCTGGGTCTCCGAGAGGGAGCCGGTCTCATCGACCCTTCTCGATATCGGCTCGGGCACCGGCCGTGACTCCCTGTGGCTGGCCGAGCAGGGGTATACCGTGCTGGGCTGCGACTACTCCCGCACGAGCCTCACGATCGCCGGCCAGCGGGCCGAGGAACAGGGGGTACGGGTCGACTTCCGCCGGCTGAACCTCTACGACCTCCGGCAGCTGCTGACCGCGGCTGCGCTGCGACCACGGGAGCAACGGATCGACGCCGTCTACGCCCGTTTCCTGGTACACGCCCTCGAGCCCGAGGGTCGCGCGAACCTGTGGCGGTTCAGCCGCAACGTCCTGCGCGGCAGCCTCGGCAGGATCTACCTGGAGTTCCGGACCGAGGCCACCGAGCACGAGTTCGGCAAGCATTTCCGGTGCTTCGTCGATCCCGACGTCGTCGTCGCGGAGCTGCGGACCTACGGGTTCGCCGTCGAGCACCGCGAGAACGGCCACGGGCTGGCCGTGTACCGCACAGAAGACCCACGCGTATGTCGCATCGTCGCGAAGCTGGAGGCGTAAGGATGAGTCCCGAACAGGTGCCGCAGGACGGCCCGCCACGCTGGAAGCGGGCGCAGCAGGAGATCCGGGTGTTGCGTGAGCGGGTCGCCGCCCTGGAGGCCGAGATGCAGGAGTGCCGCCAGCTCAACAAGCGTCTCGCCGAGATCACCGACGTGGTGGCCGAGGTGCTGCTCCCGGCGGAGCAGCGCGACGAGTCGCGTCTGCGCACGCTGCTGTCGAACTACGAGAAAACCCTCTGACCCTCGCCGCGTCCCCGGGGTGTCGTACCGCCGTTGCCTCCTGTTCACATAAAGTGAGCCCACTTGTACGACTGACGAAGGAAATCGCGTGTCGGAAAGCATCAGCACCCATCACGACTACTGGGACTCGTTCTACGCCAGCCGCGCCAGCAGCGGCGTGCCGGAGGACCCGTCCGCGTTCGCCCGATGGGTGCAGGAACGACTGCGACCGGGCCAGCCTCTGGTTGAGTTCGGCTTCGGCACCGGCCGCGACTCACTCTGGTTCGCCACCCAGGGGCACCCGGTCAGTGGGTACGACTTCGCCGAGAGCGCGGTCCCACGCGCCCTGGGGCAGGCCGACGGGCAGGGTCTCTCCGCCGCGTTCGCCGTGCTCGACCTGTATGACGCCTCCGGGGTGAACGTGGCCGCCAAGGACATCGGCCGTACGACGAGCGCGCCGGCCGTCTACGGAAGGTTCCTGATCCACTCCCTGGAGGAGGTCGGACGCGCCAACCTGCTCGACCTGGCGGCCCAGGTGCTCGCCGACGGAGGCGAGCTCTACCTGGAGTTCCGCACCGGCCAGGACCGCGGCGAGCAGCACCTCTTCGGGGACGACCACTTCCGGGTCTACCTCGACCCTGACACCGTCGTGGGCGAGATCGAGGAGCGCGGTGGCACGGTCACCCACTCCGAGGCGGCCCACGGCCTCGCCGTCTACAAGACCGAGGACCCGCACGTGGCGCGGATCGTCGCCCGCTGGTCGGACTGATCGACGCTCCGCCCCGGTTCTAGGCTGCCCTCATGAGGATGGCCACTCGGTTCCGGGAGCAGGCAACGGCTTGCGCCCAGCTCGGGTCACCGATGTACGCGGCCCTGCTGGAGCTGGTCGCTGACGACATCGACGCGGGAGGGGTGTCGACTCAGGTCCTCGCCGGGCACGAGGAGGACCCGGGCCCGTCAGCGCTCGCGCTGCGCCTCGCGGGGAGCGTGCACCGGTTGGTGCTCGAGGGCCGTGCTCCCGAGCTCGCAGGCTTCTACCCGAGCGCCGGCGGCGAATGGCGCCGCCGATCCGGTTGGCAGGCGTTCGAGGCCGTTCTCCGCAGCCGGCGCGACGCCGTTCGGGACTGGCTGGACCAGCCGCCGCAGACCAACGAGGTGGGCCGCGCCTCGGCGCTGGTGGGCGGCCTGATGCGGATCGGGGAGACCTACCCTTACCCGGTCCGGCTGCTCGAGATCGGGTCGAGCGCCGGCCTGAACCTGCGGGCGGACACCTTCAGCGTCACCGACGGAGCGGACGTCTGGCACGCGGGTGACCCCGGGCTGGTCCGGCTGACCGGGGCCTGGCGAGGCCGCCGGCTGCGGCTGTGGCACGACCTCGAGGTGGTGGAGCGGCTCGGTAGCGACGTCGCCCCGCTCGACGTGAACCGGCCCGATCACAGGCTCACACTGATGTCGTACGTGTGGCCCGACCAGCGCGACCGGATGCTGCGGCTCGAGGACGCCATCAGAACCGCCCTGGTGGTCCCGGCGGAGGTCCGCCGCCAGGACGCGGTGTCGTTCGTGCGTGACATCGGGCTCGTCGAAGGAACGACCACCGTCCTGTGGCACTCGGTGATGTGGCAGTACCTCACCCGGCAGGATCAGGCCGCCGTCACGGCCCGTGTGGAGGACCTCGGCGCCTCTGCTCGCGAGACAGCCCCTTTCGCCCACCTGTTCCTCGAGCCTGCCCGTCGTACTCCTGGCTCCGGCTACGAGTTCCTCGTCGTCCTACAGCTGTGGCCGACGGGAGATCGGCGCATCCTCGGAACCTCGGTCGGGCACGGCATTCCGACCACATGGGAGTAAAACCCTCGACGTTTGCCACGATGTTTGCCAAGGTGGCGGAAGCACCCGAGTCGATGGAGGTCCGATGTCAGCCGAGAACGCCGGTTCCGGGAACGAAGATCTGAAGGCCAAGATGCGGGAGGCCCTCGAGCGCAAGCAGGCGCATGACCACCCGGACGACACGGCCGGGTCCCGAAGCAAGGCGCATGGTCCCGAGGTGTCCGGCGGAGCGACACCCAAGATGCACCGCCGCAAGGCCGGCGGGGGAGGTGCGTGAACCCCTGGCGAACGCGGGTTCCGTGAGATAGCCCACGCGGGGCGTGCCTCCCATGTCTGTTGCCGTTTCGGCACGATAGGGGGACGCCTAGTCAAGGAGCCGTGGGATGCAGTTCGGTCGTAGCTACGAGGAGTTCGAGGTCGGTGCGACGTACAAGCACTGGCCGGGCAAGACGGTCACGGAGTACGACGACCACCTGTTCTGCCTGATCACGATGAACCACCACCCGCTCCACATGGACGCCAACTACGCGGAGAACACCACGCAGTTCGGCAAGAACGTCGTGGTCGGCAACTACATCTACTCGCTGCTCCTCGGGATGAGCGTGCCCGACGTCTCCGGCAAGGCGATCGCCAACCTCGAGGTCGAGTCGCTGCGCCATGTGGCGCCGACGTTCCACGGGGACACCATCTACGGCGAGACCACCGTCCTCGACAAGTGGGAGTCGAAGTCCAAGGACGACCGTGGCGTGGTCTACGTGGAGACGAAGGGCTACAACCAGGACGGCACCCTGGTGTGCATCTTCCGGCGCAAGGTGATGGTGCCCAAGGAGAGCTACCTGACCGAGCGCGGCGGTGAGCAGCCCGGCCGGCCGACGCTGGTGGAGCCGCCGACCCGGTGAGCACGCCCAGCCCGTGCGATCGGCCCGCCGTGGGTCTGCGTGGTTCAGCTGGCGCAGATGACGTACACCGTGTTGTCGCTGTCGCTGCTCTGGAAACGCGCGGTCCAGCCGGTGGGTGTGTTCCCGGTCATCACGGGGTAGCTGGCGTTGAGGTTCTTGTCGCTGTTCCCGCCGCCACCGGTGGCGATCTTTCCGTCCGGGCAGTGCACGGTGACCGAGGTGTCGTTGGTACTCGCCGACCGGACGGTCGAACCGGTGGTGCCGGACACACCCTGGTCACCCTGCGGGCCGACCTCACCCTGGATGCCGTGAGGACCCTGGTCACCCTGCGGGCCGACCTCACCCTGGGGACCCTGTTCACCCTGCGGGCCGACCTCACCCTGGATGCCCTGAGGACCCTGGTCACCCTGTGGACCGACCTCGCCCTGGATGCCCTGGGGACCCTGTTCACCCTGGATGCCTGCCTGGCCCTCTGGACCGGTCTTGTTCCAGGTCAGCGTCGTCTCGTTCTTCTTGCAGTCGCCCGGCGCGTCGACCACGCGGAGGTTTCCGTTGCTGAGGTAACACCCGGTGATGGTGCCGTCCTCGGACGGGACCAGTGCCTGGGCGACGGTGCCTCCCGCGACGACGAGACCGATGCTTGCACCCACCCCGAGCACGATCCTGGCGCGACCCGAGGCGAGGCGGCCGGCTGACTTGCCCTGGTCTTCTGCCATGACACATCCTTCGTTCGTTGCACAGTTGGTGTCTGTGCAACGTGGCAGAGTTCCCACGCCCAGAGACCGGAACCGGTGAAAAGAGGCCCAGTTCCGGACAAACATGATGCTTCCGGGTGGTCAGACCTCTTCCGTTCGATCTAACCGGAGCGGAGCAATACGGCCCAGACGGCTCATTGCGGCCGCTGTCGGGAGCCCCGACAGGGACCGTTCGGACGTGCACTCACCGAGGCTTCAGCGCCGACTCAGGCTCAAGGCAGAAGCGTCGGCGCATTGAATGCACGTCGCTGTGGCCGTCCGGACGGCGGACGACCGTGGCAGGATCGGGGGATGTCATCCGACGAGCCGACCCGTGTCTCCGAAGTCTGGCTCGTGCGCCACGGCGAGACTGAGTGGAGCCGGGACCACCGGCACACCTCGACCACCGACGTTCCGCTGACCGACAACGGCATCGAGGTGGCGAGGAAGCTCGAACAGCGTCTGGACGGCAGCGAGTTCGACCTCGTTCTCACCAGTCCGCGGGAGCGCGCCCGTCGTACCGCCGAACTCGCCGGGTTCGGTGAGGCCGAGGTCGACGAGGCCCTCGTCGAGTGGGACTACGGCGACTACGAGGGGATCACCACCGACGAGATCCGGGAGACGGTCCCCGGATGGACGGTGTGGACCCATCCGTCACCGGGCGGGGAGTCCGCGGAGCAGATCAGCACCCGGCTCGATCGCATCGTCGACAGAGTACGGGAACGGGAAGGACGGACGCTGGTGTTCGGGCACGGGCACGCGCTGCGGGCGCTGGCCGCGCGCTGGATCGAACAGCCCGTCGAGGAGGGACGGTTCCTCCGGCTCGACACGGCGACCATCTGCGTCCTGGGGTACGAACGGGAGACCCCGGTCATCCTGCGCTGGAACTCCTGAACCGGCGTTTTGCGGACCGTTGACGACCTCCGGGAACCCTGACGTGCATGGGTACCTACGTCGGTGCGGCACTCGCGTGCGCACTGACCCTGCTGTTCGGAGTGCTGGGGCCGGGTCCCGCGGCCGCGCACACCGACCTGGTGAGCAGCTCCCCGGCGGACGGGGAGAACCTCGAGGCTGTCCCCAGCCGCGTCCAGCTCGAGTTCGCGCAGCGCGTGGTTGCCGAGCTGAGCGAGGTCGAGATTCGAGGACCGGACGGGACGCGCTCCGCGGAGGGCCTGCTGGCCGGGGACGACGCGCTGGTCGCGATCGTCGACACGACCGGGCCGGACGGTGCATGGGCGGTCGACTACCGGGTCGTCGCCGCTGACGGCCACGTCGTCACCGGGAGCATCGACTTCACGGTCGGTGCGGCCGGAGCGGCTGGGGCGGCCGCGGGAAGCTCCGCGATCGACCCCCGGCCGTGGATGTTCGGTGGGGTCATCCTGGGGCTGGTGCTCGGCGCCCTTTCGTTGCTGCGGCCTGTGCGGCAGCGCTCTATGCAGGGCGCCCCATGACCACCGTGGCCGAGGTGCACGACACCGCCGCCTCGGACCAGGGTGCGGCGACCGGGGCCGACGACGCCTGGCGGGTGGCTGCCGCGGTCTCCGTCGTGCTCGTCGGCGTGGCGGTCGGGGCATCGCTGGTCAACGACCCGGGTGTCTCGCAGCTGGTCTCGGCAGGGCTCCGGGCGATGAGCCTGCTCGCCGCGTGCGGCACGGTGGGCACCCTCGTGCTCGCCGCGCTCGTTGCGGCTCCCACCGACACGTCCACCGTCATGCGAGGGGTGACGTCGAGGTGGGCCATCACCTGGTGCGTCGCGTCGGCATGCTCCGTGGTGCTGCAGATGTCCCTGGTCGGCGCCCGGCCGGCCGGGTTGTTCGACGGCGGCGTAGCCGGTGCGTTCGGCTGGTCGTTGCGCGGTCTGGTAGCCACGGCCTGGGCCGCAGCCCTGGTCGCGGTCCTGGCTCGGGCCGCGAGGACCCGCAGGGACGACCGCGTGCTCCTGGCCGTCGCGGCTGCCGCCCTGGTCCCGATGGCGGTCACCGGGCACTCGACGCACTCGACCGCACCTGTCGTTGCCGCGCTGTCGATGGTGGTGCACGTGGTGGCCGTGACCGCCTGGTTCGGTGGCCTGCTGGCCCTGGCGGTCCACGCCACGAGCGGGATCCGGTATGACGCCGCCGTGCTCCGCCGCTTCAGCTCGCTGGCGCTGGTCTGCTTCGTCGCCGTCGCCGAGTCCGGGGTGGTCACCGCGGTCACCCGGGTCTCGTTCTCAGGGCTGCTCGAGGTCAGGGTCTACACCGTGCTGCTGGCCCTGAAGATCGTGCTCCTCGGCGTCATCGGCGTGGCCGGCGTGATGCACCGACGCCGTACCCTTCCCCGCTTGGCGGCAGGAAGGCCGGGCTCGTTCTGGTCGCTGGTGGCGGGCGAGCTCGTGGTCCTCGCGGCCGTCATCGGCCTCGGGGTTGCCCTGTCCGGTTCCGCGCCGCCCCCTCCGCTGGACTCCCTGGCCGGTGAGCCACACGCTTTACCCATTTTTGCGGGTCGTTGACGGACCGAATTTACCGTCTTCCGCAAGGGGCTCGAGGGAGGGAACATCAATGGAACTGTCACGTCGTGAGATCTTGCAGATCGGGGGGTTGAGTGCGCTTGCCGTTGCCGGGGTGACGCTGCCGTTCACAGGCAGCGTCGTCGCGAAGTCGGCGAGCCAGCTCGACGACCGGCTGATGCCACGGCCGTACCGCGCGGCGTTCACCTTTCCACCGGTGCTTCGCCCCGTGGAGACGGGCGTCGACGACGTGGGCCGTTTCTCGAAGTACGTCCTCAACCAGACGGCTGGCACCGCGCGGTTCCTCACTGGGGTCGGCGACACTCCCGTGTGGGGGTACGGCGGACGCGTGGCCGGGCCGACGATCCACTCGGAGGCCGGCGGGCGCGTGTCGATGCGGATGCGCAACCGGCTTCCCGAGACGCACCCGATCTTCGGCCACACCTTCAATACCTCGACCCACCTGCACGGCAACGCGTCACTGCCGGAGTACGACGGGTACGCCAGCGATCTGACCCGACCGGGCTTCACCAAGACCTACCAATGGCCGAACAGCTTCCAGCCGGCACGCACGCTCTTCTACCACGACCACGCCGTCACACGTGACCGCCGAGCACGTCTACGGCGGCCTGGTCGGCGCAGTACCACGTCCACGACGACACCGAGCGTGCGCTGCTCCCGCAACGGCCCTACGACGTCCCGGTGACGCTGAGTGACGTGATGTTCGCCGCCGACGGCAGCCTCGGCTACGACGACCGCGACCACTCCGGCGTGTGGGGGGACGTGATCCTCGTCAACGGCCGGCCGTGGCCGGTGATGAAGGTGCAGCGGCGCGTGTACCGGTTCCGGATCCTGAACGCCTCGGTGTCCCGCTCCTACCGGCTCACGCTGTCGCCCGCCGCCGCCATGCATGTGGTGGCGACCGACGGCGGCCTGATGCCGGTGTCACAGCAGGTGACCGAGTTCCGTACCGGTTCGGCGGAACGCTACGAGGTGTTGATCGACTTCGCGAAGTTCCCGGCAGGTCAGCGGATCGAGCTGCTCAACCTCAGCAACGACAACAACCGCGACTTCGACGACACCGACAAGGTCATGGCCTTCGACGTCACCGACGAGCCCTTCGACAAGAGTGACCCGACCTGGAACTGGATCCCGACGACGCTGTCGAGCAGTGCGGCGATGACCCTGCGGCCAGACGAGGCGATGCGCCGCCGCCACATGAGGCTGAAGAAGAGCGACGTGACCAACATCTGGAGCCTCAACGAGCGCAGCTGGGCCGACGTCGAGGCAAGCGGGTTCACCGAGGTGTTCGCCAACCCAGGCCTGAACGACGTCGAGATCTGGAAGATCGAGAACAGCAGCGACGGCTGGTTCCACCCGATCCACATCCACCTGGTCGACTTCCAGATCATCAGCCGCAACGGCAAGCCGCCGTTCGACTACGAACGCGGTCCCAAGGACGTGGTGTACGTCAGCGAGGCCGAGACCGTCGAGGTGCTGATGCGGTTCGGCCCGCACCGCGGCAAGTACATGATCCACTGCCACAACCTGTCCCACGAGGACCACGACATGATGGTCCAGTACAGCGTGGGCCTTGTGGAGGGCCAGGACGACCCGCACGACCCGATCAACGCGGACCCGGCCGTGTTGGACCCTGACGGGGACGACCTGCCGACCTCGGTGATCGAGCAGGAGGTGTTCGCGCCGTACGTCCCGGACACCGACCCCTCCGACCCGGAGACCACGCCGACCGACCCGGAGACGACGCCGACCGACCCGGTGACCACGCCGACGGACCCGGTGACCACGCCGACCGACCCGGTGACGACACCGACCGACCCGGTGACGACACCGAGCGAACCCGCGCCGACCAGCCCGTCGCCCTCCGTCACGAGGACGCCGAAGCCGAGGCCCACGAAGAGGCCGACCAGGACCCCGAAGCCGAAGCCGACCAAGAAGCCCAGGCCGAAGAGTCGTCGACGCCGTCGTCGTCGCGGATGACCCGTGCGCACCTGGCGGCTGGGGATCGCGGTCGTGGCGGTGCTCACCGCGACCTGGTGGCTGCGGTCCGACGTCATCGACTCGGTGAGCGTGTCCTCCGGCAGCATGGCACCCACCGTCTGTCAGGGCGACCGACTGCTGATCCTGAGGGCCGGCGCCCAGGAGGCCGAACGGGGCGACCTGGTCACGTTCCACGACCCGGTCGACGACGAGCCGACCCTCAAGCGGGTGGTCGCGGTCACCGGCCAGGTCGTGGAGATTCGTGACGGCCTCCTCTACGTGGACGGCAAGCAGGTGCAGGAGGACTACGTCGACCAGCGGACCGTCGACGGCACGCACTTCCGTCAGGTCACCGTCGGTGCCGGGCTGGTCTTCGTGCTCGGCGACGCGCGTGAGTTCTCGGTGGACTCCCGTGACTACGGCCCGATCGCCCGCTCCGCCCTGGACGGGCGGGTGCTGACCCGGTTGTGGTCCGGCTGTCCGGACTGAACCTCCGCGCTCAGCGACCGAGCACGCCCCATTCCTCCAGGGCCTCGACCAGACCGGGGGAACAGTCCAGCGCCAGCATCTCGTCAGCCGTGAACCAGCCCGCGTCGTCGGCGTCGTCGGCCGCGCGTACGACGGACGCGTCGACGTCGTCGACCGGCACGCAGCTGTAGTCACGGATCACGAGGACCGTACCGTCCGAGAGGTCCCGCTCGACGGACCGACGAGGTCGCCCACCACGACGTGCAGCCCGGTCTCCTCGAGCACCTCACGGGCGGTGGCCTCGGTGTCGGACTCACCCGGCTCGATGTGGCCGCCGGGGATTGACCAGCGCCCCTTGTCGGGTTCCTGACCCCGCTGGACCAGGAGGAACCGACCGGCCGGATCCGTCACGATCCCGCCCACGCACTGGACCCGCCGCTGCTCCACGACGTCGACCCTAGGCGACCGGGGATCCGCGGCTGCTTGACGGGGATGTGTTTGGGCACCAGCGTTTACCCCATGACCCTCGCCGCCAGCTGCCCACGCTGCTCGTCGTCGGTGTCGAAGGACGACTCGGTCTGGCGTTGCCTGGACCACGGCGCGATCATGCCGCTGTGGCGGCCGGCGGTCGCGAGCTACGAGGCGATGGCCGCACACCTGACCTGCTGCGGCGGCATCCCGACCCTGCTCCCTTGGCCGCTGAGCCCGGGCTGGTCGGTCACCGACTTCGGCTGTGTCCGCCACCCCGACCACGAGTCCAAGGCCTCCCTCGAGCTCCTGCGCCGGTGTCAGCGACCTGGACGGGGTCGTCGAGGTCACGATCGTGGCCGAGGAGCCCGGCGTCGGCCTCGGGGCGCGCTGCGCCGGGATCGACCGGACGGATCCCGGCGCCGAGATCGGGGAGGGCCCACCGCACGTCAAGATTCGCATCGACGGGCACCCCATCTCGTTGTGGTCGGTGTCGACCAGCGACAGCAACACCCACTTCGACCGGTCGGTGTTCGCGGGCGAGGCGCACGGCCGCTGGCTGTGGCTGGTCCTGCGACCTGCGTCGGCGGCCCTGCTGCTCAAGGACGAGTGGAGCCTGTGCGACGTCAACGAGCTCGGCCCGGAACTGATGGACCTGCCGTTCGGAGGGAACCCGCCACCATGGTGATCGAAAACAGCTACCTCACGTCCGTCGTACTCCCGCTGCCGATCCGCGAGTGCTGGCCCTACTTCCGTGACCCGGACCTGATCCGCGAGTGGCACGGCTGGGAGTACGACGGGCTGGCGGCGGAGATCACCCAGATCTACGTCGACGGAGCGCGGGTCAGCGAGGACCACCGCAGCATCAGCTTCGGCACACACCTGTTCAACTTCGCCGAGGACGACGGCGCCACCCGGCTCGAGGTGCACCGCGCGCCGCTGACCGAGGACAGCGAGTGGGCGCCCTACCTGCCCGACATCGACGAGGGTTGGACCAGCTTCGTCCAGCAGCTGCGCTTCAAGCTCGAGCGACATCGCGACGACACCCGGCACACCATCTTCTACGGCGGCACCCCGAGGGACCCGACGATCGCACCGGTCCAGTGGCTCGGCCTGGGCCAGGTCGGACTGCAGGAGATCGGCGCGGCCTACGGCGCCACGGTCGGTCCCGGCGACACGCTGACCGGCAGCGTGTGGTTCGTGTCCGAGAACCAGGTGGGCGTCACCGTCGATGCGTGGGGGGACGGGCTGCTCGTGGTCGCGAACGGGCCGGCGGGTGGTCCGCCGTACACCAAGGGCGAGGCCATCCTCACCACCTACGGGCTCGACGACGAACAGCGAGCGGACCTCACGACCCGGTGGACCGAGTGGTGGAGCAAGCACTACTAGGCTGCTGCGTGTGCGCATCGACCTCCACTCCCACACCGACCGCTCCGACGGAACCACGTCTCCCGCGGACCTGGTGCGGCACGCGCGCGACGTCGGCATCGACGTACTCGGGCTGACCGACCACGACACCACCGAGGGGTGGGCCGAGGCCGCCGATGTCGCCGAGCGCATCGGTGTCACGCTGGTGCGGGGCATCGAGCTCAGCTGCAAGCTCGCCGGGTACGGCGTGCACCTGCTCGCCTACCTTCCCGACCCCACCTACCCTCCTCTCGACGACGAGCTCCTGCGGATCCTGGACGGCCGCAACTCGCGGCTCCCCGCGACCCTCGAAAGGCTCCGGGAGATCGGCATCGACATCGACGCCGGGGACGTACGCCGGCTGGCCGGTGAGGCCGCGGCCATGGGCCGCCCCCACGTGGCGGACGCGCTGATCGACAAGGGAGTGGTGCCGGGACCGCGGCGAGGCGTTCGACCGGTACCTCGGTCCGCAGGGGCCGGCCTACGTGAACCGGTACGCAGCCGACCTGGTGGAGATGATCGGAACCGTCGCGGCCGCCGGCGGGGTCACCGTGATCGCGCACCCGTGGGCGTCACGACACAACCATGAAGCGCTCGACGAGCGAGGTCTCGCTGAGCTGAAGCAGGCCGGCCTGTCCGGCGTCGAGGTGGACCACCAGGACCACGACGGCCGGACCCGCGAGACGCTGCGCGCGGTCGCCCGCAACCTCGACCTGGTGGTGACCGGGTCCAGCGACTTCCACGGTGATGGCAAGGTCGACCACGACCTCGGCTGCAACACCACCGACCCCGACGAGTACGAACGGCTGATCGCCCTTGCCGACAAGGCATCCGTCGCATCCGGGCGGCCCGGCGCCCGAGGTCGTCCACGGATGAGCGATGTCCTCAACCTCGTCCTGCTGACCGAGGTCTTCGTCACCCTGTTCGTGATCATGGACCCGGTCGGCACGATCCCGATCTTCCTGTCGCTGACCAGCGGCCGCTCGGCCGCGAGCGCGAGGAAGGCGGCATGGCAGGCGGTCGCGGTGTCGTTCTCGGTGATCGTCGCGTTCGCGTTCTTCGGCCAGCAGATCCTGGCCTACCTGCACATCTCGTTGCCGGCGCTGCAGTGCGCCGGTGGCCTGCTGCTGCTGCTCGTGGCGCTCGAGCTGCTGACCGGCAAGGAGCAGGAAACTACCGCGGCCGCAGGCACGAACGTGGCGCTGGTGCCGCTGGGCACGCCGCTGCTGGCCGGCCCCGGCGCGATCGTCGCCACGATGGTGTTCACCCGGCAGGTGGAGAGCGTCGCCGGCTTCGCAGCGGTCGCGCTGGGTGTGGTGCTGGTGCACGTCTCCCTGTGGCTGGCGATGCGGTTCTCGCTGCCGATCCTGCGGGTGATCAGGGAAGGCGGTGTCCTGCTGATCACCCGGATCGCCGGCCTGCTGCTGTCCGCGATCGCTGTTCAGCTTGTGGCAGACGCGGTCCGCGCGTTCATCGCAGGGGAGGGGTGACCTGAGCACCGAGCAGCTACCGGCGCCCTAGGCCCTGGAACCGCGCCTGAAGCGATGGCGGTGTGTAGCGGGCGAGCGCGGCCAGCAGCTTGTACCTCTTGCTGGGGATGGAGATCCGCTTGCCCTTGTCGAGGTCGTCGAGGGCCTCGCGAACCAGCCGGTCGGCGTCCAGCCACATCCACCTGGGTGCGGACTCCCGGCTGACACCCATCCGTTGGTGGAACTCGGTCTTCACGAAGCCGGGGCACAAGGCCATCGCCCGTACGCCGCGGTCGCGGTAGGTCAGGTCGAGCCACTCGCTGAACGAGGTGACGTACGCCTTGGCCGCGCTGTAGGTCCCGCGCGGAAGGAAGCCGGCCACGCTGGAGACGTTGATGACCGCCCCGGAGCCGCGGGCTTCCATCGGGCGTACGGCGGCGTGGGTGAGCCGCAGCACGGCCGTGACCAGCACGTCGAGCATCTCCTGCTCGTCCTCCACGTCGTTGTCCGAGAACGGGTGCTTGTGGCCGAAGCCGGCGTTGTTGACCAGCAGGTCGACCGGGCGCGACTCGTCGGCCACCCGGGCCTCCACGGCGGCGAGCGCGGACCGGTCGCTCAGGTCTGCGGGAAGCACCTCCACCGCGGTTCCGTGCCGGGTGCGCAGCTCGGCGGCGAGCTGGTCGAGGCGATCCTTGTCGCGGGCGACGAGCACGAGGTCGTAGCCGCGGCCTGCCAGAGCAGTGGCGAACGAGCGGCCGATACCCGCGGTGGGACCGGTGATCAGGGCAGAACGTCGAGACATGTGACCACCATTCCCGGACTGGATGCGGGACGGCAACCCGGCTCGGGCACAATTGGCGGAACATGACCTCACACACGATCACCCTCGCCGTCGCGAACCAGAAGGGCGGGGTCGCCAAGACGACCACCGTCGCCTCGCTCGGCGCTGCGCTGGCCGAGCAGGGCAACCGGGTCCTGATCGTCGACCTCGACCCGCAGGCCTGCCTCACGTTCTCCCTGGGCATCGACCCGGAGGACCTCGAGCTCTCCGTGCACCACGTGCTGACCAAGGGGCTCGACCCGACCGAGGTGATCATCGCGACCGAGGACGGTGTCGACCTGCTGCCCGCGACGATCGAGCTCGCCCGCGCGGAGGCCGACCTGCTCACCCGCACCGGCCGCGAGCACGTTGTCCGGTCCTCGCTGGAGGACCTGGAAGGGTACGACTGGGTGCTGCTGGACTGCCCGCCCTCGCTCGGCGTGCTCACGGTCGCCGCGCTCACGGCCGCGGACGCGGTGCTGATCCCGTTGCAGTGCGAGACGTTGTCGCACCGCGGCGTCGGCCAGCTGCTGGACACCGTGCACGACGTACGCCGGTTCACCAACAAGTCGCTCGAGGTCTGGGGCGTGCTGCCCACGCTGTACGACGGGCGCACCAACCACGCGCGCGCCGTACTCGAGACGATCTCGGAGACCTACGAGCTCGACGTGATCGAGCCGCCGATCCCGAAGTCGATCCGTTTCGCGGAGGCGCCGGCCGCCGGACGGTCCATCCTCGCCACCAGCCGCAAGCACCGCGGCGCCGACGCGTACCGCGACGTGGCCGCGAACCTCACGAGAAGAGCGGCCCGACGCGCTTAGGATGGCCGTATGCCACCGCATCGTGGGGGGACCACGGTCGCCCGTCCCCGGTACCTGCGGATCTCTGCCGCGGGCTCATCCGTGCTGGTCACGCTCGTCGCAGTCCTCGGCGCGAGCGGTGTGCTGCCGACCGGGGACAGCCCCGAGGCAGCCTTCGCGAACACCCCGCACCGGCCCGCGGTCGCGGACGGTCAGCGGTCGCTCGTCCTGAGCGGGTCGGTCCTGGCGTCGCTGCCGCGGCACCCCGACCAGCGGCACATCTCGCAGGTCGTGTCCACGGACCTGCCCGCCCGGTCCGGTGAGGGCAAGCGAGTCGTCTTCGACATGAGTGACCAGCGGGTGTGGCTGGTGTCGGGGAAGGAGAAGGTGCGTCGCACCTACCTGGTGTCGGGAAGCCTCACCGACAACCTCGACACCGGACGCTACGAGGTGTACTCCAAGTCGCTGGACGCGATCGGCGTCGACGACTCCGGGACGATGAGGTACATGGTGCGCTTCGCCCACGGCACCCGGGCCGCGATCGGCTTCCACGACATTCCCGTTCATGAAGGCACGAAACTGCAGACGGTTGCCCAGCTGGGCACCCCGCAGTCACATGGCTGCATCCGTCAGCGCCGGGTAGACGCCCGTGCCCTGTGGGACTTCGCGCCCGTCGGCACCGAGGTCGTCGTCCTCGCCTGACCCCCCAGCTTCACCATGGTGCCCTGGTGAACCCGCACTCCCCTCGCTGAACTCGTCGTGGGACGTGCAGGGTCATCGTGGGAAGTGCAGGGCTCAGTCGCTGGACGTTGCGGCGGAGGATCCGCTGCGGGTACGTCGACGACTCCGGCTGCGCTTGGGCTTCGCGGGTGCATCGCCCTCGGCCCCTGACTTCGAGCCGCCCGTCGTACCGGTCGACGGCTCGCCACCGCGGGTGCGGCTGCGGTCACGACGGGGACGGTCGCGCTGCTCACGCGGCTTCGAGTCGCGGGCCGGCCTGGGGGTGTCGCTCTCGGGAACGATGCGCCCCTTGGTGCCCGGGGCGATGCCTTGGTCGTGGAGCAGGTTCTCCGAGGTGGAGTAGGTCTCCACGATCTCGTCGAACGGCAGGTTCAGCGCCTTGTTGATGACCTTCCAGCGCGTCACGTCGGCCCAGTCGACCAGGGTGATGGCGATTCCGGTGGCGCCGGCCCGGCCGGTGCGGCCGATCCGGTGCAGGTAGGTCTTCTCGTCCTCGGGGCAGCTGTAGTTGATGACGTGCGTGACGTCGGCGACGTCGATGCCGCGAGCCGCGACGTCCGTGGCGACGAGCACCTTGAGCTTCCCGTCGCGGAACTTCTTCAGCGCCTTCTCACGGGCGACCTGCTGCATGTCCCCGTGCAACGGGCTGCTCGGGAAGCCACGCTCGGCGAGGTCGTCGGCGACGCGCTGCGCCTGCCGCTTGGTGCGGGTGAACACGATCGTGATGCCGGAGTTCTCCGACTGCAGGATGCGCGCGATGATCTCGGGCTTGTCGAGATCGTGCACCTGGTAGATGAACTGCGCGGTGGCCGGGACCGTCTGCTGGTCGCTGGTCGACTCCGCGCGGATGTTCATCGGGTGCCGCATGTGGGTGCGGGCCAGGCTCACGATCGCCGCCGGCATGGTCGCCGAGAACAGCATGGTCTGCCGGGTCTCGGGTGTCTTCGAAAGCAGCTTCTGCACGTCGGGCAGGAACCCGAGGTCGAGCATCTCGTCGGCCTCGTCGAGGACGAGCACCTTGACGTGCGACAGGTCCAGCGACCTGCGGTTGGCCAGGTCGAGCAGGCGTCCCGGCGTGCCGACGACGACGTCGACCCCGTCCTTGAGCGCATCGAGCTGGGGCTCGTAGCCGACGCCGCCGTAGACGGTCAGCACACGGCTGCCCCGGTCGGCGCCGGCGAGCTTGAGGTCGTTGGAGACCTGGAGCGCGAGCTCGCGGGTCGGGGCGATCACGAGGGCCTGCGGCTTGCCGGGCGCGGCAAGGTCGAGGTAGTCGGGGTCATGAGGGGCAACCGTGCGCTGCAGCACCGGAATGCCGAATGCGAGCGTCTTGCCGGTGCCGGTCCGCGCCTGCCCGATGAGGTCCGTGCCCAGGAGGGCGACCGAGAGCGTCATCTCTTGAATCGGGAAGGGGGTGGTGATGCCGCCGCGCTCGAGCGCATCGGCGATCTCGGGGAGTACCCCGAGTTCTCTGAAGGTGGTCAGGATCTTGCCTGTTCTCTCTACGTAATGTCACCCCCAGTCTATCGGTAAGGTGCGGCTATGACCGACTTGCCGCTTGAGCCCGGTTCCACACCCGTGAAAGGTGAGGTTCCTCTGGCCTTCCAGGACCCGGTTTACCGCGCTGCCGTGGTGGACCTCCTGGGCGCGATCGCCTACGGCGAGATGGCCGCGTTCGAGCGTCTCGCTGAGGACGCGAAGATGGCGCCCAGCCTCGAGGACAAGACCGAGCTGGCCGGGATGGCCTCCACCGAGTTCGGGCACTTCTGTGCCCTGCGGGCGCGGCTCGAGGTCCTCGGCGCTGACCCGTTCGCGGCGATGGAGCCGTTCCGGAAGCCGTTCGACGCGTTCCATGCGCGCACCGCGCCCTCGGACTGGCTCGAGGGGCTGATCAAGGCGTACGTCGGCGAGGGGCTGTCCGCGGACTTCTACCGGGAGATCGCGGCGTTCGTCGACGCGGACACCCGGGCCCGGATCATCGACAGCCTCGATGACGCGGGGCAGTCGGAGTTCGTCGTCGACCGGGTTCGTAAGGCGATCGAGGCCGACCACCGCGTCGCCGGGCGGCTGGCGCTGTGGGGACGCCGGCTGATGGGCGAGGCGCTGTCCCAGGCGCAGCGGGTGGCCGCCGAACGCGATGCGCTCTCGGCGCTGCTGGCCGGCGGCGTCGACCGTCCCGGGATGGACCTGGCCGCCATCGGCAGGATGTTCGCCCGGCTCACCGAGAACCATGCGAGGCGGATGGAACGGCTCGGTCTGGCCTCCTGAGACCTTCCGGCGGCGGTACGACGGGCCCGCGTCCGTCGTACCGGGCAAGGAAACAGCCCCGACCAGATGGCCGGGGCTGTTTCATGTTCGCAGGTAAGGGTCAGACCTTGACCTTGTTGCGACCCGTGAGGGTCGACGCGATGATCACCAGGACCGCGCCGGTGACCACGGCGACTATGCCCTGCACCCAGTCGAGTCCGCTGCTGCCATCGCCACCGAAGGCCTGGTAGATCTCGCCACCGAGAATCAGGCCGCCGATGCCGCACACGATCGTGAGCCAGAGCGGGATGTTGTCCTTGTCGCCCGGAGCGATGAACTTGCCGAGCAGGCCAACGATGGTTCCGACAATCAGATAGAAAAGAATCGTCCCAATCATGGGTTTCACACCTTCTTTCAGGTATTCCAGGCCCGCATCTGTGCGGGCTCAGTTCCTCAATACCCGTTTTGATGATCATCCAACCGCGCCGCAGCCGGCGCAATAGCCGACCTGCGCTACCCGTGGCAGAAGCCCGTCATTCCGGACAACTGGCCCGAGGGTCAGGAGCGGAAACCGACCTGGCCGGCGGTGGGCGAACCCACCTCGACGTAAGCGAGCTTGTCGGTGGGAACGATCACCTTGCGGCCCTTGGAGTCGGCCAGCACCAGCAGGCCCCCGTCGCCGGAGAGTGCCTTGGCGACGGCGGTCTCGACGTCCTCGCTCGACTGGTCGGAGTCGATGACCAACTCTCGGTTGGCGTTCTGAACGCCGATCTTGACCTCCATCGGAGGACCTCCCTCATGACCTGGCCCGGGACGTTGCCCGGGCATTGCTTGAACGTGGTGGGTGGTAGCACCCGTGTGGCGACCCTAGCGCCGACCGGCAACTAGGCGGGGTCGTCGGTGCGCGGAAAGCCCCGGATGCCGCGCCAGGCAAGACTCGAGACCAGCAGCGCGGCATCCTGTTGGCCGATGCCGCGCTGGTCGTCGAGCCAGAAGCGGGCGCTGACCTGGGCCATCCCGACGAGGGACACCGCGAGCAGGTGGGACTGCTCGTCGGGAAGCCCGGTGTCCTCGTGGATCACCGTGGCGATGTGGGACGCGCACTCAGCGGTGACCCGGTCCACGCGTTCGCGGACCGCCGGCTCGTTGGTCAGGTCCGACTCGAACACGAGGCGGAAGGCCCCGTGCGCGTTGGCGACGTAGTCGTAGAACACCTGCATCGTCGCGGCGACTCGTTGCTTGTTGTCCTCGGTGGACTCCAGTGCCTCGCGGGTCGCGTCGATGATGGTGTCGCAGGACTGGTCCAGCAGCGCGAGGTAGAGCTCGAGCTTGCCCGGGAAGTGCTGGTAGAGGACCGGCTTGGAGACACCGGCCCGGTCGGCGATGTCGTCCATCGCCGCGGCGTGGTAGCCCTGGGCGACGAAGACGCCGAGGGCGGACTCGAGCAGCTGTGCCCGCCGAGCGGTGCGCGGCATCCGCCCGCCTCGTGGCTTCTGGTCGTCCATCGTCGTCACTCGGTTGCCTCTCACCCTGCGTTGCGTACCGCGAAGAAGACTACTCCGCGGTAGGCACGATCAGGAGACGCGGCATCATCGTCCGTCATGTGGCCCGATACGGGTGTAGCTGACCGTGTGCGGCCCACTTGGGGGACAGGGGACAGTGGTTTCTCCACGGAGGAGCAGCACCGGGCCGGGTGGCACAAGGACGTTCGTTTCGAACGGAATCGGCCACCGAGACCGATTTTTTCCGACACGATCCGTGCGGGCCCAGATCCCTATTTGCGGACCCTTGCAACGGCCCCCTCGGTTGCCCACACGTTTTCTCTTGCCGCACTGGTGTTTCCGGGAGCACAGTGTCTGTCGGGGAGGGACCGCAGAAACCAAGGAAATCTAGGTTTCGGGGGCTTGGGCCGGGGGGCCGCGCGGAAGCCCATTGATCTCGGGGGGTTGGCCGGACGCAGGCCCGGAATCCAACCCGATGGAGTCGTACACCTCCTCGCTCCAGCTACCCGTCCCTAGCAAGGCAATGGGGTGGGTTCGTTGAACGAAAGCAGATCTTCCACGCGTCTCCGGGATGCCCGGCGACGTTTCACAGCAGTGCTGGCCTCGGTCGGCGTCGTCGCGATGACGAGCGGCTTCGTGATCCTGGCCGCGACGGGCGCTGCGCAGGCCGACTCGGGTGGCAACGCCTCGGGCGACGCAACCGAGAGTCACAACGTCAGGGTGTGTACGCCGGGCGAGGACGAGCGTCGCGGAGGCTGTGAGGAGCCGGACGAGTCCGAGACCGACTACTCGGAGCCGGACGAGTCCGAGACCGACTACTCGGAGCCGGACGAGTCCGAGACCGACTACACGGAGCCGGACGAGTCCGAGACCGACTACACGGAGCCGGACGAGTCCGAGACCGACTACACGGAGCCGGACGAGTCCGAGCCGGACGACTCCGAGACTGAGTACCCGGACCCGGATGACGAGGAGACGAACTACCCGGACCCGGATGACGAGGAGACGAACTACCCGGACCCGGACGACGAGGAGCTGTGCCCGGGTCCCGAAAACGGCGACAACTACTGTGTCACGGCGAAGTCGCCGATCGTTCACCAGTCGGATGAGTGCGATGAAGAGGGCTGGTACAAGATCCCGAACACGCGCGGCGTGGACTACTACCTGGACGGCGAGAAGATCGACGCCGGCACCTACTCGGGACCCGAGAAGGGCACGATCACGGCCGAGGCGAAACGAGTCTTCGAGCTGAGCAACCCGCACTTCTCCTTCGACCTCAAGGTCAAGGCCGCGGACGACTGCTCGGATGACGACGACGAGGACGAGTGCCCCGACGGCGACGAGGACAACAACAACAACGAGGACGACAACAACAACGACAACAACGAGCAGTACAGGTCCAACGCCGACGAGAACAACAACGACGACGACGACTCGGATCGGGACTACTGCGTCAAGGCGAAGAAGCCGAAGGTCCACGAGGCAGAGGAGTGCCCGGACCCGGAAGAGGGTTGGTACAAGATCCGAGCCACCAGGGGTGTGGAGTACTTCCTCGACGGCGAGAAGATCGAACCCGGAACCTACGAGGGTCCTGAGGAGGGCACGATCACGGCCAAGGCCAAGCGGATCTTCACGCTGACCAACCCGAACTTCTCGTTCGAGCTCGACCTGGAGCCCGCGGAGGAGTGCGACAAGGACAGCCCTGACAACGAGCCCTCGGAGGAGCCGTCGGAGGAGCCGTCGGAGGAGCCGTCGGAGGAGCCGTCGGAGCAGCCGACCGAGAAGCCGACCAAGAAGCCGACGGTCAAGGGCACGGAGGCAGTGCCGACGGCGGTTGCCGCAGGGATGAGTGGGCCGACGGCAGCCTCGCCGTCGTCACCGCTGGACCTGCTGGCGATGTCGCTGGTCGCGGGTGGCCTCGCCCTGCTGATGGGCGCCGGCTGGTTGCAGATGGGACGTCAGACGCGCGGTGTTCACCAAGTCTGACAACACCAGTTCCGGGCGCGGAGCCCTCACGTGGGTCTCCGCGCTCGGACTGATCGCCATGGCTGTGGGACTCGTCGTCTCACAGACACTGGCAGCCGACCCGCAACGACAGCAGGCGCAGTCGACCCACAGTGACGCGGCGCAGCTTCCCTTCGTCGTTGCACCCACGGTCAGGTTCGAGAAGGTCACCCCCCCGGGACCTTCTCGAACCGCTGCGCGTGGCGGCAACAAGACCGACGACTGGAAAACCGGACCGGCGGCAGCGGCCGGTGTACCTGTCGGCCTGGTCATCCCGGGGCTCGGGGTCGACGTGCCGGTGTTCGAGATCTCGGCCGCAGACGGGGTGCTGACCCCGCCGGATGACCCGCAGACGCTGGGCTGGTGGTCAGGGGGAGCGATGCCGGGGGCCGCACGCGGGGGAGCGTTGATCACCGGTCACACCATCCATGACGGCGGGGGAGCGTTCGACGATCTGGAGACGCTCAGCGCCGGCGACGACGTGAGGGTGCGTACGGCGGACGGGGTGCTGCGCTATGCCGTCCGCAGCGTCACCATCTACGGCAAGGCCTCGCTCGCCGAGCATGCCGCGGAGGTGTTCAGCCAGTCGGTCCCCGGGCGGCTGGTGCTGGTGACCTGCGAGGACTGGGACGGTTCGATCTACCTGAGCAACGCGGTGGTTCTCGCGGAACCGGTGCGGCAGAGGTGAGGGACGCTGTTCCAGATAACGGGACGCGCTCGGCGGCGCGACCGGGCTCGGGGAACATGTAGGGACAGCCCGCTGTTGAGGCAGGCATACGCGGACTGTTTCGAGCTTTCTAGGAGATTTCGTGTCCCTTCCCCCACTGGTCGAGCCCGCGGCGGAGCTCACCGTTGACGAGGTTCGCCGCTACAGCCGGCACCTGATCATCCCCGACGTCGGGATGGCCGGGCAGAAGCGGCTCAAGAACGCCAAGGTCCTCGTGATCGGCGCCGGCGGTCTCGGTAGTCCCGCGCTTCTGTACCTGGCCGCGGCCGGCGTCGGCACCCTCGGCATCGCCGAGTTCGACGAGGTCGACGAGTCCAACCTGCAGCGCCAGGTGATCCACGGTCAGAGCGACATCGGCAAGCCGAAGGCGCTCTCGGCCAAGGAGTCGATCCTCGAGGTCAACCCGCTGGTCAACGTCGTGCTCCACAACGAGCGCCTCGACAACGACAACGTGCTGGGGATCTTCGAGCAGTACGACCTGATCGTCGACGGCACCGACAACTTCGCCACCCGCTACATGGTCAACGACGCCGCCGTCCTGCTGAAGAAGCCCTACGTCTGGGGCTCGATCTACCGGTTCGACGGACAGGCATCCGTGTTCTGGGCCGAGCACGGACCCTGCTACCGCTGCCTGTACCCCGAGCCCCCGCCGCCGGGCATGGTGCCGAGCTGCGCCGAGGGCGGTGTGCTCGGTGTGCTCTGCGCGTCGATCGGCGCGATCCAGGTCAACGAGGCCATCAAGCTGCTCACCGGGATCGGCGAGCCGCTGCTCGGCAAGCTGATGATCTACGACGCCCTGGAGATGGAGTACCGCAAGCTCGGCGTCCGCAAGGACCCGAACTGCGCCATCTGCGGCGAGAACCCTACGGTCACCGAGCTGATCGACTACGAGACCTTCTGCGGTGCCATCTCCGAGGAAGCGGCTGATGCGGCCGCCGAGTCGACGATCTCCGTCATCCAGCTCGAGCAGTTGCTCAAGGAGCGGGCGAACGGCGAGCGCGACTTCGTGCTGGTCGATGTTCGCGAACCCAACGAGTACGAGATCAACAAGATCCCCGGCTCGGTGCTGATCCCCAAGGGCGAGTTCCTCAACGGCAACGCTCTCGGGCAGCTCACCGTGGACCGGCCGGTCGTCCTGCACTGCAAGTCCGGCGTCCGCTCCGCCGAGGCGCTAGCCGTCCTGAAGGGGGCCGGCTACAGCGACGCGGTCCACGTCGGTGGTGGTGTGGCGGCCTGGGTGAACCAGATCGACCCGTCGCAGCCGTCGTACTGACGTCGGGCTCGGCGCCGGTGGGCGGCAGCGGCGCCGTCTGGGCGTGACCTTTTCCGGGAAGCCTCGTTGAGGCTGGTAACACTTCTCGTTCTCGGAAGGATCAACAATGCAGGCATCTCGGACCCGCGCCCTCGCCTCGATCGGCGCTGGCGCTGCCCTGGCCGTCGCCGGTGTCGCCGCCGCGTCGACCCCCGCTACCGCGGAAACCGCCTGGGCTCCGGCTGACAGCGCCGCCATCCACCCCGGCGTGCAGATGTACACCGAAGGCGCCCAGTGCACCGCGAACTTCGTGTTCACCGACGGTGCGGGCAGCACCTACGTCGGCTACGCCGCGCACTGCGCCGGCACCGGTGCCGCCACCGACACCAACGGCTGCGACGCCGACTCCCTGCCGCTGGGCACCAAGGTCGACTTCGTCGAGGGCGGCAGCCTGGCCGGCGAGGGCACCCGGCTCGGTGGCGGGACCCTTGCCTACAGCTCCTGGCTGACCATGCAGCAGCAGGGCGAGAGCGACGAGAACGCCTGCGCGTACAACGACCTGGCCCTGGTCAAGGTCGATGCCGCCGACGTGGCCAAGGTCAACCCGTCCGTGCCGTTCTGGGGCGGACCGGTGGCCGTCGACACCGACGGAACCGCCGCGGGCGACACCGTCTACTCCTACGGCAACTCCAGCCTCCGCGGCGGCGCCGAGGAGCTCTCCCCTAAGCAGGGGCTCAGTGTCGGTGACGACGAGGCCGACGGCGGCTGGTCGCACCCGGTCTACACGGTGAGCCCCGGCGTGCCCGGTGACTCGGGCAGCGCGTTCCTCGACGCGGACGGCAACGCGCTGGGCACCCTCTCCACGCTGGCCATCGCCCCGCTCGCCGGGTCGAACGGCGTGGGTGACCTCGGCAAGGAGCTCGGTTACGCCCAGGCGAACTCCGGCATCGGCGGGCTGAACCTTGTGCCCGGCACGGAGCCTTTCGCCCCAATCCTGTAACAGTGAGCAAAGCCAGGCAGGGCCCGTTTCTCGGCAACGAGGCGGGCCCTGTCTGTTGTGGGTGCGCGCCCACTAGGCTGCGTGCGTGAGACGGGGACGGAGCAGCGGGCTGTTCGCTGCGGCGATCGCCACCGGGCTGGTCATCCTCGTCCTCGCCGCCGCCGCGGGGCCGGTCGGGATCCTCAGCGCATCGGGCCGCAAGTTCGTCTTCAAGCCCCCTCCACCGCCGCCCTCACCGAGCAGCCTCGGCACCGACCAGAACCTGCGCGAGGCGACCCGCGACGTCGAGCAGACCCTCGACCTCGCCTGGCTCGGAACGCTGACCGTGTGGGCGCTCTTCCTCGCCCTGCTCCTTGGCGTGTTCCTGGTCCTGCGCCGCCTGTGGCACGACAGATGGCGACGCCCCGAGGAACCTGAGGACGTGGACTTCGACGTACTCCCGGAGAACGCGGTGTCCGAGGCACTGCGCGACGACATCGACACCCAGTTCGCCGCGGTGACCGGCGGCAGCCCCCGGAACGGGATCGTCCGCTGCTGGCTGCGCGTCGAGGACGTGGTCGCCGCCGCGGGCCTGCCCCGCAGCCCGTGGGAGACCTCCGCCGAGTTCACGGTCCGGATCCTGCACACGCTCGACCTGGACCCGCGCGCCATCGGAGAGCTGTCCCTGCTCTACCGCGAGGCACGCTTCTCCGAGCACGAGCTGGACGAGACGGCGCGTACGGCGGCCAGGTCGGCGCTGCAGCAGCTGCACAGCGACCTGCAGGAGCTGGGCGCGACGGGCCCACGTCCCGGTGCGGTGCGAGGACCGGCGTGAGGAAGCAGTGGACGTCCCGGATCGCCGCGGCCTTCGGCCTCTGGCTGGTGGTCTGCGTCGTCGCCCAGCTGCTCGGCAACCAGCCCCGGCCGGGGCTCATCGCGCTGGTGATCGGGGCGGCGGCCACCACAGCCTGGTTGTACCTCGACACCTCCGCGCAGAGCGAGCCCGCACGATGGCAGCTGGTCAGCGACGAGCCGATCCGGCCGCCTGGCTCGGACCCCCGGCTGTCCCTGTTCGAGCGGGTCATCGCCCAGCACCTCGACTCCCGTGACGCCACCGACCAGCTGCACAGGTACGTGTCGGAGACCACCGAGCGCCGGCTGGTCACCAAGCACGGCATCAACCGGGCCACCGACCCCGAGCGGGCCCGGGCCGTGCTGGGCCCCGAGCTCGCCGGTTTCCTGGACAATCCGCGGTCCAGACGCCTGTCCCTGTCCGAGATCGACTCAATGCTCACCAGAATCGAGGCGCTGTGATCGCACCCGAGCTCACCATCTCCGACGTGTCACGGCTGGCATCGGCGGTGCTCGACGAGGTGCAGCGCGCCGTCGTCGGCAAGCGGTCGGCGCTGACCCTGGTGCTCAGTAGCGTGCTGGCCGGAGGCCATGTCCTGATCGAGGACTACCCGGGGCTCGGCAAGACGCTTGCCGCGCGGTCGTTCGCGCAGACCCTCGGCCTGGACTTCACCCGTGCCCAGTTCACCCCGGACCTGCTGCCGGCGGACCTGACCGGCTCGTTCATCTACGACCAGAGGGAGCGCGAGTTCGAGTTCCGGCCGGGACCGCTGTTCACCGGGCTGCTCCTGGCCGACGAGATCAACCGCACCCCACCGAAGACGCAGTCCGCGCTGCTCGAGGCGATGCAGGAGCGCCAGGTCACCGTGGAGGGCCAGACGTTTCCGTTGAAGGCGCCGTTCCACGTGCTGGCGACGGCCAACCCGGTCGAGTACGAAGGCACCTACCCGCTCCCCGAGGCACAGCTCGACCGTTTCCTGATGCGGGTCAGCTTCGGGTACCCGAACCAGGACCAGGAGTGGGACGTGCTCAGCCGCCGGCTCGCCCGGCAGCGTGAGGAGCAGGTGCTCGACCCGGTCACCGACGGCGCCGGCCTACTCGCGATGCAGGCCGCCACCGAGACCGTGACGGTGGAGGAGAGCGTGGGCCGCTACTGCGTGTCACTGGCCTCGGCGACCAGGTCGCACCCGCAGGTGCTGATGGGTTCCTCGCCGCGCGGTGCCCTGGCGCTGATGCTGACCGCGCGGGCGTACGCCGTGATCGCCGGCCGTGACTATGTGGTCCCCGAGGACGTGAAGGCGGTGGCGCCGGCCGTGCTCGCCCACCGGATCACCGTGCGGCCGGAGCTGTGGATGAGCGACGTGTCGGGTGCCTCGGTGGTGACCGGCGTTCTCGCTCAGGTCCCCACCCCGTCGGCACTCGAGCCGGGCAGGGCAGCCGGGAGATGAGATGACCGCGACCTGGCGACCGACCGCTGCCCTCCTCCGGGCCGCGCTCGCCTCGCTGAGCCTCGCCACGGTGGCGGTGGTGGTGGGCCGGCCCGACCTGCTGGTGCTGGCCTCGCCGTTGCTGGTCTGTGCCGCGGTGGCCGTGCGGCACCGTCCGTCGACGCCGCCCCAGGTCCGGAGCACGCTGCTGCACTCCAGCCTGCGTGAGGGGGAGGGGACGGTGATGCGGGCAACCCTGACCCAGGCGGCTGATGTCGAGCACGCGGTCGCGGCGCTGACCCGGCAAAGGTTCCTCGCGTTCAAGCCGCCTCTCGGGGCCCGCGGCGCCGGCTCGGACGGTTCCGCAACCGTCGTGGTCGACATCCCGGTCGCGAGCCTTCGCTGGGGACGCAGACAGGTCGGTGACGGGCTGGTCGCGGGCACCAGCGCCTGGGCCGGGTTCCGCTGGGGCCCCACCGGCCTGCACGCCCAGTGGCTGACCACGTTGCCGATGCCGGGCCGGTTCGACACCAGCGCTCCGACCCCGCACCCGATCGGCCTGGTCGGCACCAACCCTGCCCGTCGTACCGGGGACGGCACGGACTTCGCCAGCATCCGGCCGTTCACGCCAGGGGACCGGCTGCGGCGCGTGCACTGGCGGGTGTCGTTGCGGACCGGTGCCCTTCACGTGACCAGCACCCACTCCGAGCAGGACAGCAGCATCCTGATGGTGGTCGACGCGGTCGCCGACCTGGGGACCGCCGAGCGCGGCAAGGCCACCAGCCTGGACCTCACGGTCCGCGCCGCCGGTGCGGTGGCCGAGCACTACCTGGTCCGGGGAGACCGCGTCGGCCTCCGGGTGCTCGGGTCGACCCGCCACAACCTGGTGGCGATGGGGTCCGGAAAGCGGCACCTGAGACGGGTGCTCGACACGCTCGCCTACATCGTGCCCGGCTCGGACCGACAGGTCGACGCGGCCCGGATGCAGTTCGGGCTCTCCGAGGGGACGGTGGTGATAGTGCTCTCCCCGATGCTGTCCGACGAGTCGATCGCGGCGACCCTGACGCTGGCCGACCGGGGGCTCAGCGTGATCGTCGTGGACACCCTCCCCGATGACCTCGACCTCGGCGACGACGACCCGAGGCTGCGGCTGGCCTGGCGGATGCGGAGCCTGGAGCGCGACGCATTGCTGCACAAGGTGCAGAAGTCCGGCGTCCCGGTGGTCACCTGGCGTGGTCCCGGCACCCTCGACGAGGTGCTGCGCAGGCTGGGCCGGCGGGCGGCGATGCCGAAGCTGGCCCGCCGATGAGCCGCGGCACCAGCGCGAGGTCCTTCCTCGACGGGATCAGCCGCCTGAACCGGCAGCAGTGGCTGCTGCGCGCGCTGATCCTGATCCTGCCGTTCGTCGGGTTCGGCGTCGAGATGTACGCCGGTGCGCCGGTGCAGACGCTGCCGGTCGCGCTGATCGTCGTGTTCACGCTGCTGTCCGCGCTGGTCCCGGACTCGCACTTCCCGTTGACGGTGGTCCTGGCCCTCGGCGGCTACTGGGCGATCTCGGTCCAGGAGAGCCTGTCCTGGCCGCTGCTGGTGCTCACGGCGACGCTGGTCGCGTTCCACGTGACCTGCCTGCTGGCCTCGTACGGCCCCCCGTCCGTCGTACTCGACGGACCCCTGCTCCGGCTGTGGCTGTGGCGCTCGGCGGTGGTGACGGGGGTCGCCGGGCTCGTCTGGGTGGCGGCGCGGCTCGCCGACGGGATCGACCCGGCCGCACCAGGCTGGCTGGCTGCCGCGGGGCTGGTCGTGCTGGTCGGCTGGGCGGGACTGCTCAGCCGGAAGCTCGCGGTGGGTGCGGGATAGCGTGACCGGCGTGGACCAGGAGGAGTACGTCGAGCGGGTGCTGTCGCTCGTCGAGCAGATCCCGGTCGGCCGGGTGATGTCGTACGGCGCGATCGCCTCGGTGGTCGGTGCCGGAGGGCCGCGGCAGGTCGGCCGGGTGATGTCGATGTTCGGTGGTTCGGTCCCCTGGTGGCGGGTCGTGCGCGCCGACGGCGGCCTGGCACTGTGCCACGACGGAGAGGCCCGCGCGCACCACCTCGACGAGGGCACCGCACTCCGCCCCTCGGGCCTGGTGGACATGAGGTCCGCCGCCTGGTGGCCGGACGAGTAATCGGGGGAGCGCCTGCTTCTGTCGACGGTCCGTGGTGGGATTGGGCATATGTCGAAGTACCGCCTGACTTATCCCACACCGGGAAGGTCGACCCCACCTGCCCTGGATGCCTTCCAGCAGTCCGTGGTCGACCACGAGGGCGGGCCGTTGCTGGTGCTGGCGGGGCCGGGCACCGGCAAGACGACCACCCTGGTCGAGGCCATCGTCGACCGGATCGAGCACCGGGGTGTCGCGCCGGATGCCGTGCTCGCGCTGACCTTCAGCCGCAAAGCCGCCGAGCAGCTCCGTGACCGGGTCACCGCCCGGCTCGGCCGGACGATGGCGACCACGCTCAGTTCGACCTTCCACTCCTTCGCCTACGGCATGCTTCGCGTCTACGGACCCAAGGGCTTGTACGACGACCCGCTGCGGCTGCTGAGCGCCCCGGAGCAGGACGTCCAGCTCCGGGAGCTCCTCGAGGGTGCGCGTGCGGCGGGGACCTCCCGGTGGCCGGCGGGGCTCGCGGAGGCCGTCCGCACCCGAGGGTTCGCGCGCGAGGTGGCCGCCGTGATCGCGCGGGCCCGGGAGAAGGGCCTCGACCCCGACGACCTGGCGAAGATCGCCGCCGGCGCCGGACGTGAGGACTGGACGGCAGCGGCGTACTTCATGGAGGAGTACCTCACCAGCCTCGACTTCAAGGCAGCCGTGGACTATCCCGAGCTCATCCACCGGGCTGCGACCATGGCCGCGACACCGGAGGTGCAGGCGCAGCTGCGGGAGCGCTACTCCTGGGTCTTCGTCGACGAGTACCAGGACACCGACCCTCGCCAGGTCGCGCTGCTTCAGGCGCTCGCCGGCGACGGCCGGAACCTGGTAGCGGTCGGCGACCCGGACCAGTCGATCTACGCGTTCCGCGGCGCCGAGGTGCGAGGCATCCTCGACTTCCCTCGCGAGTTCCCGGCCGCCACGGGGGAGCGGGCGCCGGTCGTCGCGCTGCGCACCACCCGCCGCTTCGGCGCCACCCTGCTCGCCGCCTCCCGCGAGGTCGCCAAGGGCATTCCGACCGCCGGCGCGGTCGACCTGGACCTGTTCCGGCAGTTCCGGGCACCCGCCCCGACAACCGGGGCGTACGGCGACGGGCAGGTCGACGTCGCGTTGTTCTCCACCCCGCGCGCGGAGACCGACCACATCGCCGACCTCCTGCGCCGGGCGCACCTCGAGGAGGGCATCGCCTGGTCGGACATGGCGGTGCTGGTCCGATCCGGGAAGACCTCGATCCCCGCGCTGCGCCGCGCCCTGCTCGGTTCCGGGGTGCCGGTCGAGGTCGCCGGCGACGAGCTGCCGCTGGTGCAGGAGCCGTCGGTGTTCCCGCTGCTCGAGGGGCTCAAGGCGGTCGTCGACATGGCCGTCGTCACCGTCGACCGGGCGCACTACCTGCTGTCCTCACCGCTCGGCGGTCTCGACGCGGCCGAGATCAGGGCGCTCGGCAGGCAGCTCCGCGCGCAGGACCGTGAGGTGCACGGCGAGGAGCGGATGCCGCTGCCGTCCGACGAGCTGCTCCGCCGGGCCCTCCTCGAGCCCGGTGACCTGCTGATGCTCTCGGGCCGCCCCGCAGACAAGGCCCGCCGGCTCGCCACCCTGCTGACGAAGGCGCACCGGGAGCTGGCCGGCGGCGCCACCGCCGAGGAGGTGCTGTGGACCCTGTGGGCCGGCACCCCGTGGCGGCACCACCTGCGCGGCAACGTCGAGCGCGGCGGGCACGCGGCCCGGCTCGCGCACCGCGACCTGGACTCGATCTGTGCGCTGTTCGAGATCGCCGCCCGCGCCGAGGAGAAGAAGGGGCACACCAGCGTCCAGACCTTCCTCGACGAGCTCGCCGCCCAGCAGATCCCCGCGGACACGCTCGCCGAGCGGGGGGTGCGCGGGGAGGCGGTCCGGCTGCTGACCGCGCACCGCTCCAAGGGCCTGGAGTGGCGGCTCGTGGTGGTGGCCGGTGTCCAGGAGGGCAGCTGGCCGAACCTGCGTCGCCGCGGGTCGCTGCTCGAGGCAGACCGGATCGGCGCCGACACCCTGCTGCCGCCGACCGCGGCGACCGCTCTGCTCGCCGAGGAGCGGCGGCTGTTCTACGTCGCGTCCACGCGCGCCCGCCAGCGGCTGGTGGTGACCGCGGTGCAGTCCACCGAGGAGGACGGCGACCAGCCGTCCCGGTTCCTGAACGAGCTCGGGGTCCCGGTGGCCCCTGTCCGTGGCCGGCCGGCCCGGCCGCTGTCGATGACCGGCCTGGTCGCCGAGCTGCGCCGGGTGGCAGGCGACGCCTCCGATCCCGCCCTGCAGCGGGCCGCCGCCGCCCGGCTCGCGAAGCTGGCGGTCGCCAGGGACCACGGCGACCCGCTGGTGCCGCAGGCCGACCCCGCGAACTGGTGGGGCACCCGCTCCCGCAGCCACTCGGACCGGCCGCTGCGCGAGCTGGAGCAACCACTCAGCCTGTCGGCCAGCGCCCTCGACGGCCTGGTGAACTGCCCGACCCGGTGGTTCCTGGACCGCGAGGCGGCCGGCAGCGCCGGGCAGACCTTCGCGCAGGGGTTCGGGCTCGTGGTGCACGCACTCGCCGACGCGGTCGGCAAGGGTGAGGTCACCGACGCCTCCGAGCTGGTCGCTCACGTCGAGAAGATCTGGGACCAGCTGGTCTTCGAGACCCCCTGGGCAAAGGAGAAGCAGCGCGCCGAGGTGCGCGAGGTGATCCGCCGCTTCGTGGAGTGGCACAACGGCCGCCCGTCCCGCAGCTACCTCGCCTCGGAACAGTCCATCGAGGCAGCGGTCACCCTGCCCGATGGCGAACAGGTCGTGCTCCGTGGGTTCGTCGACCGGCTCGAGCTCGACCAGGACGGCAACGTGGTCGTTATCGACTTCAAGACCAGCAAGAACGCCTCGTCCAAGGACAAGGTGGTCAACCACGCGCAGCTCGGTCTCTACCAGCTGGCCGTCGACCACGGCGCGGTCCGCGACCTCGCCGGCCCGGATGCCCGTTCAGGCGGTGCCGAGCTCGTCCAGCTGCGCATCGACGACAAGGGCCTGCCGAAGGTGCAGGCCCAGGGCCTCCAGGAGCCGGACGCGGAGGGCCGCAAGCTCGCGGAGGTACAGCTGATGACCGCAGCCCGGGTGATCCGCTCCGAGGACCTGACCGCCACCGTGAACGACTACTGCGACTACTGCTCCTTCCAGTCGATGTGCCCGATCAAGGGTTCCGGGACGGTGCTTTCATGACCATCCAGCCGCGTGCGATCCCCACCCCCGCCGTCCTGCGTGAGGTGATGGGCACCGACTTCGAGTTCAGCGCCCAACAGTTTGCGGCGATCTCGGCGCCCCTCGAGCCCGCGGTGATCATTGCCGGGGCCGGCTCCGGCAAGACCGAGGTGATGGCCGCCCGCGTCGTCTACCTCGTCGCCACCGGTCAGGTCGCCCCCGAGCAGGTCCTCGGTCTGACCTTCACCACCAAGGCGGCCAGCGAGCTGACCGCCCGGATCCGCACGTCCCTGCGCCGTGCCGGGTACCTCCGCCCGCTCGACCAGCCGCTCCCCGAGGGGGTCGAGGAGCAGCTCGAGCCCTCGGTCGCCACCTACAACGCGTATGCCGCGAACCTGCTCACCGAGCACGGCCTGCGGATCGGCCACGAACCGGACACCCGTGTGGTCGCCGACGCCTCGCGCTACCAGCTCGCCGCCCGGGCGATCGCCCAGCACCGCGGGCGCATCGAGCACCTGACGGACAACATGAAGACGGTCATCGGCTACCTCCTGCAGCTCGACGGTCAGCTGTCCGAGCACCTGGTCACCCCCGAGCGGCTGCGCACCTGGCAGGCTTCGGAGCTGCCCGGGTGGCTGTCCGCCGAGCCGGGACCCAAAGGCGGCCGCAAGGGCATCGACTCGGTGGTGGCCGCGATGCTCAAGCGGTCGGAGCTGCTCGGGCTGGTCGAGGACTACCGCGCCCTCAAGACCGAGCTCGGCCTGATGGACTTCTCCGACCAGATCGCGCGCGGCGCGCAGCTGGCGATGGACTGCCCCGAGGTGAGCGAGCTCGAGCGCGGCAAGTTCAGGGTCGTCCTCCTCGACGAGTACCAAGACACCTCCGTCGCCCAGGCCCTGATGCTGTCCGCGCTGTTCTCGGGCAAGACGGTCGAGGACGGGCGCGGCCATCCGGTCATGGCCGTCGGCGACCCGAACCAGGCGATCTACGGCTGGCGGGGCGCCTCGGTGTCAAACATCCTCGGCTTCGGTGAGGACTTCCCGCCCGGCGACGTACCGTCGAGTCCGCTGGTCTACTCACTCACCGTCAACCGGCGCTCGGAGAAGAGGATCCTGGCCACCGCGAACGACCTCGCCCGGCCGCTGTACGCCGACGAGCGCACCCGCAGCGCACCCCTCGAGCCGAAGCCCGACGCCGGCGACGGCCAGGTGCACGTCGCGCTGCTCGAGACGTACGGCGACGAGCTCACCTTTCTGGTCGGCCGGGTCAAGGATGCGTACGACGCGATGGCCACCCCGCTCTGGAAGGAGATCGGTGTGCTGACCCGCGACAACGCCCATGCCGCGGACGTCTACGACGCGTTGACCAAGGCCGACGTCCCGGTCGAGATCGTCGGCATCAACGGCCTGCTGCGGCTGCCGGAGGTCGCCGAGGTGGTGGCAACCCTGCAGCTGCTGCACGACCTCACCGCGAACGCCTCGATGCTCACCCTGCTGGCCGGCCCCCGGTGGGCCATCGGCGCGCGCGACCTGGCGCTGCTCGGCCAGCGCGCGAAGCTGCTCGCCAGGGTCCCCGGCACCGACGCCCGCGAGGACGACCTCACCATCGAGGAACAGCTCGCTGCCGTCGTCGAGGGCACCGACCCGACCGACCTGGTCTCGCTCAGCGACGCGATAGACGACCCGGGGCAGCTGCCCTACTCCGACGAGGCCGGGGAGCGGTTCGGCCTGCTCGCCGGGGAGCTCCGCTATCTGCGCGGTTTCGTCGGGGAGCCGCTGCTCGACCTGATCCGGCGGATCATCGACGTCACCGGCATCGAGCTCGAGCTCGCCGCCTCCGGCAACCGGACCGCGGAGTCGCGCCGGGAGAACCTCGACACCTTCGTGAAGGCGGTCGCGGAGTTCCAGTCCCTCGACGGCCAGGTGTCCCTGCCGGCGCTGCTGGCGTACCTCCAGGCCGAGGACGAGCTCGGCAACGGCCTCGACGCGGCCACCCCGTCGGTCGCCGACTCGGTGAAGCTGCTCACCGTGCACCGCGCCAAGGGCCTGGAGTGGGATGTGGTGTTCCTTCCCGGCGTGTGCCACACCAAGTTCCCGAACACCCAGGGCCGCACCCAGTGGCTCCGCGGCTGCGCCGTGCTCCCGTCCCCGTTGCGCGGCGACGCCCATGACCTGCCGCAGGTCGAGGACTACTCCGAGGCAGCAGTCAACGACTTTCCCACGCAGGTGAAGGCGTACGACGCGACCGAGCAGCTCCGACTCGGCTACGTCGCGTTCACCCGCGCCCGCGAGTCGATGCTGCTGTCCGGGCACTGGTGGAAGCCGGGTCGCAAGACGAGGATGGGCCCGTCGTCGTACCTCCTCGACGCCGTCGCCTCGATGCGGGGATGGGGCGCTGCGCCTGCGCCGTGGTGCCCGACGCCCGAGGACGACGCTGCCAACCCGGTCCTGCAGGACACCACCGCCTACCCCTGGCCGGTCGAGCCGAACGGCGAGGAGATCGACCGCCGGATGCAGGCCGCCGCGCTGGTCCGCGAGGCGATCGCCGAGCTCACGGCTCCCACACCATCGGACGGGCTAAGCCTGGAGTCTGCTGAGCAGCCTGCGCTGTTCGATGTGGAACCCGGAGCCCCCTCCCTGTCCGCTGCGGATGCCGCACTTGTCGCCGAGTGGGACGACGAGCTGGACCGTCTGTTGCAGGAGGCCCGCGAGAGTCGCGCGGACACCATCGAGGTGCCGCTGCCGCCGAGCCTGTCCGCGACGTCGATGGCGCGGCTCCGCGACGATCCCGAGCAGCTCGCGGCCGACCTGGCGCGGCCGATGCCCCGCAAGCCGTCGCCGGCCGCGCGCTTCGGCACCCGCTTCCACGCCTGGGTCGAGAACCGGTTCGGCCAGCAGCAGCTGGTCGGGCTGGACGAGGTGCCCGGCCGGGCGGACGCGGAGATCGACGACGACACCGACCTGCAGAACCTGATCGAGAGGTTCAACGCCGGCCCGTTCGCCGAGCGCACTCCACTCTCCATCGAGCCGCCCTTCGCCCTGGTGCTGGGCGGACAGGTGATCCGGGGGCGCATCGACGCGGTCTACGCGACCGACCGCGGATACCTCGTCGTGGACTGGAAGACCAACCGGCAGCAGACCGCCGACCCGCTGCAGCTGGCGATCTACCGGTTGGCGTGGGCGGAGCTGCAGGGCGTCCCCGTCGAGTCCGTGGAGGCTGCGTTCTACTACGTCCGCACCGGCGACCTCGTCGAGCATGCTGACCTGCCCGACCGTGCGGAGCTGGAGAAGCTCGTCACCGAGCCGACGGACTCTGCAACGGGCGGCTGAGTCGCTGACCGGTCAGTCCGCGATCACCAGCACCGGCACGGGGTCGATGGTGACCCGGACCCGGCTGCCGGGCGGGAGCCGGTCGGCGACACCGCTCGAGACCTGGGCCATCACCGTCTCGCCGCTGTGCAGGTCGCAGTACACCCGCGAGACCGGGCCGAGGAACGCACGCGAGGTGACGACGGCGTTGCCGTTGTCGTCCTGGTGCACGGACAACGACTCGGGGCGGACCAGCGCGGTGCCGGTCCCGCTCGTCACCGAGCCGTCGAGCACCGGGACCGGAGACCCCAGGATGTTCGCGTGCGCGTTCTTCACCTGGGCGCCGACCCGGTTGCTCAGTCCGACGAACTCCGCCACGAACCGGGTGCTCGGCCTGGCATACAGGTCCGTCGGTGAGGCGATCTGGTCCAGCCGTCCCCCGGACATGACGCCCACCCGGTCCGCGATGGCCAACGCCTCCTCCTGGTCGTGGGTCACGAACAGCGTGGTCGTGCCGACCTCGAGCTGGACCCGGCGGATCTCGTCCCGGAGCTGGGTTCGAACCTTCGCGTCGAGCGCGGACAGCGGCTCGTCGAGCAGGAGCACGGACGGCTCGATCGCCAAGGCACGCGCCAGCGCGACGCGTTGCTGCTGCCCGCCGGACAGCTGGTGCGCGTAGCGGTCACGCTGGGTCGCGAGGCCGACCAGCTCCAGTACCTCGGTCGCCCGCGATGCCCGTACCCCCTTGCCCTGTCCGCGCAGCTTGAGGCCGAACGAGACGTTCTCCAGGACGGTCATGTGGGGGAATAGGCTGTACGCCTGGAACACCATGCCCATGTCTCGCTTGTTCGCGGAGACGTTGGACAGGTCCCGGCCGTGCACGAGGACCCGTCCGGAGTCGGCCTGCTCGAGGCCGGCGAGGATGCGCAGGGCGGTCGTCTTCCCGCAGCCCGAGGGGCCGAGCAGCGCGACCATCTCACCCGGCTCGATCCTCAGGTCGAGCCCGTCGAGCGCCCGGACGTTGCCGTAGTGCCGTTGCAGGCCCTCGAGCACCACCTCGACTCTGGACGATTCCACTGTGGTCACGCTCGGCTTCCTTTCACGCCGCGTCGTGACCGACCGACGAACGAGAGCAGCATCAACAGGGCGGATACGAAGATAAGGACCGCGAGGGACGCCGCCACCGAGGTGGTGGCGGCGCTCTTGCCCAGCAGGTTGATGACCACCTGCAGGGTGTCGTAGTTCGACAGCGAGGCGATGGTGAACTCGCCGAGAACCAGCGCAACCGAGATGAAGGCCGCGGCCAGGACACCGGACCAGATGTTCGGGACGACGATCCGCACGATCACGGTGACCCACCCTGCGCCCAGCGAGCGTGCCGCCTCGGCGAGGGTGACGGCGTCGATCCCGGAGAGCGAGGAGTCGATGGCCCGGTAGGCATAGGGCAGCACCAGGACCACGTAGACGAACGCCAGGGTCAACGATGAGTCGCCGACGAAGTAGTTGACCCAGGCGTAGACGTTCCTCATGCCGACCACGATCACCAGGGCGGGGATCGTTAGCGGCAGCAGGCAGAGGAACTCGACCAGGCGGCTGGCCTGGGGTACCCGGAGCCGGACCCACACCATGGTGGGAACCAGCAGCACCAGCATCCCGACAACGGTCAGCAGCGCGAGCAGCAACGACCTGACGATCGCCGCGGACAGGGCGGGGTCCTGCACCAGGTTCGCCCAGGCCTGCCAGGTCCGGCCGCCACCGACGGCGCGGGTGCTGAAGTCGAGCATCGCCAGCATGGGGATGAGGAAGAACCCGCCGAACAGGAGCAGCAGCGCCACCCTGGTGGTCCGCCACGTCAAGGATGTGTTCACTTCAGCCACCTCGACGTACGACGGACCAGCAGCGCGTAGGCAGTCATCACCACAGCCACCACGAGGATCATCTCGAAGGCGAGGGCGAACGCCAGGTTCTGCCGGCCGAGCAGGATCTCACTGGTCAGTCCCGCCCGGATCAGCAGCGGCAGGATCGGGTTGCCCTGGCTGACCAGGGCTGCCGCGGTGGCATAGGCGGCGAACGCGTTCGCGAACAGCAGCAGCGCCGCTCCGAGGAACGCGGGCCGCAGCATCGGGATCGCGATCTGCGTCCAGTACTGCCACGTGGTGGCGCCGATGCTGACGGCCGCCTCCCGCCACTGTGGCCGCAGCCCCTCGAGTGCGGGCAGGAAGACGATCACCATCAACGGGATCTGGAAGTAGGTGTAGACCAGGATCAGGCCGGGCAGGCCGAACAGCCAGCCCGACCCGAAGATGTCGATGCCGACGGCGGAGCGGAGCATCTCGGTGACCACACCCGAGAAGCCGAGCGTCGCGATGAACGCGAACGCCAGGGTCACCCCGCCGAACTGGGCGAGCACGCTGCACACCGAGGTGACAGCCTGACGGAACAGGCTGGCCGGCGGGCTGGTCACCACAAGGTAGGCGAACACCGCGCCGAACACCGCGCCGATGACGGCCGTGGACCCCGAGAGCAGAATGCTCTTCCACAGGGCGCTCAGCGCAGCGTCACTGAAGAGCGCCTCGATGTTGACGAACGAGAACTCTCCATCCTCCTGGAAGGCGCCCACCACGACCGTGATGGTCGGGATCAGCAGGAAGACGAAGAGATAGCCGAGGAACGGCAGCAGCGCCAGTGATGGCGTGAGCCGGCCGAACCGACTCACGCCATCACCTCACTGGTCAGGGGCATCTGCTAGCCGATGACCTTCGCCCAGTTGTCGGCGAGGTAGGCCGCAGCCTTCTCGGTCTGCTCGTTGGTCGGGATGACCGGCGATCCGGCAACCCCGGGGAGTGCGTCGTACAGCGCCTGGTCGATGGTGCCCGCCTCCACCATCGCGTCAGCGCGGACCGGGCGTGCGCCGCCCTTGAGCCACAGGTTCTGACCCTCGTCGGAGTAGAGGAACTCCTGCCACAGCCGTGCAGCGGCCGGGTGTGGCGCGTCGGAGTTGATTGCCTGGAAGTAGTACCCGGCGATCGCTGCGTTCTCCGGAACGACAACCTTCCAGGTCGGCAGGTCCTTCGCGAGGGACGCGTTGAGGTAGTCCCAGTCGATCACGACCGGAGTCTGGCCGGACTGGACCGTGGCCGGGGTGGGGTCGACGGGCAGGAAGTTGCCCGCGTCCTTCAGCTTCCCGAAGTACTCCACACCGGGTGCGATGTCGTCGGGAGAACCTCCGTTGGCGACCGAGGCCATCATCACTCCGCTGAAGGCGGCGCCGGCCAGCGTCGGATCGCCGTTGAGGGCGACCTTGCCCTTGTAGTCGGCGCCGAGCAGGTCGTCGAGGGTGGCGACGTCGGGCACCTTGTCCGAGTCGTAGCCGATGGACATGTAGCCGCCGTAGTCGTTCACCCAGGTGCCGTTCGGGTCCTTGAACTCGTCGGGGATGTCCTCCCAGGTCTCGACCTTGTACGGCGCGAAGAGCTCGGTGTTGGCGAGGGCCACCGACTGGCCCAGGTCGAACACGTCGGGTGCCCGGTCGCTCCCCTTCAGCTGGTTGGCGGCGTTGATCTCGTCCTGGCTCGCCGCGTCAGGCTGCGCCGAGTTCACCTTGATGCCGTACTTGTCGGAGAAGGTGGAGATGATCTCGCCGTAGTTCGCCCAGTCCGGGGGGAGCGCGATGACGTTGAGCTCGCCCTCCTCCTTCGCTGCCGCTTCGAGATCTTCCATGGTGCCGAAGTCACCGAGGGATGTTGCCGCGGCAGCGGCGACCCCGCCCTCCGTGCCGGTGTCATCGGCGGTTTCCTCGGTCGGCGGCGAGCACGCCGACAGGACCAGTGCAGTAGCTCCGACCGCGGCGGAGAGAAGAGTCAACCTGTTGCGCTTCACCGAACCTCCAAGTCCAGGAGAAGCCGGCGTCCGCCGGCGACCTCACCCGTGGTTCCCGATGCCCGAGAGGAACTTTTCTGAAGGTAGCGCACTTCCGAGGCAACCGACTGTCACAAATCGATGAACCGTGCGCCTCGTCGGCCCCCGCGGACTCAGCGGGTCGCGAGCACTGCCTCCAGCGCCACCTCGACCATGTCGGTGAAGGTCTGTTCACGGTCCTGCGACGTGGTCTGCTCGCCGGTGACAATGTGGTCCGAAACGGTGCAGATCGCCAGGGCGCGGGCTTTGAACTTGGCGGCGAGCGTGTAGAGCGCGCTCGCCTCCATCTCCACGGCGAGCGCCCCGTACTCCACCATGCGCGCGGTAAGCTCCGGGCGCGGGTTGTAGAACGAGTCGCTGGAGAACAGAAGTCCCACATGAGTCTTCACGGGCAGGGACCTGGCCACCGCGGCGTCGTACGCCGCCCGCAGCAGCCCGAAGTCGGCGACCGGCGCGTAGTCCAGCCCCTCGAACCGGATCCGGTTCATCGCCGAGTCCGTGCAGGCCCCGGAGGCGATCACGATGTCGCGCAGTCCGAGGTCCTCGGTGAGCGCGCCACACGACCCGACCCGGACCAGGGTGGTCACGCCGTACTCGTCGAACAGCTCGTTGGCGTAGATCGAGAACGAGGGGAGTCCCATCCCGGAGCCCTGCACCGAGATCCGCTCGCCGCGGTAGGTGCCGGTGAACCCGAGCATCCCGCGCACCTGCGAGTAGCACTCGGCGTCCTCGAGGAAGGTCTCCGCGATCCACTTCGCGCGCAGTGGGTCACCGGGGATCAGGACATACGGCGCGATCTGGTCCGGCCGGGCGCCGATGTGAGTGCTCATAGCGGTCGATCCTAGGGCGGAGGTTGCGGAAGGTCCTGCATGCGGCAGCCGGTGCGCCTAACCTCCCGACCCGGACGTGATGCAGGCCACGCCACCTGGCGATCGTGGACGAGGACGACCAGTACCTCGGGAACTTCTCGACACCTCGAGCTGCCCCACTCCGTGGGGAACCCGGCCTCGTGCCCGGTCGCCACCGACCCATGGCCCTTCTTGACCGTCTCGTAGGGTCGGACGCGTGACACAGCCCTCGCATCCGACAGTCGCCGGCCACGCTGACATCGCCCTCTCGGTCAGGGCGCACGACCGGGTGGGGAGGCGCCGCACGGACCAGGCATGGCTCGACGAGACCTGGGCGGATCCGGGCACCCGCGTGCTGCTGATCGCGGGCGGCAGGTTTCCCGTCGACGCGGACCGAACGGCCATCGACTGGCGGACCCCGGCCCAGGTCCCGGAGGGGCAGCGGGTGTTCCTCGGCATGCAGCACGAGGCGGCCCACTTCGCGGTGCTGCTGGACGAGTCGCAGCAGCAGGAGGGCTGGGCGGGCTTCCGCTCCGTCGGGCCGAACCTGTCTACCGACGACGCCGGCCTGCTCGTGCACGCGATCGCGCTGGCGGAGTGGCATCTCGCGCACCGGCACTGTCCGCGCTGCGGCGGCCGCCTGGAGGTTGCCGAGGCCGGGCACGTGCTGACCTGCCCGGGCTGCGGCAAGCAGCAGTTCCCGCGCACCGACCCAGCGGTGATCATGCTGGTCACGCACGGGGACCGGGCCCTGCTGGGGCGTCAGCCGGCCTGGCCGGAGGGGCGGTACTCCACACTGGCCGGCTTCGTGGACCCGGGGGAGTCGCTGGAGCAGGCCGTCGTACGCGAGGTCGCCGAGGAGGTGGGCGTCGAGGTGGCCGACGTCAGCTACTTCGGGAACCAGCCGTGGCCTTTCCCGGCGAGCCTGATGGTGGGGTTCTTCGCACGTGCGGTGACCACCGAGATCTCGGTCGACAACGACGAGATCAGCGACGCACGCTGGTTCACCCGCGACCAGATGAAGGCCGAGGCGGGGGCGGGGACGCTGGTCCTCCCCGGCGGCATCTCGATCTCGAGGTCACTGGTGGAGGCGTGGTACGGCGAGCCACTGCCCGGCCACTGGTAGTTGAGATCCGCCTCGTTCACCGTTCAGATCCGCCTAATTTCCGTCGAATCCGCGAATGAGGCGCATCTCAACAGAAAATAAGGCGGATCTCAACGGGTTAGTTGAGGGTGGCGAGCTTGGACTTCACGTCGGCTACGGACGGGTTGGTCTGGGCCGAGCCGTCCGAGTACACCAGGGTCGGCACGGTCTGGTTGCCGTTGTTGACCTGCTCCACGATGAACGCCGCGTCAGGAACCCTCTCGATGTCGACGACCTCGTAGCTGATGCCCTCGCGGTCGAGCTGGCTCTTCAGCCGGTGGCAGTAGCCACACCACTGGGTGGAGTACATGGTGAGCGTTGCCGTGTCGGCGTTGATACCTGGGCTCGACATTCGTGTCCTTCCTGACGTCTAGGCTGTGCATTCGCAGAGGCCGGCACGATTTCGCGGGCCCGGATAACCAAAGAACACCCGAGTTGAGGAGTTTGTTCCCTATGGACGCGCCGCGAGGTTCTGCCGAGCAGCTGCTCGAGGCCCTCGACCCAGAGCAGCGAGAGGTCGCGCTCGCGCTGCGTGGCCCGGTTCGCGTCCTGGCCGGGGCGGGGACGGGCAAGACCCGGGCGATCACGCACCGGATCGCGTACGGCGTCGCCACCGGCATCTACAACCCGACCGAGGTGCTCGCGGTCACCTTCACCACTCGCGCCGCCGGCGAGATGCGTACCCGGCTCCGGTCGCTCGGTGCCGGTGGTGTGCAGGCCCGCACCTTCCACTCGGCGGCGCTGCGGCAGGCGCGCTACTTCTGGCCCCGGGTGTACGGCGGTGAGCTGCCTGTGCTCACGGAGTCGAAGCTGTCGATGCTGGCCAGCGCAGCCCGCCGCAACCGCGTGGACGTGGACCAGGCAACGCTGCGGGACCTGGCCAGCGAGGTGGAGTGGGCCAAGGTCAGCAACGTCCGCCCCGACGACTACGCCGCCGTTGCAGGCGCTCGCGGCAGGACCGTGTCCGGCCAGGACTCCGCCACGGTGGCTCGCGTGTTCGCCGCGTACGAGGAGGTCAAGCGGGACCAGGGCAGGATGGACATGGAGGACGTCCTGCTCTGCGCAGCCGCGCTCCTCGCCGAGGACGAGCGGGTGGCCGCGGAGGTCCGCAGGCAGTACAAGTGGTTCGTCGTCGACGAGTTCCAGGACGTCAGCCCGATCCAGGCCTCCCTGCTCAACCTGTGGCTCGGCGGCCGCAACGACCTGTGCGTGGTCGGTGACCCGGCCCAGACGATCTACTCGTTCGCCGGTGCGAGCGCGGACTACCTGCGCGACTTCCCCAAGCGGTATGCAGGCACCACCTCGATGGAGCTGGTCCGCAACTACCGCTCCACGCCGCAGGTGGTGGCCGCCGCCAACAGCCTCCTGGCCGGCACCGGCAGCGCGGGCGTCTCGCTCCGCTCCCAGCAGGACGCCGGTCCGGAGGCGTCCTACTCGGAGCACTCCGACGAGGTCGCCGAGGCCGAGGCAGTCGCCGCGGAGATCCTGAAGCTGCAGAGCTCCGGGCTGCCGATGCGTGAGGTCGCGGTGCTGTTCCGGATCAACGCGCAGTCCGAGGCGTTCGAGGAGGCGCTGGCCGCTCGCAGCATCCCCTACGTCGTCCGCGGCGCCGCCCGGTTCTTCGAGCGGCCAGAGGTTCGCAAGGCGGTCACCCTGTTGCGCGGCAACGCCAGGAGCGCAGTCGGGTCGGGCGACGGGCTCGTCGCCGACGTCAAAGCGGTGCTGTCCGGCATGGAGTGGACCGAGAAGGCGCCGAGCGGCCGCGGCAACGTTCGCGACCGCTGGGAGTCACTGCAGGCGATCGTCTCCCAGGCGACCGAGTTCGCCGCCGGGAAACCCGAGGCAACCCTGGGCGACTTCGTCGACGACCTCGACCGCCGCGCCTCCGAGCAGCACGCCCCCGTGGCGGAGGGCGTCACCCTCGCCACGCTGCACGCCGCCAAGGGGCTGGAGTGGGACGCGGTGTTCCTGTGCGGCATGCACGAGGGCACGATGCCGATCATCTACGCCGAGGGCCCCGTCGCGGTTGAGGAGGAGCGGCGGCTGCTCTACGTCGGGATGACCCGGGCGCGCGAGCGGCTCGCCGTGTCGTGGTCGCTGGCCCGCTCGCCGGGAGGCCGATCCTCCCGCAAGCCCTCCCGGTTCCTGACCGGTCTCCGGCCACAGGTCCGCTCCGACCGGCTCGAGGAGGAGCGCGCGGCCAAGGGGCGGAAGAAGCAGGGTGTCGCTCACTGCCGGGAGTGCAACCAGCCGCTCGCGTCCACGAAGGAACGCAAGGTCGGTCGCTGCGAGAGCTGCCCGGCGTCGTACGACGAGGAGCTTTTCGAGCGGCTGCGGGAATGGCGCGTCGAGCGCGCGGGCGAGGAGAAGGTGCCGGCGTACGTCGTGTTCACCGACCTCACCCTGCAGGCGATCGCCGAGGTCAAACCCGCGGATCACCAAGCCCTGTTGAGAATCTCCGGCATCGGCAAGACCAAGCTCGACAAGTACGGCGCCGAGGTTCTCGACATCGTCTCGGCCGCGGCCGGCTGAGCTCGCTGCGCAACTTTGCCGGTATTCGAGGCCTTCGGAGTAGCCCGACCGGGCCATTTGTTGATGCGGCCGAAAGTTTTTCGGGAAATACCCATTAAATCGTTTGCCGCTTACAGGCCCCCCGTTGTACGTTTCTGTCACTCGAAAAGCCAGCGCACACGGCCCTGACGAAGCCGGCGCCCGAAGATCGAAGGAGGTGCATTGCAGTGATGAACATCAACATGACCCTCAGCCAGCCGGCCGATTTCGCCATGCCCATTTCCGGCAACGGTCTCGTTGCAGCAGTGCGTGCCCTCCCGACGGGTGTGTCCTCGGCTGCCGCCGACCGTAAGCGTTTCTCGATCGACACCACCCGTGTGTGCGGCTACAGCCACGTCACGGATGTTGCTGTCCTGAAGGGCACCTTCCCGGGTACCTCCGCCTGGAGTCCACCGATCTAGAGTGATACTCACTGATCGGCAGCCTCCAGGCCGCGGAACCCGAAACCCGGGATCCGCGGTCTTTTTGTTTCCCAGAACTCACAAGCGATCAGGTCACAAGGAGGTGACATATGAGCATCAGCGTCCTCGATACGTACGCAGTCAGCACCAGCGCGGTCGACGAGGAGCAACTGCCCTGCCGATCAAACGATCCAGAGCTGTTCTTCGCGGAGACCCCGCAGGATGTAGAGCTCGCGAAGGCTCTCTGCGTGGAGTGTCCAGTCCGCGCCGAATGCCTCGCCGGAGCACTGCGAACGCCGTGAGCCGTGGGGGGTCTGGGGTGGTGAGCTCTTCCTGCAGGGAACGGTGATCCCCCGCAAGCGGCCCCGTGGGCGTCCTCGGAAGAACGAGGTCGCCGCCTAGTCCGGCACACCGCGACACCAAGACTTCAGCCAAGAATCTCGAGACCGAATCGGAGCACTCAGATGTACTTCATGAACGAAGAACTGGCTCGGACGCAGATGTCCGAGCGCCTCGGAGAGGCGCGTCACCTGCGTCGTGGGCACCAGCTCGGTCTGGCTCGACGGAAGACCCGTCGCGCCGAGCGCGCAGCCCTGCAGGCCCGACTCGTGCTCGCTCGCTCGCTGTAAGGGGAGCACACCACGCCATGAACACCACACCGAACCGGAGCAACGACATGTACTTACTCAATGAAGACCTGGCGCGTGCGCATATGTCCGCGCGCCTGGGAGAGGCGCGCGAACTGCGACGTGGGCACCAGCTCGTGCTCGCGCGGCGGTTGTCCCGCCGCGCCGAGCGCGCAGCCCAGCAGGCGCGTCTCGCGCTCGCCCGCTCGCTCTGAGGGGAGTCCGCCGGCCTGACCGGTGAACGAACCGAAGCAGTGTCGATTCGATCGAGGACAGAGTCGAGAGAGCCGACCTGATCGCCCCAGCCGAGCTGGGTGGGAAACGAACACCCGGGCCTCCGGTAGCCAGTCGAGCTGCCGGAGGCCCGGCTTGTGTGCGCGTAGGGTAAAAGGCGTGCCTGTGACCTGTGCCTTCTGCGGGACCGCCGCACCCGGCGAGGACACTCCGCTGACCTGGACGACCTCGGTCGAGAACGGCAGGACGAAGCTATATTGCGAGCGCTGCTCACGCGAGCACCTGCGGGCGATCGAGGGCAAGCTCGACAGCGAGTGGTGGTAGCCCGGTCCCCGGTCAGCCGTCGGCGAAGCCGGGCAGCGACTCGGTGAGGATCTGGCGGAACGGGGCCTCCGCCCCGAGCTGGCAGAGCACACCGATACCGCCGATCCAGACCCGGTGGATCAGCAAGTACGACGGGGGCAGGTTCAGCTTCAACGTCATCGTGTAACCGGGTTCCCGGGGGTCGTTGAGTCGCTGGAACTGGGTGCGCATCCATTCACGGGAGAACTTGAACGTCTCTCCGCGGGCCGGGTCGATGAAGGGGCCGAGGTAGTCGCGTAGGTCGTCCGGTTCGATCCTGATGTTCGGCTTGACGAACCCTTCGGCGCGCAGGCTGTCCAGCACGTCGTCGTAGTTGTCGAGCATCGCGATGCGCATCAGCGTGCCGATCGACCTGGGCAGCTCATGGTCGGGTAGCCGGGCCACCGCGCCGAAGTCGACCACGCCGATCCCGCCGAGCTCACCGTCGGCCGTCGGCAGGATCCGGAAGTTGCCCGGGTGCGGGTCGGCATGCAGCATCCCGGTGCGGGCGGGGCCGGCGAACAGGAAGCGGACGTACATCTCCCCGTAGTGGTCGCGTTCCTCCTGCGTTCCCTCGGCGATGAGCCGGGCCAGCGACGCGTGGCTGGTGACCCACTCGGAGACCAGGACCCTGTCGCTGTGCGCGACGACGTCGGGCACGTAGATGTCCGGGTCGTCGCGGAACTCCAAGGAGAACGCCTTCTGCGCGGCCGCCTCCAGCGAGTAGTCGAGCTCCTCGGCAACCCTGGCCTGCAGCTCGGCCACCAAGGGCTTGATCTCGATGCCGGGGACGAGGCTGCCGAACGTGCGGGCGATCCGGCCCAGCTGCCGCAGGTCGGCCGTCAGCGCCTCGCCGGCTCCGGGGTACTGGATCTTGATCGCGACCTCGCGGCCGTCCGCCCAGCGTCCCCTGTGCACCTGCCCGATCGAGGCAGCAGCCGCCGGGTTGTCGTCGAACTCCACCAGCTTCTTGCGCCACTGTGCGCCGAGCTCGTGGCCCAGCACGCTGTGCACGGTGCTCGCCGACATCGGCGGGGCGGAGTCCTGCAGCCTGGTCAGCTGCGCGCGGTAGGGCGCGGCGATCTCCTCGGGAAGCGCGGACTCCATGATGGACAGCGCCTGACCCATCTTCATGGCGCCGCCCTTGAGCTCCCCGAGAGTGCGGAACAGCTGTTCGGCGGTCCGCTGCTGCACCTCGGTCATCACCGCCTCGGCGGGCGCGCCGCCGATGCGTCGGCCCATCCCGACCGCCGTGCGACCGGCGAAGCCGAGCGGCAACGCAGCTAGGCGCGCGGTCCTGGCTGCGGCTCTGCGGGGAAGTTCGGGCATCTTCTCATTGTGTCCGAGAGGGAAAAGGTTTTTGGCGGTACCCCGTTACTCCCAGCAGCAGCCGCAGTCAGGATGACGTAGCCAGGAGCGGCTCTCGACCGACGTGAGCTGGGCCTCGAACCGGATCGTCGCCGACCAGGTGGAGGGGAGACGGCCCTCGGCGTACGACGTGAGGTCGCGCGCCGCCCAGGCCAGCGCGACCCGGGTGACCAGCCAGTCGACCGGTTCCGGGACGCCGTCGGCGCGCTCGCGGCCGGTGAGCGCGGCGTACTGTGCCACCAGCAGTGGCCAGGACGAGTCGGCGTCGGTGTGGTGGGCGTCGATGCAGCGCAGGCAGGCGGACTTGCCGGGTACGACGAACGGGCCGACCGTCGTGCATCCCTCGGTGACCCGGACCGGGAGGTGAGGGGTGCCGCTGCGCATCCACCCGTCGGCGACCTCGCGCCGCGGTTCACCGACGCCGACCAGGGCCACCATGTCGTACCCGCCGGTCGAGCTCACCCGGAGGCCGGCCCCACGGACCAGTCCGGTCAGGTCTTCGGCCAGCCCGGCGCCGAGCCGGTTCCCGAACGGGACGATCGCGGTGCGGGTGCGCGTCCTGGACCCGAGCAGGGCTCCGGTCTCGTCGCCGACGCTGCGGGCCAGGGCCGCCACGTCCTCGCGGGACACGGGGGTGCGGTGGCGTCCGGGGCCGTCCCGGTCGGCCTGATGGGTCGGGACGAGCGGCATGAGCGTGCTGCCGTCGAGCACGAGGTCGTTGTCGGCCAGCAGGTCGAGGGTGCCGCGTGCGCCGTACGCCCCGTCCGCCGACCCGTCGTACTCGCCGATCTCGGCCGACCGGTTCAGCCGCTCGAGGCAGTCACGGACGCCGGGCTCGTCGGGGAGGACGACGGCGCGATGCGGATCGAGGCCGACCTGCAGCTGCTGGTCGCCGCGCCGCAGGACATGGGTGCCGGGTCGGAGGATCGGTCGCATACCGGCAGCCTGCCCCAGATCGGCGGGCGACGTCGGCGGTCATCCACAGGGGCGGCGAGGGGCTACGACGCAGCAGCGGGACCTCCCGGAGGAGATCCCGCTGCTGAAGGTTCTGCTGCTACGGCGTAGTTCAGGCCTTGCCGAGAATGCGGTTCAGGTTGGTGCCACAGACGGGGCACACGGCCTTTGCCATGCGGGTGCCCTTGTCGTTGACCTTCACTTCACCTTCCGCCTCACGCTTCTCCTTGCACTTCACGCAGTAGAACTCGCCGCTCCAGGTCTCCGCCATGACGGCCTCCTTGCCTATTTGTCGTACTGGTCGTCGCGGCGGGGATCTAAGGGAAGACCCGCCGGGGCCGCCGTTTCTAACGGCCGCATTGCACACTACGGCAGGCGCGGCGCGGATTCATGCAGGCGCAGGCCCGTTCAGGCGCATTCCACGCTCAGCGGCAGCGATTTTTGTCCGCTATGCCCGATTTAGGGCATTCGTTGTCGACGGCGTGCGATTGATCTCTCAGAGCGGCTGGTTCAGGCGTGGCGCCCGGTAGCGCTCCCGCGCCGGACTTCCGGTGCTCACCTCCGTGTCGAGCGGCCCGCAGGCGGGGGCGTCGTCCGCGACCCTGCTGCCCATCGGCCGGGTGGTCGACGCGGAGGAGGCGCTGCGGCTGTGCCTGGGGCCCCGAAATTCACCGGCCGCTGAACCCGGCGGGGCAGAAGAAGAGGCCCTCTGCGTGGTCGGTGCGCCGCTTGCCTTCCCCTTGCGAACGTCGTACCGAGTCAGCCGAGGGCCTCATCTGCGCCCCAACCTAGGGCCGGCTCCGGCGCGGGTCAACGCTTGGCTATCCACCCCTGTGGATAAACCTGTGGACGGTCTGTGGACGCTGGTCTTGCGCCTGTGGACCGCCGCCGGTCAGGCGTGCACAAGGCTGTGGGGGACACGCCCGGGCGGTACCGGGAGATGCGGCTGACCAGCAAGAATGGGTACGCACGGGGTGTGGACGGAAGAAAGTTTGGCCTGTGAACCCGAAAAAGCAGCAGGATCCCGTACCCGAGCCGGTGGCGGCGCTGCGCCGGATCGCGTTCCTGCTCGAACGCACCCGTGCGGAGACCTACCGGGTCAAGGCGTTCCGGAGTGCGGCGGCGACCGTGCTGTCCCTGGATCCCGAGGAGCTGCGGACCCGCGGCGAGAGCGGCACGCTGCGAGAGCTGCCGGGCATCGGGTCGAAGTCGGAGGCAGTGATCCGTGAGTCGCTGGCCGGCGAGGTGCCGGCGTACCTGCGCCGGCTCGAGGAGGAGGCCGCCGGACCGTTGGTCGAGGGTGGTGAGGAGTTCCGCACGACGCTCCGCGGCGACCTGCACTCGCACTCCGACTGGTCCGACGGCGGCTCGCCCATCGAGGAGATGGTGTTCACCGCGATGGAGACCGGCCACGACTACCTGGTGCTGACCGACCACTCCCCGCGGCTCACCGTCGCCAACGGGCTGTCCCCCGAGCGACTCACCCAGCAGCTCGGGATCGTCGAGGCGATCAACGCCCACCTCGGCGGCCGGTTCCGGCTGCTCAAAGGGATCGAGGTCGACATCCTCGACGACGGAGCCCTGGACCAGACCGACGAGATGCTCGACCAGCTCGAGCTGCGCGTCGCCTCGGTCCACTCCAAGCTCAAGATGGACGCGGACTCCATGACCCGGCGGATGGTGGCCGCGGCGTCGAACCCGCACACCAACGTGCTCGGGCACTGCACGGGCCGGCTGGTCACGGGCGGACGGGGCACCCGGCCGCAGAGCCAGTTCGACGCCAGGGCGGTGTTCGAGGCCTGCGCCGCGAACGATGTCGCGGTGGAGATCAACTCCCGCCCGGAGCGCCGGGACCCGCCCACGGCCCTGGTCGAGCTCGCGATGGACATCGGCTGCCTGTTCTCGATCGACTCCGACGCGCATGCTCCGGGCCAGCTCGACTTCGTCGACTATGGCTGCGCCCGGGCGCAGGAGATCGGCATCCCGCCCGACCGGGTCGTCAACACCTGGCAGATCGACCGCCTCCTGGAGTGGGCCAACAGGTAATCTGCCTTCATGGCAACCGCCACCCCCGAGAAGCCGCGCCCCGAGGTCGAGGTCCGTCGTAGCAGACGTCGCCGTCGTACGGTCTCGGCCTACCGCGAGGACGACAAGGTGATCGTGATGATCCCTGAGCGCCTCAGCGCCATCGAGGAGCGCGAGTGGGTGGCCACGATGCTCGAGCGGCTGGAGAGGTCCGAGAAGCGGCGCCGGCCGAGCGATGCCGGGTTGAAGCGGCGAGCCAACGAGCTCAACGAGCGGTACCTCGACGGCCTGGCCCGGGCGCAGACCGTCCGCTGGGTCGACAACCAGAACAGCCGCTGGGGTTCGTGCACCCCGAGCGACAAGTCGATCCGGCTGTCGCGACGCCTGCAGGGGATGCCGTCCTGGGTGATCGACTACGTGCTCGTGCACGAGCTCGTGCACCTGCTCGAGGCCGGGCACACCCCCGAGTTCTGGGCGTGGGTCGACCGGTACCCGAAGGCCGAGCGCGCCAAGGGGTTCCTCGAGGGTGTGGCGGCGGCCTCACAGCTCGGGATCGAGGCGGACCCGCCGGACTGCTCCGACGAGGGCGCCGCATCGATGGAGGCCGACGACGTCGTCGACTAGTGACCTTGACTTCAAGCGCGCTTGAACTTCTACCGTCGTTGACAACGACCGAGTAGACGAGGGAACCGACATGGACATCCAACCGCCCACCGCCATGGCCACGCACCAGGAAGACATCGACGAGATCAGGGACGTCGTGGCCCTGCTCGAGAAGGCGCAGCAGAACGAGAGTCCCGAGGACTTCGTCGGGCTCTTCCAACGGGCCGCGGTGTGGGTCACCGGCGGCGGGCGACGGCTCACAGGCAGGGACGAGATCAGCCGGTTCACCCACCAGGTCCTGCCCGGTGCGATGAAGGAGTCCACGGCGACCTACGACGTGGTGCACATCCTGTTCGTCCGACCCGACGTCGCGGTCGTGAACGTGCGCCAGCGGCCGATCACCCTCGACGGGCGCCGCATCGACGACCAGCCGCAGGGTAGCCCGGTCTACGTGATGGCGCACAACAACGGGTCATGGGAGATAGCCGCCGGACAGAACACCCTGGTCCAGGACGTCGACACGCTGGCGGCGCCGGCCTGATCACTCAGCCCGACAGTCGTCTGCCCGCGAGGTCGACAAGCTCGAGCAGGTTCGGCTCGTCGCTGGGCAGACCGTTGGCCGGCCACCACCTCACGTCGAGCGACTCGCCGCTGACTGTGTGCGATGCGTCCTCGGGAGCCAGGGCGAGAAAGCGTACGTCGAGGTGGTGCACGCCGCCACGGGGATCGCAGAACGGGACGTCATGGCTGTTCAGCTGGACCGGGATCGGGTCCAGCTCCAGGTTCTCGATGCCGGACTCCTCGACCGCCTCCCGCATCGCCGCACCCGGCAGGGTGGTGTCCCCGGGCTCACAGTGACCGCCCATCTGGAACCACGCCTCCGCCTTGGCGTGCAACGTGAGCAGCACCTTGGTGTGGTCCGCCGACATGATCAACGTGCTGGCGGTGATGTGGTCCGGGTAGCACTCACGCTGCAGCCCGGCCGGCTCGGCCTCGAGGTGAGCGACGTACGCCCGTCGTACCTGTTCCTGGACCGCGTCCGGGGCCCGCCAGTCGCGCAACAGCCGCAGCGCGTCGTGATGCAGCGCCGACGGCTGCGGCGCTGGGTCGGGATCCGTCACGGCTTGTCGTCGTCCGGGTCGTCGGGACCCGGCGTACCGCCCTCGGACGGGCCGCGGCCCTCTGTGTCGAGCAGGTCGGCCAGCGCGGCCTCGAACTCCGCGTCGGTGAGCGCCTCGGGCTCCTCGGCGTGCTCCCTGAAGCCAAGCGGGTCGTCGAGGTCCGCGGGGGTGGGCAGCAGGTCGGGGTGCGCCCAGACCGCGTCACGGGCCTGGTGACCCTGGCGGGACCGCAGCGAGCCCCACAGCGTCGAGGCGTCGCGCAGCCGGCGTGGTCGCAGCTCGAGGCCGACCAGCGCGGCGAACGTCGACTCGGCTGGACCGCCGGACGCGCGGCGACGGCGAATCGCCTCCTGCAGCTTGGACGCACTCGGCATCCGGGACTCGGTGGCCTGGCTGACCACTTCGTCGACCCACCCCTCGACCAGGGCGAGCGTGGTCTCGAGCCGGGTCAGCGCGGCCTTCTGGGCTGGGGTCTTCTCGGGCTCGAACAGGCCGCCCTCGAGTGCTTCCTGCAGCGAGGCCGGGTTCATCGGGTCGATGTCGGCCATCGACGACTCGATCTTGGACACGTCGATCGTGGTGCCGCGGCCGTAGTCCTCGACGGCGGCGAGCAGGTGGGCACGCAGCCAGGGGACGTGGCCGAACAGTCGCTGGTGGGCGGCCTCGCGCAGAGCCAGGTAGAGGATCACGTCCTCGGTGCTGACGTCGAGACCGTCGGCGAACTCGCGGACGTTGGCCGGGACCAGCGCGGCCTTGCCGGCCGGGCCGAGGGGGAGTCCGATGTCGGAGGCGGTGAGCACCTCACCGGCGAGGCCGCCGAGGGCCTGGCCGACCTGGCTGCCGAACATCGCGCCGCCGGCCTTGCCGAGCATGCCGAGCAGCGGGCCCGCCATGCTCTTGGCCTCCTCGGGGAGTGCGTTGCCCATGGCGCCGACGACATGCTCGGCGACCGGCTCCACGAGCCGGCGCCAGACCTCCATCGTCTCCTCGACCCACTCCGCGCGGCTCCACACCGCGGACGTGTTCACACCGGAGGGCAGGTCGGTGGTCTGGTCGAGCCAGTGGTCGGCCAGCCGCAGGGCGTCCGCGGCGGCGGACCTGTCCTGCTCGCTGGGTGAGGGGTCGGGTTCCTGGGCGACGGTCTTGCGGGCCACGTCCTTGGCGAGGGTCCAGTTCACCGAGCCCTCGTAGGGCGCCATCATGCTCTGCATCTGGCTCATCAGCGCCGACAGGTCCGGCATCCCCTGCGCGCCGCCGGCGCCACCGGGCAGGCCACCGCCGAACGCCGCGAAGATCTGCTCGAACGGCGTGCCCTTGAAGGGGTTGTTGTTGTCGTCGTCGGGACGGTCGCCGGGGTCGTTCGTCATGTACCCAAACTACTCGTCCGCTCCAACACGTAGGCTCAGCGGTGTGACAGACGCCAGGCCCGTCGTACGACTCGTCGACATCCGCGAGACACCGCTCGAGGTCAGCGAGGTGCTCGCCGCTGTCGCCGACGCCGCCGCCGGTGGCGTCACCCTGTTCGTGGGCAACGTCCGCGACCACGACGAGAACAAGTCGGTGACCGGGTTGGAGTACTCCGCGCACCCCACCGCCCTCGCGCAGCTGCAGGCGGTCGTCGAACGGATCGCCAAGGAGTACGACGTGCTGGCGGTTGCCGCGGTTCACCGGATCGGCAACCTCGCGATCGGCGACGCGGCGGTGATCGTCGCCACGGCAGCGGCGCACCGTGGAGAGGCCTTCGAGGCCTCCCGTGCGCTGATCGACGAGCTGAAGGGGACGGTGCCGATCTGGAAGCACCAGCTGTTCGAGGACGGCTCCGAGGAGTGGGTCGGCACCCCCTGACCCCGGACGGCGGCGTCCGCGCGCCTTCAGCGGAGACTGGTCGTTCTTGCGTAACCTGACTGTCGTGGAGATCTTGGCGTGGTTGATCCTGCCGGCGGTGGTGACCGTGCTGGCGATGATCTGGGCCTCCTGGGCCGGCCGCCCTCAGCGGGTGGAGGCCGACCGGTCCGAGGCGGCCTACGAACGGTTCGCGAAGGCGATTGCCAAGGAACATCCCGGAGCAGGCCGGGCCCGCCCGTCCGTCGTACGTGACCGGAGTACGGGGATCGCGGTACGCCCCTCCCGACGTGGCCCCCAACCCGGTCCGGGCGCCACCACGACGACCCGACGCTCCGCCTAGTTGCGCCTGGGTGAGAAGGTTGCGGCATGAGTCGCCGCACCGTGTCGAGCATCCTGGCCTGCGTCTTGCTGGTGGTGCTCTTCAGCGTGGCCGCGTTCCTGCCGGTTCCGTACGTCACGATGAGCCCGGGCCCCACGGTTGACGTGCTGGGGGAGCGCGACGGCAAGCCGATCGTGCAGGTCGAAGGGCACAAGACGTATCCCACCGACGGTGACCTGCGGCTGGTCACGGTGTCGGTCACTGGTCCCGGGCAGGAGCTCAGCCTCGCCGAGGCGCTGGCCGCCTGGTTCGACAACACCCGTGCGGTGTATCCCCGCGACGTGGTCTACGAGCCGGAGAAGACCGAGGAGGAGGAGCGCCAGGAGAGCAGCGTCCAGATGGTCAGCTCCCAGGACACCGCGGTCGCCGCTGCGCTGACCGAGCTCGGCTTCAAGCTGCCGGTCGTCACCGAGGTGCTGGCGGTCAACGACGGTTCCCCCGCCGCGGGCAAGCTGGAGACCCGTGACAAGTTCGTCTCGGTCAACGGCACCAGGATCGCCGACGCGCCGTCGGTCTCCAAGGCGATCCAGAAGACCGGTGTCGGTGCGCCGGCCACGTTCGTCGTACGACGGGGCGGCGAGACCAAGACCCTGAAGGTAACCACACAGCCGTCCCGCGACGACCCGGACAAGGCTGTCGTCGGCGTGGTCGTGGGGGAGGGGTACGACTTCCCGTTCGACGTGTCGGTAAACATCAGCGACGACATCGGCGGCCCGAGCGCAGGCCTGATCTTCTCCCTGGCGATCTATGACAGCCTCACCCCCGGCTCGCTGGTCGACGGCAACGACATCGCGGGCACGGGAACCATCTCGGCCGACGGAAGCGTTGGTCCTATTGGAGGGATCCAACAGAAGATCGTCGCCGCCGCGGACGCCGGGGCGAAGGTCTTCCTGGTGCCTCCGGACAACTGCGGCTCGGCACTCGGGACGCGGGTCGACGACGAGGAGATCAGGTTGGTCAGGGCACCGTCCTTGAAGAGCGCTCTGAGCTCGATCGAGGCCTTCGACAGGGACGAGAACGCCGACCTGCCGAGCTGTGAGTGAGCCGATGACCGAAGAGCGCGAGCCGATGACCGGTGAGGAGAACCGGGAGAACGGTGCTGCCGTGAACTCGGTACTCCAGGCCGCGATCCGGGAGATCGAGGTGCATGCCGCGGAGGCCGGTTGGGACCAGCCGGCGCGGCTGTACGCGTTGGTGCCGACCTCCGGCCTGCTGGCCCGGGAGCCGCAGCTGGCCGCTGCGATGGGCCTCGACGAGTCGTCCGCTGCCGGGTCGCTGACGCCGGTGGAGCAGGACCAGATGCCGGCCGAGCGCACCCTGGAGCAGACTCTCGAGCACATCATGTGGCCGGAGGAGGTGTTCGGGTGCGCCGCCGTCGTGGAGCGTCTCGTGCTGCCGCCCGGCGCCGACGACTCGATGCCGGAGGACCCGGCCGCCGCGGAGGAGTACGCCGCGTCGCACCCCGACCGCCAGGAGGTCCGGATCGTGGCCGGCGCAACCCGGGAGGGTGCGACCTACTGCGCGCTCCGCCTCAAGTCCCACGACGACGACATGTCCGTAGTTGAGAGCACCGACCTCGTGCCTGTGCTCCTCCAGTTGCTGCTCGGCACCCTCGAGCACTGAGATCAAGGAATCACCGTGAGCGGCTTCTTCGACGATCCCCCGCAGGCCCGGCCCCGTCCCGCGGCATCGGCGCCCCAACCCGGACGCTCGCGTGCACTGGTGGGGACCGCTGTCGTGCTGGTGGCCGGATTCTTCCTGGTCTCGGTGTTCACCGGCATCTGGACCGACCGCCTCTGGTTCCGCAGCGTCGACTTCTCGTCAGTGTTCACCAAGATGCTCAGCACGCGCGTGCTGCTGTTCGCGATCTTCGGCGTGCTGATGGGTGCCTTCGTCGCGGTCAACATGTTCCTGGCCTACCGCTTCCGGCCGCTGTTCCGGCCGGCCTCGCTGGAGCAGGCCAGCCTGGACCGGTACCGCGAGGTGGTCGATCCGATCCGCAGGTGGCTGCTGATCGGCACCAGCGGTGTGCTCGCGATCTTCGCCGGCGCCTCGGGTGCGGGCCAGTGGCGCAACTTCCTGCTGTGGCGCAACTCCGAGCCGTTCGGCCGCAACGACCCGTACTTCGGGAGAGACATCGGGTTCTACGTATTCGAGCTGCCGTGGCTGCACTACCTGGTGAGCTTCGGGATGGCGATGACGGTCGTCGCCCTGCTGGTCGCCGGACTCGTGCACTACCTGTTCGGCGGCATCCGACTGCAGGCGCAGCGCGACAAGTTCTCAGGTGCCGCGCAGGTGCAGGTCTCGGTGCTGCTGGGGCTGTTCGTGCTTTTCAAGGCGGTCGACTACTGGCTGGACCGGTTCGATCTGACCACGAACACCGGCGGCCTGATCACGGGGGTGACCTACACCGACTTCCATGCGGTGCTGCCGTCGAAGAACATCCTGATGTTCATCGCGCTGATCTGCGCGCTGCTGTTCTTCGCCAACATCTTCCGTCGGACCTGGATGCTGCCGACCGTCGGCCTCGGGCTGCTGGCGTTGTCGGCGATCCTGCTCGGTGCGGTGTGGCCGGGCATCGTCCAGCAGTTCCAGGTCAAGCCCTCGGAGCCGGACAAGGAAGCCCCGTTCATCCGTGCCAACATCGAGGCGACGAGGGCGGCGTACGACATCGACGACGTGGAGATCACGTCGTACCCTGCCAACGCAACCCTGAGCACGCAGCAGCTCAAGGCGGACGCGCAGTCGATCCCCGGCATCCGGCTGCTCGACCCCGCCCTGGTCTCCGACACGTTCGAGCAGCTGCAGCAGGTGCGTGGCTACTACAGCGTGCCGGACGTGCTCGACGTGGACCGCTACCCGGTCAACGGCGACATGCGCGACATGGTGGTTGCCGTCCGCGAGCTCGACCAGTCCGGCCTCCCCGACGACCAGCGCAACTGGGCCAACGACCACACGGTCTACACGCACGGCTACGGCGTGGTCGCGGCGTACGGCAACCAGCGCGACAGCCAGGGCACGCTACAGCCCAACGACGGAGAGCCGGAATGGGCCGAGCAGGACCTCCCACCGGATGGTGACCTCACGGACCTCGGCGACGGCTACCAGCCGCGGATCTACTTCGGCGAGAAGAGCCCGCAGTACTCCATCGTCGGGAACGACGGCGGCAACAACGTCGAGCTCGACATCCCCGAGGGCGAGGGCCCGGGCGGCAGGCCGGAGACGAACACGTACGACGGCCTGGCAGGTGTCCCGGTCGACAACCTGTTCAACAAGCTGCTGTACTCGGTGAAGTTCAGCGAGCCGAACATCCTGCTGTCGAACCGGGTCAACGGCAACTCGAGGATCCTCTACGACCGTGAGCCCCGCACGCGGGTGCAGAAGGTCGCGCCATGGTTGACCGTGGACAGCGACTCATACCCGGCCGTGGTCGACGGCAAGGTGGTGTGGATCCTCGACGCCTACACGACCACCGACCGTTACCCGATCTCGGAGAAGCGTTCGCTGCGGGACATGACGTCGGACGCGCTGAACCCGCGTACGACGTACGCCACGCTGCCGACCGACGAGATCAACTACATGCGCAACTCGGTGAAGGCCGTGGTGGATGCGTACGACGGGACCGTCACCCTCTACGAGTGGGATGAAGATGACCCGATCCTCAAGGCATGGTCGGGGGCGTTCCCCGAGGCGGTGGAGCCACGGTCGTCGATCCCCGCGGACCTGCTGTCGCACATGCGTTACCCCGATGACCTGTTCAAGGTGCAGCGCAACCTGCTCGCGGAGTACCACGTGACGCAGCCGAAGACGTTCTACGAGGGCAGCGACAAGTGGAACGTGCCGCAGGACCCGACCAACAAGCAGCGTTCGCAGCCGCCGTACCGACTGTCGGTGAAGACGCCGACCGGCGGTGCCGAGCCGGTGTTCTCGCTGACCAGCGTCTATGTCCCGCAGAAGCGGCAGAACCTGGCCTCGTTCATCTCGGTGGACGCGGATGCGGCCGAGGATGGTTACGGCAAGATCCGGATCTTGCGGCTTCCCGGCAACACACAGATTCCCGGTCCGTCGCAGATCGCGAACCAGTTCGCGGCCGACCAGGAGATCCAGAACGCGCTGCTGGCCTTCACCAGGACCAACTCCAAGGCGCTGTTCGGCAACCTGCTCACGCTGCCGGTGGGCGACGGACTGTTGTACGTGCAGCCGCTGTACACCCTGCGAGAACAGGGCGAGGGCACCTATCCGGTGCTGCGCTACGTGCTGGTGTCGTTCGGCAAGGACGTCGGCTTCGGACCGACCTTGGCCACCGCACTCGACGACGTACTCGGTGTGACGAATGGCGAAGGCTCGATCGTAGACGCTGGCGACCCTGGTGAACCGGGTGGGCCGTCCGAACCACCGACCGAGCCGCCCGCGGTCTCGGGCAGTGTCCGCTCACTCTTGCAGGAGGCTGAGGCCAAGTTCGCCGAGGCCGAGCAGGCGCTCCAGGACAGAGACCTCGCCGGCTACGCCGCCGCGACCGAGGAGGCACGTGACCTGGTGGCGCAGGCGCTCGAGCAGGCCGGCGCTCGCGGATCGGGTGCAGGTGGTGGTGGCGGTGCGCCCGAGGGCGACGGTGGCTCCGCTCAGCCGCAGGGCTGAGAGGAGCGCGGGCGGGCGGCCGTTGGGTGCGGCGGCGGAGCGTGAGCGGAGCCACAGAGCTCGATTTGGAGTGAGCGGTTCCCGTCCCGTAAGGTTGGGTTTACCGACGCGGGGTGGAGCAGCTCGGTAGCTCGCTGGGCTCATAACCCAGAGGTCGCAGGTTCAAATCCTGCCCCCGCTACCAATGTGATGTCTCAAGACATCGCGGACGGCCGAACCCAATAGATGTGGGTTCGGCCCTCCTTCGTTTCAGCGGGTGGGGCCGGGTGGGCGGCCGGTGCCTTGGTAGCGCTTGGTTGTGTCGAGGACGAGTTCGCGGAGGAGTTCGCCGGTGGCGGCGTCGATGATGCGGATGTCGAGGTCTTGGGCGAGGACGATGACGCGGGTTCCGGTGTGGGTTCGGCCGATGCCGATGGAGTACATCTGGCCGCGGTAGCGCCAGGTGATCTTGCCGGCCTTGTCGACCTTGTCGTGGCGGACGCGGTCGTGGGTGTCGTCGTCTCGGTCGCCGGTGCTCGGGGTCGCCTTGGGCCGGGTGGTGTAGACGGTGGCGGGGGTGGCCCGGTGCTCCAGGGAGCGGTGGGGCCGGTGCTCGTTGTACTCCTCGACGAAGGCGTCGAGCAGGGCCTGGAGGTCGTCGATCGTGGTCGGCTGGTCGGGTTGGGCGCGGAGCCACTTCTTCATCGTCTGCTGGAACCGTTCGACCTTGCCGCAGGTGGTGGGGTGGCCGGGGCGTGGAGTTCTTCTGGACGATGCCGAGGCGGCGGAGCTCGGTCTCGAAGCCGTTGCGGGTGCCGGCACCCTTCTTGCCCTGGGAGAGCCGGGTGGTGAAGACCATGCCGTTGTCGGTCAGCGTGGAGGCCGGAATCCCGTGCTCTGCAACGGTTTGCCGGAAGGTGGCCAGCACGATCGGGCCGGTGACCCGGTGGTGGGCGGTGACCGAGAGGGCGAACCGGGAGCAGTCGTCGAGCCAGGTCAGGATCTCGCATGTCCGCACCGGGTCGGCCGTCGGGTCGGGTGAGCCGGTAGTGGGTGAAGTCGGACTGCCAGGTCTCGTTCGGCATCGCGGCGGCGAACCGGATGTAGGACGACTTCGGCTTCTTCTTCGGCTCCGGGACGACCAGGCCGGCCTTGGTCAGGTAGCGGGAGATCGTGGCCCGGGACACCACGGTCGAGTGGTGGTGCTCGAGGTGCCACCCGATGGTGTCGGGGCCGGCGTCCAGGCCGGTGGCGGTCAGCTTCTCGCGCAGCTCGACGATCAGGTCGACGACCTCGGCGGGTGTGGTCCGCGGGACGGTCTTCGGGCGCCGGGAGCGGGGCTCGAAGGCGGCCTCGCCCTCGGCCTTGTAGCGGGCGAGGAGCTCGAACAGCCAGGACTCAGAGACGCCGTACTGGGCGGCGACATCGCGGACGGGTCGGTTCTCGACCACCACGGAGGTGATCAGCAATCGGTTGAGTGTCATGCCCGGACGCTGGCGCGGGCTCGTCGCTCAGTCCGGGATGACTCGCGACATCAGTCCGGCATGTCTTGAGACATGCCTCCGGGATGTCCTGAACCAGAACACTGCCCCCGCTACCAAACGAGGCCCGGAACTCATGTTCCGGGCCTTCGGCATGTTTAGGCCTCTGACCTGCACGTTTACGGCGCCGCCGTCCTTCTCAACGGCGCGGATTGACCGGTTCGCCCGCGGGTCTGAGACGTAGCGGGACAGTCGAGAATCGTAGCAAATCGGACACCCGTGACCAGATCCGTGACAGAAGCGCCTCGATGGCCGTCGTTGGCGGCCCCACCTGGCGCCGCACGATGGCTTCTGAAGATCGACCGGTGTTCGAACAGACGTTCGACGTTGTGGCATTCTGGGTGGCGTGGCCGGAGGGGGCAGACGCGACGACATCAGAAGGCTCGATGGTTTATCTGCGGTGGTCGAACGCAGGATCCGGACGAGAGTCCGCGCTCCTCAGCGCCTGACTTGTCCGCGAGTCGCAGGGAACGCCGCCAATCGTCGCTCCCGCCGAGCATGACGAGATCCAACGGGTTTCCACTCGGGGGTTGCCTTTGCTCGCTGACGAGCTCTGTCCCGTCGTACCGGGACCTCGGCATCGACCTCGACCGGCTCAACGTTGAGCACGCGGCGGCTGGACACGATCAGGGTGCCCCGCACCTGAGCTCAAAGGGAGGCAGCCTCAGCTGATCGGGAGCCCGGTGAGTCCTGCGGCCAGGCCGAGAATGGCGCAGATGCCGAGGGTGCGCAGCACGGACCACTTGACCTTGAACAGCAGGACCGTGGCGATGACTCCGATGGCGACCGCGACCCAGCGGACCGAGTCGAGGACCGGCAGTTCGAGCGACGCGATGCCAGTCGAGACCCGATGGTGTCGGAGAACAGGGTGTGGACGGCGAAGAACACGGCGAGGTTCGCGATGACACCGACGACTGCGGCGGTGATGCCGGTCAGCGCCGCCGAGAGACTCTTGTTGTCTCGCAGCCGCTCGACGTAGGGGGCACCGAGAAAGATGAAGACGAAGCAGGGCACGAACGTCACCCACGTGGTCAGCAGCGCGGCCAGCACGGCTGCGACCCACGGGTTCAGTGAGCCGGGATCGCGGTAGGCGCCGACGAACGCGACGAACTGGACGACCATGATCAGGGGGCCGGGTGTCGACTCGGCGAGAGCCAGACCGCGGACCATCTCGCCGGGGGCGAGCCACCCGTAGACCTCGACTGCCTTTTGGGCCACGTAGGCAAGCACGGCGTAGGCACCGCCGAACGTCACCAGGGCGGCACCGGAGAAGAACAGTGCCTGGTCGGTGAAGACGCTGTGCACGCCGGTCAGAGCGGCGACGATGCCGACCGGGATGCCCCACGCGAGCACTCCGAGGACGAGCACCGTCAGCGCGTGCGAGCGCGACGGCTTCTCGTGGTGCAGCGCATCGTCGGAGATGAGTGGCGCCGGTTCGTCGTCGCCATCGTGGTGACCGCTTGCGACGTGCATCGTCTGCGGCGCCCACCTGCCCAGTGCCCACCCGATCAGCGCGGCGGCCGCAACGACGACCGGGAACGGCACCGCAAACGCCCTGAGGGCGAGGAACGCGGCCACCGCGAGCCCCACCAGGGCGGGATGGCCGAGAGCCTTCCTCCCGACCCGGACCACCGCTTGGGCGACGACGGCCAGCACCGCTGGGGCGAGGCCGGCGAACAACGCGACGACTGCGGTCGTCTCGCCGAACCCGACGTACAGGAACGAGAGACCCAGCAGCGCGGCCACGCCCGGGAGCACGAAGAGGATGCCGGCGACGAGACCGCCCCGGACGCCGTTGAGCAGCCAGCCGACGTAGATGGCCAACTGCTGCGCCTCCGGGCCCGGAAGCAGCGTGCAGTAAGAGAGCGCGTGCAGGAAGCGGCGCTGGCCGATCCAGCGGCGTTCCTCCACAAGCTCGCGCTGCATGACAGCGATCTGTCCCGCCGGGCCACCGAACGTCTGGAGCGAGATGGCGAACCATGCCTTGATCGCGTCCCGGAACGGAACGAGGTCACCGGTGTTCCGGGACGGCCCAGCGATGCCCTCGTTGTTCGGAAGGTTTTGCCGGCTGCTGCTCATGCTGGATCTCGTCCGAGAAGAAGTTGGCGGCGGCAAAACTCGTAGGCCCCGTCGAACAGCGGTTTCGTGGCGCGCAGAATCTCCTCGTCGGTCGCGACCATCGACATGCCGCGCAGCGCGACGTCGAACCCCGGGGCCTCCGGTGCGTTGTACAGGCCGTCGTCGATGTCGGCCTCATGGATCACCTGCGCCAGCCGCCACAACGCCGGGTCATCGAGCTCGTAGCGGCGCAGCAGCGTCTCGAACGTGCAGTCCGTGCCGTGGTGGGACAGGTCCACGCCGGTCATGTCGAACGGGGTCGCGTCGTCCGGCACCTCGCTGGGGTCTGCTACAAAAACGAACTCCGCGTCCGGGTCGATGAACCGGCGGATCAGCCACGCCGAGGACGACCGGTCGATGTGGATGCCCTGCCTCGTCGCCCAGCGACTCATGACCGGTCACCCCTCCGAGCGTCTGGCGAAGCGGTCCGGGTCACGCGCTGCGGCACCTCGTCACCGACGAGCGCTTCGACCACCGAGATCGCAGCGTCGCGCTCCGAGGGAGGGAAGAAGTCGCGACGCCGGATCCGACGGAGCTCAGCCCGCAACGAGCGGAGAGCGCGAGCCCGCGCCGCACCGACCGACCCTGCGGCGGCCTCGGCATCCAGACGCACCGCCTCGTACTCCGCTGCCCGGGCAGCCCGCATCGTTTGCGCCAGGTCACGCTCCTGGTCCGCGGAACCTGGACGCGCCAGCCAGACGCCGGCGGTGCCATTCGCCTCCCGCACGTGCTCCGCCACCCACTCCAACTGCTCGCGCGTCCGCGCATCGGCCGGCAGGGTGACGAGACCGTCGGACAACTGCGCCACACCTAGGCGGCGGAGCTGCCTCCACACCGAGGCCCTCGGGGTCGACGGCTCCCGCGGCATCCGATACGTCAGCAGAACCCATTCACCGGTCACGATTCGATGCAACCACGGTTGCACCGACATTGTCTACTCGACCAGGGGACAATTGTCCGAGTCAAGCCAGCGTCCGGACATCGGCAGGATCGTGAGATTCACCATCCGTGCCAGATCCGGACGTTCTTGAGATGCGATCCAGGTGGCCTTCGCGAGTGAGCCCGGTTGGCAAGGCGAGCGCGGGCGACCCTGCCTTATAGCGGTAGCGGCTGGTCCTCGACGACGCTTTTCATGACGAGCGTGGACGTCAGGCGTTGGACACCGGGCAGGGTGGATAGCTGCTCGTCGTAGATCTGCTGGAAGGCCGGCAGGTCGCGAGCGATGACCTGCAGGAGGTAGTCGGGATCGCCGAAGAGCCGTTGCGCCTTCAGCACGTGGGGGACCTTGGAGACGGCGTCCTCGAAGGTCGCCACGGTCTCCCGGTCGGCGCCGCGCATGGTGACGAACACGAGGGCCTCGAGGGTCAGACCGAGGACCTGGGCATCGAGCTGGGCGCGGTAGCCGCCGATCGCGCCGGAGCGTTCGAGCGTCCGCAGGCGGCGGTGGCACGGAGAGAGGCTCAGCCCGACGCGCTCGGCCAGCTCAGTGATGGTCAGCCGCCCATCCCGTTGCACCTCCGCAAGGATCTGCTTGTCGACTGCATCCACGCGACAGATTCTTCCACCCTCGGGTCGACAACCGCAAACACTTGGCAGCACCTTTGGGACGATCGCGCATAGCCTCCCTCCAAGCGACGAGGGTTCCGCCGTTCCCTCGTTCAAGGAGCTCGAGGAGGAAGCGACATGGTGCTGGGAACAGCAGCCGCGTTTTGGACCGTTTCGTTCTTGTTCGTCATCACCCCCGGGGCCGACTGGGCCTACGCGATCTCTGCCGGGGTGCGGAACCGAACGGTGCTCCCGGCGGTCGGCGGCCTGTTGGCGGGGCACGTGCTGGCGACCATCGTGGTCGCCGCGGGGGTGGCTGCCGTGGTGGCCGGCTCGCCCATGGTGCTGACGGCGCTGACCCTGACGGGGGCCGCGTACCTGGTCTGGCTCGGGGCGGGCATGCTGACCGGTCCCGCCACCGTCTCAGTGGTCGACGAGGGCTCGGAGTCTGGTTCGTGGCTGCGGCAGGCGGCCACCGGGTTGGGCATCAGCGGCCTGAACCCCAAGGTGTTCCTGCTGTTCTTGGCGCTGCTGCCGCAGTTCATCGACACCCGAGCTGCCTGGCCGGTGGCCGCGCAGATCGTGACGCTGGGACTGCTGCACGTCGCGAGCTGCGCCGTCGTCTACACCGTGGTGGGCACCGGCGCCAGGAGGGTGCTGCGGACCCGTCCCGGGGCCGCGCGCAGGGTGACCAGGTTCTCCGGGGCCGCGATGGTGGTCATCGGTGTGGTTCTCATCATCGAACAGCTCGTGGCATGACTCCAGATCGAGCCTGTCAAGTTTTCTGTGTAAGGGCCGGTCATTGGATGTGGGGGTTGATCCGGTCGGGGTAGGCCAGGGCGAGTTGTTCGAGGGCTTGTTTCCAGTTGGTGACGACTTGGCCCTCGACGAGTCGGCCGGGGGCCTTGCGTTCGGTTGCGGGTCGTCCGCGTTCGCGTTCGCGCTGGCGGGCTCGCTTGTCCTCGATGTTGCAGATCGAGAGCCAGAGCAGCTTGATCACCGCGTCGTCGTTGGGGAACTGGCCGCGGTTCTTGATGATCTTGCGGAGCTGGAAGTTCAACGACTCGATCGAGTTGGTGGTGTAGATGACGCGGCGCAGCTCGGGTGGGAACGCCAGGAACGGGATGAACCGGTCCCAGGCGGCCTCCCAGGTGGCGACCGCGTGCGGGTACTTCCTGCCCAGCTCGGAGGCCTTGAACGCCTCGAACTCGACCCGGGCGGCGTCGGCGTCGGCGGCGGTGTAGATCGGCTTGAACGCGGTCGCGATCTTCTTGCGGTCCTTGTAGTTCACGAACCGCATCGCGGCCCGGATCAGGTGCACGGTGCAGGTCTGGACCGTCGCCTGGGCCCAGGTGGCCTCGATCGCCTCGGCGAAGCCGGTCAACCCGTCGCAGCACACGATGAGGACGTCCCGGACGCCGCGGTTGGCCAGATCCGCGCAGACACCGGCCCAGAACTTCGCGCCCTCGGTGGCCTGGATCCAGATCCCCAGCACGTGCTTGACGCCGTCCATGTCGACGCCCACGGCGATGTGGGCGGCCTTGTTCCGCACGTGCGCGCCGTCGCGGACCTTGACGACCAGCGCGTCGAGGTAGATCACCGGGTACAGCGGGCAGTTTCCAACGAACGAGGCGAATCTTCCGGAAGGAGATTCGCATGCCGAGGTATGCGCCAAACAAGATGCCCGCGGACGTCAAGCGCCGCTACTTTGAGCTGATCCGTCAGGGCCTCTCGGGGGCTGAGGTAGCCCGGCGGGTCGGCGTGTCCTTGAGCTGTGGCTCGCTGTGGTTCATTGACGCTGGCAGCATGAGCATCATCGAGACCACCCCGATCAGTGCCCGGTACTTCAGTCAGGATGATCGCATCGAGATCGCCGATGGGCTCGCCGCCGGGGAGCCGGTCAAGGTGATCGCGACGCGAATCGGCAAGTCCTTCCAGAGCGTGTATCGCGAGATCGCCAGGAACAAGAAGCCGGACGGCAGCTACCAGCCCTGGTTCGCGCACAACCGGGCTCATGGTCGGCGTCGTCGCCCGAAGCCGCCGGATCTTCGAACGCGACGGGGAACTCCGGCGGGTCGTCGGCGCAAGCTGGGAAAGCGGTGGTCGCCGGCGCAGATCAGCAGATGGCTGCGACGCCGATACCGAAGCATCGCGCGTGGCACGTCTGCACCGAGACGATCTATGAGGCGATCTACCGTGGGCTCATCGTCCCCATCGAAGCCCGAGACCTCCGAACGGGTCGGACCTACCGGCGCCGCCGCGGCCGTGGACGATCACGCGAGGGGGCGTTGAAGCAGTGCACGGCGATGAAGTCGATCCACGAACGACCGGCGATCGTCGAAGCGCGTCGCCAGGCCGGGCACTGGGAAGGGGACCTGATCGTCGGCGCCGGCCAGTGGTCGGCCATCGCGACCCTGGTCGAGCGCAAGATGCGGCTCACCATCCTGGTTGCCGCTGCCGAACGGGCACGCAGCCCCACTGGTCGCAGACGCACTCATTGAGGCGTTCTCGCGGGCTACCCGCACCGACTGCGACGAACGCTTGACCTGGGACCAGGGCAACGAGATGTTCCATCACCCGCGTATCGAGCACGAAACCGGGCTGAGGATCTACTTCGCCGACCCCCACTCACCCTGGCAGCGCGGCAGCAACGAGAACACCAACGGTCTGCTCCGCCAGTACTTCCCCAAGGGAACTGACCTCGCCGTCTGGAGCACCGAGCAACTCGACTTGGTGGCCGCAGAGCTCATGATCGCCCCCGCCTCTGCCTCGGCGATCTGAGTCCGGACCAACTCATGCGACGATGGGAACGACGATTCGCACGACAACCTATTCGCCTCGTTCCGCTAGAAACTGCCGCGCCTCGAGCGGCCGACGCTGCCAGGCCAGGACCTCGGCGAGGATCTCGTCGGTGATCTTGCTGATCGTCTCGTGGGACAGCTCGGTGCCGATCGTGGTCGCCAGATGGTGCTGGATGTCGCGGACCGTCATCCCGCCGGCGTAGAGGCTGATGATCATCTCGTCGAGCCCACCGAGTCGCCGGGAGCCCTTCGGGACCAGCCGTGGGATGAACGACCCGTCACCGGTCGCGGGGCACGTCCAGGTCGATCTCGCCGACCTGGGAGGCCAGTGTCTTCGGCGTGGCTCCGTTGCGCGAGTTCGCGAACAACGACGCCTCCGTCGAGCCCTTCTCATAGCCCAGATGGTCGGTCAGCTCGGCCTGCAGACCGCGTTCGAGCGCGGCCTTGATCAACCCGGGGATGAAGCCACCGTCCCCGGTCAGCTCCAGCTCGCCGGCGTCGATCCTGGCGAAAATCGAGTCCAACGCACCCGACGCGACCAGCTCCTCAACAACGTCCGAACCACGCGGCGGCTGGTCGCAACAGTTTCATCTTCGGTCACGAGGTCCATCTTGTTCCCTTTCAGATGGACCGATCACTTACACAGAAGATCTGACACGCCCGCTTCAGCCATTCGCTTGGCACCATGAAACGACCGGCCAGCACCTCAGGAGGACAGATGGGCGACCAGACACCAGAGCAGGCGACTCCCGAGGTCGTGGACCGGGTCCAGGCCAGCTTCGACCGCCAGGGGCTCATGCGACTGCTCGGCGCGCACGCACACACGTCGCAGCGGGACGGGTCCAGATCAACTTGCCGGGTCGTGACGAGGTGACCCAGCAGCACGGCTACATCCACGCGGGAGCGACCAGCGCCATCGCTGACACTGCCGGCGGGTACGCCGCCCTCACCCTGATGCCGACGACGTCCGAGGTGCTGACGGTCGAGTACAAGCTCAACCTCCTCGCCCCCGCGGCCGGAGACCACCTCGAGGCGATCGGCACGGTGCTCAAGTCCGGTCGCACCCTCAGCATCTGCCGGCTCGAGGTCTTCGCCGTCCGGGGCGACGGACGAAAGCTCGTTGCCGCAGGCCAGCAAACCCTCATCAGCGTGCCCGGGGAGAACGGATCGTGACGGCACCAGCCGAAGGACTGCCCGGCTGGGTCACGTGGCGACAGCGCCCCTTCCCCGACGCCAACCTGCTGCTCCTGCCTGGCTCGCAGCCGGCGCTGGTGGACAGCGGCTTCGTCGGCCACGCCCAGGACACGGTCGACTGGGTGCGCGCGCACACCCGCGACCTGGCGCTGGTCGTCAACACGCACTGGCACTCCGACCACGTCGGGGGCCAACGGGCTGCTGCAGTCCGGTGGAGCCGGGGTGGCTGCCAGCGGCGTCGACGCCGAGGCCGTCAACCGCCGCGACCCCGGCTGCTGCGCAGCCGAGTGCCTCGACCAGCCCGTCGCCCCCTACACCATCGAGGAGACCCTCGACGACGACAGGTCCTCCGGCTCGGCGACGCCGACTGGCAGGTCGTGTCCACGCCCGGCCACACACCCGGCCACCTGTGCGCTGTGGCAGCCCGAGGAACGCCTGCTCGCGGTCGGCGATGCGCTCTCCGACTACGACGTCGGCTGGGTCAACCTCGCCCTCGACGGCCCCGACGCCGCCGCCACCGCCCTCGCATCCCTGCAACGGCTCGCCGACCTCGACCCACTCGTCCTGCTCGACCGCACACGGCCCCGTCCCCACCGACACGGACGCAGCCCTCGCCGCCGCACACAAGCAGCACCCACGCCTGGTCCAGGACCCCGACGGAGCCGTCTGGTACGGCGCCCGCCGGATCTTCGCCTTCGCCCTGATGATCTACGACGGCATCCCCACCGACCAGGTCGAGACCTACCTGCACGACCGTGCCTGGCTCGTCGACGCCGCACGCCTGCTCGACGTCCCTGTGCAGACGCTGGTCGAAGACCTCATCGCAACCATGACCCGCGGCCGCGCCGTCATCACACGAGACGGTCGACTTCACGCCGCCGCGCCACACACTGCGGTCGTTGAACAGGCCATCGCCGTCCCCTTTCCGCGGGACGGGCCGGCGGTGGACACGACCGCTGGCGCCGCCGAAAGATAGGCCTCCCAGCCTCGCGACCGATGCGAGTCCACATGCCGCCGACGGTCGGTCGACTCAGTGCGAATGAGGCGGCGTCTCGAGGTGGTGACTAGCCAACCATGCGTCAGCTGTCGGGCGCTGCGGCCGTGGTAGGCGGCGTCATAGCGGAAATGCAGCCGGGGTTTGGGGTCGCCTGCATGGAATCGTTCCGCATGCCGAACCGCGACGGGGCGCGCGTCCTTCGTCGCCTGCACCACGTGCTCCTGTGCCGCAGAGGATCCGGTCCCGGAATCGCGCTATCCGCGCCGGATGGCCGCGCGGGCGGAGGCTGCTACGGCGAGGTCGATTCCTGTGACGCGCCAGCCGGTGCGCGCTGCACCGGCCAACTGGTCCAGTACGTCGAGTGTCGGGCTGTGGGCGGGCGGGGGCGAGTACCGGTCCGTTCCGCTGCGCCAGCCGAGTGCGAAGAGCAGGTTGCTGATCTCGCTGCGCCACTCCTGCGCCGGTACGCCGCTGCCGGCGACGGCGAGTGCCATCCATCCGGAGTGGCGATCGGTCTCCTTGGTGCCCAGGGGAAGTCGTCCGACGATGTGCTGCCACAGTGCATGGGGATCCTGGCGGCAGCGGGTGGCGGCGGCGGTTGGTGTGAGTCGGCCCTTGCGGACGGTGACCAGTCCGAGTGCGCGAGCGGTATCGCGGACATCGGAGACCGGTGGTGTCAGATCCTCGCGGTTGGCCTTGCCGATCCACCATTGGGTGATGCCGCTGGATTCGGCGAACTGCTCGACCACCGTGGGCGGTAGGTAGCCAGCGCCTGTCAGTGAGCCCCCGTCATCGATGAGGTCGAGGAAGACCCGGTAGGTCTCGGTCAGCCGGGCGGCTTCGGCGGCGGTCACCTCGGTCGGTCCATGAGATAACGGGCGGCCCAGCACCTCCCGCAACAGGCGGATGCCGCGACGTTCCAGTTGCTCGGAGAGGTCGGCCATCTCGCCGGTGACCGCCACGGGCTCGGCGACCGCGACAGCCAGGGCGGCGTTGATCTCCTCGACGTCGAAATGGTCGGGGTGCCAGTCGAGGGGCAGCCAGTCACGAGCATGCGCGGCGTTGTCGAAGACGTCGGGGAGGAGCGCGTCGTCGTACCCGCTGCCCACCCAGGCGGCCAACTCTTCGTAGCCGCCGATCCCGCCGCAGTCCTCGGGCGGGCAGGCCCTCCGACCGCCGGTGCAGCGCACGATCGCCGGCGGCTCGTCCAAGACCGCCTCGACGCTGAGGGCGTGGTCCCAGCCGTCCCCGAAGTCGTACTCGTACCAGAGTTGATCGCCCTCGGCCGCCACCATCTGGTCGAGCCGAATGTCGTCTTCGAGCACGCCGTCCTCGCCCTCGTCGAGGTCGAACTGAGTGATGAAGTACGGCGAGCGATAGTCGTTGCGGGTGCGGAACCGGTGCAGGTGACTGTCGCACCAGCCCATCGCTGCCTGGATCACGTCGTGCAATCGCGGCAGCGTGAGGTTGCCGGGCAGTTCGAGCCGCCGCCACACCGGCGGCCTGGCACCGTGCAGGTCGAGGCGAACGCGGTATCCGTGGACTTTGGTCGGGACCGGGCGCAGCGTCGGCAACTGGTCGATCTGCAACTTCTCGAAGATGCTCGAGACGTGTCCGCTGAGAAGTGCGTCGAGCAGTGCATTGTTGTCCTCCGGGTCGGCACCAGCGATCAGCTGCTTCACCAGATCCTGAGCTTTGGTCGGGTCGGCCACGGCGGATAGTCAATCACCGTCGCCCCAGCGTTGCACCACGTCGATCACGTGGCGACGGGGCTCTGGCGCGTCGCCGCTTCGAGATCCTCGAACCTTGACCCGGATCAGGCCTTCCTCAGTGGCAAGCCGGCAGCGTGCCAGCCGCGATCCATCGCCAGCAACCTGTTCCGACCGGGCAACGGCTGATGCGGAACCGTCCCGACAACCAGCCTCCGCGGTCCCGCATATATATCCTCAACCGGGACGGCGTCACCAACCAAGCGCACGCTCCGCCGAAGAGCGGGCACGTCGTTTCCCCGGCCGCCGATAAATCCCGTTGCGAGTGGGCCGTCATCAGATGTCTAGTTGATCGGCAACCAAAAACGCAGGAGGGAACTGGACGCGCATGTCGCTGCCCACCCCCACGCTGGACACCGCTCGCCTTCGACTGCGTCCCTTCGGCGACGCGGATGCCAACGACCTCTTCGCGCTGCACAGCAGCGCCTACGTGCTGCGCTACTGGGACGCGCCCCCGTGGAGCGAACGCGTGCGCGCCAAGCGGTTCATCACGGCTTGCCGGCAGATGGCAGAGGGGGGCACCGGGGGCGCGGCTGGCCGTGGAT